>NZ_JBITLU010000049.1:0-1303 GCF_044465525.1 Nonomuraea sp. NPDC049646 | reverse complement strand
TCGGCGGCGACGCCGTCGTGGTCACCGACGCCGCCGGGCACGTCCGCGACACCGTCTCGGCCACCGGCCCCACCACGCGTGACGTCGCCACCAAGGCCACCGTCAGCGCCGGCAAGGCCACCGCCGCCGCCAAGGCCCGCCTGTCGCGCGTGGACGACAGCGCCGCCCCCCGCCTGGTCGTCCTGGCCCAGGGCCAGACGCCGAGGCTGGCCTGGGAGGTCAAGGTCTCCGGCCTGGCCGACGGCAAGCCCAGCGTGCAGAACGTCTACGTCGACGCCCGCACCGGCGCCGTCGCCGACGCCGTCGACCTGGTCCGCGAGGGCAGCGGCAACGGCTTCTACTACGGCCAGGTCACCATCAACACCAGCGGGTCGGGCAGCTCCTACTCCATGACCGACACCACCCGGCCCGGCATCCAGTGCGGCGGCCAGGGCGGGTCGGCCTACACCGGCACCGACGACGCCTGGGGCAACGGCTCGGGCACCAACCTGGAGACCGCCTGCGTGGACGCCCTGTTCAGCGTCCAGCGCGAGTGGGACATGCTGCGTGACTGGCTGGGCCGCAGCGGCATCGACGGCAGCGGCCGCGGCTTCCCCGCCCGCGTCGGCCTCAGTGATGTCAACGCCTACTGGAACGGCAGCTACACCAACTTCGGCCACAACCAGGCCAACACCCAGCAGGCCACCCCGATCGACGTGGTGGCCCACGAGTTCGGCCACGCCATCTTCCAGACCACCCCCGGCGGCGCCGGCTCGGGCAACGAGAACGGCGGCATCAACGAGGGCACCGGCGACATCTTCGGCGCGCTCACCGAAGCGTATGCCAACAACCCCAACGACCCGCCGGACTACCTGGTGGGCGAGGAGGTCGACCTGGTCGGCCAGGGCCCGATCCGCAACATGTACAACCCCAGCGCCCTGGGCGACCCCAACTGCTACTCCTCCTCCATCCCCAACACCGAGGTGCACTCGGCGGCCGGGCCGCTCAACCACTGGTTCTACCTGCTGGCCGAGGGCAGCAACCCCGGCGGCGGCAAGCCCTCCAGCCCGATCTGCTCCGGCGGGCCGTCCTCGGTGACCGGCGTCAGCGTCCAGAAGGCCGGCAAGATCTACATGGGCGCCCTGAACCGCAAGACGTCCTCCTGGCGCTACGCCAACATCCGCTCGGCCTCGGTCGCCGCGGCCATCGAGCTGTACGGCGCCAACAGCGCCGAGTGCAACAGCACCAAGGCCGCCTGGAGCGCCGTCAGCGTCGCCGCCGCCTCCGGCGAGCCCGCCTGCGGCACCGCCGGCCCGGACTTCTC
>NZ_JBITLU010000048.1:0-1318 GCF_044465525.1 Nonomuraea sp. NPDC049646 | reverse complement strand
GGGCCCTGCCCCCGAGGTGTGGACACCTTGAGTACCGGATGATGGAGATCCGGAGACAAGGAGTTCCACGTGGCGATGAAGTCGTATCCGCCGGAGTTCAAGGCGGACGCCGTCGCGTTGTATCTGTCCGATCCGGGACAGACGCTGGCCTCGGTGGCCGAGGACCTGGGGATCAGCCGGGAGACACTGCGTAACTGGGTGCGTCAGGCCCAGGCGGAGGGCACTGCGGGCGCGAAGAAGCGGGCCCCGCACAAGCGGCCGGCGCGGGGCCCGCTATCGTCCGACGACGTGCTGGAAGAGGAGAACAAGCAGCTCAAGGCACGGATCCGGGAGCTGGAGATGGAGCGCGACATCCTGCGCCGGGCAGCGAAGTATTTCGCCGGAGAGACGAACTGGTGAGCCGCTTCGAGTTCGTCGACGACCACGCCGGCGCCTTCGGCGTCAAGCGGCTGTGCCGGGTCTTGAAGGTGTCCCGCTCGGGCTTCTACCGGTGGCGCAGGGCGGCGCCGGCCCGGGCGGAGCGGGCCGCGGCCGATGCCGCACTCGCCGCGGAGATCAAGCAGATCCACGGCGCGTTCGACGGCACCTACGGCAGTCCGCGCATCACCGCCGAGCTGCGCGCCAGGGGCCACACGGTCAACCACAAGCGGGTCGCGCGGGTGATGCGCCGTTGCGGCATCGTCGGGCTGCACCTGCGTAAGAAGGTCCGCACCACGGTGCCGGAACCCTCGCATCAGAAGGTGCCCGACCTGATCGGGCGGGACTTCACCGCGCCGGCCCCGAACCAGCGCTATGTCGGCGACATCACCTACTTGCCCGTCGGCGAGGGCCGGTTCCTGTATCTGGCGACCGTGCTGGATCTGTGTTCGCGGCGGCTGGCGGGCTGGTCGATCGCCGATCACATGCGCGCCGAGCTGGTGAGCGACGCGCTGCGCGCGGCCGCTGCGACACGGGGCGGTCTGCACGGCGCGATCTTCCATGCCGATCACGGGGCCCAGTACACCTCGGCCGAGTTCGCCAGGGTCTGTGCCGAGCTCGGTGTGCGCCAGTCCATGGGAGCCGTCGGCACCAGCGCCGACAACGCCGCGGCGGAGGCGTTCAACGCCACCCTCAAACGCGAAACGCTGCAGGGCGCCAAGCGCTGGTCCTCGGCGCGTGAGGCCCGCCTGGCCGTCTTCAAGTGGATCACTCGCTACAACACTCGAAGGAGACACTCCGCCCTCGGCTACCTCAGCCCTATCGACTACGAGCAGCAAACCACCGATAAGGTGCTGCTCGCCGCATGACAACCCGTGTCCACGCTTCGGGGTGAGCCCTC
>NZ_JBITLU010000047.1:0-1857 GCF_044465525.1 Nonomuraea sp. NPDC049646 | reverse complement strand
GGAGAACCTGTACTTCAACCCCAAGCGGTACGACCTGGCCAAGGTGGGCCGCTACAAGATCAACAAGAAGCTCGGGGTCGACTCCGAGATCACGCGGGGCACGCTGACCGAGGACGACGTCGTCTCGATGATCGAGTACCTGGTGCGGCTGCACGCGGGGGAGACGTCCATGGGCGAGGTCGTCGTGGAGCTCGACGACATCGACCACTTCGGCAACCGGCGCATCCGCAGCGTCGGCGAGCTCGTCCAGAACCAGGTCCGGCTGGGCCTGGCCCGCATGGAGCGGGTCGTCCGGGAGCGGATGACCACCCAGGACGTCGAGGCGATCACGCCGCAGACCTTGATCAACATCCGGCCGGTGGTGGCGTCGATGAAGGAGTTCTTCGGCACCTCGCAGCTGTCGCAGTTCATGGACCAGATCAACCCGCTGGCCGGCCTGACGCACAAGCGGCGGCTGAACGCCCTGGGCCCCGGTGGTCTGTCCCGTGAGCGGGCCGGGATGGAGGTCCGTGACGTGCATCCGTCCCACTACGGCCGGATGTGCCCGATCGAGACGCCCGAGGGCCCGAACATCGGCCTCATCGGCTACCTCGCCTGCTACGGCCGTCTCAACGCCTTCGGCTTCATCGAGACGCCCTACCGCAAGGTCGTCGACGGCAGGGTCACCGACCGGATCGACTACCTGACGGCCGACGAGGAGGACCGGTTCGTCGTCGCCCAGGCGAACTCGTCCCTGGGCGCGGACGGCGAGCTGACCGACGCCCGCGTCCTGGTCCGCACCAAGGGCGGCGAGACCGACTACGTGGCCTCCCGCGAGGTCGACTACATCGACGTGTCGCCGCGCCAGATGGTGTCGGTCGCCACCGCGATGATCCCGTTCCTGGAGCACGACGACGCCAATCGCGCCCTGATGGGCGCGAACATGCAGCGCCAGTCGGTGCCGCTGATCCGCAGCGAGGCGCCGCTGGTCGGCACCGGCATGGAGTACCGTGCCGCGACCGACGCCGGCGACGTCATCAGCGCCGAGAAGGCCGGCGTGGTGGAGGAGGTCTCGGCCGACTACGTCACCGTCATGAACGACGACGGCACGCGCACCACGTACCGGGTCGCCAAGTTCAGGCGCTCCAACCAGGGCACCTGCTTCAACCAGAGGCCCATCGTCGCCGAGGGCGACCGGGTCGAGGCCGGCCAGGTCATCGCCGACGGGCCCTGCACCGACGACGGTGAGATGGCGCTCGGCAAGAACCTGCTGGTGGCGTTCATGCCGTGGGAGGGCCACAACTACGAGGACGCGATCGTGCTGTCCCAGCGCCTGGTGCAGGACGACGTCCTGTCCTCGATCCACATCGAGGAGCACGAGGTCGACGCCCGCGACACCAAGCTGGGCCCGGAGGAGATCACCCGCGACCTCCCCAACGTCTCCGAGGAGGTCCTGGCCGACCTCGACGAGCGCGGGATCGTCCGCATCGGCGCCGAGGTGGTGCCCGGCGACATCCTGGTCGGCAAGGTCACCCCGAAGGGCGAGACCGAGCTGACCCCGGAGGAGCGGCTGCTGCGCGCCATCTTCGGGGAGAAGGCCCGCGAGGTCCGCGACACCTCGCTGAAGGTGCCCCATGGGGAGCGCGGCACGGTCATCGACGTGCGCACCTTCTCCAGGGAGCACGGCGACGAGCTGCCGCCCGGGGTGAACGAGCTGGTCAGGGTGTACATCGCGCAGAAGCGTAAGATCACCGACGGCGACAAGCTGGCCGGCCGGCACGGTAACAAGGGCGTCATCTCCAAGATCCTGCCGGTCGAGGACATGCCGTTCCTTGAGGACGGCACCCCGGTCGACATCATCCTCAACCCGCTGGGCGT
>NZ_JBITLU010000046.1:0-1986 GCF_044465525.1 Nonomuraea sp. NPDC049646 | reverse complement strand
GGAGAACCTGTACTTCAACCCCAAGCGGTACGACCTGGCCAAGGTGGGCCGCTACAAGATCAACAAGAAGCTCGGGGTCGACTCCGAGATCACGCAGGGCACGCTGACCGAAGAGGACATCGTCGCCACCATCGAGTACATCGTCCGCCTGCACGCGGGCGAGGAGTCGATGCCGGGCGCCAACGGTGAGGTGATCGTCGAGATCGACGACATCGACCACTTCGGCAACCGCCGCCTGCGCAGCGTCGGCGAGCTCATCCAGAACCAGGTCCGCCTGGGCCTGGCCCGCATGGAGCGCGTCGTCCGCGAGCGGATGACCACCCAGGACGTCGAGGCGATCACGCCGCAGACCCTGATCAACATCCGTCCCGTCGTGGCCTCCATCAAGGAGTTCTTCGGCACCTCGCAGCTGTCGCAGTTCATGGACCAGACCAACCCGCTGGCCGGCCTGACGCACAAGCGGCGTTTGTCCGCGCTCGGCCCCGGTGGTCTGTCCCGTGAGCGGGCCGGCTTCGAGGTCCGTGACGTGCACCCGTCCCACTACGGCCGGATGTGCCCGATCGAGACCCCTGAAGGCCCGAACATCGGTCTGATCGGCTCGCTGGCCTCCTACGGCCGCATCAACGCCTTCGGCTTCGTCGAGACGCCTTACCGCAAGGTCGTCGACGGCAGGGTGACCGACCAGATCGACTACCTGACGGCCGACGAGGAAGACCGCTACGTCAAGGCGCAGGCCAACACGACGCTCAACCCCGACGGGTCGTTCGCCGAGTCCCGCGTCCTGGTCCGTACCAAGGGCGGCGAGACCGAACTCGCCCGTGCCGAGGAAGTCGACTACATCGACGTGTCGCCGCGCCAGATGGTGTCGGTCGCCACCGCGATGATCCCCTTCCTCGAGCACGACGACGCCAACCGCGCGCTCATGGGCTCCAACATGCAGCGCCAGTCGGTGCCGCTGCTCAAGAGCGAGGCGCCGCTGGTCGGCACCGGCATGGAGTACCGTGCCGCGACCGACGCCGGCGACGTCATCAGCGCCGAGAAGGCCGGCGTGGTGGAGGAGGTCTCGGCCGACTACGTCACCGTCATGAACGACGACGGCACGCGTACGACGTACCGGGTCGCCAAGTTCAAGCGCTCCAACCAGGGCACCTCCTTCAACCAGAAGCCCATCGTCGCCGAGGGCGACCGGGTCGAGGTCAACCAGGTCATCGCCGACGGCCCCTGCACCGACAACGGTGAGATGGCGCTCGGCAAGAACCTGCTCGTGGCGTTCATGCCGTGGGAGGGCCACAACTACGAAGACGCCATCATCCTGTCCCAGCGCCTGGTCCAGGACGACGTCCTGTCCTCGATCCACATCGAGGAGCACGAGGTCGACGCCCGCGACACCAAGCTGGGCCCGGAGGAGATCACCCGGGACATCCCCAACGTGTCGGAAGAGGTCCTGGCCGACCTCGACGAGCGCGGCATCATCCGGATCGGCGCCGAGGTCGTCCCCGGCGACATCCTGGTCGGCAAGGTCACCCCGAAGGGCGAGACCGAGCTGACCCCGGAGGAGCGGCTGCTGCGCGCCATCTTCGGTGAGAAGGCCCGTGAGGTCCGCGACACCTCGCTGAAGGTGCCGCACGGCGAGCAGGGCAAGGTCATCGGCGTGCGCGTGTTCAGCCGCGACGAGGGCGACGAGCTCCCGCCGGGCGTCAACGAGCTGGTCCGCGTCTACGTGGCCCAGAAGCGTAAGATCACCGACGGCGACAAGCTGGCCGGCCGCCACGGCAACAAGGGCGTCATCTCCAAGATCCTGCCGGTCGAGGACATGCCGTTCCTTGAGGACGGCACCCCGGTCGACATCATCCTCAACCCGCTGGGCGTGCCCGGCCGGATGAACGTCGGCCAGGTGCTGGAGACCCACCTGGGGTGGATCGCCGCGCGTGGCTGGGACATCTCGGGCATCGCCGAGGCGTGGGCCGAGCGCCTGAAGGACAAGGG
>NZ_JBITLU010000045.1:0-1996 GCF_044465525.1 Nonomuraea sp. NPDC049646 | reverse complement strand
TGTCCTGTCCCGGGACATGCTTGACACGTCGATCCCAAGACATGGGTGACAGGTGCTGTTGTCGGCCAGTCTGGCGTGCGTCGTTGCGGCGTCGTGCGTCAGGAGGCCGGGATTGGCCCTGGTGGATATGTCCGTTGTCGAGCAGCGGTATCGGGCTGTGCTGGCGGTCCTGGCCGGCGCGTCGGTGACCGAGGTCTCCCGGGAGGTCGGGGTGGCGCGGCAGACGTTGTCGGGCTGGGTGTCGCGTTATCGGGAGTCGGGGCTGGGCGGGCTGGTGGATCGCTCGCGGCGGCCGCATTCGTCTCCGTCACAGATGCGGGCGGAGGTGGAGGTGCTGGTATGTGAGCTTCGGCGGCAGCATCCGCGGTGGGGTCCGGTCCGGCTGGCGCACGAGGCCGGGCGGCGCGGGATCGATCCGCCGCCGTCGCGGATGGGGGTGTATCGGGCGCTGGTGCGTCATGGGCTGATCGAGCCTGGTGCGGGGCGGCGTAAGCGGGTCTATCGGCGCTGGCAGCGTGCGGCGCCGATGGAGTTATGGCAGATGGACATCGTCGGCGGCGTGTTCTTGGCCGATGGGCGTGAGGTCAAGGTGGTGACCGGCGTCGACGACCACTCCCGCTTCTGCGTGATCGCCAAAGCGGTGGTGCGGGCCACCGGCCGGGCTGTCTGCCTGGCCTTCACCGAGGCGCTGTGGGCGTTCGGAGCGCCGGGTGAGGTGCTGACGGACAACGGCAAGCAGTTCACCGCGCGGTTCGGCCATGGCGGTGAGGTGCTGTTCGACCGGATCTGCCGGGACAACGCCATCGTGCACCGGCTCACCCAGCCGCGCTCGCCCACCACGACCGGGAAGGTGGAGCGCTTCCATCAGAGCATGCGCCGCGAGCTGCTGGATGACGCCGGCCCGTTCGAGGACCTGGCCGCGTTCCAGGCCGAGCTGGACGCGTGGGTGGCCCATTACAACACCGCCAGACCGCATCAGAGCCTGGACATGGCCGTCCCGGCCGACCGGTTCACGCCGGTGGGCGAGGCCGAGCGGGAGCTGCTGCCGCTGCGCCTGCCGACCATCCTGACCGCCCAACCAGACCCGGCACCTGCCACGGACGATGCAGCCGACGCCGCTGCTGCCGGGCCGAAGCGCCCCAAACCCAGCAACGAGGACACGCAGGTGGCCAGGCGTCCGACGAGGTCGGCGGCGTCCTGGTCGGGCGGCCCTATCGAGTTCGACCGGGTAGTGCCGGGTAGCGGCAATCTGGGCGTGGCCGGCAAGCAGTTCTGGCTCGGCCCGGCCCGCGCCGGTCAGGTGATCACCTTCTGGGCGGACGTGAACGTGATCCATTTGCTGGTCGGCGGAGCGCGGCTCAAAAGCCTGCGCTCACACCTGTCGACCAACGACCTGGCCCGCCTGTTCGCCGATGGTGGCCGCCCGGCCGGGCCGTCGCCGCTGCCGTAGGCCGAGAACGACGCCGTGGTGGAGGTGGAGCGGACGGTGAACAAGTACGGCATGGTCAGCCTGGTCGGCCGCTACCTGCTGGCCGCCGAGATCCTGGGCGGGCGTCGGGTCACCATCCGGATCGAGGAGAAGACCCTGATGTTCCTCGACCCTGACACCCGGCAGCTGCTGCGCACGCGGCCGAACCCGTTGATCTGGCAGAGGTGCCTGATGCTGCGTGGTGCTCGCCCTGCCGGCCCGCCGCCTGTCCCGGAGCGGTCGCCGATCACGGTGCAGCGGCGTGCGAGCTCCTTCGGCGTCATCATGGTCACCCGGCAGACCGTCTCCCTGGGCCGGCTGTATGTCGGCCGGGTCGTCACGGTGCACGTCAGCGACACCACTCTGACCATCGATCTGGACGAGGGGCCGCGTACCGTGCACCGCACCACCGACCTTCCGGTCCGCAACGTCAAAGTGCATCGGCCCCGCAAGGTCGACCATGTTTCCTAGATCACCTGTCGCCTATGTCCTGGGACAGAAACGTCAGGCATCTCATGGGACTAGACA
>NZ_JBITLU010000044.1:0-3863 GCF_044465525.1 Nonomuraea sp. NPDC049646 | reverse complement strand
TTTTTTATACCGGTACACGGCGTTCACCCTATTAAGGGTCACCCCGCCAAACCCCCCCCCCCCGGGCCCCCCCCGCCCCCCCCCGCGGGGGGGGGGGGGCGGCGGGGGGGCGCCCCCCCCCCGCGCCCTGACCACATCCGGAAAGGCCCACACCCATGACCGCCATCGACGCCGGGTCGCCGGACGCGGCCCAGGACCCCTCGCCGGTCCGGGGCTGGCTCGCGATCCTCGCCGTCACGCTGGGCATCTTCGCCCTGATGACGTCCGAACTGCTGCCCGTCGGACTGCTCACCCCCATCGGCGCCGCCCTCGACCTGTCCGAGGGCACCACCGCGCTCATGGTCACCGTGCCCGGACTGGTCGCCGCCGCCGCGGCGCCGCTGGTCACCGTGGCCACCGCCCGCATCGACCGCCGCCTGGTGCTGGCCCTGCTGATCGGCATCGTGGGCGCGGCCAACCTCGCCTCCGCCCTCGCCACCGGCTTCGCCGTCGTCCTGCTGGCCCGCTTCCTGATCGGCATCAGCGTCGGCGGCTTCTGGT
Source organism: Nonomuraea sp. NPDC049646 (assembly GCF_044465525.1). Lineage (NCBI taxonomy): Bacteria > Bacillati > Actinomycetota > Actinomycetes > Streptosporangiales > Streptosporangiaceae > Nonomuraea > Nonomuraea sp. NPDC049646. Next base: position 3,323 of record NZ_JBITLU010000044.1, on the reverse strand, counting down.
CCCTGGCCGGGGGCATCGCCCTGCGCCTGGTGCCCGAACGCCACGTCGCCCGCGCCACCGCGGTCGTCTTCGGCGGCGTCGAGACCGCGTCCGTGCTCGGCGTGCCCGCCGGCACCCTGACCGGTGACCTCGCCGGCTGGCGCACCGCGTTCGCCGCCGTCGGCGTGCTCGGCCTGATCTCGCTGGCCTGCATGGTCATCGTGATGCCGAAGGTGGCGCCGCAGCGCACCCTGACGTTCGCCGACCTGCCGCGCGTCCTGCGCATCCACCGCGCCCTTCGCACCGGCATCGCCATGACCTTCCTGGCCGTCACCGGGCACTTCACCGCCTACACCTTCCTGCGGCCCATCCTTCTGGACGGCGGCGTCCCCGACGGCATGATCAGCGTGCTGCTCCTCGTCTTCGGCGTCGCCGGCATCTGCGGCAACTTCCTGGCCGGTGCCCTGGTCACCACGCGCCTGCGGCAGACCGTGTGCGGCATCGGCCTGCTGCTCACCGCCGCCATGGTCGCCGTCGCGATCGGCAGCCACGACGTCTGGTCCGCGGCCGCGATCCTGGTCGTCTGGGGGCTGGCGTACGGGGCCGTCCCGGTCACCTTCCAGACCTGGATACTCGACGCCGCCCCCACCGCCACCGAGGCCGCGTCCTCCCTGTACGTCTCGACGTTCAACCTGTCGATCGCCCTCGGCGCCTTCGCCGGCGGCCTGGCGGTCGACGCAGCCGGGCCGGTGAGCGTGTCGTGGATCGGCGGCGTCCTGACCGTCCTGGTGCCGCCGCTCATCATGATCGCCCGTCGCCGTTCAGCCCGGCCTGATCCGTGCCGTCCGCCTTCAACGTGACAACGAGGACTCCGCTGCGAGCAACAGCCGCGGCACGCAACGTCCGGGCGATCAGTGCCATCGGCGCCCAACGCCGCTTCCCGGGATCAGTCGGGCGCGACAGCGCCTACGTCGTGGCGGCCCGGACACCGAGGACGACGAGCACCACCGCCGTCACCTTGCCGACTGCACGCCTGAAGCGGGCCCTGTGCAGAAGGTGTGCCCCTTGGCGAACAAGGGCCGTCCAGGTCAGCAGCCACACCGCCATCAGTAGGGCATGGGCGGTGGCCAGGGTGAGGATCTGCCCGTTGAGGGGACGGTCGGGCACGATGAACTGCGGGACCAGGGTCAGGTAGATGGAGGCGGCCTTGGGGTTGAGTACGTTCGCGAGCAGCGCCTGGGTGTAGACGGAGCCGGTACGCATCGGCTGCTCCGTCAGCTTGGGAGGCGGGGGCAGGGTGGTGGAGCGCCAGGTCCACAGGCCGAGGCCGACGAGGTAGGCCGCCCCGAGGAGCTTGACGACGGTGAAGGCCCGGCTGGAGTGCATGACCAGGGCCGACAGTCCGGCGATGGCCAGGGTGGCGTGGGCGTACAGGCCGCTGACCGTGCCGAGGATGATCGGGAGGGCCTGCCGGTGACCGCCGGCCGTGACGTGCTGGATGAGCAGGGTCAGGCTGGCGCCCGGAGTGGCGATGATGGGCAGGATCGCCAGGAGGAACGCAGCGACCGCGTACGTGTGGGTCATGCCTGGAGCACGACGCGGAAGTGGGTGGTGAGGCGGTGGTCGTCGTCCAGGATGTGGAAGGCGAGGCCGGGCGGTTGGTCGCGGTCGGCGGGCTGGTCGCCCTCCCACGGCAGGCGCAGGGTCCAGGTGACGGCCGGCGCGACGATCAGGGGACGACCGGCGAAGGTGGAAGCGGCCGCGGTGTGAGCGTGGCCGGTGAGCACGGCGACGACCTGCGGATATGCGTCGAGCAGCGTGGCCAGGTCGCCGGGCGCCTCCAGCCGCCCGGAGTCGGGCAACGGGTGGTGGAGCACGACGGGCGGTTGATGGAAGGCGATCAGCGCGGGCGTGCCCGGGGCGAGCCCGTCGAGGGTGGCGTGCATCCAGGCGAGGGTTTCGGCGTCGAGCCGGCCCTCGTCGCGTCCGGGAATGGTGGAGTCGCACATCAGGACGGCGGTGCCGGCGACGTGGTGCACCCGGTTGACGGGGCCGGGCGCGGATCGCTCTCGCAGCAGCGCCTTGCGGTAGGCCGGGCGGACGTCGTGGTTGCCGGGGCAGGTGAGCACCGGGAAGGGGGCGGCCAGGATCCGGGCGGCCTGCTCGTACTCGGCCTCCTCGCCGTGATCGGCGATGTCGCCGGTGACCAGCAGGGCGTCCACCGGGCGGGGCAGCGCCTTCAGGTAGTCCATGACGTGGGTGGCACGTCGGGTCGCCCTGTCGGTGCCGTCAAGGTGCAGGTCGCTGATCTGGGCCAGGAGCAAGGTCATCGTACGATCCCCAAGCTGTCTAATGGTTAAATGAGATTTAGCGTTAGGGACCATAGAGTACGGAAGAGGCCGTGAGCAACCGGGAGGTTCGAGTGGAGCGCTGGCCGGCACTGGAACTGGCGAGCACGATCCGCCACGACGGCGACGGCGGTGTAGCCGACGACCTGGCAACGGCGCAGGGCGCCACCCGCTGGATCCGCCAGCAGGCCGAGTTGCTGGCCGGCCGCCTCGACGTCGCGGAGCTCACGGTGGGCGAGGAGCTCAGGAGCGAGATCGTCGAGCTCCGCCGGGCCGTGCGGGCGCTGTTCGCGCGAGCGGTCAGCCCGGCGCCGCCGAGCCGGGCCGACGCCCACCGGCTGATGCCGGTCGACCAGGCGCTGGCGCACCTCAACGCGGCTGCCGCCCGGGAAGCAATCGTCCCGCAGCTCGACTGGCCCACGAGCGGAGCACCCCGTACGGAGGTGTTGTCGACCGAGCGCGACGCGCGCGTCCAGTTGATCGCAGCCCTGGCGCGGGCGGCCATCGAATTCCTGAGCGGTCCGCAGCGTGAGCAGTTGCGGGCCTGCAACGCGCCGCGCTGCGTACGCTACTTCCTCAAGAGCCACGGGCGGCAGGAGTGGTGCAAGCCGTCATGCGGCAACCGCGCCCGGGCCGCACGCCACTACCAGCGCCACAACGCCACGCCCGCCCCAGAACTGCCGGGCTCCTGACCCCTCGGGATCTTCCGAGGGCTGGGCGCCCGTCGGCTCTCGGTGTTGTGTGGGCGGACGCGTTCGCGGCCCAGTCCCTGTAGGTCGCCGCCCTGGTGCTCCAGTGCCGTCAAGGCCCGGAACGCCGCCGACTCGAACCGCAGGACGCGTGCTACTCCGTCGGTTGCCGGGTGTCGGCTGCTGCGCGGGCGAAGGCGCGGATGAGCGGTGTCTCGCTCGCCGTACGCCAGGCGAAGGCCCACCGGCACGGCGGGGCGTCGCGGATCGGGACGAAGGCGAGGCTGGGCCAGGGGTAGAAGGTCGC
>NZ_JBITLU010000043.1:1721-4184 GCF_044465525.1 Nonomuraea sp. NPDC049646 | reverse complement strand
GGTCAAGTCCTCGGCCTATTAGTACCGGTCAGCTCCACACGTTACCATGCTTCCACCTCCGGCCTATCAACCCGGTCGTCTACCGGGAGCCTTACCCACTCACGTGGTGGGAGACCTCATCTCAAGGCGAGCTTCCCGCTTAGATGCTTTCAGCGGTTATCCCTTCCGAACGTAGCCAACCAGCCGTGCACCTGGCGGTACAACTGGCACACCAGAGGTTCGTCCGTCCCGGTCCTCTCGTACTAGGGACAGCCCCTTTCAAGTCTCCTGCGCGCGCAGCGGATAGGGACCGAACTGTCTCGCGACGTTCTAAACCCAGCTCGCGTACCGCTTTAATGGGCGAACAGCCCAACCCTTGGGACCTACTCCAGCCCCAGGATGCGACGAGCCGACATCGAGGTGCCAAACCATCCCGTCGATATGGACTCTTGGGGAAGATCAGCCTGTTATCCCCGGGGTACCTTTTAGCCGTTGAGCGACACCGCTTCCACACGCCGATGCCGGATCACTAGTCCCAGCTTTCGCTCCTGCTCGACCCGTCAGTCTCACAGTCAAGCTCCCTTGTGCACTTACACTCAACACCTGATTGCCAACCAGGCTGAGGGAACCTTTGGGCGCCTCCGTTACCCTTTAGGAGGCAACCGCCCCAGTTAAACTACCCACCAGACACTGTCCCCGATCCGGATCACGGACCAGAGTTAGACGTTCAAAACGACCAGAGTGGTATTTCACCAATGACTCCACCCGAACTAGCGTCCGAGCTTCCCAGTCTCCCACCTATCCTACACAAGACGCTCCAAACGCCAATGTCAAGCTGTAGTGAAGGTCCCGGGGTCTTTCCGTCCTGCTGCGCGTAACGAGCATCTTTACTCGTAGTGCAATTTCGCCGGGTCTGCGGTTGAGACAGCGGGGAAGTCGTTACGCCATTCGTGCAGGTCGGAACTTACCCGACAAGGAATTTCGCTACCTTAGGATGGTTATAGTTACCACCGCCGTTTACCGGCGCTTAAGTTCTCACCTTCGCTGTGTCACCACAACTAAGCGGTCCCCTTAACGTTCCGGCACCGGGCAGGCGTCAGTCCGTATACATCGTCTTACGACTTCGCACGGACCTGTGTTTTTAGTAAACAGTCGCTTCCCCCTGGCCACTGCGACCCCCACCAGCTCCGAGTGCAAGACTCATCACCAGCAGAGGTCCCCCTTCTCCCGAAGTTACGGGGGCAATTTGCCGAGTTCCTTAACCACAGTTCACCCGATCGCCTTAGTATTCTCTACCTGACCACCTGAGTCGGTTTAGGGTACGGGCCGCCACAACACTCGCTAGAGGCTTTTCTCGGCAGCATAGGATCATCCACTTCACCACAATCGGCTCGGCATCACATCTCAGGATACATGTGAGGCGGATTTGCCTACCTCACTCCCTACATGCTTACCCCAGGAACAACCATCGCCTGGGCTGGACTACCTTCCTGCGTCACCCCATCGCTTACCTACTACCCGATCGGATCGAGCGTTCACTCTGACCCCAAGCCCGAAGGCTTTAGGCGAGCTAAGGACTCTTAGCATCACGAGGTTCGATATGGGCGCGTTAAAGCGGGTACGGGAATATCAACCCGTTGTCCATCGACTACGCCTGTCGGCCTCGCCTTAGGTCCCGACTTACCCTGGGCGGATTAGCCTGCCCCAGGAACCCTTGGTCATCCGGCGCGAGGGTTTCTCACCCTCGATTCGCTACTCATGCCTGCATTCTCACTCGCACAGCCTCCACAACTAGATCACTCTGCTGCTTCGCCGGCTGCACGACGCTCCCCTACCCATCCAGCCCCGAAAGACTGAATGCCACGACTTCGGCGGTGTGCTTGAGCCCCGCTACATTGTCGGCGCAGAATCACTTGACCAGTGAGCTATTACGCACTCTTTCAAGGGTGGCTGCTTCTAAGCCAACCTCCTGGTTGTCTCTGCGACTCCACATCCTTTCCCACTTAGCACACGCTTAGGGGCCTTAGTCGGTGATCTGGGCTGTTTCCCTCTCGACTACGAACCTTATCGCCCGCAGTCTCACTGCCACGCTCTCACTTACCGGCATTCGGAGTTTGGCTGACGTCAGTAACCTTGTCGGGCCCATCGGCCATCCAGTAGCTCTACCTCCGGCAAGAAACACGCGACGCTGCACCTAAATGCATTTCGGGGAGAACCAGCTATCACGGAGTTTGATTGGCCTTTCACCCCTACACACAGGTCATCCCCCAGGTTTTCAACCCTGGTGGGTTCGGTCCTCCACCCAGTCTTACCTGAGCTTCAACCTGCCCATGCGTAGATCACTCCGCTTCGGGTCTACAGCATGCGACTCAAACGCCCTATTCAGACTCGCTTTCGCTACGGCTCCCCCACACGGGTTAACCTCGCCACACACCATAACTCGCAGGCTCATTCTTCAAAAGGCACGCAGTCACATCACACAAG
>NZ_JBITLU010000042.1:0-8026 GCF_044465525.1 Nonomuraea sp. NPDC049646 | reverse complement strand
CACCACCGCCAGCTTCAACCCGGCCTCGGTGACCTCCGGCAACTCCTCCACGCTGACCCTGTCCGTCGGCGCCTCCACGGCCCAGGGCACCTACCCGATCACCATCACGGGCACCGGCTCGACCACGCACACCGCGACCTTCACCCTCACGGTGGGCACCGGCGGCCCCGGCCGGACGTTCACCAACAACACCGACTACCAGATCAGGGACTACTCCACCACCCAGAGCTCGATCACGTCCAACGCGACGGGCACCGCGGTCTCCCCGGTCAAGCTGTCGATCACGATCAGCCACACCTGCGCCGAGGACCTGAACATCCGGCTCCGCGGCCCGAACGGCACCTACTACCTGGTAGACGCCTACGGCGGCACCAGCTGCACGCAGTACGGCACCAGGACCTTCTCGGTCCCGGTCACCCAGCAGGCCGCCGGCACCTGGACGCTCGACATCAGGGACGTCTACGCCGGTGACACCGGCTTCCTGGACACCTGGAGCATCACGCTCTGAGCGTCCCCATCACAGGTAAGGAGCCCCGGCCGGTCCTCCGGCCGGGGCTTCCCCACGTCTTCGGCACGTCTTCGGCACGTCTTCGGCACGTCTTCGGCGCGGGCGCGCGCCGGGCTCCGGGCCGGCGGTCGGGTCAGGCGGTCGGGTCAGGCGGTCGGGTCAGGCGGTCGGGTCAGGCGGTCGGGTCAGGCGGTCTCGCGGGTGTCGTTGCGGAGGCTGAGGAAGACCAGCACGATCCCGATGTAGGTGCACAGCCGCACCGCGTCGGGGATGCCGTTCCAGGTGCCGTTCATCCACATGCCGAACCACTCGCCGCCGATGGCCTGGAAGCCGAAGAACCACAGCAGCAGGGCGACCGTGCAGCCGACGACGCCCCACCGCTTGGACCGCTGGAAGGCGGCGTCGTCGCGGCCGACGGCCCTGACCTGCTGCCAGGCCGACACCAGACAGGTCACCATGATGACCGCCTCGGTGAGGATGACGCCGACGTAGGCGACGTGGTGCGCCCACGTCCACGAGATGGCGCGGTAGTTGATCTGGCTGACCGCGGCGAGTTCGGGCTTCTGCGCGTCCATGGCCAGCACGTGCCGGACGAACTCGAAGTTCGTGCCGTAGTCGGTGAGGTTGCCGAACACGACGAGCAGCGCGAAGCCGCCGACGGTGAAGGTGAGCAGCGCCTTCGCCAGGCGAAGCGCGACGATGGTGTCGAAGCGGGCCAAGGTTCTTTCCTTTGACATCTCTGAAATCGAATGAGCACACGAGCCCAGAGGAGGTGTCCTGCAAGGGGAAAGATCCACGGGGCCCGCTCGCCCGGCGTGGAGGAACTCGCCGGGCCGCTCCACTGGCTCCGTCACTGGTGGTGACGTCGCGGGCCCCTCAGCCTGAGGTGGAACAACGTGACTAATAGTAGCCGACTCTGCAAACCACGCATCAAGGGCGCAGATCCGCGGGCCAGCGGCGCGCGACGGGCCCGGGACGCGGCTCACCGGCCGCCGATGTCGTCGCTCCACACCCGCGGCGAGCGCCGCTGGAACTCCGACATCAGCGCGATGCACCGCCTCGGCCTTCTGAATCGTCGCGGCCCGGACGTCCGTCCCGCCCGGCAGCGGCGCGGCCACGAAACCTGCGGCCGAGTGCGCGTCATGCCGCGAGGGCGGCCACCACCTTGTCGGCGAGCCGGGCCAGGCGAGCCGGGTCGAGGGGGGCCCGGCGGACGGTGGTGCTCCAGTAGAGGGGGCCCGCCAGCAGGTCGAGGCCGAGTTCGAGGTCGGTGCCGGGGGGAAGCTCCCCGCGTTCCATGGCCCGCCGCAGGATGCCGGCCACCTTCTCGCGGCGGGTTCCGGCGACCTTGTCGCGCAGGGACGCGGCGATGTTGGGGTGGTGGGCGCCCGCCGCGAGCAGATCGGGCACGATACGGGATGCCAGCGGATGCCGCAGGGCCGCGTCGGTCGCGGTCAGGAAGGCCAGGACGTCTCCCCGCAGCGTTCCGGTGTCGGGGGTGTCGGCGGCGGTGGTCGCGACCTGGGTGACCAGGTCGATGGTCATGGCCTCCTTGGATTTCCAGCGTCGGTAGATGGCGGCCTTGCCCGAGCCGGCGCGCCGGGCCACGGCCTCCAGTGACAGCCGCCCGTAGCCGGCTTCGGCGAGTTCTTCGAAGAAGGCGGCGCGGATCGCCTCGGTGACGGCGTCCTGCAGGACGGGGCCGCCCGGCGGGCGGACTGCTGACGGTCGGCTCATGCCGCCCAGCCTACCCGAGACGGAACGGTTGCGTCTCGGGTCGGTGAAAGCTACTGTGCAGGCCATACCGAGACGGTCCCGTTCCGTCTCGGACAGCGGACGGAACGAGCAATCGGATGAACAACCTGATCGACCGGATCGACCGGGCCATCGGCATGACCGCGGCCATCGTCACGGGCATCACCGGCGACCACCTCGCCGCCCCCACGCCCTGCCCGGGATGGGACGTGCGCGCCGAACTCAACCACCTGGTCGGCGGCATGCGGATCTTCGCCGCCCAGCTCACCGGCGCCGACCCGGGAGGCGAGCACGAGGACGACTGGCTGGGCGCCGACCCGCCGGCCGCCTTCGCCGAGGCCGCCCGCCTCGACCGCGCGGCCTGGCGCCGTCCGGGCGCCCTGGAAGGGACCGTACGGCTGGGATTCGGCGCCGTCCCCGGGCCGATGGCCGCACTGGTCCATCTCACCGAGGTCCTGGCGCACGGCGCCGACCTGGCGATCGCCACCGGCCAGGAGCGGCTCGTCGACGGGCAGAGCTGCGACGATCTGCTCGCCGCCATGCGCGGCATGGACTTCGACGCCTTCCGCCTCCCCGGGATGTTCGGCCCCGAGGTCCACCAGGCCGGGGACGCTCCCGCCCACCGGCGGCTGCTGGCCTTCCTCGGCCGCGACCTCTCCGCGCTCGGGTGACCCGGCGGACCCCTCGGTTGCCGACCGATGCTCGACCAGATCGCCGCGCTGGAATGGGTGCGCGACAACATCGCGGCCTTCGGCGGCGACCCCGGCAACGTCACCGTCTTCGGCGAGTCGGCGGGCGCCGTCAGCATCGGCGCGCTGCTCACCAGCCCGCGCGCCACAGGCCTGTTCCGCCGGGCCGTCATGCAGAGCGGCCCGCCGCACACCGTGCCGCACACCGTGCCGCGGGCCGAGGCCGCGCGGACGGTGCGGCTGATGGCGGCCCGGCTCAAGGCGTCGGCCACGGCCGAGGCGTTCGCCGCGGACGTGCGCCGCAACGCGCTCGTGCCGCAGTGACCGAGACGCCCTCCGGCCGGGGCCGCGCCCGCGCCCCGACGTGCGAGGAGACCGGCCGGAGCGGCGTCGCGGCAGAATGGGCGCGTGACTGACGACCGATCGGCCGCTCTGGCGACCCAGCGCCGGATCGCCGCCTGCGACATCCGGCTGCCCGAGCACGTCCTGCTCCAGGGCACCTCCGGCCGGATCCTGCGCCAGGCGCTGCAGCTCTTCGCCGAGCGGGGCTTCTACGGCACCTCCATCCGCGACCTCGCGGTGGCCTGCGAGATCCGCTCGGCGACGCTCTACTCCCATTACCCGACCAAGGAGAACGTCCTGGCTGAGCTGGTGCGCATCGGTCACGAGGAGCGCCACCGGCGGCTGACCGAGGCGGCCGCGGCGGGCCCGGCCGATCCCGCCTCGCGCCTGCGCCGGGTGGTGCGCGCGCACGTCCTGGCGCACGCGGAGCTCCCCATGCTGGCCGTCGTGGCCGACAACGAGCTGCACGCCCTGTCTCCCGAGCTGGCCGGCCCCGCGCTCGTGCTGCGCGCGGCCGGCCGGCAACTGATCATCGACATCATCGACGAGGGCATCGCCGCGGGCGTCTTCGCCGTGCCCGACGCCTTCCTCGCGGTGACCGCGATCAGCGGGATGGGGATGCGCGTGGCGAACTGGTACGACTCCGCCCTGCCGTACGAACCGCACGAGGTCGCGGACACCTACGCGGACACCTACGCGGACTTCGCGTTGCGCATCACCGGCGAGGGCCCCTGACGCCGAACCCGCCGGGCCACTTGAGGCCGCCCGCCGTGATGCCGCTCACCACCTGGCGGCTGAACACCACGCAGACCGCGATCATCGGCAGCGTGATGATCGACGGGGCCGAGAACAGCAGATCGTCGGGTTCATCGCCGAGAGGTGAGCCGCACGGCCCGGCGGAGGCCGCCGAGGCGGGCCCGTCCGGAGGATCGCTCCGGACGGGGCCGCCCGGAAGGGCGCGGGGCTCAGGGCGCGAGGTTGCCGAGGGCGACGGAGTAGACGACCCGCTGGTCCTCGCCTTCGGTCAGCCCCCACAGCTCGCCCCCGGCGCCCGAGTACCACAGCGACAGGTCCTCCGGCCGGTAGCCCCAGTCCGTACGGGCCGTCATCGTCATGGAGGCCAGGTCCACCGACGCGAAGCGCCTGGAGTACGGGACGTTGACGAACTTGCCGGCGCTCATGTTGACGTAGAGCCGGCCGTCGTGGAGCTGGACGCCCTGGACGTCGCTGATGGCGTGGGTCTCCGCCGTCGTGGGCGTGGTGGACTCCCAGGCCGCCGTCGGGGTCAGGTCGAGCCGGTGGTCGCCGGTCTCGGCCGAGCGGAAGGCGTAGCGCGCGATCCGGGTGCCGTTCAGCGGCTGGGGCTGGCCGTTCAGCCAGGTGGCCCGGTAGTCGCCCACCACGAGGGCCTGCCGGCCGGCGCTCGTCCGGTCCAGCGAGATGTAGTCGAAGTGCAGGTCGGGGCTGACGAAGTTGGCCACCTCCGGCATGACGTACTGGTAGTCGTCGAGCTTGGTCTGATGGCGGTAGATCCGGCGGGTGTCGAACACGCGGATGGCGCTGCGCTTGGCGCTCGGGGCGCCGGTGCCGTCGGGCCAGCCGGGGGTGGTGGCCATGAACAGGTAGGGGCCGCTCCAGGCCAGGCCGCCGCCGTGCCCGTAGATCCGGCTCAGGGTCCCGTCCGGACGGACCCAGACCGGCAGGACGGTCCGGTGACGCATGTCGTTCAGGTTCACCACCGACAGCCGCACCGAGTTGGCCAGCGAGTGGGTGGGCGGGTTCTGCCAGGACCAGCTCGTGATCAGCGCGTCCTTCGAGGTGGGCACCGGAGCGGCGTCGTTCCTCGCCTCACCGGAGGTGGCCAGGCCCTGCGGCACCCAGGCGGTCTCGCCCGTCAGGCCCTGCAGCTTGGCGTCCCAGCAGAACGACCTGCCGACGCCGCCCGTCGCCGGACCGAAGGACTGCATGCGCGAGGCGCAGGCCGGGTCACCGGCGGGCGTCGGGAGCTGGGTCCGATCGTCGCCGCTGAGCACCTGGTCCAGGGTGGTCAGGCTGAACGCGTCCTCCATGGGCTGGGTGTACGGCTCGGCCCCGACCGTGAGCGACAGCCCGGTGAGCGCGTCGCCGGTCAGACGCTTGAGCGGCGCCACCACCTGGACCGCCGCGGCGGCCCCCGCGGACGCGGGGGCCGCGGTGCTGGCGGCCGCCGGCGCGGCGCTCATGACGGCGGCCGTCATCGCCAGCGCGATCAACAATTGTCCCAACGGATCCTCTTCTCGCTGTGATCGTCAGGCGTCGCAGGACGCCTTCTGGGTGGGCCAGGCCCGCCGGCACCACCGGGCGTTCACGCCGGGCCGGGCGTGGCGGGCGACGCGGACGTGCAGGGTGCCCGCCTCGTCGTAGAGGGCGGCCTTGCCGTACCGGTGGGCCAGGATCCTGGCGCCGTCGAACGTCCACCATTGCCCGCTGTCGCCCGGCGCGCAGGGGGCCAGGATCGCGTCCTGCTTCCTGGGCCCCCGTGCGGTCAGGCATCGGCGGTCGTACCTCTCGTGGTCGCTCCGGATCATGAACGTCCCGGGCACCCCTGTGGCCCGGGAGATGTCCTCGACGTGCCAGAGCTGCCACCCGTCCTCGGGCTTGCCCGCCTCCCGGTTGCAGGCCAGGGAGCGGACGTCCTCGCCGTTGTTGGCGTCCAGGCAGTCGCCGGTGCCCGCGTTGACGAACCTGACGACGCCGGTGCCGCCCGCCGCCGGAACGGCGGGTCCGGCGGGGGCCGGCGTGAGCAGCGACAGGGTCAGGGCGACGAGCAGGCGCATGGGATGTCCTCGGCTTCTCGGCGGCGTGGCAGGTCCCCAGTCTCAGCGGGGCGATCATTGTCCGGAAGCCCGTTTCGCGCCATGGACAAACTTGATCGAATCGGGGTGAAGTCGTATTTTGCGCTGGTTTGTGGTTCTCATGGGACCTAGGGGGAGCGCATGGGACGACGTGAACAGGTCGTGGATCCGATGGACGGCCCGGTCGCCGCTTTCGCGGTCGAGCTGCGCAAGTTACGGGAGCAGGCGGGCACCCCGTCCTACCGGGTGATGGCCGCGCGGGCCCGCTTCGCCGCCTCCACGCTGGCCCAGGCCGCCGCCGGGGAGAGGCTGCCGACCCTGCCGGTCACGTTGGCCTACGTCCGCGCCTGCGGCGGCGACGAGCGGGAATGGCGGGTCCGCTGGGAGGAGACCCTGGCCGCCGACCGGGAGCGGGCGTCCGTGGCCGCCGCGTGCGAGCGGGCGCCGTACCGGGGGCTGGCCGGGTTCGAGGAGGCCGACCGGGCCTACTTCTTCGGCCGGTCCGCGCTGGTGGAGCGGCTGGCCGGCATGGTGAAGGCGCACCGGATGGTGATGGTGGTCGGCCCGTCCGGCTGCGGCAAGTCCTCGCTGCTGCGCGCCGGGCTGGTGCCGGCGCTGCGGCCGCGCGCGGCGCGCGTCGTCACGCCGGGCGTCCATCCGGCCCTGACGGCCCTGCCGGCCGCCGCCGAGGGGGAGCTGGTCGTGGTCGACCAGTTCGAGGAGGTGTTCACGCTGTGCGAGGACCCCGCCGAGCGCGGGGCGTTCATCGACGCGCTGGTGGCCGCCGAGGGCGGGGTCGTGCTCTCCGTACGCGCGGACTTCTTCGGACGGTGCGCCGACCATCCCCGGCTGATCGAGGCCGTCGAGGACGCCACCGTCCTGGTGGGCCCGATGAGCCCGGCCGAGCTGCGCCAGGCGATCGTCAAGCCCGCGGCCACCGCCGGCCTGATCGTGCAGCGCGAGCTGACGGCCCGGATCCTGGAGGAGGTCACCGGGCAGCCCGGCGGCCTGCCGCTGATGTCGCACGCCCTGCTGGAGACCTGGAAACGCCACCACGGCAAGGCGCTGACGCTGGAGGCGTACGAGGCCGCGGGCGGCATCGCGGGCGCGGTCGCCCGCACCTCCGAGAAGCTTCACGCCGGCCTGACCCCGGCCCAGCAGGACCGGCTGCGCGACCTGCTGCTGCGGCTGGTCATGCCCGGCGAGGCGGGCGCGCAGCCCACCCGCCGCCCGGTACGGCGCTCGGAGCTGCTGACCGGCGACCCCGGCGACCCGGGCCCGCTCCTGCTCGAACGCCTGACCGCCGCCCGCCTCGTCACCCAGGACGGCGAGACGGTCAACCTGGCCCACGAGGCCCTGCTGACCGCCTGGCCCCGGCTGCGCGCCTGGGCCGAGGAGGACCGCGAACGCCTGAGGGTGCACCGGCGGCTCACCGAGGCGGCCTACACGTGGGAGGAGCACGGCCGCGACCCCGGCGCCCTCTACCGGGGGCTGCGCCTTGACCTGGCCCGCGAACACCTCACGGCCCGGACCCTCACCCCGGCCGAACGCGCCTTCCTGGCCGCCAGCCACGGCGAGCGCAGGAAGGGCAGGCGGCGCACCGCGGTCCTGGCCGTCCTGGCGGTGTGCCTGCTGGTCGCGACGTCCCTCATCTGGCAGCGAAGCCTGGTGAACGGCCGGCAGAAGCGGGAGCTGCACGCCCGCGACATCGCCGGGACGGCCGAGACCCTGCCCCTGTCGGAACCGTCCCTGGCCATGCGGCTCAGCCTGGCCGCCTGGAAGCTGGCCGACCTCCCCGAGACCCGCGGGGGCCGCCCGGGCGCCCCGCCCCCCCCCCCCCCCGCCCCGCGCCAGCCCCCCCCCCCCCCCCCCCCCCCCCCCCCCGCCGCCCCCCCCCC
>NZ_JBITLU010000041.1:0-9392 GCF_044465525.1 Nonomuraea sp. NPDC049646 | reverse complement strand
GGGGGGCGGACCCGGGAAAGGAAGGGTCTCTCACCCGCCGATAGGTACAACACTAACCCAAGAAACGGACAAACGCAAACCTAACACCCCAAAACGGGCAAAGATCTACCGCTGAACCGTAAACCCCGGGCAAACAGCATCAACCACTGCCAAAGCCCACGGGGTATGAGTAGGTAAACCACGGGCAAGCTCCCGGCATTCCCCCATGACCTGCGCGTTCGTCAGGGGGCCGGCGCCGCCCCCCGGGCTCCCAGCCAACTGCAAAGAGGATGCAAGCCCGTTCCCAGTGCCGTCCGAGATCATCGCGCCAGCGTCAGCGCGACAGACACGAGGTGAGGAATGGCGACGACGATCAGCGCGTCCACGCTCAACGGACGGCACCACAAGGCGGCACTCACGCTCTTCATGCTCATCGTGGTGGCCCACTGGGCCGAGCATCTGGTGCAGGCCGTGCAGGTCTACGTCTGGGGGTGGCCGCTGAGCGAGGCCCGCGGGGTGCTCGGCCTGCCGTTCCCGTGGCTGGTGACCTCGGAGTGGATGCACTACGGGTACGCGCTGCTCATGCTCGTGGGCCTGATCATGCTGCGCAAGGGGTTCGCCGGCCGTTCGCGGACCTGGTGGAACATCTCCCTGGGCATCCAGGTCTGGCACCACATGGAGCACCTGCTGCTGCTCGTACAGAAGATCACCGGGCTCTACCTGCTCGGACGGCCGGTCCCGACCAGCGTCCTGCAGATCTTCCTGCCCCGGATGGAGCTGCACCTGTTCTACAACGCGGTCGTCTTCGCGCCGATGGTGGTGGCGATGCTGCTCCACCGCCGGGCCGCCGAGCACGGCGGGGCCGCCTGCACCTGCGCGGTGGCGCACTAGCTCATGGCGGTCACCAGACGACGTCCGGGCGGGTTCACGGTGGCGCTGGCCGTCGTGGGGCTGTTGCTGCTGTCGGTCTCCGTGCCGGAGTTCGGCCCCGTCGTACGCGCCGCCCGCGCCGACGGGGTGAGCGGCGCGTTCACCGCCCGGGAGCTGCGGTGCGTACGGCATCCCGGGCACGAGTCCTGCGTCTGGGCCGGGGACTTCACCTCCGGCGACGGACGGATCCGGCGGCGCGACGTCGAGCTGTACGGCAGCGACCGCGGCACCCTGGCGGCGGGACAGGCCACCGCGGCCGTGGACACGGGCCGCCTGACCCGCGTCTACGGGCCGGAGGGCTCGGACGAGTGGCTGTTCACCGCGCTGCTCACGCTGGCCGGGGCGGCCGTGCTGGCGGTGGCGGCCGGACGGGCACGCCGCCCCGCGCCCGAACCCGCGCCCGAACCCGCGCCTGAACCCCGCGGTGCCGCGGACGGATGATCGCCCGTACGATTCCTCCAGCGTTTTCCGGATCTTGTGAGGTCGGTGTGTTCGGGATCATCCGTCCGTGCGGCGAGCACGGGTGCGCGGCGGTACGCGCGGCGTGGCGGGCGCATTTGTGCGGGCTCTGCCTGACACTGCGGGACGGGCAGGGGCACGCCGCCCGGCTGACCACCAACTACGACACGCTGATCCTCTCGGTGCTGACCGAGGCCCAGCTCCCGGCCGCCGTGCCGCACCGGACGGCCGGGCCGTGCGCGTTGCGCGGGTTCCGCTCCGCCGACGTGGTGGACGCCCGCGGCCGCGGCGCCCGCCTGGCGGCGGGGGTGTCGCTCGTCCTGGCCGCGGGCAGGCTGCGCGACCAGGTGGCCGACGGGGACGCCGCCCCGGCCACGGCTCCGGCCCGCCGCCTGCTCGCGGCCCGCTGGGAGGCCGGCGGCGCCCGGCTGGCGTCGGGCGTCGGCTTCGACACCGCCGTGTTGTCGGCGACGGTGGACCGGCAGCTCGAACGCGAGCGCCGGGCCCTGGCCGCACCGATGGACCTGCTCGACCTCACGGCGCCCGCTGAGGAGGCGGTGGCGGCGGCCTTCGCCCACACCGCGGTGCTGGCCGGGCGGCCGGCGAACGCGGCGCCGCTGGCCGAGGCCGGCCGGTTCTTCGGCCGCGTCGCGCACCTCCTGGACGCCGTCGAGGACCAGGCGGCCGACGACGAGCGGGGCGCGTTCAACCCGCTGACCGCCACCGGCACCGGCCGCGAGCGGGCGCGGCAACTGTGCGACGACGCCGCCCACGGGCTCGCCCTGGCCGTGGCCGACCTGGAGCTGGACGAGCGGCACCTGGTGGAACGGCTGCTCGGCGCCGAGGTGCGCCGGGCGGTCGAGCGCGCGTTCGGCGCGGCCTCCTACCGGCGTCCCGGCTGGATCCGCAGGTCGGGGGCCGGGGTGGCGACGTTCCTGACCTGCGGGCTCTGGCGGCCGAGGTGGAGCAAGAAGGCGGGACGGCCCTGCTGCGAGCGCTGCTACCTGGACAACTGCAGCAACTGCGACTGCCCCGACTGCGGCGGCTGCTGCGACTGCGGCTGATCCGGCGAGAGGGTCAGGGGGCCGAGATGTGCAGGACCTCGCCCGCCTTGCGGTAGCCGACGCGGGCGTAGACCCGGCCCGCCGCGTCGTCGGCGGGGGTGAGGAACGGCATGGTGACGCCGGCGTCGAGGCCCGCCCTGGTCAGCAGGGCGGTGACGGCTCCGCCGATGCCGCGCCGCCGGTGCGTGTCGCGCACGGCGATGCCGGCGACCTCGGCCACGCCCTCCTGCGGGCCGCCGAGCTGGCCGGCGCCGACGACCTCGCCGGTGGCGGCGTCGGTGGCCGCGGCCACCAGGCCGCCGCGGCCGAGCACGCCGCGCAGCCGCGCGACGTCGTGCTCGGTGGCCTCGGGCGCGTCGAAGGCCGCGTTCATCACCCGCGCGACCTGCCACAGGCCCGGGTCGTCGGTCACCAGCGCGAGGCGGACGGCGGCGTCGGCGGGCGGCTCGGCCAGCTCCCCGGCCGGGCACACCAGCAGCGGGAAGCGCCCCTCGACGGCGAACCCGGCGGCCAGCAGGGCCTGCTCCACCTTGGGCGCGACCTGCGGCACGTACTCCAGCCGGGGTGTCCTGCCGCGCTCGCGGAAGGCGGCGGCCAGCGCGGCCACCTGCTCGCCGGCAGGCGCGAGGTCGTCGTCGGGGATGGCGTAGTTGAACGGCGGCGCGTCGTCGTGCTCGTCGAAGCGGATCAGGAACGGCCCGGCCCGGTGTGCCCGGGTTCCGGCCGCCGCTCGAAGGTATGCGTGCACACGGGCGCCCAGCAAGTGAAGTCCTCTCGGTTGACGTGACCGTCACAAGGTAGGGCCGCGCCCACCGCCGGACAAGCGGTTTTCCCGGCGCCCCGCAGGGGCGCCGGGTCACCAGCGGTCGAGATGCAGCACCTCGTCGAGCGGCTGCCGCGCGGCGGGCCGGAAGGTCTCCCCCGTGAAGTACGCGGTGGGCAGCAGCACGCCCTGGCGCACCTCGGCCGGGATGCCGAGCAGCTCGGCGATCTCGCTCTCGTACTCCAGGTGCAGGGTGGTCCACGCGCTGCCCAGGCCGCGGGCGCGGGCGGCGAGCATGTAGCTCCACGCGGCGGGCAGCAGCGAGCCCCACAGCCCGGCCTGGTTGCCCTCGGGCAGGCGGCCGCCGGGCAGCTCGATCGCGCCGATCACCAGCACCGGGACGTCGCCCATGTGCTCGGCCAGATAGGCGGCGCTGCCGCTGACGCGCTCCTGGGCCGCCGCGCGCGCCGGGTCGTCCCGGAACATCGAGCGGGCCGAGCCGCCGGAGGTGGAGTAGCTGTTCCATGAGCGCCGGTAGTACTCGCCGATCACCTTGCGCCGCTCGGGGTCGGTGACCACGATCCAGTGCCATCCCTGCCGGTTGCCGCCGCTGGGCGCCTGGAGCGCGACCTCCAGGCTCTGGCGGACCAGCTCCGCCGGGACCGGGCGGGACAGGTCGAGGCGCCTGCGCACGCTGCGGGTGGTGGTGAGCAGGGTGTCCGGGGCCAGTGGTTCGATCGTCATGGGGTCATCATGTCAACGCGGGCCGCCGGAATCCCGTAGCCCGTACGGCCCGGCCCGGGCCTGATTTTTCCGCCCTCCGGGACGTATGATCACGCCAGCCGGACTCGCCCGACGCAACCGAAGGAGCCGACCGTGGCCGACGACGAGCAGGGCTCCCCCGCCCTCGACGTGGACACCACCAAGCCCAGCGTCGCCCGGGTCTACGACTACATGCTCGGCGGCAAGGACAACTTCGAGATCGACCGCGAGGTGGCCCAGATGGCGCTGCGGATCGCCCCGGACGCCCCGCAGGCGGCCCGGTCGAACCGGGACTTCCTGGCGCGCGTCGTCCGCGACCTGGTCGTCGAGGCCGGCATCCGCCAGTTCCTGGACATCGGGTCGGGGCTGCCCACGCAGGGCAACGTGCACGAGATCGCCCAGGCCGCCGCCCCGGGCTGCCGGGTGGTCTACGTCGACCACGACCCGATCGTGCTGGTCCACGGCCGGGCCCTGCTCGCCGTCGACGACGGAACCACCGTCATCGAGGCCGACATCCGCCGCCCCGACGACATCCTCGACCATCCCGAGACCAGGCAGCTCCTCGACCTCGACGAGCCGGTGGGCCTGCTGCTGTTCGGGATCCTGCACCACCTGCCGGACGAGGAGGACCCGGCCGGCATCGCCGCCCGCCTGATCGGACGGCTCGCGCCGGGCAGCCACGTCGCCGTCTCCCACTTCCACAACCCGATGGAGGAACGCCCGGAGGTGTCGCGGCAGGCGTTCGAGGCCGAGCGGCTGTTCAACGACACCATGGGCACCGGGCGGTGGCGCACCCGCGCGGAGATCCTCGGCTTCTTCGACGGCCTGGAGCTGCTGGAGCCCGGTCTGGTGCCGCTGGCCGAGTGGCGGCCGGAGCCGGGTTACCACCCGGCCCTGGGCATCACGTACCACACCTTCCTGGGCGGGGTCGGGCGCAAGCCGTGACGGTCAGCAGACCGCGTCCGGCAGGGCGATCGGCACCTGCTGCCGGTCGCCGGGCGTGAAGCGGCGGCCGAACACCTCGCACAGCCGCGCCCGCCAGGTGCCGGGGTCGAGCCGGAGCAGGTCGGTGGAGTAGCCGGTGGCGCCGTCGCCGCCCTTGAGGCGCAGCAGCAGCGAGCCGTCGGGCGAGATGTCGAGGAAGTCCTGGGGCTGGCGGAAGGTGTAGCCCTCCGCGTAGGACACCCCGCTCTCGCCGAGCCCGAAGACGCTGATCTCCCGCTCGCGGAACAGGAACAGCCGGCCCGCGTTCCGCGGCATGATCGAGGTCATGCGCTCGCCGCCGCGGATGTTCTCGCCCGACGAGCGCAGCGGGCCGAGCACCTTCCTGAGCGGGTGGGTGAGCCACACCTCGGGCAGCATGCCGTTGCGGAACAGCAGCAGGTGGGTGCCGGTGTGGTCGAAGACGAACCCGCTGACGACGTCGGTGCCCACGGTCAGCCGCCGGTCCTTGACCTCCTCGCCGGTGCGCAGGTCGATCGTGCGCAGGTGGTCGGCGCCCTGCACGGCGACCATCAGGTGGCCGGCGCTCCACGGGCTGACCTGCACCTCCGTGACGACCGCGCCGGGGCCGGCGACGTCGAAGGCGCTCTTGCGGCGGCCCGTGGCGGGCTCCCAGCGCTCCAGGCGGCGGCCGGCGAGGGTGAACAGGTCGCCGTCCTTGAAGAAGCAGGTCAGGTGCGTGCCCTCGGGCGGCCGGGCGGTGGTGACCTCGGTGAGGGGGGACAGCGAGGGCAGCGCGCGGACGGCGACCTTCGCGGGGGCGACGGCGTCGGCGAGCAGGCGTCCCGACTCGTCCACGACGGGGTCGCCGTCGGTGTCGAGGCCCTTCGGGCTCTCGGCGCGGACGACGTCGGCCAGGGTGCGCTGCGGCTCGCCGGTCTCCATGAGGCGCAGCCGGGCCCCGCCGTCGGCCTGGGCGACCATCCGGGCGCCGCCCTGGAGCAGCGCCGGGTTGCCGATGAGCTGCTCGCCGTCGCGCAGCGCGGTCAGCACCAGCGTGTCGGGTGACCTGGTGAGCAGCTCCTGCGCGCCGGGCGCGCCCACCAGCGCGACGGGGGCGGCGCTCGGCTGGGCGTCGATCCAGGCGCGCGACAGGGTGCGGCCGGCGGCCAGGTCGACCAGCTCCCAGCCGGAGGCGCCCTGCTCGGCCACGCGCCTTCCCTCTCGGTCGACGACGAACGCGCCGCACGGGCGTCCGGCCGGGAAGCCGCCCAGCCGCTTCCCGTCGCGCACCGCGAACCCCGTGTACGTGGCGGCGCGGCCGTCGTCGCTGGTCCGGCAGGTCACGGCGGTGGCGCCGTCGCCGGAGACGGCAAGTCCGTCGGCCGGGCCGAGCTCGCGGATGGTCAGCTGCCGCCACACCGGGCTGCCCTTGCTGCTGTACACCTTGGCCACGCCCTTCTCCCGGACGACCAGGGTGGTGGCGTCGGGGCCGAACCGGACCAGGTCGGCGGGCAGGTCGTAGACCCAGGTGCGGGCGGTGCCGGCGGCGCCGAGCGACTGGAGCACGAGCTTCTTCGGGCCCGCGGTGACGATCCAGCCGTCGTCGCCGTCCGCCCTGACGTCGGCGACGGGCTCGTCGGCGGGCAGCGCCGGGGCCGGCCGGTCCTGGCGGGCCAGGACGTGGCCCTGGTCGAGCAGCTCGCCGTCGCGCGGGTCGACGCGGTGCCAGACCATGCCGCCGTCGTCGAGGGCGTAGGCGATCAGGCCGCCGTCGGCGGAGACGGCGGGCCGGCTGGTGCCGCCCCGGTCGGGCAGGTGGGCGGGCCGGTAGCGGCCGTCGGGGCCGCGGGTGAACAGCGTGGCGCGGCCGGAGGCGGAGGTGGTGGTGGCCAGCAGGACGCGGGCGTCGTCGCTGGCGTCGGCGGCGGTGATCGAGCCGAGCGCGCCCGTGGCCACGCCCTTGGTGTACCGGTGTTCGACGTAGCGCTGCAGGAGCTGGACCCTGGCCTCCTGGGTGGGGGCCGCGCGGTAGGCGCCGACGGCGAGCAGCGACGACAGCTCGGGGTCGCGTTCGGCCAGGTCGGCCGAGGCGCCCGCCAGGGCGCGGGAGCGGGACTCGGCGGCCCGCTGCTCGCCGATCCGGCCCTGGTAGAGCGTCCAGGCGACCAGCGAGAGGACCGTCAGCAGCGCCACCCCCGCGCCGGTGATCGCGCCCCGGCGGCGCAGCGTGCGGCGCTGCCGGCGGCGGCGGCCCTGGCGCAGGTAGTCGTGCTCGTCCTCGGTCAGGTCGCCGGGCCGTTCGGCGAGCCAGCGGGCGGCGGCGGCCAGCTCGGGCGGGCCGGGGAGCCGGTCGGGGGCGCGCCCGGCCTGCCGCCAGCGGCCCATGTCCTGGTGGAGCAGGTCGCGCCATTCGAGGAACTGCAGGTCGGCGGCGACGATCCGGGCCAGCCTCGGCCATTCGGTGATCAGCGCCTCGTGGGCCAGCTCGACGGTCTGGCGGCCGTCCTCGCCGGTGTCCATGACGAGCAGCCGTCCGGCGGCCAGCCGGCCGGCCGTCCGCCAGCGCCGCTCCCCGGCCTCCTCGCGGGTGACCCGGCGGCGCAGCGGGGCGTGCGCCCCGGCGGCGACCCGGACGAGCCTGGACAGCAGCTCCTCCCCGGCCGCGGTGTCCTCCTCGGGCACGCACGCCGCCCACACCTGCTCGGCCTGCTCGCCCAGAGCCCCGCGTACGCCGCGGCACGCCTCGTAGGAGGTGTGGGTGATGCGGCCGCCCTCCTGCTCGTGCCAGAGGCGGTCCAGCAGGAAGCCGATGAGCGGCAGGGCGCCGGGCGCGCCGCCGGCGTCGACCAGGATGCGGTCGACCAGGCCGGGGTCGTAGGTCACGGCGGGGACGGCGTCCAGCGGCGCCTCTATGGCCTGCCGGAGCTGGTCGCGGGTCATGGGGGTGAGCCCGTAGGTCTCGCGGCCGAGCGCGCCGCCGAGCGCCGGGTGGGACAGGGCGGCGGGCAGGAAGTCGGCGCGCAGCGTGAACAGCACCCGCACGGCCGGGCAGGCGCGGGCCGCGGCCAGCACCCCGGCCGCGTCGTCCGCCTGCCCGGGGTCGCCGACCAGCAGCTCCTCGGCCTGGTCGACGACGATCAGCAGGCCGGTCGCGCCGGTGTCGCGCAGGACCTGGTCGACGACATCGGGCAGCCGGCCGTTGCGCAGCGGCTCGCGCAGCGCGTCGGCCCTGGCCAGCGCGTCGGCCCCGGTCAGGCCCGGGTGCGACAGGGCGGCCAGTTCGGCGGCGAGCGCGCCGGGCCAGGACCGCACGGCCGAGGGCCGCAGGACGACGACCTGGCAGCCCTGCCGGCGCATGGCGGGCACGACCCCGGCCAGCGCCAGCGAGGACTTGCCGCAGCCGGAGGGGCCGGTGAGCGTGAGCTCGGGGTGGGCCTGGAGGAGGCGGGCGATCCGGGCGGTCTCCACGTCGCGGCCGAAGAAGACGGCGGCGTCGCCCTCGCGGAAGGCCGACAGCCCGCGGAACGGCGAGGCCGGCCGTACGGTCGCGGCCAGGGCGGGGACGGCGCGGGTGAGCGAGCGGGTGGGGATCACGAACGCCTGGCGGGGCCCGCCGGGCTGGGCCGCGACCACCATGCCGACGACGTCGCCGAGCTCGGCGTCCCAGACGGGGCTGCCGCTGAAGCCGCTCTCGATCGGCACGCCATGGGGGTCGTCGGGGGCGCACTGGAGCCAGCCCTGCTGGGTGCCGCCGAGCAGCCGCCCGGTGTGCCAGCCGCCGCCATGCAGGCCGGGCGGGAACCCGGCCACGACGACCCGGTGGCCCCACAGGCTGCGCGGCTCGGCCATGCGCAGCGGGCGTCCGCCCGGGGGCGCGGCGTCCAGGCGCAGGACGGCGATGTCGCCCGAGCCGTCGGCGGCGGTGTGGACCCAGTGCTCGACGCGGGCGCGCACGGGCGCGGGGTCGCCGGCGAAGGGCAGCTCGACGGTGACCCAGGCGTCCGGCGGGGGCGGCCCGTCGGCGTGGCCCAGGGCGCCGGAGACGACGTGCGCGCAGGTCAGGGCGCGGTCGGGCGCGATGAGGAAGCCCGCGCCCGCCACGGCCCCCTCGGGGCCGCGCACGCGCAGGACGGCCAGGTTCAGCGCCTCGTCGGGCCCTGTATCCATCACTTACGGTCACCGCCCGTCACTCCAGGTCGTCAGCGGAGCCAGTATGGCCGCTGGACGCGGGCGGTGTTTGCCGTTCCTTGACATGCGAGAAGGGCGTCCCCCGGCGGGAGACGCCCTTCTGCTGTTCGCGCGTGTTACTTCTTGACCGACACCGGAGCCGTGCCGGTGTCCTGCTGACGCCAGGCGCCCGTCTCGAACGCCACCGGAGCGGCCTTCCTGCCCACGCCGTCACCCCACTTGGTGACCACGTACTGGATCTTGATGTGGCCCTCGCCCTTCACCCCGTCCACACCCAGCGTGTCGGGGTTGAAGCGGCCGCC
>NZ_JBITLU010000040.1:0-17776 GCF_044465525.1 Nonomuraea sp. NPDC049646 | reverse complement strand
CCCGCCACCACCCCCAACGGCTGCCGCATCGAATACGAATCCACCCGAGTCGACACCCCCTCGGAGAACCCACCCTTGAGCAGATGCGGAATCCCACACGCGAACTCCACCACCTCCAGCCCGCGCGCCACCTCCCCCAACGCATCCGCATGCACCTTGCCGTGCTCGGCCGAGACCAGCGCGGCCAGCTCGTCCCGATGGGCGTACATCAGCTCACGGAACCGGAACAGCACCTGCGCCCGCTTGATCAGCGAGGCGTCGCGCCAGGCGGGGAAGGCCGCGACCGCCGCGGCGACCGCGGCGTCCACGTCGGCGGCCGAGGCCAACCGCACGTGGCCGCTGACCTCCCCGGTCGCCGGGTTGAAGATCTCCGCCGTGCGGTTGTCGCCGTCGACCGGAGATCCGTTGATCCAGTGCTTGACCGACTTCACTGAGCTGCTGCCTCTGCGTTGATGACTTCGAGTGCGTTGACGATGATCCCCAGGCCCTCGGCGGCCTCCTCCATCGTCAGGGTGAGGGGCGGGGCCATGCGGATGGCGGTGCCGTACAGGCCGCCCTTGCCGGCGAGCAGGCCCGCCTTCTTGGTCTCCTCCATGAACCGGACGGCCTGGGCGGGGCTTTCCAGCTCGACGGCGAACATCAGGCCCTTGCCGCGCACGTCCTTGACGATCGGCAGGCGCGCGGCCGCCTCCTTGAGGCCGCCGATGACGAGATCGCCGGTGCGCGCCGCGTTGGCCTGGAGGTCGTGGTCGAGGACGTAGTCGAGGGTGGCGTTCGCGGCCGCCATGGAGATGGGGTTGCCGCCGAAGGTGGACAGGCCCACGGCGTGCGGGGCGTCCATCAGGTCGCCGCGGGCGACGATGCCGCCGACCGCGAAGCCGTTGCCCAGGCCCTTGGCGAACGTGATCATGTCGGGGGTCACGCCGTGGTTCTGGATGCCGAAGAACGCGCTGCCCGTACGGCCCCAGCCGGTCTGCACCTCGTCGGAGATGAGCAGGATGCCCTGCTCGTCCAGGACCTCCTTGTAGGCGGCGAACAGGCCGTCGGGGGCCATGGTGAAGCCGCCCACGCCCTGGATCGGCTCGGCGATCAGCGCCGCCACGTCGTTGGAGACCGAGGTGGCCAGCACGTGGCGCAGGTCGTCCACGCACGCCTTGATGTAGTCGGCGTCGGACAGGCCCTTGAACTGGGTGAGGTGCCGGTCGGCGCCGTGCAGGAAGTGCACGTTGAGCGGGGAGAGCGAGTTGTTCTTCCACGCCCGGTTGGAGGTGACGCTGACCGCGCCGAAGCTGCGCCCGTGGTAGCTCTGCCGCATGGCGAGCACCTGGTCGGTCTTCCTGGCGTAGGTCGCGAGGAGGAGGGCGGTCTCGTTGGCCTCCGTCCCGGAGTTGGTGAAGAACACCTTTGCGTCGGGGATGCCGGAGAGCCGGGCGATCTTCTCGGCGAGCTCGACCTGGCCGCGCAGCAGGTAGACGGTGCTGGTGTGGACCACGCCGGTGGCGAGCTGGCGCTCGACGGCGTCCCGCACCTCGGGCACGTCGTACCCGATCATGTTGGTCAGGATCCCGGCGAAGAAGTCCAGGTAGCTCTTGCCGTCGGCGTCGATGACACGATTGCCCTTGCCGCTGACGATCTCGATGGGCTCGTTGTAGTTGAGGGCCAGCCAGTTCGGCATCACTGCCCGGTGGCGCGCGAGAAGCTCCGACATGCTACCGAGTATCCCGGTCCCCCGGGCTTCCTGGCAGCGGCAGGCTGTCGGCAGGGGGTCAAATCCCCTTACAAACTGTAAGTCCTCCCCCTAGGGGATCACCCGTGCGCCTGGGGGCGTACGCGCCGGCCCCCCGGTACGCCGCCAGAGGCATCGCGATTGACCACTCGCGGGCGACGACCCGGCGGGGCCCGCTCGGCCACCATCGGACCATCGACGAACCGAGGAGACCGAGATGACCGTCACCATCGACCTGCGCCCCGGGCGCCCCGAGGCGCCCGCCGGGCCGCCCAGGCTCGACCGCGACCAGCTCCGCCGCGCCCAGCAGGACACCCTGGACACCCCGCGGATGGACTACAGCCTGCTGGCCCGGATGATGTTCAAGCCCGTCGACCTCATGTACGGCCGTAAGGGCTCCTACACGAAGTTCGCCATGCTGGAGATCATCGCGCGGGTGCCGTACCAGGCGTGGGAGCGGATGGGCTACTGGGCCGTCCACCGGCACGCCGGACGGTCGGCCCTGGCCAGGAGGGTCTTCGAGCGCATCGTCGAGGCCCGCGCCGACCAGGACAACGAGCAGTGGCACCTGCTGATCATGCAGGACCTGGTGCAGCGCGCCGGGCAGCGGCAGAACTGGCTGCTGCACAAGGCGGCGCCGTGGCTGATCGCGTTCTTCTACTACCACGTGTCCTGGGTGCTGTTCGTGGTCCGGCCGGACTGGAGCTACCGGCTCAACGCCGAGTTCGAGGACCACGCCGAGCACGAGTACATGACGTTCGTGGCCGAGAACCCCGACCTGGACTTCGTGCCCGACCCCGGCACGTACGCCGACGAGTACGGCCGCTACCGCTCGGTGGCCGACCTGCTCCGGCAGATCGGCCACGACGAGCGCATGCACAAGCTCGACAGCCTGGAGAGCATGCGTGAGCCCCGCGTCCGCTAGACCGTGGCCGGCTCGGGGGCCGCGACGGGCGCGGCCGGGCGCAGCACGACCAGCGCGAGCAGCGCGGCGGCGACGCTGAACCCGGCCCCGACCCACGACCCGAAGTGCACGGCCACGGTGAAGGCGCGGTCGGCGGCCTCGCCGAGCCCGACCTGTTCGGCGACCCCGATCGACTCGCGGGCCGCCGCGGGCGCGTCGAGCGGCATCTGCGCGGTGTAGACGCCGGCCAGCACGCTGCCGAGCACCGCGATGCTCATGGCCAGCCCCACCTGCTGCACGGTGTCGTTGAGCGCGGAGCCGACGCCCGCGTGCTCCAGCGGGATGGCCCCCATCAGCGAGGCGTAGGCGGAGGGACCGGCCAGGCCGGCTCCCGCCCCCATCAGCACCAGCCCGCCCATCAGCGGCAGGTAGCCGGTGGTGAGCGCCATCACGACGAACCCGACGGCCATGATCAGCAGCCCGGCCGAGATCAGCACCCGGTTGGACACCTTCTTGCCCAGCGCCGCGCCGACGCCGTTGAACACGACGGCCGCCACGGCCTGGGGCAGCATGGCCAGGCCCGCCTGGAGCTCGCCGTAGCCCAGCACGAACTGCAGGTACTGGGTCAGCATGAGCATCACGGCGCCGGCGCCGAACGACATCAGCAGGATCGAGAAGGACGCGCCGCTGAAGTTGCGGTTGCGGAAGAGCTGCAGCGGCAGCATCGGGTGCTCGGCCCGCCGCTCCCAGACGACGAACGCGCCCAGCGCGCCCACCGCCACCGCGATGAGGGCCACGTTCCACTCGCGCTCGATGATCACGTAGACGGCCGAGGTCAGGCCGACGATCGAGAGCACGACGCCCACCGGGTCGATCCGCCGCCCGGCGCTGCGGGTCTCGGGCATCAGCGCGAACGCGGCCACGATGGCCAGCGCCG
This sequence comes from Nonomuraea sp. NPDC049646, assembly GCF_044465525.1. Classification (NCBI taxonomy): domain Bacteria; kingdom Bacillati; phylum Actinomycetota; class Actinomycetes; order Streptosporangiales; family Streptosporangiaceae; genus Nonomuraea; species Nonomuraea sp. NPDC049646. Next base: position 14,209 of record NZ_JBITLU010000040.1, on the reverse strand, counting down.
CGATCGGGATGTTGAGCAGGAAGACCGAGCCCCACCAGTAGTGCTCCAGCAGGAAGCCGCCCAGCGTCGGGCCGGCGATCACGCCGAGCATCGCCACGCTTCCCCAGATGGCCATGGCCTTGCGCCGCTCGTCCTCCGCGAAGACGGTCATGAGGATGGACAGCGTCGAGGGCATCAGGATCGAGCCGCCGACCCCCATCAGGGCCCGCGCGCCGATCACCTGCCAGGGCTCGGCGGCCAGCACGGCCAGCAGCGACGCGCCGCCGAAGAAGGCCAGGCCGATGACGAGGAAGCGGCGGCGGCCGTACCGGTCGGACAGGCTGCCGGCGGTCAGCAGCAGGCCGGCGAAGACCAGCACGTAGGCGTCGAGGATCCACTGGATGTCGGACGGCGTCGCGCCCAGCTCCTCGATCAGCGACGGGATCGCCAGGTTCAGCACGGTTCCGTCCACCGTGAGGACCAGCAGCGAGAGGCAGAGCACGACAAGGACCCACCAGCGACGGGGGTCTCGTACAGCGTTCGAGGTCACTCGCACAGCGTACGACAACTCTCGCACACTGTGCGAGAGGATTTATCCTGGGGGCATGACCGGCAAGCAGTTCACCTCCGTCTGGTTTCGCGAGCCGCGCAAGACCGCCACCCCCGGCCGCAGCCGCGAGGAGATCGTCAGAGCCGCCCTGGAGCTGCTCGACGCGGAGGGGATGGCCGGGCTGAGCATGCGCAAGCTCGGCGCGAAGCTGAGCGCCGGCGCCACCAGCCTGTACTGGTACGTCGCCAACAAGGACGAACTACTCGAACTCGCCTACGACGAGATCTGGGCCGAGATGACCGTCCCCGACGCCGAGGACGTGGGCTGGCGCGACGCCGCCTCCGCCATGGCCTACGGCATGCGCACGGTCATGCTGCGCCACCCCTGGTCGGCCGACCTCCTGGGCCGGGTGCCCGCGCTCGGCCCGCACGCCCTGTCCGCCTCCGACCGCATGCGCAAGGTCTTCAGGGTCGCCGGCTTCCACGGCCTCGACGTCGACTACGCCGTCGCCGCCGTCACCGCCTTCGTCTACGGCATGACCCTGCCCGAGATCGCCTGGGACGCCACCGCGAAGGACTCCGACTACGACGCCGACGAGATGCGCGGCATGGTCGCCAGGGCCGCGGCCGACTTCCCCGACATGCTGGAGAGCCTGGCCATGGGGGCGTACCAGGATCCGCGGGTCATCCGGGCCACGGCGTTCGACTTCGGGCTCGTGTCGGTGCTCGACGGCCTTGAGCGGCGGCTGGCGACGTAGCAGGATCCGGGGCATGAGCGATTTCCGCGCGGCCCGCGACCTTCTCCTGAGCGCCGACTACCCCACCGCCCGGCGCGACTTCCGCTGGCCGGAGGCCGAGCAGTTCAACTGGGCGCTCGACTGGTTCGACGGGGTGCTGGCCGCCGAGACGCCGCAGGCCGCGGCCCTGATCATCGTGAACCCCGACGGCCGGGTCTCCCACACCTTCGCCGAGTTGTCGGCCCGCTCCAACCAGGTCGCCAACTGGCTGCACGAGCAGGGCGTGCGCCGGGGCGACCGCGTGCTGCTCATGCTGGGCAACCAGACCGAGCTGTGGGAGTCCCTGCTGGCGGCCATGAAGCTCGGGGCGGTGGTCATCCCGGCCACGACCCTGCTGACGGCCAAGGACATCGGCGAGCGCCTCGACCGCGGCCAGGTCGCCCACGTGATCGCCAACGCCGCCGACGCGGGCAAGTTCGGCGCCGGCGAGTTCACCAGGATCGCGGTCGGCGACGCGTACGGGTGGCTGCCGTACCACGAGGCGTACGAGGCCGCCGAGCACTTCACCCCCGACGCCCCCACCCTGGCCGGCGACCCCCTGCTGCTCTACTTCACCTCCGGCACGACCTCCCGCCCCAAGCTGGTCGAGCACACCCACGCCTCCTACCCGGCCGGCCACCTGTCCACGATGTTCTGGATCGGCCTGCGCCCCGGCGACGTGCACCTCAACGTCTCCTCCCCCGGCTGGGCCAAGCACGCCTGGAGCAACGTGTTCGCCCCCTGGAACGCCGGGGCGACCGTGCTCATCCACAACTACGAGCGCTTCGCCGCCCGCGCCCTGCTGGAGGTGCTGCGCGACGAGCGGGTCACCACGTTCTGCGCGCCGCCGACCGTGTGGCGGATGCTCATCCAGGAGGACCTGGCGGCCTGGAAGCTGCCGCTGCGCACCGCCGTGGCCGCGGGCGAGCCGCTCAACCCCGAGATCATCGACCAGGTCGCCAAGGCGTGGGGCATCACCATCCGCGACGGCTACGGCCAGACCGAGACCACCGCCCAGATCGGCAACGTGCCGGACGAGCCGATCAAACCCGGATCGATGGGACGCCCCCTGCCCGGCTACGACATCGTGCTCATCGACCCCGTCACCGGCGAGCCCGGCGACGACGGCGAGATCTGCCTGCCGCTCGACCCCCGCCCCCTGGGCCTGATGGCCGGGTACGTCGGCGGCTCCGCCGAGGCCATGCGCGACGGCTTCTACCACACCGGCGACGTCGCCACCCGCGACCAGGACGGCTACATCACCTACGTCGGCCGGACCGACGACGTCTTCAAGGCCTCCGACTACCGCATCTCGCCGTTCGAGCTGGAGAGCGTGCTGCTGGAGCATCCCGCGGTGGCCGAGGCCGCCGTCGTGCCCGCCCCCGACCCGGTGCGCCTGGCGGTGCCGAAGGCGTACGTGATGCTGGCCCCCGGGTTCGAGGCCGGCGCCGAGACCGCGCGGTCGATCTTCGAGCACTGCCGCCGGGAGCTGGCGCCGTACAAGCGGGTGCGCCGGCTGGAGTTCGCCGAGCTGCCCAAGACGATCTCGGGCAAGATCCGGCGGGTGGAGTTGCGGGTGCGCGAACCCCGAGGTGAGTACCGCGAGGAGGAGTTCAATCTGTGACAGTGTGTATATGGCTGTATGACCGTTCTTACAGGTTGATCGGCTAGGCTCGCCCCGTGCTACCCACCATCGCCGACGTCCTCGCCCTGGAGACCGTGCGCCGGGGCGGCCCGCGCGTGGTCGCGGGCGCCGACCGGCTCGACACCAAGGTGCGGTGGGTGCACGTCGGCGAGATCGCCGACATCGCCCATCTGCTGCGCGGCGGCGAGCTGGTGCTCACCACGGGCGTCGCGCTGCCCGACGACCCGGAGAAGCTCGCCGACTACGTGGGCGAGCTCGCCTCCGTGGGGGCCTCCGGGCTGATCGTGGAGCTGGGACGCAGGTTCCTGCGCGAGCTGCCACGGGCGGTGGTCAAGTCCGCCGAGGAGCACGGGCTGCCGGTCATCGTGCTGGCCCGCGAGACGCCGTTCGTGCAGATCACCGAATCGGTGCACGCCCGGATCATCGACATCCAGCTTGAGGAGCTGCGCGCCTCCGAGCAGTTGCACGAGGTGTTCACCGAGCTGTCGGTCGAGGGCGCCTCGCCCGCCGAGGTGCTCACCCAGGTCGCCCGGCTGTCCGGCCGCCCGGTGCTGCTGGAGAACCTCGCCCACCAGGTGCTGGCCTGCGAGTCCGCGGGCCGCGACGCCGGAGCGCTGCTGGCCGGCTGGGAGACCAGGTCGCGGGGCGTGGCCCCGGCCGAGCGCACGGCCTACGACCCCGCCTCCGGCTGGCTGGTCACCACCGTCGGCGCACGCGGCCAGGACTGGGGGCGGCTGATCCTGATCTGCGAGACGCCCCCGACCCCGCGCGACATGGTGATGGCCGAACGCGCCGCCACCACGCTCGCCCTCGGCCGCCTGCTCGAACGCCACCAGGAGTCCCTGGAACGCCAGGCCCACGGCACGATCATCACCGGCATCCTGACCCACGCCTACGCCGACCCCGACGAGGCCGCCGCCCGCGCCCGCGCGGTCGGCGTGCCGCTGACCGGGCGCAAGCTGATCAGCGTCGTCATCAGGCCGACCGAGCCGGTCGACCAGGCGCTCGACGGCCAGGCGCAGCTCGGCGAGCTGGCCGAGGCCACCGCCGCCGCCTGCCGCGACGCCCGCCTGCCCGCCCTGGTCGGCGCGCTCGACCAGGAGCGGGTCGGCGTCCTGCTGCCGCTGCCGCCGCGTACCGGCGCCGAGCCCGCGCTGACCGCGCTCGCCGAGCGGCTGCGCATGCTGTGGCGGCCCGGCTCGGCGTTCGTGCTGGCCGCGGGGTCGGTGGTGGAGTCCATCCGGGACGTACGGCGCAGCTTCCTCGAAGCCGAGCAGGTCGCCGACGTGGCCGTGCGCCAGCCGGACGGCCGCGCCTTCTACCGCCTGCCTGACCTGCGCCTGCGCGGCCTGCTGCACCTACTGCGCGACGACGCGCGGCTGCAGACGTTCGCCGAGCGCGAGCTGGGCCCGCTGCTCGCGCACGACGCCCAGCGCGGCGGCGACCTCACCCGGATCCTGCGCACCTACCTCGACGCGGGCCGCAACAAGGCCGTGGCCGCCCAGAAGGCCCACCTGTCCAGGCCCGCCTTCTACGACCGTCTGCGCCGCCTCGAACGCATCCTCGACACCGACCTCGACGACGTCGAGTCATGCCTGTCACTGCACGTCGCGCTGCTGGCGCTGGAGTCGTTCCGCAGGGAGAACCGTTGAGAGCTCGTGATCACGGCATCGTCGTCGGCACCGGCGTCCCCGGTCCGCTGAACGCGATCACCGACGTGCCCGGCGTGCTCGTCGGCCACACCACGCTGACCGAGGGCACCGCCCGTACGGGGGTCACCGTCGTCCGGCCCGGCCCCGGCCCGGCCTACGACTCCCCCGTCTACGCCGGCTACCACTGGCTCAACGGCAACGGCGAGATGACCGGCCTGCCCTACCTGGACGACTTCGGCCTGCTGCACTCGCCCATCGGGCTGACCAACACCTTCTCCGTCGGCGTGGTGCGCGACGCGCTGGTGTCCCTGGAGATCGGCGGCCGGGGCGGGAGCGCGTGGTCGCTGCCGGTGGTCGCCGAGACGTGGGACGGCCGGCTCAACGACATCGACGCCCGGCACGTCCGCCAGGAGCACGTCGAACGGGCCTACCACGGCGCCTCGGCGGGCCCGGTGCCCGAGGGTTCGGTCGGCGGCGGCACCGGCATGATGTGCCACGGCTTCAAGGGCGGCATCGGCACCGCGTCCCGCGTGACCGGCGACTACACGGTCGGCGTGCTCGTGCAGGCCAACCACGGCAGCCGCGACCGGCTCACCGTCAACGGCCGCCCGATCGTCATGGACGACGTCCCCCGCCCCGGCGGCCCCGAGGGCGCGGGATCGATCATCGTCGTGGTCGCCACGGACGCGCCGCTCCTCCCCCACCAGTGCCGCAAGCTCGCCCGGCGCGCCGGCCTCGGCGTGGCCAGGACGGGCGGCGCCGGCGAGAACGGCAGCGGCGACGGCTTCGTCTGCTTCGCCACCGGCAACCGCGGCCTGCCCTCCAACGCCCTCGACGACGAGGGCTCCGGCGTGTTCGAGGTGCGGGTGCTGGCCGACGCCCGTCTCGACCCGCTCTTCCACGCCGTGATCGAGGCCACGGAGGAGGCCATCGTCAACGCGCTGGTCGCCGCCGATACGATGACCGGCGCGAACGGCTTCACCGCCTACGCACTCGACGGCGCCCGCCTCGCCGACCTGGTGAAATGAGCAACATGTCTGACGTCCTGATGCCCGACCTCGAAGACCTCGGCCGCATGATCGCGACCGCCGGCGCGTTCGCCGTGCCCGTGCACGACGTGCGGCTGACCCCCGACGAGCTCGACCCCGAGCAGATCGTCGCCGGCGACCCGGCCACGTCGTCGCTGGAGCTCGGCGACGGCAGGGGCATCTGGGAGATCACCCCGGGCGTCGTCACCGACGTCGAGACCGACGAGATCTTCGTGGTGCTGTCCGGCCGCGCCACGATCGCCGTCGAGGGCGGCACCACCATCGAGGTCGGCCCCGGCGACGTGTGCCTGCTGGCCGAGGGCGCGCGGACGACGTGGATCGTGCACGAGACGCTGCGCAAGGTGTACCAGTCCCGGCAGTCCGGGCAACCCGGCTAGAACCCCATCGCCGCTCGCACCTCCGCCAGCGTGCGGACCGCCCGCTCCCGGGCCCGCTCGTTGCCCTCCGCCAGCACCTGACGGACGTCGGCCTCGGTGTGCTCGCGCCGCCGCCGCCTGATCGGGCGCAGGAACTCGTTGACCGCCTCGGTGGTCAGCGCCTTGAGCGCGGCGGCCCCGCCGTCGCCGATCTCGTCGGCGATCTCCCGGGGCGGGCGGCCGAGGCAGAGCCCGGCCAGCGTGAGCAGGTTCGCGACGCCGGGCCGGCGCACCTCGTCGAAGGTGATCAGGCGGTCGGAGTCGGTGCGGGCCTTGCGGATGAGGGCGGCGGTCTCGTCCTCGGTGGCCGCCAGGGCGATGGCGTTGCCGCGGCTCTTGCTCATCTTGCCGCCGTCCAGGCCCATGAGCAGCGGACGCTCGCCCAACATGGCCTCGGGCAGCGGGAAGACCTCGCCGTACCGCTCGTTGAACCGCCGCGCGACCAGCCGCGCCACCTCCACGTGCGGGAGCTGGTCGCGGCCCACGGGCACCAGCGTGCCCTTGCAGAACAGGATGTCGGCGGCCTGGTGCACCGGATAGGTGAACAGCAGGCCGCTGACCGCGCGCCGGGCGCTGTGCGCGATCTCGTCCTTCACCGTCGGGTTGCGGCTCAGCTCCGCCACCGACACCAGGCTCAGGAACGGCAGCAGGAGCTGGTTCAGCTCCGGGATCGCGCTGTGCTGGAAGATCGTGACCTTGCCCGGGTCGAGGCCGACGGCCAGGTAGTCGAGGAGCACCTCGGTGATGTTGCGCTGGATCTCGCCGGGCAGGTCGCGGTCGGTGATCACCTGGTAGTCGGCGATCAGCACGTACGTCCGGTAACGGTCCTGCAGCTCCACGCGGTTGGCGAGGGTGCCGAAATAGTGGCCCAGATGCAGGCGTCCGGTCGGACGGTCGCCGGTCAGGACGACGTCGTCGTTCACGATGGGTCTCTCCTTCAGGTGTGCCGCCTGAGGGGAGCCCGCACGCTCGGAAAGGACCGCCACCAGGACGGCCCAGCATGGGAAATCAGCGGCCGTCTGCCGGCCGCCACCACATGCTGATACGGGTCATAGCTCAATGTTATCTGGGCTGGGTGTCAATCTCGTAACCTCTTGAGCAGTTTGGCGCGTTCGGCTGACTCCGGGACCTTGATCTCGTCAGGATGGTTCGGTCCCTTTTCCGCCCTCTGGAGAGTTCATGTCTCGACGCACCCTCGCCGGCGGCCTGGCCATAGCCGCCACGATCACCGTCACCACGCTGCCCGCCTCGGCGGCGCAGCTCTCGGTGAAGTTCCCGTCGGCCGGCTTCCCGCTGGGCGCCCGGCCTGCCGCCACCAAGACGCTGACCGCCGTGACGCAGGGCATCGACCTGTACGACGTGAAGGCGGGCAGCTCCACCGACGGCTACACGGTGACCGTGCTCATGCCGAGCGGCCGCGACTACGGCGCGCTGGAGACCGCCCAGGCCAAGGTCGCCGAGGTCGAGGCGGCCGGGGAGGCGCCGAGCCTGCAGAAGGTGGTCCGGCCGAGCGTGGCCGACGCGCCCTCCCAGACCGTCTACATGGTCCGCGTGGGCCTGTGGTCGTTCAAGGACAAGGCCAAGGCCGACGAGACCGCCAAGGCGCTCAAGGAGGCCGGGCTGAAGGTCAAGGTCGACTACCTCGGCGACGACGGCCTGAAGACCACCGGCCCGTGGGACGCCAAGGTCGTCATGATCGACTCCCGGACGTTCCGCGGCTCGTACGCCGCCTCCCTCGGCGCCAGCGTCGCCGCGCGCGAGACGGTCTCCTCGATGGCCAAGGCGCGCAACGCGGTGGTCGGCGTCAACGGCGGCTTCTTCAACATCCACACCGCCAAGAACCTGCGCGGCGAGCCCGTCGGCGCCTCCGTGGTGGCCGGCCGGCTGCTCAGCGAGGCCGTGCCGGGCCGCTCCGCCGTGGTGCTCCAGGGCCGCAGCGTGCGCATCACCGAGCTGAAGACCGCCGTCACCGCCGTCTCCCAGGACGGCGACAAGCTCGTCGTCAACGGCGTCAACCGCGCCGCCGCCACGGACGAGGCCGTGCTCTACACCGAGGAGTACGGCGCCAAGACCCCGACCGGCGGCACCGACATCGTCCTCGACGCCAATGGCAAGGCGGTCACCGTACGCGCGAGCGGCGCCGCCGTGGCCAAGGGCACCCAGGTGCTGCACGGCCAGGGCGCCGCCGCCGAATGGCTCGACGAGCACGCCTGGGAAGGCTGGACGGTGAGGATCGACACGAAGGTCACCGACCTGCGCACCGGCAAGACCCTCAAGCTGACCCCCGACCTGAACGTGATCGCCGGCGGCGTCGGCCTGGTGCGCAACGGCCACGTGAAGATCACCGCCAAGCGCGACGGCCACGACTCCGTGAACATGATCCTGCGCCGCCACCCGCGCACCCTCCTCGGCGTCACCAGGAACGGCAGCCTCATCCTGGCCACCATCGACGGCCGCCAGCCCGGCGTGACCATCGGCGCCAACTTCCACGAGGCCGCCCAGTTCATGCGCTGGCTCGGCGCGGTCCAGGCCATCAACCTGGACGGCGGCGGCTCGACCGCGATGGTGGTGTCGAACAAGCTGGTCAACCGGCCCTCGGACGGCGTGGAGCGCGGCGTCGGCGACGCCCTCCTCGTCCTTCCCCAGTAGCCGCCGGGGCGCGAGGGGCAGGCTCGCCCCCTCCGCCCCGGCTCCCCTCTCAAGCACCGCCCCACGGCAGCGGCCCGGTCCCGCCGGGCACCGCCCCACGCCAGCGGCCCGGTCCCGCCAGGCACCCCCCAACCGCCTAGGCTCTCCCTCCGCCTTGCCCCCACTGCCCCAGCTGTTCTCTCCGCCGGGCATCCCATCCCACCCCCCCGTTGGCGGGCGCGGGCCACGTCTCCTGGCCCGGACTTCACGGGCGGGCGTGGGCCGTCCAGTGGGCGAGTTGTTCCCTGGTCGTCACCGTGGCCGGATGCCCGGCCCCCAGCACGCGAGCCCGGACCGGCAGCAGCGCCGCGCAGAGATCGCGAGCCCCCGCCGCGTCCCCCGCCATCCCCGTCCAGTACGCCAGGTTGGCCCTGGCGGTCAGGGTGTCCGGATGCTCGGCCCCCTGCACCCGCGCCCGTACCGGCACCAACGCCGCATACTGATCCCGCGCCGCGGCCGCCTCCCCCAGCTCCCCCGTCCACCGCGCCAGCTCGTGCCGGATCGTCAACGTGTCCGGATGGTCCGGCCCGAGAATGCGCTCCCGGACCGGAAGCAGCGCCGCGTACAGGTCACGGGCGGCCGCCGCGTCCCCCGCCTTCCCCGTCCACTGAGCCAGGCTGGCCTTGGCGGTGAGCGTGTCCGGATGCTCCGGTCCCTGCACCCGCTCCCGTACCGGCACCAACGCCGCGAACTGATCCCGCGCGGCAGCCGCCTCCCCCAGCTCCCCCGTCCACCGCGCCAGCTCGTGCCGGACGGTCAACGTGTCCGGATGATGCGGCCCCGACACCCGCTCCCGTACCAGGAGCAACGCCGCGTACTGGTCGCGGGCGGCCAGCGCGTCCCCCAGCTCGCCGGTCCACCGGGCCAGCTCGTGCCGGTTGATCAGCGTCGAGGGATGCTCGGGCCCCTGCACCCGCTCCCGTACCGGCAGCAGCGCCGCGTACTGGTCGCGGGCCGCGGCCGCGTCCCCGGCCTGCCCGGTCCACTGGGCCAGGTTGGCCTGCGTGGTCAGGGTGTCCGGGTGCTCGGGCCCCGACACCCACTGCCGGACGGGCAGCAGCGCCGCGTACTGGTCCCGGGCGGCCACCGGATCGCCGGCCCGTCCCGTCCACTGGGCCAGGTTGTGCCGGGTCGTCAGGGTGTGCGGGTGTTCGGGGCCGAGCACCCGTTCGTAGACGGGCAGCAGCTCCAGGTACTGGTCACGCGCCGCCGCCGGGTCGCCCGCCTCGCCCGTCCAGAGCGCCAGCTCGTGCCGGGCGGTCAGCGTGGCGACCGCCTCCGGGCCGAGCGCCGCCGCGAGCGCGTCGGCGATCTCCTGGAACAACGACCTCGCCGTACGGTAGTCGCCGCTGGCCCCCAGATACTGGGCCGTCTTGTCCATGCCGGGCGAGGTCGGCCCGAGCACCGTCCGGATGTGCGGCAGCAGCCTGGCGTACCGCGCCCACCGCGCTTTCTGCCCCGGATTGTCGGGCAGCACGGCCTCCACCAGCACCGCCGCCACCTTCCGCCACCGGCGCTGCGCGCGCAGCGGAAGCTGGTCGAGCGTGACGGCCTGCACCAGCCGGTGCACCGTGACCGTCCCGTCCACGGGCGGCCCGATCAGGCTGTGCCCGCGCAACGCGCTCAGCGCCGCGTTGATCCTCAATGTGTCCCGCGGCAGCGCCCGCATCATCAGCAGCACGCTGGGATGCACGTCACGCAGCACCCGCGTGCGCGGCCCTGGGATGCGCCCGTAGGCCCGCCGCCGCTGCACGTCCGCCCGGAACAGCTCCCGCGGCGCCCACCGCGCCAGCGGCGAGAGCAGCAGATGGTACGGGATCGCCTCGTGCGCGTAGCAGGACAGCAGCCGCAGCAGCGCGATGGCCTGCGGACTCGTCCTTGCCAGCCGACGGAACGCGAACTGCCACGTGGAGGCCACCCGCTCGCGATACCCCCACGCCTGCCCCTGCGCCAGCAACTCGGCACGCTGGTGATGCAGCAGATCCAGGTACTCCGACAGCTCCAGCCCCGTCTCCGACATGTAGGCCGCGGCCTGCTCCAGCGCCAGCGGCAGCGCGCCGAGCTCCGCCACCACGGCCGCCGCCGCCACGGCGTCGTCCTGCCCCGTGCTCGCCAGCAGCAGCAGCGCCGCCGACTCCAGGTCGAGCACCGGCAGCTCCAGCCCGCGATCCCGCGGCCAGCTCCCGGACCTACTCGTGATCAGCACGTGCCCCGGCCCCGCCGGCGGCAGCACGGCCCGCACCGCCTCGGCCTCCGGCACGTTGTCGAAGATCAACAACCAGGGTTCGGTACGCGCCGCCAGCGCGGCGTGCACCTGGTCGACCGGGTCCGCCGCGTTCGCGCCCAGCTCCCGTAGACCCATGAGCGCCGCCAACCGGGCGAACGCCGCCGACAACACCGCAGGATCGGCCGCCGGCAACTGCCAGACGAGCTCGTAGTCGTGCTGGTGGCGATAGGCGTACTCCAGCGCGAGACTCGTCTTGCCCACGCCGCCCAGCCCGTGCACGGCCACCACCGCCGGCCGCACCTCGCTCGCCAGCAGCCGCTCCCGCAGCTCCGCCACGGCCTCATCCCGCCCGACGAGCCGCGGCGGCCGCGGCGCAAGCTGCACCGGCCGCGTCGCCACCTGGGGCCGCGCCGGCAGATGCACGTCCCCGATGACCTCGACATGCCCCCCGGTGACCGCCGTGGACCTGTCGCCGGTCATGGCCAGCCCGGACTCCTGCCGCCCGACCACGATCGACCGCTGCCCCTCGCCCCTCCCGACCACCCCACCAGCAGCCCCACCGACCGCCCCACCGTCAGCCGCACCCGGACCGCCGCCATCACCGGCGCCCCGCGGCCCACCATCGCGCCCGCCATCGGCCCCATCCGCACCGGCCCCTGTACCACCAGCACCCTGACCAGCCCGTCCGGCCCCCGCGCCCCCCGAACTGCCTTCGCCACCACCGGTGGGCGTCATGGCCGCCCGGAGCTGCGCCCACAACCCGACCCCGGCGATGAACAACCCCGCGACACCCACGAACATGCTGACGACGCTGGCCCGCTTGTCCAGCATCTCCAGCTGTAACGGCTCGGCGAAGAACCCCACGACCCCCGCGGCCACCAACCCGACGGAGATCGACGCGAACGTCCACGCCAGCAGCCGACGGCTCCGACGCGCTGACTGCTTGGAACGGGGAGAAGCGGTCACCCTAATAGAGTTACCCGATTACGCTCGGTATCCTAGCGAGATTGTCAGGACCATGAACAACCTCTGACCTTGCCCGACCGCCACCCGGCGCCCGACATCACCGATCACCACCCCGAGCCCCGACCCGCCCCTCAGCCCCAAAACCCCGGCACCACACCACCCGCCGGCTACCTCGCCACGCATCCACTCCGGACCAGCCCGCGCCCTGCCCGACGGCGACCGAGACACCCAGCGCCCAGCAAGCCCGCCGCGCGGCCGTCCTTCTGCTGAATCTCAACCTTCCGACTCCATCGGCGGCGGCTCGACGAGGTGATGAAGGATCCGCTGCCGCATCGACCGGCGCCCCAACGCCCGCCGCACCTCCTCCACCACCGCCGTCATCGCGTACGGGAGCTCGCCGTCCAGCTCGGCGACCGTCTGGTGGGTGGCACGCCACTCCGCCTCCAGGAACGGCACCAGCGACCGACCGCGCTCGGTCAGGTCGATGCGGCGGGTACGGGCGTCGGGCCCCGGCTCGGAGGTGACGAGCCCTTCCTTGCGCATGGCGGCGACGGTCTGGCTGATCGCAGAGTGCGAACGGTTCAGGGACTTTGCTAGCTCGCGAATGGTCAACGGCCCTGTGTGGGCGAGCCGGATGAGCGGATAGGCGAACCGGGTGCGCACCCCGTCGAGGCCACGCTCCAGGTAGACCTGTTCGATCTCAGCGTCCATGGCCGCCAGAAGCTCGTGCAGCGAGTGCCAGGGGTCGGGCGTCGCGGTGGGGTCTGAAGATGTCACAGTGCTAATATAACAGCGCTGGAATAACTACTTGGCCTGTATGGAACCGCACAGTGCCCCAGCGCACCCCACCCCTCCAACAGCAGGAGCCCCCTTGTACCCCTCGATCGAACCGTACGAGCACGGCATGCTCGACGTCGGCGACGGCAACCTCATCTACTGGGAGGTCTGCGGCAACCCCGACGGCAAGCCCGCGGTCGTCGTGCACGGCGGGCCCGGCTCTGGCTGTTCGACCGGCTCCCGCCGCAGGTTCGACCCGGACCGTTTCCGCATCGTCCTGTTCGACCAGCGCAACTGCGGCCGCAGCCGCCCGCACGCCGCCGACCCGGCCACCGACCTGACCGCCAACACCACCCACAACCTGATCGCCGACATGGAACTGCTGCGCGAACACCTCGGCATCGACCGATGGCTGCTGTACGGCGGTTCGTGGGGTTCGACCCTGATCCTGGCCTACGCCGAGGCCCACCCGGAGCGGGTATCTGAAATCGTCATCCCCGCGGTCACCATGACCCGCCGCTCCGAGATCGACTGGCTCTACCGGGGCGTCGGCAGGTTCTTCCCGGAAGCACATGAACGGTTCGTCCAGGGCGTCCCCGACGCCGACAACGACGGCGACGTGTTCAAGCTACTGGCGGCGTACTCCCGCCTGCTGGCCGACCCCGACCCGCAGGTACGAGCGAAAGCCGCCCACGACTGGATCACCTGGGAGGACGCGGTGATCTCCCAGGAGACCAACGGCACCCCCGACGCCTACAGCAACCGTCCGGACGACGCCATCATGGCCATGACCCGCATCTGCGCCCACTACTTCGCCAACGCCGCCTGGCTGGACGAGGACGTACTCCTACGCAACGCACACCGGCTGGCCGGCATCCCCGGCGTCCTGATCCACGGCCGCCTGGACATGGGCAGCCCTCTCCAGACAGCCTGGGAACTGACCAAGCTCTGGCCCGACGCCGACCTGCACGTGGTGGCGGACTCCGGCCACACCGGCAGCCAAACCCTCACCAACGTCCTGAACGAAGCCATCGAAACCTTCTCACCCCCCAAACACCGCTGACCCCCTCCGCACAGCCGGTGCGCCCCACACTGATCCTCAGCGGAGTGCACCCATAACGAGGGATGTCGACGGCCAGCCCCCGAGAACACACCGCAACCCCCTCCTCATCGCATCGCACGCAAGAACCGACGACCGACTCAGATGCGGACCGGGCCCAGGAAGCGCGCCGAACCCACCCCCGGATCGCATCCAAGCCCCGGCCATCCTGAATTACCCCGGAAATGCAAGAAGGGCCCCGACCAAAGCCGAGGCCCATACAAACGCAGAAAAGGCCCCGACCGAAGTCGAAGCCCACAAACGCGAAGAGGCCCCACACAAACCGTGTGAGGCCTCTTCGAAAGATTGTCCGGCGGTGACCTACTCTCCCACACCCTCCCGAGTGCAGTACCATCGGCGCAGAGAAGCTTAACTTCCGGGTTCGG
>NZ_JBITLU010000039.1:0-18268 GCF_044465525.1 Nonomuraea sp. NPDC049646 | reverse complement strand
CCGGCGGATACGACTTCATCGCCACGTGGAACTCCTTGTCTCCGGATCTCCATCATCCGGTACTCAAGGTGTCCACACCTCGGGGGCAGGGCCCGGTGATGAGTGACTCGCTCTTGGCCTGGTTGTCTGTGACCGTGATGCGTTGCGATCCCTCCAGGGTGATGAGTGACGAGAGCGTCCACGGCTACTTCTCCTGGGACAAGGTTGCGATCCCTCCAGGGTGATGAGTGACCCGAGAGTAAAGCTGCAGGTCACAGGCATGCTTCTTGGGTTGGCTAGGCGGCCTTTTGCAGCAGTCCGCCGGTAGTGCAGAAGCCCAGGTCACAAGGGGTGAAGTCACAGGATTGGATCGGTGTTGCCGAGGGCTTGGCCGATGAGGTCTGTCTGGATGGTGTGCGGGCCTTGGGTTCGGTAGATGAGGATGCTGTCGTAGCTGGGGTCTATCTGAGCCTTGATGGCGCTGACGAACTTGCGGTGCTGAGCGGTGGAGAGTTCGCCTTGGAAGACGCTGCGTTGCACCCAGTGCAGGTACTGGCGGCAGGTCCTGAGAATGGCGGGGTTGCGTTCGGCGAGGGTGTCGTAGACGACGATGACGAACACGGTCACCACCAGGGCCGGAACGGTTTGTACGGGGCGTCCTCTAGGCAGAGTCGTACCAGTTTGAGCGCTTCGAGATGGATGAGCTCCTCGTAGGAGACCTTCCGGCGTAGCGCCCGGTGGTAGACGGTCGTGGCCAGTTCTGCGCGAACGAGTTCCGAGACCTTCTTACGGCCCTCCCTGCTGAGCGAGGCGTTGCCGACATCGGATTCGAAGTCGCTGGGCCGCAGCGTCTTCTGAGCGGCGGCACGTTTGAGCAGGCGTTCGGCAAATATCGGTTTGAAGGGCTCGGCTAGATCCAAGGCCAGGGTGTTGCGGCGGCGGTCGGTGTCGGCGTGAAGGAGGCCCAAGGCTGGATGCAGGGGTGTGCAACGCAACGCGGTCAGCACGCGGGCGTAGGTGATGGCGTTGGCGTAGCTGATGAACGCATTGCCTGCGTTGGCGGGCGGCCGACGGCTGCGACCTTCGAGGCGAAGCCATGGAGGCAGGATGGTGTCCAGGACTGCCCATGCGGTGCGCCGGAAGTTACCTTCTGCGCCCATCAGCTGCTCACTGGTCTGGCAGGTCGAAAGTTGTTCGGTCAGCCGGGCGAGCGGGGCGTCGAGAAGGTCGGTGTCCAGGGCCCAGCGGACGTTGCTGGCTGTGGCGACGATAAGGGCGCGACCGATGTCCAGGCGTTTGTCTTCCGTGTCAGCGAGCATGACCTGGCGGCGCAAAACATGGGCTGAGCTTGTGTCTTCTGCGGGGGCGATGGCGCCGGCATAGTTTCCGTAGTGGTCAAGTATGTGGACCAAGACGCCGTGGCGGCTGAGGAGCGAGATCGCTGAGGTGTTGATGTCGACGTGGTCGAACGCGATCAGGTCGCGGATATCGGTGATGGGGACACGTACGGGTGTCTGGTCGGGACCTTCGATACGGACGCTGTTGTCTTCGCGCCGGATACGGCATGGCTGGGTGAGCCAGTAGGTGCGGGAGGCGGCGGTCATGACTCTCCCCAGCAGTAGTCGATGTAGGAGCAGCCGCGGCAGCGGGGACGGTCCAGTCTCGGTGGTGCGTCCGACTGGGTGATCACGGCTTGGGCCTGGCGTTCGGTGTCTTCGGCGAGAGTACGAGCGCGCTTGTCCCAGGTGACGGTGACGGTGCGGCGGATGAGCGGGTAGTGGATGGTGCCGTGCTCGACGGTGACGCCACGTCGTTCGAGCAGAAGGCAGTAGTGGCGAACCTGGGCCTCATGCTGCTCTGCTGGTGCTCGGGAAGACTTGGTCTCGTGGATGACGGCGCCCGTCGTCACCCAGTCGATCTTCGCTTCGCCAAGGTCGATATCGCGCCTGCGCGTGTAGGTCGTGTCGTCGACGGCTTCGCCGTAGGCAACGGCATCACTACGTTGCTCGGGACGATAGCCGCGCATGTAGAGCCAAAGCTGGCGAGGGCAATGCAGCAGGTATTTGATGTGGACGCCACCGATGTCGCTCACAGGACAGTCTCCTGCAGGACCGCAGGCTGAGGGCTCAGATCTAGTCCGAGGACGGGATCGTAGCCAGCATCGATAACCCATAGACGAAGATCACGTTTGATGAATTCCGCTCGCCCCGCCGAGCGCAGCGCGGCGAGTTGGGTGTAGCGGATCGGGATGAGCAGGCCCGCAGCTAGGAGCGGGTCTTCGTCGGCTTCGGCCTGGTAGTCGTCCAGGTCATCGCGGAGCAGCACTTCGACGGTGTCGAAGGCTTCGTCGAGCCGGTCGGCGAACTCGCTGCGGTCGTGGAAGGGGTCGGGGAAGGAGAGGAAGTTCCGGCTGAATTCGTCGCGGTGGCGTTTCGCCTCGGCTGCCCAGCGCTGTCCCCAGGGAGTGGAGTAGGCGATGGCGAGCCAGGTTTCGATGGTCTCCTCGGAGATCTCCGGCCCTGGCGCCGTGGTCAGGGCGGTGAGGGAGGCGTTCAGGGCGCCCTCGTCGTAGGGGCGATTGGGGATGACGTCGGTGTGGACGCGGAACTCGACCAGCCCGTCAGGGTGCCGGCCACGACGGTTGATGCGGCCGGCTCGCTGGGCGATGGCTTCGATCGGCGCCAATTCGGTGACCCCTCGATCGAAATCCAGGCAGAGGGAGACTTCTACCGCCTGGGTGGCCACGACGAGCCCGCCGCGCGGGGCTGTCTCCCCCGACTCTCGCTCCGGGTAGCGCTGGAGGATGCGGCGTTCGATCGCAGCGCGGTCCCGCGAGCGGAAACGCGAGTGCAGCAGCATCGCGTCCGGGTGATCGAGCGTCCTGAACAGCTTTTGGGCCTTGGCCACGGTGTTGGCGATCACCAGCACGCTTTGCCCCTCGGCCAGCCAGGTGCGGATGCGTTCCCGGCTGGCCTCGGAGTCGATCGCATCGTCGTCGAGCGTGAGCTGGTGCCGGGCCGGGGCTGTGCCTGTCGGGGCGTGGCGGACCTCGACCGTGCCGAGGGTGTCCTGGATCAGGTCGATCATCGGCTGGGCGAGGGTGGCGGACAGGACCGCGACCCGGGTGCCGAGTTGCTGCCACAACCTCATGCAGGCGCAGATCCGGCCGAAGGTGGCCGGGTCGTAGGCGTGCAGTTCGTCCAGCGCCATCAGGGCGTTGGCCTGTTCAAGCAGGACGCTGGAGTAGCGGGTTCCGGCGATGGCGGCACGCAGCAGCTGGTGCGGTGTGGCGACCCTGACGCGCTGGCTGAACAGCCGCATCGCCCTGACCTGAGCACGAGCCCGACGGGCGTCGGCGGGGCCGGGGCTGCACTCGTCGGCGACCGCTCGCGTCAGTAGCGTGCGGGCTGCGGTGGCGTGCAGCACGCCGATGTCCGGCTCCTGCTGTCCGGCGGGAGGGTCGAGGTTTTTGATGAACCGGTCGCGGGCCGCGTCGATGGAGGCTCGGTAGGGCAGCAGCCAGACCAGCCGCGGCCGGCCGGGCATGTCGTCGAGCTGCCGCGAGGCCCAGGCCAGCCCAGCCTCTGTCTTGCCGCTCCCCGTGGGCGCCACCAGGATGAGATGCCGCACGATGTCGGCCGCCTGCCGCTGATGCGGGTACGGTGTCGGCAATCGGCTCAGGAACTCTCGCGGTAGCGGCATGTGCGTCTGCAACGGCACGTGCGCCGAACCGGAGTGGTCGGCGAGGGTGACCGCGCCTTGCAGCAGAACGGCGACCAGCCCTTCCTCGTCGCCGACCGGGTTGATCCACTCGGTGTGCAAGCGGGCGAACGCGTCACGTGCCAGTTCCCACAGACGGCGATCGGTGGCAGGCACCGGGGTGGCCAGTTGCTGCGCGAGCCATGCCAGCCAGGCGCGATGACGAGCGGCCGGTACCTGGATGCGGGGACGCCCGAGCACCGGCGCGGGATCTCGCCCGAACTTGCGCTCCCACGCCGCCACGGGCGGATACATGGACCGCAGGTCGCCAGCGCGATGCGAGGTCAGCGGCCGGTGATGAAAGGCCACCCCGGCAGCGATCATCTTGCGGTCGTACGGGTCCAGATGGCGGGTGAGCAGGTCCACGTAGGCGAGGGAGAGCACTTCATGCCGTTCGCCCCAGCTCTGTCCCCCGGGACGCAGCTGGTACTGGAACCCCTCGGCGACCTTGCCGGCGTCGTGCAGCAGCGCGGCGAGCTCCACCCAGGTCCAGAATTTCGGGTAGGAGGCCAGCACGCCCGGCGAGCCGATCCGGTCCGCGATCGTACGGGTGGCGTCTCGAACAGCGAGACTGTGCTCCGTCAGCAGCTCCGGACGTCCCAATCCCGATCCGCTGGCGGACTTGGCCAGCACCTGGGACAACTGCTGATCGCGCTCATCGACCGATGCAGGGGAACTCAGCCAGACCGCCTGATCCCCGTCACGGTAAGCGCCCACGACAGCGTGTTCACCAGCCGGCTCCGAACACCACTGGTAGCTGCGATACTCCGTCCGGCCACGATCAGCGCTGATCGCTTCAGCCAGCCTTAACGTGCTGGCCAAAGGCGCCTCATGACCTCCGACCGGCGCCAGCGCGTGCCCCACCCGGGCCCGCTCGGCAGGCAGCAGGGTGACCTCGCGGACGGACACCACGTGCACAAGATCTTGAGAACGTCCCAGCCGCAGCCCCCACACCGGCTGCCGCAGGGCTTGCCCGATTCGCTCCCCATCCGGGCCGGGAATCCAGATCGTCAACCGCACCCCAATGAGGAAGGGCCGGTCGCGGATGGTCATCCCGCCCTTGCCAGCCGCCACCCGGCCCCCGACTGCCGGGTTGGAGCCATCAGCGGCGATGGGGTGATAGGTCTCGGCGTCCACGCCCCGCCCGTCGGCCGAGGCCGCCAGGCCGAGCGTGATCGGTTCACTCACGCGCCCGGTCGCCGCGGCCAGCATGCCGCGAACAGTGGAGGGCGGCGGTACCGGCAGGCATCGGCTGACGCCTGGGAACATCGGGTCGCGGAAGGAGGCGACCGGCGCGTACAGATCCACCCGAACCGCCTGGATCGGGCCGGGCACGCTGCTCACCGGGCTCACCGGGCCGGGTCGTCGAACCAGGCGTCGTGCTGGCCGGAACGGATCTCCTCCGCCAGGCCACGCAGCATCGTCCGCGGATGGTCGATGACGACCTGCCCATCGTCGAGCAGATCGGCGAGGTCGTGCTCGATCTCTTTGCGGTTCCTGTCCTGGAAACCGGGCCGCCATCCGAGCCGAACAGGGGCCTCCCATTGGCCCTGCCAAGCCTGCAGCTCCTGCCGCAGTACCTTGCCGCTCACCGCCAGCCCACCGCCGTCGGCGCTGCCGTCGATCGCGAACGTCAGCGGGTTCACGCCACCTGCCATCGGCAGCGCAGCCACCAGCGCCGGCGTGCGGTCACCGTAATGCAACGCCTTCTTGGCACCACCGGTCAGTTCGGCCAGCGCGTCCAGCAACATCGCGACCCGGTCCCGGCGCACCTCCAGCGGCAGCCGCACTGCGGCATGGCCACGGAACGTGATCGCCTCGGCGCCCATGCTCACCGCCTGGGCCACGCTCAGCGCCGCCTCGGCCGACAGATAGTTCGCCCGGCCGCCGCCATTGGAGGCCGGCAGGGTGAAAGTGCCCACCCGAGGAAGGTCGAGCAGGAACGGCGCGACCAGGTCCGCGGTGTAGAACTCGTGCCCGTGCAGCACGGGGTCCTCAACCCCGCGCGACATGACGCCGAAGTCCTCAGTCGGACGGGCCGGCTCCACCGACATGAAGGTGCCGACCATGAACGGCGTGTCCCGCAGGGTGGTGGCCTCATCGGCGCTCTTGGCACCCGCCTTCATGTAGCCGAACAGATCGTCGTCGGCGTACCGGATGGGGTCGGCCGCGGTGTTGGCCTTCTGCGCCTTGCCTTGCGCCTTGCCCACCCGCTCGGTGGGCGAGGCGACCATGCCCATGCCGGTCATCGTGTCGCGCAACCACCGGCGAAAGGCCTGGGCCGACACGTACGGATACCACTGGCCGCGGACACGGGCCTTCTTGACCGGCGTGGTCGTGGTGTTCTCACCACGACCGTTGTTCGGCGCGCCCGCGCTGACGGCCAGCGCTATTTTCCCAGCCAGATAAGCCATCAGGCGTACTCCCCGCTCTCATCGTCGCTCGTCTTGCCGAACCCGATCTCGCCGTCGACCTCCGATTCGTCATCGCCCTTTTGGGCTCCGATGGGCACCCGCTTCGCGTCCAACTTCGCGCTGACCTCGAAGAAGAGCAGCGCACGATCGAGCCAGCCCCTGGAGCCGTTCGCCAACAGGTCGGTCAGCGTCGCGGAGTCCAATGCCTTTTGTGGCACACCACGCAGACGCAAGCTGGCGCTCGTCGTCATCAGCAGTCGGTGCAGTTGATATCCGTTGCCGGCGGCGCGGCAGTACTCATTGAACCTGCCACGATGTGATTCCTGGGCGATCCAGCTCGCCAGCAGTTCCGCGACAGGCTCAAGCCGGTCGGAGTCCATCTCGTACATCACCTCCGCATACAGGCGGCACAAGGCCCGCCACCTCACCAGCGTGAGCTGTGAAAGCTTCTCCCAATCTCCCGACTGCGCCCGCAACTCCATGGGCAGTCGATCCGACCGCTCCCCCTCGCGGTCAAACAGCAACCGAGCGGCTACCGTCGCCCCGTCCACTGCTGCCTTGCCCTGCCGGTTCCGGCGCTCCAGCGCCCGGCACAGATCCCGCCAGCCCTTGGCGCAGTCGGGGTCGGCCAGCATCCGATGCACGAACCGGGCCATGCCCGTCCGTGTCCCTGACACCCGAAGCCACGGCTCCTGGTTGTCGTTCTTGAACATCCACAAGCTGGTCGCCGCCGGCGCGTCCCCGGCATGCTCACGCAACGCCTGCAAGGTAACCGCCTCCGGTCCTGCCGTCGCCGGTAACCCATCGAAGCCGAGCTGACGTATCCGCCTGGCCCGGCGCACATTCCGTTCCACGAACTGCCGCTCGACCTGCAGGTTGTCGCACATCAACACGGTCGCCGAGCCCGCCGTCAGCCAGGCGCCATACGGCAGCGCCCACAACGCCACCCGACACCCCTGGCACACCGGCCAGCCCGCCGACCCAGGCGGCAAAGTATTCAGCGCCCGGATCGAATCGAACATCGGCAGCGTCGACTTCGCCCACAACACCCCGCTCGGCTGCCCGCAAAACACGCAGGTCCGAGCAGACCCGTTCTTCTCATCCAGGGAGAACAGCACGGTTATCTCCCGACTCAGGGCCATGCGGTCCTTCTCCCGCTTGGCATGGGTCGGCTTGGAGTTGGGGTAGAGCGCGAACAGCACCTTCCACCAGTCGTAGGCGCCACTTCCCTGCTGGGCGACGGCCGCCTCAACCACATCTTCGACGAGCCGCTCAATCACGCCATCGAGCAGCTCCGCGGTGACCTGCTCGACCCGCTCACAACCGGCGAGTACGGCCACCGCCCACGCCCCGCAGCGTTGCAGCGGATGCTCCGTAAGCCGTAACGAGGACGTCGGCGCCTGCGTGGCGCTCATCTGATCCACCCGAACCCCTCCACGGTGGACAGCCCCAGTCCCCACTCATACAGCGCGTCCAACAACTGTGGTGCCGCCGCCACCCGCACGCGCGCAGTCGACCCTATGCGGAATCCCTTCGGCACATCGAATCGGCGACGCGGACCGGAATCGAGCACTTCCACCTCGACCTCGTTCGGCAGCCCAAGAACGTCTGCCTTATGTCGGAGATTATGCGCTAGTCGCTCCTGAAAATGGACATCGTCGGGA
Source organism: Nonomuraea sp. NPDC049646 (assembly GCF_044465525.1). Lineage (NCBI taxonomy): Bacteria > Bacillati > Actinomycetota > Actinomycetes > Streptosporangiales > Streptosporangiaceae > Nonomuraea > Nonomuraea sp. NPDC049646. Next base: position 10,452 of record NZ_JBITLU010000039.1, on the reverse strand, counting down.
ACCAGGTATAAATCCTCGCGTTTCACCAAAACCGGCGAAACCGTCTCAAAAACCGTGACCCCGCCAGAATGGTCCGCCGCGGGATCCAGCTGAACACCTTTGACGGACAACGTCACCGAACCCCAGGCGATCTCCCGTCGGCCTGCCACCCCGGCGAGCAGGCACGCAGCTATCCGCGGCACCGGAGAGCCCATCCAGATCGTCCCGTCAGGCGATGCTGCGTACGCGCCCGACAGCCGCCGAGCGCCGGAGAACACAGGAGGAGAAACCCCCAACGGACGAAGCGAGCTGCCATCCCAGCCGGCATCGTGCAACTGCGCCGCCACCCCTACGTCCTGCTGGTTAATCAGGCCGTAGACAACCGCCCTGGCAGCCCCGTGAACATCACACCAGGGCACCACCGGCACGCCAGCCGCAACATCAACGCGAAACCGCACTTAGCACCTCCCCAAGAGGGTCGCCAAACACGGACTTAGTAGTACCAGCAAGCCCCGACATTTTTCGGAGCTCCCGTCAACTTGATACCGAAGTGCCAATCAGGGAGATCAAGTCTGTCCCGAGGAACGTGACGGGTGGATCTTGGCCAGCACTTTTTCAGTCGCATGGCCGACGCTCAGTTGCGATCCCTCCAGGGTGATGAGTGACCAGCTGTACCGGGTCCTGATCATCGGTTCCAGGTTGCGATCCCTCCAGGGTGATGAGTGACCCCACGATCCACTCGTGCGCATCCACCCACCGGCGTTGCGATCCCTCCAGGGTGATGAGTGACCACCTGCCGCGTCTCACCCTCGATTTCCTAATGCAGTTGCGATCCCTCCAGGGTGATGAGTGACCCCAGGACTGGCCGTCCACGTGGCAGATGTACGCGCGCGTTGCGATCCCTCCAGGGTGATGAGTGACCCCGTCGAGGCTGAAGGTGTCGCCGCGCTGGTAGGCGTGTTGCGATCCCTCCAGGGTGATGAGTGACCTAGCCAACGTGTCCAAGTCCTCAGCCCGGACGGTGAGCGTGTTGCGATCCCTCCAGGGTGATGAGTAACCGGGGGACCACTAGCGTTCCGATCATGATCAAGTGGGTTGCGATCCCTCCAGGGTGATGGGTGACCACTGCCGTCGCCACGCTCGAACGCATCATCGCGTTGCGATCCCTTCAGGGAGGCGACCCGCATAGACATCGCCCAAAGTGCGCCTCTGCAAGAGTATTTAACGCTGACTCCGGTTGCCATCCGCGGAATCCGCATAATGGCTGTCATGGGGCATCTTGGGCAGGCGGAGTCTTGTCGAAGCTAGCCCGCACAACAGACGCAGCCGCTCAGCAGAATGCCGCAGTATTCCGCAGAATCACCGCTCGGCGGGAGGCGCGCTGGGGGCCACCTCTGCGAAGGCGGACTCCTGGCGGTCAACACGTGATCTGAGTGCTTGCGCCGATACAGGACGCCCCTAAGTACAGGCGCCCTCCGGCTTATCGCCGATCTCCCCCCGTTCCACGGGTATGGCCAGGTTCCGCCGCTCCTCTAAATAGGCACGCGTGCAATAATCCGAACCGCGCTCGGCCATGGGCACGGTTCCCCGTCGGCAGCTCAGCAACCATCAGTGGTTCCCGCCTGCGAACTTACGCTCCATGCCGCGGGGGGCTGACCATGATGCCTTGGTGCATCGCAGCCGCGACCTACCTCACAGAGATCCGCGTGAAGGGTGCGACGACTGCTCCACGAGGGTGCTTCTAGAGCAATCAGGCGGGAGATGAGCGGCGAGTCAATTGATGGATCATGGGGCTGAAAAGAGAAGGTCGCCAGCAGTCACGCGATCACGTCGACGCCCTCATGCGGCCCCGAGTCGCACTTGCGCCAACGGACGCCAGTCCCAAACGGTCTCCGGGCCATCCTGATTGACGATGTGGATACTACGGATGGTGACGTCACGCTCGGGGAGTTGCTTGCCTAGCGCCGTAATGATCGGAGCCGCCGGACCATCAGCGGTGCTGTAGGCAACAGTGACGTGCGGGATCCATGCTGCATGAGCAAGAGCGCCATCGTGGCCGGTGGCCGCCCGTGTGGCGAACTTGGCTGCTTCCAACAGGGGCCTAAGACGGTCCGCCGGCCGCGCCTCCAGGACCACCGCCTCCGGGTGGTAGAGCACACGCCCCAGCGAGACAGTGATGGGCGCGATCCGGGAGAGTTGAGTCGTGGCCTCCTCAGCCATCACGTTCACCTGATGATCGGTGATCTCGTGTGAGTAGCCGGCGACCAACGTGGTGAGGTGGATGAACTTCTGCGGCACCAGGTCGAGGCCGGGCAGGCCGGCCAGGCGGTCGTGAGCCTCTTGGACGATGGCCTGCGCTTCGGGGTCCTCTCCCAGGAGGACATGCCAGTAGAGCTGGCCCTGGCCTGGCGGCAGCATGAGCGCTCGTCGCTTCTCCCAGCGGTTCACCATCCGCGTCGGCAACGGGCTCACGCATCCTCCTCGACAGGGGCGGGCAGAGCCCGAGCGGAGTTGAACGTCTTGATCTGTTCGCGCAGCGTGGTCACCATATCCGAGCCGCGGAACCGGGGGGCGGCCAATCGAGCATCCATCCGCACCAGATAGTTGGTGATCGTGGACAGTCGGTGTTCGGGCGGCAGGGACAGGGCGGGCGTGACCTGTTCGGCGGCGGCGTCCAGGTCCTCCATCATCACGTATGCGATCCCTGCGCCGAAGCGGACTTGTGCCCAGGTGCCGGCCACCCAGGGAGCGCCGTTGGCCCATGCGTCGTCGGCCGCCGCTGCCGCCTGCAGTGCCGCGGCATGATCGCTGGCTTGAAGCGCCACCGACAGGGCGTACAGTGCCCGCCTTGGTGCTGGGCACGACCAGGGCGTCACGCCGGAGTCGCTGGCCACGGCACCGGCTGCCTCGTCCGCTCGGTGAAGGGCTTCTCGGGCTCGGTCGAAGTCGCCGAGCAGGCTTGCGGCATTCGCTTCCTGGCTGGCCAGGAGTACTCGCAGAGGTGTGGGTGGGCTGCATTCGTAGCCGCGTCTGGCCGCGTCGGCAGAGACGGCGTAGCGGCATCGCCAACGCTCGGTCTTGGCCTGGGCGCTCAATGCCGCGGCCTCGCTCGCGCCGGCCTCTTGGGCGGACAGGAGGGCGGCTCTACCGTGGACGGTGGCCGCTTCGTCGTCGTACAGGTCGCCTAGCAGGATGCAGGCGTGGGCGAGGAGTTCGGCGTCGATCCGGTACAGCTCACGTGTCTGGTTAAGCCGCTGCTTGCCACCCCGTAGGAGCGCCAGCACTCGTCGGTGCAGGCGCAGCACGTCGGCGAGCAGTGGCGCGGGTGCGGTCTGGGTGTGGCGCTGCGTCAGGTGGTAGCGGGTTTCGTCGATCAGGGCGATGGTGCTGTTGCCGACGTTGGTCTGCTCGATCCAGGCTGCGTGCTCGATCAGGTCACCGCTGGTCGGCAGCGTCCCCACCAACTCGCCATCACGGTCGAAGAGGACAGCCTCGTCCATGCCGAACACACGGCAGTACAGCAAGGGGTAGGGGTCCTTAGGACGGCTGTTGCCCGCCTCGTGATCTTTGATTCTGCGGACGACCGAGTCGAACTCGGGCAAGGCGATCTCCTCGCCCGCCGCCAGGAACAGGTGTCTGGCCAGTTGTTTCTGTGACCAGCCGCGCTGACGTCGCTCATCGCGAATGCGTTCGGCCCACCGGGGAGCTCTGGGCTGTTCCAGCATGCCGTCGCACCTCACCACCGAGTTGGGGGACACGGTCGCCGCCCCCAGTGTCCCCCAATCACATCTGTCTACGCGTCGTTACTCAGCGTTGTGATGGATTCGTGTACTGGGACACGAATCACCTAGACGCCGACACCAAAGCCGGGCTGGACGAGCTGCTGAGGGCCACGGCTCAGAGCGTTCGCCAAGCCTCCGCACTGGCGGCGCTCATACAGGACTTGCGGGACCGCCAGCTCTCCGTACTGCGCGGCACCTATCCGGCCTGGGACATCGCCCTGGAGCTCGACTCCACGGAGAGGCTGTGGTGGACCGCCGTGCCGAACCGGTCTCTGACCGTCGAGCTGGTGGCGGAGGGGGTCATGCGCATCGTCAGGTGCGAGGACGCGATCGCACTCGCGGCGGCCTTGGCCTGGCAGTCGACTCTGATCGGCAACGTCGAGAACGCTGCAGGACCTCCGCACATCCATCCGGCTCGCCAACTGCAGGGGCGGCCGGCATGACGTCGACGCTTGAGCAGGCATGTGAGCTTGATCTGCGCGGTGCGTTCAGGCGCTTCTACGTCTGGTGCGACGCCACAGGTCTATGGCATGCCAGGCCGCTGCCCAAGCTGACGGCCGGCGAAGTCGCCTACGGAGTCCTGCGCGAGCTGGTCGCTGACTCACCTCTGCAGCTCGCCTACAAGTGCACCTGGCAGCGGAGCCGTCGCAAGGTCTACCAGTACGTGAGGCAGTACGGCGCAGGGGAACCGGAGCATGACCCAGCCTCCTGACGAGCCCGTACCTGAGTGGGAGCCGTACCTGCGTCCTCCGAGGGACCGCATCCGCATCACGGAGACCTCATGTTGCGGTGCTCTTGAGTGGGCCTGCCAGGGCGGGCAGTTCCTGATCCTCCGACGCACCCCTGCAGGCCAGTATGAGGAGACGGCCAGAGGGCTGTACCAGCACGCACGGTCCGTCTGGCAGGCGTTGCTCATCCTCCATGAGGACGAGCACAAGCGGAAGGCTCGGGATCGGGTGGCTGCCCATCCCAAGCAACGTGGCCGGGCAATGCCGGGGAAGCACTCCGCGTGAACCGCAACCAGAGCAATTCCCTGTAAACAGAAGGTCAGGGGTTCGATTCCCCTCGTCGGCTCGCAGCTCAAGGCCCCTTCCGATGCGTGGAAAGGGCCTTTTGGATCCCCATGCAGCAGTGCCATACAGCAACCGCGTTAGCACGCCTGGTCCTGGCCTTGATCGCCATTAGTAAGGCGAGCATTGAGCCAGTCGAGTGCCTTGCGGCTCTCGGGACTCGGGATCTGGGTGTAGACGTTCACCGAGAACAGCTCTTAAGCTGCGCCAATGCTGCGGCGGCGGGCCGGTAGCCGCTGCGCGGTTACAACATTCTATACGGGTTCAGGCCGCCGCCCGATGAGCGGCGGGCGACCGGGCTGGTCCCGCGCAGCCGCCCCGCCGCACAACCAGCTCCAGCAGAGCCGTAAGGCGAGGTGCATGTCGCAGGCTGATCAGGAGCCCTAGGTGCCTTTAGGCACCATGAGGTATCAACCGACCCAGCTGAGCAACTCCAGCTGTGATCTTCAACGTTGTCGCGTAATCTAGAGCTTTCCGCCACACCTCTCCTGGAGTCCCATGTCGCTAAGGCTGCGAAAGAAGCGCAAGGAATCGATCTGGGATGAGGAGATCGACAAGAATTTTCCTGAGTGTGGCCAGATCATAGCTAGACTACTTGTTCATCATCAAAAGAGATCTAGATGGCTTGCTAAGTATTCTACAGTATGGTTTCGGCTGTTCGGTGGAATCGAGATCGTGCTCGGGGTCACGCTTCCTCTTTTGTTCATCTATCCGCAGACTCAGGACAACACACCATTACTCGCGAGCGTAAGTGTAATTGTTGCAGTCTCATCTGCGTTGAGTGCATTTTTTGCGTGGAGCCCGAATCGTGGAGTTTACACCGGACAAGAAGTTGCGGTGAGTTCTATTCTGAGCGAGTGGGAACTTTCTATGATGGAACTCCTTCTTGTGGCCTCTGAGCCCGATGTGAAGAAGCGTGCGTTAGATGTTACGAGAGAGGCGGTTCGAGAGCTGTTTGAAGCGCTTACTCAAGAGCATCAATCGATCTTTACGGCAGCGAAGACGCCCGATGAAATCATCGCTGAAGTGAAGCGCAATAAATTGCGTTCCAGTCAGATGGGTCCTTAACGGCAGAGGCGTTGATCAAGGCTACATTGGAGAGTCAGGATGGCTAGAGCGCCGTACCGCATAGCACGCCAAGAGCACTTGGGGGAGATGCTCGACTATCTGGCAACTCTCGAACTGTTGGTCTGGCAATGGGAATATGATCAGCCCAGGAAGCGTGCTATCTACTGGATCACCGAGCCGGGGAAGGTTGTGCGACCGCTGGAAACAAGGCGAGCCGAGAATCTGGTGCAAAAGCTTTGTGATCAGCGAGGTATTGTTTGGCTTCCCGTCCCGTCTCCAGGTGGCGAGCTAGAACGGGCCAAAACACTGCGAAGAATCGAGCAACTCAAACAAGGCATGCAGTCAAGGGAGGCTAACTGCGCAACGCAGATAGATTCCGTCACTGCAATTTCATTCGACCTTGCTGCCTATCCGGAGCTTCGTGAGCGTCTTAATGACGAACCAGCCAACGATCGATCTGCGCAAGTGTTTCAGATTGCTTGTCGCTGTCTGGAATTAGGGCTTACCAAAGGGCAGGCGATGTGGCTGCTCTTTCAATACCCGCCGTTCCGTGACAAGTATCTACAGCGAGATGATACTGACCGAGAGCTTAATCGGCTGATTGCAAGGGTCTACGATGGCGGCACCGATGTGCGTAGATCAGGCTCGTGACTTGGAAGGCTCGGCCCTTTCAGCGCATGTAGTTGCTTCGCTGTCACTGTTCTAGGCCGTGACGATCGCTCACTTCGGCACTCGTCGTTGTGGCTGGGGCGATCGGCTGCCGCGGACGGACTTCGTCGGCCCTTGCCACCGAGCCCAAGGGCTGAGGTCTGCTGTACAGCAACCAGTACCGCAACGCCGACTCGCGAAATTACACGGCGACCGTCTAGATCTGCTGGTCAGGTGCGGGTGAGGGCCGTCGGCGTGCTGTCTGCCCAGCCCTTGGAACAAGAGAGCTGATTCAATCTGCGGTGTTCCGCGGCAAAGTGCGAGCCGCCGTGGCCGCGATGGCCAGCGAGGGGTCATGGGCTTGGATGCTGGGATGGAGGGTTCTGCGGATTGCGCGGCAAGCCCGACAAGATCGACGCCTACCACCAGCTGAACAAGCTGGTTCCGTACGGCGTTCCCTCGCCGCGCGTAGGGAAAGACCAAGGGGTGACATGGCCTGCGAAGCTTCGCCAGTGGACATGTCCCCCGCCCTACCCTAGAGACACTGTGCCTCGGCGAGGGAGCGCGATGAGCAAGGCGAAGGACGCCCGTATCTACGTCCGAATTGCAGAGGACATCCGCAATCGCATCCTCCAAGGTGACCTGCCGGCCGGTGCCATGCTGCCCTCCGAATCCACCCTCGCCAGCACGTACGGCGTGGCGAGAGGGACCGTACGTCAGGCGGTCGCCGAGCTGGAACGCTCGGGGATGGTGACCAGCGAGGCCGGCCGTGGCCGGCGCGTGAAGAGCGAGGACCCCACAGCCCCGCGGGCAGCATCAACACAGTACGAGTCGATCGCCGAGACGCTCCGAGGGCGCATCGAGAACGGCGAGCTGGTGCCTGGCCAGCAATTGCCCGGAGAGGCCGCAACAGCGGAGGAGTTCGGGGTGTCGAAGGGCACGGCCCGCCAGGCGCTGCAACTCCTGGCCGGCGAACGGCTCATCACAGCCGTCCACGGAAAGGGCTGGTTCGTCGGCGGCCCCGAGCACGCGCGCACCCGGGCCGACGTGGTCGCCGCCGAGTTCCGGCAGGACATCTCCACAGGCAAGCTCGCTGTGGGGTCCGTCCTGCCCGGAGAGAACGCACTCGCCCAGGAACGCGGCGTCGGCCGCATCACCATCAGGCGCGCCTTCGCGTTGCTGGAAGCGGAAGGAGTCATCGAGAAAAGGCCCGGTATGGGCCGCGTCGTCAAATCACGAGCCGAAGGTGACACGTGACCGTATCCCAGACGCCCTCGATCCCCTTCACCACCACGGAAGCACTGGCGACCCTGCACGAGACCTGTGAGAGCACAGGACTGGCCAGCCAGGACGCCCGCCTGATCCGCCTCGGCGAGAACGCTCTGTTCGCACTCCCCGCCGAGCAGGTGGTCGTCAGGATCGCGCGCAGCGTCGAGGTGCTGGACGACGTACACAAGGAAGTAGCCGTCTCGGCCTGGCTGAACGACTCCGGGATACCGGCGGCGAGAACGACGGCGCACGACCAACCGCTCATCGTCAGAGGTCACCCGGTAACGCTCTGGCACCTCATCCCCGACAGCGGCTCGCCCGCGACCCTCGACGACCTGGCCGGCGTCCTGCGCGAACTCCACGGCCTGGCCGTCCCCGCCGACCTGGAGCTGCCGGCGATGGACATCCTCAGCCGCGTCTCCGAACGCATCAACGCGGCGTCTGTCCTCACCGACGAGGATCGAGACTTCCTGCTGACGCGCCGACGTGAGCTGCAAAGCGCGTACGACGAACTGGCTTTCCCTCTCACGCCGTGCGCGGTTCATGGTGACGCGCACAACGAGAATCTCATCCGAACCGTCGACGGAAGGGTCCTGCTCATCGACTTCGAGCGCTTCGCATTCGGCCCACCGGAGACGGACCTCGCAGTCACCGCCATCGAGCACACGGTCGGCTGGGGAACGCGAACCGAATATGACCGGTTCGCGGAGCGGTACGGATTCGATGTTCTGGCCTGGGAAGGCTACCCGGTGCTCAGAGACATCAATGAGCTGAAAATGACGACGTGGCTCATGCAGAACGTCAACGAAGACGCGGCCATAGCCCGGGAGTTCCACAATCGCATGAACTCGCTGCGGAATCCCGACGCACCTCGCCGCTGGCGTGCTTTCTAAGGTCCATGTCCTGGGCCGGGAGATGACCGCCCCACAGGAGCTCAGTACGGGTGCCACTTACTCGACAATCAAGGTCGATGTCCGGGGCTCACGTGCCGCATCCGACATGTTGTGACGGCTGTCAGTCGTAGGGATGCAAGGCCCCTTTCCAGCAGCCTCAGCTCTCGTCGCTCAAGATCACCGATAGGGTGCGCCAGAAGCAAAAGGAGCCCCTGACGTGTCACCCTCAGCCCCGTTAGCCTGGCTGGCGGCCCTCGCCACTGCGGCCTACCCCACCTGGGACACCTGGAAGACCAGCTTCGACTGGTCCTCCCTGTTCACGGCCGCCTACGTGCCCGAGCAGTACCTCGCGCAGTTGCACTACGAAGGCTTCACCGAGGGCGTAGTGAGCTGCGTACGTCCGTACGACGCGATCGACCACTCGCCGTTCCTACCGCTGCGCGACGACCTCGCCACACTCACCGAACTTGCAACGACCTGGGCCGTGCCCGTGCTGGCCGTCCTGGTCGCCCTGATGCGGCGGCATTCGGCGACGGCAGGACCGCGTGCCGCCTGGATGCTGGCGCTGATCGCGCTCGCCCGGCCGCTCTCGGCCGACTACCAGGGGGACAGCATCTGCTCGGGCTCACTGCCCATGTTCACCCAGGACTGGTTCGAGGCTCTGTCCGGCGGCTGGGGACTCTGGGAGTTGTGCCTGCTGGCGGCTGCCCTGCTGGTGCTGCTCGCATCGAACTCCCCCGCGCTGCCGATCTCTGGGCGGCGCGCGTTGACGACCGTCATGGACGCCCTGGTGGTGTACGGGCTGGTGGCCCTCGCCCCTCTCCTCACCGGGGACGAATCCCTGCGCGCCGGCCTGCTGCACCAACTCCAGTTCGACGGCCTCCGCGATGCCCCTGTTCGGCTGCTGGTGCTCGTGCTACCGCTCGGTTACCTCCTGTGGAGATACGGCCGGCCGCCTCACCGCGGGTGCGACAGCTAATGCGGTGACCATGAACGTTCACCGGGTGGACAACGCACCGGCTTGACCGCGCTCACGTTGATCCACGCGGTTGCCGATCTCGTTGTTGTATGGTCTGACGTCGGCAAATATCGCGGGGAGGGCAAGGCCGTGGAGCGCGAAACACTGGTCGGTTACCTGGACTCGCAGCGCAAGCACGTCCTGGGCATCCTGGACGGCCTTGGCGAGGAGCAACTACGCCAGGTGGTGCTGCCGTCCGGTTGGTCGCCCCGCGACCTGGTGCACCATTTGACCTGGTCCGAGGCGCTTTGGTTTCGCGCCGCGATGACCGCCGATCGCCAGGTCATCGACACGCTCGTGGTCGGCGAGTTCGGTTGGAAGGTCCCCGAGGAGTTCTCTGGTGCGGACGTGCTCGCGCGGTATCGACGGACGATCGAGCAGTCGAACATGGTCATCGGGGCGACGGCGATCGATGCCGTGCCGGCCTGGTGGCCGACGAAGATGTTCGGTTCGGGGTCATGGCGGCTGGGGTCTTTGCGCGAAGTGCTGATGCACGTGATCGTCGACACTGCGACGCACGCCGGACAGCTCGACGCGGTCCGGGAGCTGATCGACGGACGGCAGTGGCTGGTCAACGACGACTGACCGGCCGCAGGTCACTGAACCCGGTGAACGTTAGCGGTCACCGCACTAGGCCGTGTCTCAAAGGATCGTGAGCCAGTCGTTGATGGCGGCGATGTGGACGGTGGCTTCGTAGCGGACGGCGAGTTTGTCGTACCGGGTGG
>NZ_JBITLU010000038.1:0-28164 GCF_044465525.1 Nonomuraea sp. NPDC049646 | reverse complement strand
TCGATCCCCACCTGCATGGAGGAGATCTTCAACCCCTGCCACACCCCCTCCGGCCGCCCCGTCCGCCGCGGCCCCAAGGTCACCACCTGGCAGGAGACCCTCAGCGCCGTCGCCTCGGGCCAGGCGACCGCCGGAGTCACCGCCGAGGCCGCGACCTTCTACCCCTGGCCCAGCCTCGCCTTCGTCCCGATCCGCGACGCCCCGCCGTGCCGGTGGGCCTTCGCCTGGCGTACGGCGAGCGAGACGCCACTCATCCGCGCCTTCGCCCGCGCAGCAGCCGACACCCGGCAACCGACGGAGTAGCACCCCCGGCTGCGACGTTTCTGCGGATTGTCGAGTATCCGGTTTGAGTCAGCTGTGGCCCACAGGGGCCCGAGGGCCGGAGCCTGCAACGAGGCGCGGGCTCAGGACAGGGGCACCTGCAGGGCGCGCCAGGTGGCCACCTTGACGGTCAGTGCGTCAGCCTGGGCGGGCAGGGCGTACAGCGACCAGAACTCCTTCGTCTCGCCGGGCTCGAAGTTCATCGCCGACAACGCCACCCCGGAGGTGTTCGTGCACGCGCAGTACGTGCCCGGTTCCTCCCCCTTGGCCACGATCACGCGGGCCGGGCGGTACAGGCGGCGCGCGGCGGGGTCGGTCACCTGGATGTTCGTCGCCGCGTGGTACTTGAAGGCGTTCCAATCGTCGGCCCAGTTGAGGTCGTGGTACCACGCCTTGCCGTCACCCCGGTTGGTGATCGAGTAGCGCAGCAGGCCCAGGTCTCCGGGCATCCGGCGGAAGGCCGTCACCTGCAGGTCGAATGGCACCCCCTTCGCGCGCACCGTCGCCTTCGTCCCTTCGCCCTCAGGCAGCGGGGACGTGGTGGTGCCGGCGGCCGGCACTTCAGCCGGTGCGGGCTTGGCGAACGTGATCGTCACCCGGCGGTTGCGGCGCCGTCCCTCGTCGGAGCTGTTGCTGTACAGCGGGCGGCGGGAGCCGTATCCGCGGGCCCTGAACGTCACCTGGTCGCGCGTGATCAGCGGCATGAGGGCCTGGCGCACCGCCTCCGCGCGGCGGCGGGACAGCGGTTCGTTGATGGCGTTGGTGCCGGAGGAGTCGGCGTGGCCGTCGACCTCGATCGTCGTGTCCGCGGACGTGTCGATGAGCTTGGCCGTCTTGGCCAGCACCGTGCGGGCGCGCGGCGTGAGCGTCGCCTTGTTCAGCGCGAACAGCACGTCGGAGGAGAGGCTGACCTTGAGGTCGGCGCCGTCGTCGGTCGTCTCCTCGGTACGGTCGAGCGACTGCGACGGCGTCTCGATGAGGTGGCTGACGGTCTCGACCTGGGAGGCGTCGGCGTCGGGCAGTTGCTGGCCGGGTGGCGGGACGGGCGGGTCGTCGCTGATCGGGACGTCGACCATCGGCGGGCCGATCGGTGTGACGATCGTCGTGGTCGCGGGGTTGCCGGATGGCGCGGGCAGCACGGCGTAGACCGTCAGCGACTCGCCGGGGTCGATGATCGCTTTGAGGTCGTCGCGGTCGGTGTCGCTGCACAGGCATTCGCCGTCGGCGGGCTTGTACGGCATGAGCCATCGGTGGGCCGGGGCGTCGAGCACCGCGATGCCGGAGGGCCAGCGCCACTTGAGCGGCCGCATCGGGTCGGCGAGCGGCGCCTGCCAGTGCAGCGGCTTGTCGGTGCTGGTGGACAGGCGCAGCTGCACGACCAGGTGCTTGCCGCCGACGCGGTTGAGCCCGACGAGTTCGGCCTTGTAGTTCGACTCGACGGTGCCCTGGACGGCGGCCAGCGCGGGCCGGGTGTCCCGGCCGCCGGACGTCGCGTCCCCGCTCGCGGAGGGCGAAGGAGCGCTGGTCGAAGGCGCGGGAGGCGGCGCGGTGGTCTCGTTCGCCGAGGGCGCGGGGGGTAGCTGACCACATCCGGCGGCCGTTAAGGCGACGGCGGTCAGGGCCATGATCCGGATACGCATGGCGGGCATTGTGCCATGACCGAATCAAAGGCGGTCAGTCAAGGAGATCGTGGACGGGCAGAAACCTCCACGGCCGCTGTCGGCGTAGCGAGCACGGCGGCCGGGCGTTGCCCGGCGCGGTCAGGCTGGCGCGATCAGGCTGGCGCGGTCAAGCCGACGTGGTCAGACCGGTGGCGTGAGCAAGGGCGGCGGCCTCGGTACGGGTGCCCACGCCGAGCTTGGCCAGGATGTTGGCCACGTGGAACTTCACGGTGTGTTCGCTGATCAGCAGGTCCTCGGCGATCTGCCGGTTGCGCAGGCCGCGCGCCAGCCGTTCGAGCACCTCGAGCTCGCGTGGCCTGAGCGCGGCCAGGGCAGCGTCCGAGGCCGGGGGCGCGGGCGGGGTGAGCGGCAGCGCGGCACTGATCGTCGTGCCCCAGCCGGGGACGGCGTCGAGGAGGAAACGGCCGTCCACGGCGGCTGCCAGCTCGGCCAGACGGCGCAGGGCAAGCGCGCCGGCCGCGAGCGTGCCCGGCCCGTCGTCGCGAACGACGAGGTGGAGCTCGGCCCCCTCCGGCTCCCCGGACACGCGAACCCTCGTCAGGCCGTCCTGCTCGAGCATGGTGACCACGGCGCCCCATACCAGGGCCAGGGCGGTGTTGGCGATGTCGGACGGTAGGACGCGGTCGCGGTCGCGCGGCCCGGCCAGCTCCAGCGACACCTGGCTGTGGCGGGCCAGGGGTGCCAGCTTGCCTGCCAGCCGGTCGAAGGCCGCCCCAGCCGGCTCCTCACTCAGCGTGGAATTCAGGTCGGCCGCGGCGCGCAACTCGATCAACGCTGACACGGCCAGGTCGGTGGCGGTGCGCCGGGCGGCGGCGTCGTCGAGCGTACGGCTGCGCAAGGTGCCGAGCAGGGAGTGCAGTGTGGCGGCGTGCATGCTGGTGAGCTCGGCGATGACGCGGGCCCGCTCGCCGGCGGCCACCCGGTTGCCGGTCAGGTCGGCGGGGGGCAGGTTCTCGGCGCGGTGCATCAGCTGCAGGGCGACCAGGTCCCACAGCCGCTGCACCAGCTCGGCTGGCGGGCCGGTGGGCGCATCCCCGCCGACGGTCACCACCACGAGCAGGCCGCCGGAGGCCCCGGCCGGGCGGGAGGCGACAGCCAGCACCGGCAGGTCCTCGCCGGCCAGGCGAGCCCGGCCGGACCAGGGCTGGCCCACGCCGACCGTGCCGCCCACGCGGGACAGCTCGGCGCTGGTGATCTTCTCGATGATCGCCGTCTCGCCGTGGGCCTTCATGGGATGCCGGGCGCAGTCGCCGGTGAGCACGGCCACCGCCCGGTGCGGCAAGAACCCGGCCAGCGCCTGTGACAGCGGCTCGAGCATGGCGCCGGTCGGCGCCCGCAGCACGGAGGCGGCTGCCGCCAGCGCGGTATGCGGGTCGGGCATGTCCATGCGCTGATGCTAGGCGACGCCGGGCAAGGGAGGTCGCTGCCCGTTCGGGTAGCAGATGCCGCCCGGACGGACGATGAGCGGGAGGGCGGCCGGCGAGCAGGCTTGCCCTGCCCGATTCGCCGCCACATCAGGAGCCGCTGATCATGAAAGCTCTCGTGGCCGCTGCCTTCGGCCCCCTGGAGCAGCTGCGTGTCCATGACCTGCCCGACCCGTCACCCGGCCCTGGCCAGGTGCAGGTCCGCGTGCAGGCTGCGGCGCTCAATCCCATCGACGTGAAGCTGGTCACGGGTGAGCTGCGTGCGATGTTCCCGGTGACGCACCCGTGCGTGCCCGGCGTGGATGCCACCGGGGTGGTGGCGGCCGTGGGAGAAGGCGTGACGCGGTTCGCGGCAGGTGACGAGGTGATCGCCTACGCAGGCGCGGCCTCGGGGGTGATCGCCGAGTATGCGCTGGTCGGCGAGGGGCCCGAGCTCGTCCACCGGCCAGCGCTGTCCCCGGCCCACGCCGCCGCGCTGCCCATGGCGGCGATGACCGCGCACTGTGTCCTAGCCTCCGCCGCCCTGGAGCCGGGCGACAGTGCGCTGGTCATCGGCGCGACCGGCGGCGTGGGCGCCCTTGTGGTCCAGCAGGCCGCCGAGCTGGGCGTACGCGTGCTGGCCACTGCAGCACCCGCCGACACGGCCTACATCCGCGCGCTCGGTGCGCACGAGACCATCGACCACACCGCCGTCGACACTCTGAGTGCGGCCCGGCGGCTGCACCCCGGCGGGCTGGACGTGGTCGTCGACCTGATCAACGCCGGTCCCGCGCTCGCGTCCCCCGCCGGGCTCGTACGGCCCGGCGGCCGGCTCGTCTCCACCCTGTACGGCCCGGCGGAGGTGGACGGGGTCGCGCCCGTCTACGTCCGGATGGAGGCATCGACCGGCGACCTGCACCGGCAGGCCGAACGGGTCGCGGCGGGCCGGATGAGCATCGAGGTGGCCGCGACCTACCCGTTCGACGAAGCCCCGCAGGCCATGCGCGACCTGGCCGAAGGCCAGTACACGCGCGGCAAGATCGTCATCACTTTCTGAGGAGTCCGTCATGCTGTCCCTTCCCACCCGCGCCGGGGACCGTCCCCGTACCGGCCCGTCCGTTCCGCACGTCCAGCTCAGCCAGAACAGCCCCGGCGAGATCCGCGAACAGCTCGCGCAGTGGATGACCACCCGGCTTCCCGGCACCGAGATCAGGCCGAGCGAGATCTCCGAGCCGGGCTCGCTCGCCTTCTTCCTGCACCAGGACGCGGTGCCGCCGCAGGGAGCGGTGCTCCTGCCGCCCCGACTGGTCGCCGAGTTCGCCCATGTCCACGCCGACGGCAGCCTGCACATGGCCCTGTCACAGGAGGACCAGCAAGAGCTCATCGCCAAGGGCTGGGGCGAGCGCCATCCCCTGTACTCACCCACGATCAACGTGGTGATGCTCTACGGTCCCCGCAGCCCACAAGAGCTGGAGACTGCCAGAAGCGTCGTCGCGGCCTCCTACCGATACGCCACCGGCAGGACCCTGTAGCCGCCCGGCCCCGCAGTCAACCCCTGGCCGCGTGGCCCGCCCGCGGCGCGGAGGTTGACCGCGGCGGCCGGCCAGGCACCGGGTGTGCTCCTGCCGCGAACGGCGGACGGCTAGCGCAGCGAGATGTGCAGAGCCTCGCCCACGCGCCGGTCCGACGCCCGCCAGGCCGCCGACGCAGAAGATCGCGCGCGGGTTGATGAGGTCACCCGGCAACGGCGACACGGCGAGGCCGACGAGCCTGACGAGTTCATCTGCGCCGAGCGACAGGGCCTGGCCGCCCAGGCCCGCGCCGCCGCCGACGGCGCCCAGGCTGACGCGTCCATGGACGCCTTCAACGCCATGGCCTAGATCCGCAGGGCGGCCTCGCTGGCGCTGCCGGCCAGGCAGCAGATCGCCTTCACCTCTGACCAGGGGATCTTTTCGATTCGACCCTAGATAGACCCGACAGTCGCTTCGGCTCGCTGTCGTCGGCAGGGGTTCGCGGTCGCCTCGACGAACGCTTGCGCCGCGGGTTCGAGTACCGGTTCGCCCATGGTGGATGCTCATTTCCTGTGTGGTTGACGTTGCCTCGTGCGGCGATCCCGCGGAGCGGGGCACGCTCGTGCCGCGTCCGCTCAGCCTGCCGGGTGCCGTCGATCGTCCCGCGTCCGGTCGGGAGCCTGGCAGCCGCGGTTGCGAGAGTTCCGGGGAAGGAGCCCGCCGGAGCGCCCGGCGTTGCGGTTCGGGTTGCGTCCAAGGCGGGCTCGGAGTGTCCAGCGTCCCTCATCGGCGTCGGCCGCCCGTTCGAGGATGAGTTCGCTCTTGGTCAGGCCGGAGGCGGCGTCGGCGGGCGCTCAACGATGACGTTCGGGATCCGCCTTTGGTAGCCGGCGTAGAGGGGCCAGATACCGGTCGTCGTCTCCCACAGGTGGGTCGGTTCGGCGCCGACCTGCACGGTCACGTCGGGTTGGGCGAGCAGGTTTCGGAGCCGCCGGCTCCTGGACGCCGCAGGGGCGAGGCGCACGACGGGTCGTGCCTGCTCAACAGCCCTCCCGGCGGGCCTGCCATCCTCCGTCCTCCCGAGAACCGCACGATTCGAAGTGACAGTCAGACATCCAAGGCCGGATGGGGCCCCGGGCCCACCGTCAACCCGAGGTCCGGCCAGCCCAGCCAGTCCAGCCGGACCGACGAGGCCAGCGCCCGCTCCTCCAGCTTCAATCGCACCTTGTACACGCTCAGCAGGAGCGCCTGCAGGGAGTCCACACCGAAAGCCGCCCCGACTTCCTGGTCGCCCAGACCCAGGATCTGGTGGGGACAGCACCAGTCGCCGTTCACGCTCAACTGGTCGAGGCGCGGCGTGCCGAATCTGATCGTCACCGGCCTGCGCGTACCGTCCCCAGCGAGAGCCTCCAGCTGCCGCTCGACGGCGATTTCGCCCAACTCGTACGTAATCTCCATACTCCTAGTCTGCGGGAGCCCCAGACTGGTATCACTTCACATGCTCTCGGTTGCCAACAGGGCGATCTTCACCTGATGTCGACACCCTGTTCCGCCCCCTCGGCGAGTACCTTGCCGAGGCGCCCGTCCTGCCGCCCGTCCTGCCGCCCGTCCTGCCGCCCGTCCTGCCGCTCGTTCCATGGGTGTCGCCGGCGGGGCGTGGTGTACGGGGAGGCGCGGGTGGCCGCCCCGACTCCCTGTCGCACAGCCGGGCCTCCGCCGCGTACGAGCGGGGCCGTCATGGATTCCGCCACCGAACGGGCGATCCTGTCTTCGCCTCCAACGCCTACGCCTGGGCGCCGTCCACCAACACGGCGCGTACGGTCGCTGCCCCCTTCGGCGAGATCGGCCTCCTCGTGGTCGACCCCGACGACATCGCCGCCGTGACGCTGACGCAGACCGGCCACGCGAAGGCGACGTACGAACTGACCGGGCCCACCCCGACCACCCCGCCTCAACGCGCGGCGGCAACCGCGGCCGCCATCGGCGAGCGGCGGCGCGGTCCGCGCCCCGGAGTGTGGCGAGGATGCTGGAGATGTGGTTGGCGACCTGGCGCGAGATGGAGGTGCTCCATGAGGTCAGGCGGCTGGTCAGGCTGGTCGTCCACGGGTACTGGGCGCCCTCGGGCTTGCGGCCCGGGAAGGTCTCGGCGTTCGCGGTGATGCTTCGGGAGACGGCGGTCACTCCGTGCCGTTCGATCGACCTGGGTGACCAACGCCTCCAGCTATGTGTTCGCGCCGAAGGCGTGAAGGAGGGTACTGCGCCCGGTTTCAGGTCGGCGATGAGCAGGACGACGTCGTCGGGATGGCGCAGCGCGCGCAGGCCCTCTGACGTTGGACGAGGTGGGGCGGACGCCCGGTGGAACGGCGTGCCGCGGCCACCTCACAGTCCGGGGGCTACGATCACCGCGCTGATCGCTGAGCTCAGCAGCAGAGTCGCGCCCATGATGGGTCCAGCTGATCGGCTGCTCGGTGTGGTCGTATCCTGCCGGCGTGGCGCCACCACACCGAGCGCGACCAACTGGACGACGCCGACGATGGCCACACCGAGGTCGTTCAGCAGCAGTGCCAGGGGGAGGATTTCCTGTGGACCCGCGGGCGTCCCGCGGAGTTGATCGCAGTGCGGGGCCCATTCCTGGATCGCCCGCGCGCATCGGCCGTACCCAGTAGTTCTGTCGTGTTGAGATGGGGTACGCGCAGCATGAACGGCGTTCCACGGAGTCGGTTCACCCGAGCGGCCACGAGGTGTGCGCGTCGGCCGATCCCCAGCAGACCGCCCACCAGCAGGAAAGCCTGCGCCAACACGATCGCCACTCCGGCAGGCTCCGGCGGCTCCAGTGCCACCTCGGCCGCCGCTGCCACGAGCCCCCCGCCATGGTCAGCGCCAGCCGTCGCTTGGGCTTCCTGATCCAGGCATGCGCCGCCTCCCACGCCTCACGCGAGGCGAGCGTCTCCCGGGTGCGCAGCCCGGCCACTCCGTTGCGCGTGTCGGTCGCACCGGTCTCGTCATGGAACGGGATCAGCACCAAGGCCAGAGCCGGGAGAGCGAGGATCGCGGTGATCAGAAGGGTACTTCCGAGATTGACGCCATCTCGGAAGTACACTCCTACGGCGGGTGACCTGCACATCGAGCAACAGGCTACAGAACTGGGCGAGCCGATCGAGGTCGACGGCGTCGATGACCATGCCGCCCAGGCGAAGGCCCGGCCCTGCCTGGCTTATGCGCTCCCTCGCTCGTGTGCTTCTCGCTCATACGCCCCTCGCCCCGTCGATGCGTTCGCGCAGCAGGTCGGCGTGGCCGTTGTGGCGAGCGTACTCCTCGATCATGTGGATGAGCACCCAGCGCAGCGAGAGCCGCCCACGCCAGGCGTCGTGGCCCTCGACGTTGAGGTGGGGCGCTTCGGCGACGTAGGCGTCGGCGAAGGCCACCTCCTCCCGCCAGGCCCGCCATGCTCCGTCGATAACCTCGGGGTCCGGCACGGCGCCGTCGAAGTCGCCGTCGGGGTCCTCGGCGGAGGAGAAGCGGGGCGGCGCGTCCTGACCGGCCAGCACTGCCCTGAACCAGCGGCGCTCGACGTCGGCGAGGTGCCGGACCAGCCCGAGCAGCGACAGCGTGGAGGGCTCCACGGACCGCAGGGCCAGCACGGTGTCCAGGCCCGCGCACTTCAACTTCAGCGTCGCTCGCTGAGCGGCGAGGACGTCGACGAGCATCGTTCGCTCGTCTCCGAAGGCGGGGAAGGTGAACCGGCTGTCGTCCTCGCCACCGAGGATCTCACTTCTTCTCCGGCGGCTCGTGTTAATCATGTTCTTCAGCCTTTCTGAGTCACGCGAGCAGGGGAAGCCGTTTGGTCAGGGCAGTCACGCGATTACGCCGCCCGAACACGGCGACGGCTACGAGGCTGACGTGTTGCGACGGGGTGGTCTTCAACGCGGCGAGGTGGTCGTCGTAGTCTCGGGCGCGCTGGGCCACCTCGTTGAAGCCCACGGTGATCAGGTCATCCTGGGCCAGGGCGCGGTGGTGCAGCTCTCGTAGTTCGTCGGCGGGAGCGATCAGGACGGCGACCGGGTGTAGGTTCAGGCCCGCCTGCCATCCTCAGCCGGCGTCCACACCGTCGCCGCCCAGCGGGTCGCTCAGGCGGGCGCCCAGGCTGAGCCCGATCACCGCGGCCGCGTTCACCGCCGGCGGGGGCTTGAGGTCGTCACGAGTTTCGTGGCCATGGGCGTGGTCGATCCTCCTTTCTCGTCACAGAGAAGCGGAGGCCGAGGGAATGGTGTCGAGGCGGCGCCGGGCCCAGCCGCGATGCCGCCTGGGCGGGTGTCACCTGCTGACAGTCCGCCGCGTGGAGGGGGTCGGCGACGGTGTTCTCGATGGACTCGACGCGCTTGCGCGCCTCCAGGGCGGTGCCGTGGTGCACTTCCATGCTGATCGCGTTGACGACGGCGCCCGCGTTGACGACGTAGTCCGGCACCCACACGATGCCGCGTCGGTGCAGGAGGTCGGCGACGTCCGGGGTGGCGAGCTGGTTGTTGGCGGGTCCGGCGATGGCGGCACAGCGCAGCTCGGGCACGATCTGCTCGGTGAGGACTCCGCCGAGCACGGCGGGGACGAGCAGATCGCCGGCTCTGGCCCGGTCGAGCGGGCCGGCGAAGTGGACGGTCACCTCTCCGCTCCGGCCTTCACCGCGATCAGCAGACGCATGCCGCGCGGACCGGTCTCGTCGCGCCGCACCGCAAGTCCGGCCGCCGCGCATTGGGCGGCGAGCCAGTCGGCGCCGAGGCGGAGCTTGGGGTAGCTGCTGGCCTGCTGGTTCCAGGTGTCCCCGGTACGGGTGTACAGCACGTCGTGGACGAGGACGGTGTCGCCGCCATAGTCCAGGAAGCAGGTGAGCAGTCGATCGGCGGTGCCGCGGACGAGGATGAACCGGTCGGTGCCGGTCAGGGGCAGGGTGAGGTCGCGGTAGGTGATCACCAGCCTGCCTCCCTCGGCGAGGGCTACGGCGATGTCGCCGAGCAGGGCGATCACGTCGTCCTTGCTTGTCAGATGGGTCAGCGTGTCGCCCATGCAGACGATGACGTCCACGTCGCCGGGCCGGGTGATCAGAGGAAGCGCGGTGCGGATGTCGGCCTGGACGGGGCGGATCGCGGGGTCTCCATCTGCTGCGGCGGCCAGCTCGTCGAGCAATGCCTTGCTCGTGTCGACGGCCAGCACGGGAGAGAAGCCCAGCCGGGCCAGGGCCAGGCTCTGGTTGCCCGGACCGCAGCCGAGGTCGACGGCGGTGGCGCCGGAGGCTGTCGGAGCGACGCCGAGGCTGCGCAGCAGGTCGGCTTGCTCGGCGGCCAGGGCGGCCAGGTCGCCGCCGAGCATCCAGGTGTAGTGCCGGGCGAGCAGCCGGTCGTAGTGGTCAGCGGCCAAGGTCATGGGTCTTCCTCACTGTTGTGGATGCGGCCGGGCGCTCCGGTGGCCTCGTGGCGGAGGCGCGCCTGGGCACGGCCAGGTAGGACAGCAGCAACCCGGCAGCGCTGAGCACGGCTCCGGCCAGGCCCGTCCAGCGCAGTCCGGCGGCGGTCACGACGCCGGCGCCGATCATCGAGCCCACCGCGTGGGCGAGCATGAACGCGGCCACGTTGATCGTGACCGCCAGGGTCGGGGCAGCGCCCGCGCGTTGCACGATCAGGGTCTGCAACGGAGCGACGGTGGCGGTGGCCAGCAGCCCGAGCTCGAGCACCGCGGCGGCCGCCATGGGTTTGTGCACGACGGCCAGCGGCAGCACGGCGAGCAGCGCGGTCAGGGAGGCGAAGATGCCGCGCAGCGTCGCCCCCACGGACCGGTCGGCGAGCCGTCCGGCGACGAGGTTGCCCAGCAGGCTTCCCACTCCGTAGGCCAGCAGCAGCCAGGAGACCACGGACGGGGTGAACCCGCTCACCTGGACCAGCATCGGCGCCATGTACGTGAACACCGCGCCGACCCCGGCGAAGCCGACGGCCGTGGTGGCGATGGCCACCAGCACCGGCCGCCGGGCCAGCACCGAGAGCTCTGCGGCGACGCTCGTGAGCTGCGCCGGGACGCGCGGCAGCGTGAACGCGAGCAGTGCCAGGCATGCCAGTGCCAGCGCGGCCAGCACGGCGAAGGGGAAGCGCCAGCCCAGGTTTTGGCCGAGCGCCGAACCGAGCGGTACCCCGAGCAGGTTGGCCACGGTCAGTCCGGAGGTCACGGCGGCGATCGCGGAGCCGGCCCGCCCGGGACCGGCCACGCTGGTGGCCGCGATCAGCGTCAACGCGAAGAACGTGGCATGGCCGATCGACGAGACGACCCGCCCGGCCAGCAACACCGGGTAGTTCGGCGCCAAGGCGCTCACCACGCTGCCCACGACGAAGACCGCCATCAGGGCGAGCATGAGCCCTTTGCGCGGCAGTCGCATGGTGGCGATCGCCACCAGCGGCCCGGCGACCACGGTGCCGAGCGCGTAGGCGGTCACCACCTGCCCGGCCACGGCGACCGAGACCCCCAGATCGGACCCGATCTGCGGCAGCAGGCCGGCGGCCAGGAACTCAGCGGTGCCGACGACGAAGACGCTCACGCACAGAGCGGCAAGCACCGGAAACGTTCGCCTCATGCGGGGAGGTTAGACTCTGACATCCATGTCAGAGTCAAATGGAGGCGTCGTGCGTATCGGGGAGCTGTCGTGTCGTACCGGGGTTCATGAGCGGCTGCTGCGTTACTACGAGAAGCAGGGCCTCCTGTGGCCGGAACGAGCGGCCAGCGGTTACCGCTACTATCAGGAATCGGATGTCGACACCGTCCTGCGCATTCGCCGTCTGCTGTCGGCCGGGCTCAACACCGAGACCATCGGGCAGGTGCTGCCCTGCATACGGGTCAAGGCCGGGAACCTGGTGCCCGTCTGCCCGGAGATCATCGACGAGCTGCAACACCAGCGTGAACGCATCACCCGCGCCATCGATGAGTTGCAAGCCTCGCGTGACCTACTCGACGCCGTCATCGCCGCCGCGCCCCTCACCGTCTCCTCGTCGGCCGCCCCCGCCTCCTGACGATCCACCAGGCCCCGTCGAGGCCGGCCGTCCGGCGAGCGTCCGGTTGAGGACCTCGGCGAACTGCTCGGCATGGGGCAGCGTGGGGCGCAAGCTGGAAGCCAGCCCGGGTGTGCACCGGCCGTCGACTTTCTCCGCCTTTCTCGCCTCCACCTTGGACGACACCCGAGACCAGGTCGTATTGGACGCGGGGTGCGGAGCTGGCCTGATCACTCTGGCCGCCTTGACCGCTGGAGCCCGGCACGTGATCGCTCAGGACCATGACGGGGCCGCGCTTGCCGACACCGCCCGCAACGTCATCCCGTTCCTCGGTCACGAGGCTCGCAAGCGACTCACCCTCTGGGAGGCCGACTGGCGTCTCCTTGCCCCGATGAGCGCAGATCTTCTCGCCGTCAATCCGCCGCAACGTCCCACTACGGGTCCGCACCACCGGGTGGAGACCTGCTGCGGGATCGGCATATGGGGCAGGTCTTGCGGAAGCCATCGCACGGTGCCCCAGGTGGCGGTCCTGATCAGCAGTGCGGCGGGTATGACCCGCCACCACCAGACCCGGCAGCCTCGACGGGGAGGCCACACCACCGTCGTCCCGGGCCGGGTGGGACGACGGTGGTTGGTCGGTGGCCTGGTGGGTCATGTCACGGTGAGGGTGAGGGCTCCTGCCAGGGTGGTGTAGCCGTTGTTGTGGAGGTACCAGGCCGCGTAGGTTCCCGCGGACAGGCTGCTGGTGGGCAGGGTGATGCTGCCGCTGGCGCCGGGGGCGTACTTGTAGGTGAGGGACTCTTTCACGCCGGGCTTGTCGCCGACGTGGTAGAGGCCGATCCAGTTCTTGTCGCTGACGGTGGCGGGGGCGGTGGAGTACTTCAGGGTGAAGTTCGTCCCCTTGGCGACGGACGCTGCGGTGGTGGTCAGCGTGTTCGTCTGCTCCGGCTCCGGAGTCGTAGCGGGAGCCGGAGCCGGTGTGACGGCGGGGGCTTCTGGGACGAGTTCGTAGTAGGCCGCCAGGCGGTCCACGACGGTGTCGGTGTAGGGGACAAGGCGGGTGAAGTGCGTGGCGAGGGCGGTCCTGACCGCTGTGCTCAGGGCGTTGTAGCTTGCGGTGGCTCCGGTCAGGTGGGGTTTCAGGCGGTGGATGAGCTCGTAGTCGCTGGCGATGCCGAGGCTGCCCATGGCCTGGGACAGGGACGGGGTGGTGGTGGCGGCGGTGTCCTGGACACGGCTGACGAAGGTGACGCGGTGCAGGATGCGCCAGCAGGGCGGTTTGCGGTCGGACTGGCGGGCCCGCTTGAGCGCCAGCGCGTTGGGGTCCTTACCGCGCTCCAGCCACTCGGGGTCGATGACCTTGCCGTAGAAGTCTTCGAAGTTGTCGGTGCTGGTGTCGAGGTAGAGGCTCATGAAGCGGTAGGCGTCGACGCGGCCGGGCACCAGGGTCGGCTTGCCGTCGGCGTCGAACAGGGGGGTGTCGCCGTCGAACTTCTGCAATCGGGCGCCGGGCGCGCAGCTGACGTCCAGGCTGAAGGTGCGGGTGGCTTCTTTGGATTTGCTGCGGGTGATGCTGTAGCCGGTGCCCATGGAGGCTTCGACGCCGAACTTGCAGCCGAAGCCGCCTACTTCGAAGCCGAGGCCGAAGGTGCCGCCGATGGTGCCGTTGAAGGTGTAGGAGCCGGTGGTGGTCTCGGTGACCTGGTCGGTGGTGCCGGTGGTCTCGGCGAAGAATCCGCCGGCGGCGGTCCACACGTAGGTGTTGACGATGTTGCGGCGTGCGGCCGATCGGATGGCCGCCCGTCCCTTCTCGGGGTTGCCGCCCTGGGTGACCTCGGCGCCGGTGCCGCCCATCATCCCGTTCAGCACCTTGGCCGCCTGGCCGTGGGTGGGATCGTAGGCGTGGGTCTCGGTGGAGACCGATTCGTAGAAGCCCTGTAGCTGCTGCTGCTCGCGCTGGATACGCTTCTTGATCCGATACGCCTCCACCGGCCGGAAGTAGCTGTATTCGCCGGGTACGCCGTCGGCGGCGTTGGGGAAGTCCGGGTCGGCGAAGGGCTGCAGGCCGTTGTTCGTCTCGTGCTCGCCGAAGCCGATGACGCCGTCCAGGGTGCCCTGCTTGGTGTAGCGGGGGTTGATCGGGAAGGGGATCAGGTTCCAGTCGCGGGGGATGTCGGGGCTGGGCAGCATCCGGTAGGCGACCAGGGCGCCGCTGTGCAGCAGGCGCAGCGCGTACAGGTCGGCGGTCTCGGACTGCACGACGGCGAACCCGACGTTGGCCGGCACCCAGCGCCGCCCGGCGACGGGGTTGACCTGCTTGGTGCTGTCGGGGTCCTCCCAGCCGCCGCTGAGTTTCACCGTGCTGGCGCGGGTGGTGTTGGTGCCCTGGCTCACCCTGGTCTCGTTGCTCCAGGTGTTGGAGTACTTGAGTTCGAGGCTGGCTCCGAAGGCAGCCGTCACTTCGGCGATGGGCTTGGCCGTGCCGGCGCCCAAGGGGGCGGTGACGGCCCAGACCTGGTCGTTGATCTCCTGGTCCCACTTGACCTTCAGGGAGGAGTCGACGCTGTGGTGCTTGTCGGAGGACAGGGCGTTGACGACCTCATCGGCCTGGACGAAGGCGATCGAGGATGCGCCCGCGTAGTCGTCGGCGGTCCCGGCGATGAGGTTCTCCGACGGGATCGGCGGGGCGCCTTCGATGTAGCCGATGAGCTGGGGGTCGAACTGGGCCTGTCCCACCCACGTGGTGGTCAGCTCGCCGACCTTGTAGCCGGTGCTCAGCATCCAGGATTTGTCGGAGCGCAGGTAGGTGTAGGCCCGCTTCAGCACTCCGATCACCGCGTCGTCGGCGATCCGCTGGATGTCGCCGTACTCGGTGGCGGCCGGGGTGTGGGCGATGGTGGTGTGGAAGGAGGTGCGGATCCCGGTCAGAGCGGAACGGATCTGGGCGGCGTCGGCGGAGATCGGCGCGGTGGACAGCACGATGTCGGGGGCCGGTGTCGACTGGGTCAGGTGATGACCGCCCAGGCTCGCATCCTTCACCTGCGCCCCGGCCAGGGTGTCGTCGGCGTCGAAGGGGTAGTAGGCCAGCAGCTCCTGGCGGTCGCCGCGGACGCGGCCGAACATGTTGTCCAGGATCTGCTCCTGGGTACGCGCGGTACGCCACACCCGGATCTCGTCCAGGTCGCCGGTGTAATTGTGGGCCACGATCGAGTTGGGAGATCCGGAAACCATACCCCCCTGCGACACGGTGCCGGGGACGGGGTCGCCGTTGCGGTAGAGGATGAAGCGGTTGCCTTGGGGGTCAGGGGTGCGGACGCGGGTGACCGAGTGCAGCGTGGCCGGGTAGGAGCCGCACAGATCCTCGCTGCGCGAGCCCTTCGCCTCGGGGAAGGTCCACCACGCGACCAGACCGGAGGCCTTGGCCGTGATCGGCGTACCGATCTGGTCGGCATCCCTGGCGACGTTCCAGATCCGCACCTCCGACAGCGTGCCCTGCAGGCGCTCCGACAGCGTGCCCGCCGTCGTGCCCGGCATCTTCCGGCTCAGTTCCACCGGCGAGTCGTTGCCGACCGGCTTGGCGCCGCTGTACCACTGCGATTCGCCGATCTTCTTTCCGTCGACGTAGAAGCAGATCTCCACCCGCTTTTCGGTGCCGGTGGGGTTTTTGCGGGTGACGGCGACCTTGTAGAACCGGCCCTTCACCAGGGGTATTTGCGCGGTGTAGACGTACTTCTCGACCTTTGAGCTGCCGGAGCTGGCCTCGAAGGCGAACTTCAACAGCGCCACTGACTGCGACGTCTCCACGTACAGGCAGTAGGGGACGGCCGTCTGGTTCCCGGCGTCGAACGTGCCCTTGCACACCAGTCCATGGCGGACGGGGAAGCTGAGGATGTTGAGCTTGTCGAGTTGCAGGAACGCCTCGATGGTCAGGTCGTCCACGATGTCCAGGCCGCCCGCGCCGCCGGCGTTCAGATATCCGGTGTCGTCCATGCTGATCGCCCAGTCCTGCTCGAACACCATCGCCAGATGCGCCCATTCGGCCACGGCGAACTTCTGGGTGGTGACGACGGTCTGATCGTTGACGCTCGCCTGGAGGAGGTAGCCCGCCTTGCCGGAGTCCAGCGTGGCGCTCACCAGGCCCAGGGAGTATGCGGTGTCGCCCACATCGGTGAGCAGGATGGAGTCCATCTCGCCGATGAAGGTCGGCTTGGCCCACGCCTCGATGGTCAGGTCCCCCGATGCGGCCAGGGCGGAGATGTTCTCCGTGTCCGACAGTTCCAGAGCGTGCCCGGCGGCGGTGTCGAAGGCGAACGCCCGCCCCGGGGCGTCACCGTGCCAGCGCGGCCCGAGTGGCTCGCTGACGTTCTCGGCGGTCCCGGCGGGCACCGCGGCGGTGGCGGTGCCCGCGTGGGCGCTGACGAGCAGTGAGCCGCGGGCCGGCGACATGCCCGGGACGTTGCAGGAAGCCAGTGTGTAGTCGTAGGCCCCGGTGCGGACCTTGGCGCCGGCCGTGGCGGTCAGCTTGCCGGTGGTCAGGGTGATCTGCGTGGAACCGGACTGGGCGGTGGCCACGGTGCGGCTGTCCTCGCCCACGGTGATGGCCGAACCCGCCACCAGGGTGGTCGTCAGCGGCTCGGCCAGCGTCACGGTCTCGTCCTTGATCAACAGGACGGTGCCCAGGTCGAATCCCTGTGAGGTGCCGTTCAGCACGGCCGCCAGCAGGTCGGCCCGATCGGGCACCGAGGTGAACGTCTCGACCGTCTTGTCCCGGGTGATCTTCACCGTGCACACGCCGGTCTCGCCGGCTTCCACCGTCACGGCGAAGTCGGCCAGGCTCATCGCGACGTCGCGGCCGGTCAGGCGTAGCGCGCCGCTCGGCAGTTCGATCTGCTTGACGGCGGGAGAGATGGTGGTGGCGTAGTAGACGGCGAAGAACTGACCGTCGCCGCCGCGAAAGTACAGCGCCACCTCACCGGTCGAGCAGTCAAGCAGCGCGGGTGCGTGAGTGGTCCAGGCGAAGGACAGCAGGGCTCCCAGCACGGTCAGGCCGGAGCGGTCGGTGCTCACCGCCGGCATCGCCAGGACCGCCTCGGCCGCGCCGAGCTGGCCGCCGCTGAGCGTGGCCAGATGGTTGCGCGCAGAATCCAGGGCCGCCTTGTCGTAGCCAAGCCGCCCCTGGGCCACCATCGAGGCATACCACTTCGGGGCCAGCAGGTCCTTTTCGGCCAGGAGCTTCCGCTCCTTCTCCCGGTCACCGGTCCAGTCGCGGGCGGGGCCTTTGATGTTGTTGTTGAGCGCGTGCAGGCTGAACAGGCCGCCGGAGTACACCTCGTGGTCGATCTGCCGCAACCGCGCGGTGTGAGCCGGAAGCTGAGCCGCCAGCGCCTGGTCGTTGTAGAGCTGGCCGCGCATCGTGGTGACGTCGTCCTGCGCCGCTTGGAGTTCGTCCTCGTCCTCGGTCGGGTCGGGTTGTCCGAGCCACGTCAGGTCGATCACGCCCGGCGCTGTGGCCAGCCGTCCCTCCTGTGACAGCGCGAAGTCCAGGGTCGCGATGTAGGAACGGTCGCTCGGTTCGCCCTCCGGCGGTGGCCCGGAGGTGGCGAAGGCCAGCAGCACCCGCGCCTGCCGTTTCTCCGGCGCGGGCTTGCCGGTGTACCCCGTCACCACCGGTTGCTGCTGGTAGTACAGGCTCGCGGCCAGACCGGAGACCACCTTGCGCCCGCTGATGGAGAACGATTGCCTGCTCACCCCTGGGCTGTCGTAGAGGGGCGCGCCCGAATCCGTCCAGACCACGCCATCCTCCAGCGTGCCGACGAACTGGTTGACGCCGCGGTCGCGTACCTGGGTGCCCGAGCCTTCGTCGAAGGGGAAGTAGGCGAACAGGTCCGGCTCCATACCGGTCAGCCGCTGCCCCCGGCCGGTGAAATCGGCGCGGGCGGCCTTCCAGATCCGCACCTCGTCGATCTGCCCGGTGAACGGGTCCATCGCTGTGCTGTTCGACGCGGTCCGCTTGCCGACCACGAGCTGGGCGCTGACCTCTACCGCCGTGGAGGTGGCCTGCGTGCCCACCGACACGCCGTCGACGTACAGACGCATCGCCGATCCGTCGAAGACCGCCGCCACGTGCGAGTAGGTCTTCATCGGGACCGCCGCGGTGGAGGTGAGGCTCTGCGAGCCGTGGCCGAACACCAGCTTGCCGTCGGCGTCCAGGCTCAGGTGGACCAGGGTGGCGGAGCCGGCCGTGTCGGTTCGGCCCACGATGAGCCCGCCCGCGGCGGTGGGGTTGATCCAGGCCTCCATCGTGTACGCCCCGGCTGGGGCCTTCGTGGCGGCCTTGCCCATGTAGGCCCCCGCCGGGGTGCTCCTGGTCCCGTCGAAGCGCAGCGCGGTGCCTCCCTGGTGCTGCGTCGGGCGGACCGGCACCAGCGGTTTGCCGGTGTGGGAGTCGATCCCGGGCGCACGCTCCAGCACCGAACTGGCATATTTCTCGTCCGGGCTGGTGTACAGCTGGGTGCCTTGGACGTTGAACAGCCCTTCGGGGCTCTGCTCCAGGTTGTAGCTGTGTACGACGCCGTCGCCGTCGGCGGTGAAGATCTGCCAGCGGGAGAGCCCCGACACCGCGGTCGGCAGCAACGACACCGAGAACATCCCGCCGTCGAGCTTGCCCGCGAACGACAGTTTCATGGTCGGCTCGAAGAACAGCCGCCCCTCCATGTCTCGGGTGCCCAGCGTGTCGCCACCGGAGGCGGGCGCGACCCGGCTGCGGCTGCGCTGGTAGCGCACCTCCACGACCGGCTTGAGTTCGTCGCCGACCAGCACGAACCGGTCGCACAGCAACTCGGAGTCGGTCATGGCGACCTTGGCCCCGCCGACCTCGGCGAAGTCCTCACGCGCCGGGTCTCCCGACCAGGCACCCCCGGTCGTCTCATACACCGACCCCTCGTCACCGGCGGCGATCGACTGACGGAACACCAGGATGTGCCGGCCGTCCGACAGCACCTGCAGGGGGAAGGCAGAGGTCAGCCGGGCCGTCGTGGACAGGAACGGGTGATCCTCCCCGGCCAGCAACTGCTCGGACGGCGCCACCTCCGCAAGGCCGCGCTTCTTGACCGTCGGCATGGCCGCCGCCGCCGGTATCTCCGCGCCCACGTCGACGATCTCGGCGGGGAAGGACAGCACGCCCGGGTCGCTGTTCCAGTAGGCGGCGTCCAGCGCTCCCCGCGCCCGGTCGGCCTGGTCCAGGCTCAGCACGCTGTAGTAGACGACGCGCTCGGACATCGCGAAGGCGACGACCATGCCGTCGTGGCGGACCATGGTCGTGCAGGTGTACTCGCGGTCTTTATAGACCTTCACCAGATTCTCGTCGTGCACGGGGTGAACTCCTCCACTGTTGAGCCCCCGAAGAACGCAGGAATTCGCGCAGCACAAAACCAAGGCAACGCGGCCGGATTGAACGCACGCGTGAACACGCTCACGCGGAACGACGTGAATACGCGCCGCCCATCGGCGACGCGCGCACAACAACGACGTGACCGTCACACGTCGGTACTCGCAAGCGACACAAGCAACCCAATGCCGCGCGAGCAGGCAGCCCCGCCGCCGCCCTCACCTGGGCGGACAGCCATCACCCCCCAACTCGATCCACCCCAGCATGCGCTGACAGTGTCACCAGGTCATCAGATACACCTTGTCCACATCCGGCCACTTTGTGACGGTGACGGCCAAGGCGCCGGAGTGGAAGAAGGCCCCTGGCGACACAACGCTCTTCACGCCGTCCTGAAGATCGTTTCAAATGGGTTCAGGAGCGGAAGAGGGCGCTCCGCCCCTGACGGAGGAGGGTGAGGGCGTCCGGGGAGGGGTGTGCCACGCGCCCTGGGCGAGGAGTTCGAGGCGCAGCAGCTCGTGGGCGCGCCTGCGCTTCACCCGCCTACGCCAGGGTGGAGCCGACCCTGCCCAAGTCCAAGCCCTCCTCGGCCTGGACTCCATCGAAACTGCCGCCCGCTACTTCCGGCCGGGCAGAGCGGACAAGCCGAAGTCATCGAGCAAGTCCTCGAGCAGCCTTCACGTTCCCACGGCTTCTCCCGGTCTCCGAGTGCGCGACGGGGTGCTCCAGGACCTGGCCTGAACCAGCCATGCCCGCATGGACATTCGTCGATGAATGTCGCTATCGTCCGTGCCAGGGCGATCAGGGATGTTCGGAGAACAGGGCCAATAGCGCGGCGGCCAGGGCTCGTCCGCGAGCTGGAGAGCTGCGGGTCGCCGAGCCGGATGCGGGTGTCGTGGTGGTGCAGCATGACGGTCCCGTCCGGCTCCCTACACCTCGACACCGGCCACACCTCGCCGGACGACTCGCCCGGAACCCGCACGGGGGACATCGAGGTCGAAGCGTTCGGCTTCAACGTCGGCCCGAAGCTGGTCAACGGAGCAACGGCCGCGGGGTTCGCCGGAACCGGCCGGCTGACGCTGCACACCTGCAGGTCCACGGGTCCAGCCGAGATACGGGTAAAACCGGCCATGAGTCGATCTTGACGCCCGTTTCCGCAGGCAAGTGGGCGGTCAGCGGTCAACCGTGATCAATTTGATGGCGTCCTCCTTGTCCTTGTCGGAGGGCAAGCTGTATCGGCGGGTGGTCTCCAGGCGGGCGTGGCCAAGGATCTCGGCGACCAGGACCAGGTCGGTCTTGCCGCGGACCAGCGTGGTGGCGAGTGTGTGGCGCAGGATGTGTGCCGTGGTGGGGTCGTCCAGCCCGGCTGTCTGGGCGATCTCGGCGATGATGCCGCCTGCAGCGCGAGTGGTCAGCCGTCCGCCCTTGGCGTTGAGGAACAGGGCCCGGTTGTCGCCGGCGTGGGGCCAGTTGGGGCGTTCGTCGAGCCAGAGTTGCAGTTCGGTGCGGAGTTTGGGGTGGATGTCGACTTCGCGGAACTTGTCGCCCTTGCCGTACAGGCGTAGCCGGCCTTTGCGGGCCGACATCTGGATGTCGTCGACGTCGAGGCGGACGACCTCGCTGATGCGGGCGCCGGCGTAGTACGGGATCAGCGCGATGCACCGGCCCCGGGGGACAGATGCGCCTCCACGGCGCGCAGCCAGCGGATGCGGGCGCGTTCCTCCAGGGCGCGCGGTGCGCTTTTGGGCAGGTCTTCGCGGGCGATGTCGGCCTTGCCCAGGCCCCGGCGGACGTGGAAGTCGTCCAGCGCGGTGAGGGTGGAGTTGACGTAGACGCGGCTGCGCTTGGCGGGGCCGTCGCGCAGCAGCCACATCCGGTAGTCGCGCACCGCCCAATCCCGCGCCTGCCGGTCGGCGAGAGGATCGGCGGAATTGGTGGCGGCGTGGTCGGCCAGCCAGGACAGGAACATGCGTACCCGGGAGCGGTAGGTGCGCGTGATCGAGCCGCCTCCGTTGGAGGAGACCAACCTGGTCGGTTGGTACGGCTTGGGCCCCTCCCCGGGCCAGGTCGGCCCGGCCGTCCTGCTCGGACACGTGGACACGCGTACCGGGCCGGCTGTCTTCGCCCGCCTGCGAGAGCTTCGACCGCAGACCCTGATCACCATCACGCATTCGGACGGCACCAGCGAGAGGTTCCTCGTCGAGCGAGTCGAGAAGGTCGCCAAGACCTCGTTCCCGACCGCCAAGGTTTACGGCGCGACCCGGAATGCGGAGTTGCGCATCATTACTTGCGGCGGGGCCTTCGACCACCAGGCCCGCAGCTACGCCGACAATGTGATC
This sequence comes from Nonomuraea sp. NPDC049646, assembly GCF_044465525.1. Lineage (NCBI taxonomy): Bacteria > Bacillati > Actinomycetota > Actinomycetes > Streptosporangiales > Streptosporangiaceae > Nonomuraea > Nonomuraea sp. NPDC049646. The sequence continues at coordinate 6,502 of NZ_JBITLU010000038.1, read as the reverse complement.
GTGTACGCGAGTCTCCAGCAGACCAGCGCTTGAGTGCCACAACGAGCCACGAAGGTGCCGCCGCCAGTCGTCACAGTGATCGCGCTCGGCGACCCAGTCCTTAAGGGGCGAGGGAATCTGATCGATCTCCGCTTCGGGCCGCAATGCCCGCAGCGGGGCCGGGTCGGCCGTCACGATGGGCAGCCCGCGACGGCGTGCCGCGTGAGCACTGGCGCCAGTCCTCCCGCCTGGACGACATCCGCGACGGCCTCGACGACCTGGCGCGCCTCCTGGTGAAGCTGAACATCACCAGCGTCGCGGTGCCTCCGCTGGGCTGCGGCAACGGCGGACTGCAATGGTCGGTCGTCCGGCCCCTCATCATCGAGAAACTCGCTCCCCTGGACATCGACATCCGGCTGTACCATCCCGGCACGCCCGCCGCCCGTGACATGATCACCCGGACGGTGCCGCCCGCTCAGACCACGCCACGACATGGAGGTCGCGCCGATGCCGGTCCGCACCCGAGCAGGCGCAGCCCAGCGGGTCGAAACTGCGAGGTGCTGAGGACCGGTGTTGCACCGTCCGGCCCCCCGTGCCGCCTCATCCTGAGCGTCCTGGGTACCGCCATCGAGCTGCTCGGAAATCACCGCGCTACCCTCGTACGTCGCCCCTTTTCGGGGCTGGCGCCCACTTGCTGCACGACTGAGAGTCGCCAAAGCTGCCGTTCGCCAACGGCGTGGCTCCGCCTTTCACCGAAGGGCGCACAGCGCGACCGCTTCTTTCCGTCCCCCTGCTCAGCGATTCAGATCCATGGTCCTGTCTTTCAGGCCAGCTTGCCGGACTGGAGTGGGGTGCTACTTGTTGGAGGAGGCGTCAATCCACGAAGTGGCCGCACACGGATCAGACGCCATGTTGATGACTTCTCAGTCCAAGGAGTGCTGTGGGCGCAGAAGCAGTCATTGCTCTGGCTGCGGCAGTCATTGCCCTCGCGGCGCTCTTCGTTGCGATCTTCGAGGTTCGCGCTACGCGTCGCCACAACCGGCTGTCCGTACGCCCGGTCCTCCAGTGCCGAGTAACTCTTCGCGAGGGGGAACCATCGGGCCTGTCGATCACAAATGCTGGCCTCGGCCCAGCTGTCATCGTGGAAACCCGCGTCTGGTTGGACGGCGTCCTGATGGGGCCTTGGAATCGGGAATGCACCATCGAGGTCATCAAACGGCTCAAGAAGCAGCCAACCACGTCCACTCTCGTAGAGGGGTCGACGCTCTCCCCGGGTACTCAGAAGCTGCTGTTGGGCCTGAGCTCATACATGCCCAGTGAGAACCCGGACTTCAAGACGCTCCTGGAGACTCGCCTCGACCTTGAAGTACGCTACGAATCGCTGTATGGCGGAGAGAATCTCATGGTCACCACGAGGTCGCCCGGATGGCGGTCCCAGCCGTAAGCCCGCCGCTCGAAGCGCCCCCTCGTCCTCAGAGCGATCCTCGCCCCAGAGCTTCTCGCTGGAGGGCGCCCGACGGGATCGACTCCGGCGGAGGAAGGCCCCGCCCAGGACGAGGCACTCGTGGTGCCACGGCCTCTTTAGCTGGAAGCGGCTGGGAGCTTGGTCAGGAAAACTCCTGCAGGCATTTTGCCGGTACTCCCACGAGATGTGGGCGCGGCCTGTCGCAGGAGGGTGGGCGGCCAGTTGGCGGAGAAGCGGGCTCGTTCCTCAGCAGGAGGCAGGCCACGTGAGGGTTGCTCATAGTTGACGGCATGACGCGAAGATCCTTACGTCGGCCCCTCCCCCGCGCCCTCACCGCGGGAGCCCTCGCCATCGCCCTGGTCGCGAGCTCCGGCTTCACGCCCGCGAACGCCGCTCCCATCACCGACGTCCCGCTGCTCGACGACTACGACGCCGAGTCGCTGGCGAACCTCCCCACCGTCGGCGGTCTGAGGTACCTGGCTCAGCGGTACGCGCCGACCGACACCTGCCCGCCGGCCGGCACCGGGCCGGGCGGGCCGCTGTTTTGGGGGGACGACAAACCCGTCCAGTTCCGCCAGGGCGTCCCCCGGCCGGGGCAGAGGATCGTGAAGATCATCATCATGGGCGATTCGTACATGTCAGGTGAGGGAGCGGGAGACTACTACAACAGGCGCGGCTTCCTTCCCGAACCCCGCGAGCCGGGAGGGCTGGGCGGGGAGACCTACCCGGCGGCCGGGCACACCGAGGACGACTACACCGAGGACTTCCGTCACCGTTCGGCGAACGCGGCGGTTCTGCAGGCCATCGACCTGCTGCGCCGGGCCAACCCGGAGGTCTTCTTCGACGTGCGGTTCAACGCCTCCTCCGGCGCCGCCAGCGAGCACTTCTTCGTGGGCCAATATGATCACTCCCGCGTCAATCCGCCCCAGAACCAGGGAGTGGACGAGGCCACCGACCTGGTGATCTCCGGCTTCGGCGGCAACGACGTCGAGTTCGGGCCCATGCTGAACGCCGTGCTCGACAAGCCCAGTGACATCAGTAACATCGAGGCGCGCATCCGGCCACTGCTCGACACCACCCGCACCTCGCAGCAGGAATGGGACGACTCGCAGCCGCCGCGCCCCCCGTTCGTCCGCCCGCTGACGCAGCCCGCCACCTTGTCGGCCAGGCTGGTGCAGCTGGTTCGGGCGATGCACGCCGCCTCCAACGGCAAGACCAGGGTGATGATGGTCAACTATCCGCAACCCGTCAAGGTCGGCCTGCACCCGGGCGGCCTCATGGGCTGGCTGACGAACATGTGGCCTGAAGCCTGGACCCACGCCGCGAAGCTGGCTCCTCAGCTGACCGCCTCCGTCAAGAAGGCGCAGCAGGTCCTGGCCGACCACGGGATCGCCGCCGACGTGCTGGACCTGGAGAACGCCTTCGCCGGCCACGAGCTGGGGACCAAGGCCCCCTACATCCGCAACGTCAACTGGAGACTGGCCGCGGCTGGGGACGACCTCAACCAGAAGCAACAGACAGGACATCCCAACCAGGAGGGCCAGAAGGCGCTGGCGGGCCACTACGCCCTGATGATCGCCGGTGAGCTCGGGCTGCGGCTCAAGGCGTCCGACGGGGCGCCTCCACCGGCCAGGGCGGCACAGCCGTGCGACGGCGGTCCCAGCGACCGTCACTACCTGCCCGCCAAGGCCACCCAGAGCGGCGGGTCAACCGGCGGCACCGGCGGCGGAGGGGGAGGCGGCGGCACCAGCACCCCCAACGTGGGGCCGCGTTCGACGATGACCTTCGTCAACATCGACCCGCCGCTGTCCCAGCCCACGAACCCCGGCCCCCATCCCACCCCCACCGGCTCGCAACCCTCCCCCGGGACGTCGGATCCTGGGACCCCGCGCTGGACCATCTATCCGGTCGACACCGTCCAGCCCACCACGCCGACCATCTCCTTCGACCTGACCCAGCCGCTGCCCTACCTGTGGCCTGTGGGCGGTGGGTCGAGCTCGTACCGCGATGTCTTCGAGGTGAAGGTCAACGCCGCTCTGATCATGCAGTGATGATCGACACCGAGCGGATCGGCACCTGCTGAGGACCTGCCCTCGCCCTGAGCGCGCTCACCCAAGTCGCTGGCGTCGGGGCTTCGTGATCAGCCGAAGCAGCCTGAGCCCGATTGGCCCACGCTCGACCTGGGCGGAGGAACCTGATGCCGGTTCTGTGCGATCACGAGTGCGTCGGCGCGCTCATCCACGACGCCGGGGACACGTACTGGCTACTGGACTGGGCACGCCGCCGCACCGATGTGGTCGGCATCTTCCCCGACCGGCCCTCGATCGTCCGTCTGGTCGGCGTGGTGCTGGCCGAGCAGACCGACGAGTGGGTCGGAGCCCGCCGCTATATGGGCCTGGACATCCTGGCCAAGGCCCGCGTTCGGCTGATCGCTGGCGACACGCCAGCCCAGAGCCCGCTTCTGCAGACACTTACCGCTTAACCTGCAGAAACAGGATCACGCGAAGATCGATTCATACACCACGTCCGTGGACGTGACCCTCCCTGGTGATCACAGCCGGTAGAGCAGGCCGACTCCACCCTCGAAGGGATGGCCGGCGCCGACGCGTCTCCCGCCCAGCCCTGATGACCACCGCCTGTTCCATGCTTCCTTCCTGCAGGGGCGGCACGCTCTGGTCATCATGAGAGCGGGGCAGCGCCGACGCCTGACGTCCCTCTCTCAGCTGCGCGAGCGGCTGAGGGGCGCTGCCCCCGCGGCTCAGCCTGACGTTCCGGTGCTCATCTCCCGCTGCCCATAAGCTTCGTTCGGAGATCGCGACGGCGGCTCGGGCTGTGACGGGTGGCGGTGGCGGGGTCGAGGGACGCTTGCTCATGCGAAGGAAGCCATGCCTCTCCAGGACGCCGGCCAGAAGCTGGCCATCCTCGGTGAGGCAGAAGCCGACTCCTGCGCAGGTCGGGCAGGTGTCGCTTTCGTAGCGCTCACGTGGCCGCTGGGCATCGTGGTCGGCCAATGCCTCTTCGGCTGCCGCCACCTCGGCGGGGGACCTGCTCCGGAGAGGGGGCCGGCCCCGCGCCGTGGATCCCGACAACGTTCTCCAAGCCCGTCACCCACTGGGCGGGGCGGCAAGCCCGCCTTTTCCCGCTCCTCACGTGCGCGCGCCACCAGAATCGCCCACGTCTGATTCCAGCGGATCCATGCCACAGGCTCGCGCCGCCCCCACCCGCCACAGTCGCCGCACGAGGTCTCGATTTCCTGCAGCAACCGCTTCACGATCGACCCTGAGTGCTCATTCGGTTGCGATGAGTCGCTCATGGTGGACGACCGTATGCCGTACATCCCTGCACGTCCAGAGCCCCACCACACCACCGTCACCGGGCATGCCAGGCGGCACGGCGCGTGACGTGTGCAGGCGTCAGCGAGCCGCCGTCGTGTTCGCCCCAGGTGCCGGAGACACCGCAGGCGAGAGGCTGCGGCGGGCACGCTCAAGCGACCCCGCCAGCCTCATTCCCCATCCAAGGGGTGCGATGCGACGCCTTGGACGATATCTGGCGGCGGCCGCGGTCGTCCTGCGGATGCGCACGACGATCAGAGGTAGAGGTTTGGACGACGCGTGGAGGCCAGCCCTGGCAGAGCCGGTGCACCGACCGGCGGGCCGCTGCACCGCTACAGTGAGCGCATGGAGAGCTCAGCGGGGCCTCTGGAAGTCGCACTGATCAGGGCTGCTTTTCACGACGGCCGCCCGCGAACCGTGTCCGAGCTTGTGCTGGCCCTCTATCCTGCCAGGTGCGTGAATCCTGAGCTGCTCGAAGTGATCGACGCGCATGTCACGGCCGCCCTGGGCCACATGCTGGCCGCGGGCGACCTCGTGGAGGTCGTCGTCGACGAACCTGACGGCAGCGGCGGCGATGTGTGGTACGGGCTGTCGTCCTATCTGAAGACACGCCCCTGCTGACCTGCGACGAACTGGAAGACCGGCGGGGTCTGACCAGGCAGACGCAGGGGTGCCGGCCTGAGCAGAGGCGCTTGCCTGAACCTGAACTGGAGCGCTTCAGGTTGCCAGCGGACATCATGGCGCGTACGTTGCTTCGCCGCTTGAGTGGTGCGGCAAGCACGAAGCCGGCCACGAAGAGGTCAGCCAGCTCCGGCGGCCTCGAGATGGCGGGTATCACCGAGGTTGACGACCGTGCGGTAGCGGAAGTAGTCGTCTTCGCGCAGGGTGGTGATGCTGCCGGATGACACCCGGAAACTGGCATAGCCGACCGCCTTGATCGGCATCTTGATCCAAGATGCCACGACGAATGTCAGGGAGCCACCGTGCGTCACGATGATCTGGTGTTCACACGGGCGCTGCAAGATCTCGTCCATGGCCGCGTAGATGCGCTGCGCCAACACCGCCCTGGTCTCGGCACCCTCCACGCCCTCGTCGTGTTCCAACCGCTCCCCGACAGCCGGCGGCGGAACGAATCGCTGGTCCAGCCATTCCTGGGGCCTTCCCCCCGCCTCTCCGTAGGATTTCTCCCGCAGTCTGCGGTCCAGGATTGGCGTCACGCCGAAGAGCTCGCCGACCTGCTCGGCCGTTTGCCGGGTTCGCTGCAGATCCGAGGAGAACAGCTCCACATCGGCGTTGTCCGGAATCTGGGCCCGCAGCGCCTGGGCAGTGGAGGCTGCCGCGCTGAGGCCACCTGGTGTCAGCTGTGAATCATGCCAGCCGCCGACGACCCTCTCGACGTGGTGCGTCGCCTCCGGATGGGTGACGACGTAAAGGGTGCGCATGCGTGACTCTTCCTGTAGGGGGCTGTTCTTGGGTGATCGCAAGAGTGGTTCGTGAGTTCTCTGTGTTTCGGTGATCATGCCTCAGTCGCCGATCGTGGTCACGGGAATCGCGGCAACGGTAACTGTCCTGATGGCCCCCTCCTGCGCACCGTCCTGGCACAAGCGTCGTCATGACGGGGGCACGACGGCGAGGGCCCTGCCCCCGAGGTGTGGACACCTTGAGTACCGGATGATGGAGATCCGGAGACAAGGAGTTCCACGTGGCGATGAAGTCGTATCCGCCG
>NZ_JBITLU010000037.1:0-28588 GCF_044465525.1 Nonomuraea sp. NPDC049646 | reverse complement strand
GGCTACCTCAGCCCTATCGACTACGAGCAGCAAACCACCGATAAGGTGCTGCTCGCCGCATGACAACCCGTGTCCACGCTTCGGGGTGAGCCCTCTACCTCTACGAGCGGGTCACATTGCATCTGCGGGAGCGGAATGATGTCGGCATCATCATCGCTGATCAGCCGGGCGGTGGCCGCAAGGACGAAGTGAAGTGGCTGGCCGACACCCTCGGCCTGACCCGGGACGGCACTCGCTTCGCCACACCCGATCGCGTCGTCTCGCCCATCCTCACCGCGCCCTCCCATCACGTTCCGCACCTGCAGCTGGCAGACCTCGTCACTGCGGCGACCACCGCGGCGGTCGCCGGCCAATTCGCCGGGATGAAGCTGGCGAAGTGGCTGAAGGAACTGGCCCGCACCAACGCGCATGGACTCGTCGGCCAAGCGGGCGTGGTGCTGTGGCCTCCCGATTTGGTGGACCTGCACTACTGGATTTTCGAAGAAACCCACTACGCCAAGGGATCCTCGGGGTATCCACTCGGTCCGTCCCTCGGCCCTTTCAGCCAGCCTGGACGGACCTACCAGCACGACGATGGCCTGTCTGAGCCTGGTCAGGCCGCGAACGTATCCACATCCATGACGGGGAGCAGCAGCGCATGACCGTTCACGCCCTCGATCGCAGCACGCCCGCCGACTACAGCACCGCCGTGGAGGCATACCTTCTCTCGGCTGGAATAGCTGCCTCCTCCCAGCGGATCTACCGGATCTCACTGCTCACCTGGGCCTGGCTGGCCACGGGGCAGCAACCGCCATTGGGCCGCAACCGGCGCGGCGCCGAGCCACCCGCCGTGGCGGTGGCCTCGTTCGATGAGGTGCCAGCCGACGTGCTCGCCGAGATGTTCGCGCAGCGGGCCCGGCTGGTCGACGCCGATACCGTCAACCGTGAACTGTCGGTGATGAAGGCTGCCGTCACCTGATGGCGCGCCCGCGGATGGCTGGCCCGCAACCCGATCAGCGGCATCGAACGCCGGCCCGCGCCCCCTGACCGGACTCGGGCGCTGCCCCGCGCACAGATCGCCGCGCTGTTCGACCTCAAGATCGGCGTACGCGAACGTACGCTCTGGAAGGCCCTGTACGAGACGTGCGCACGAACCGAGGAGATCCTCTGCCTCGACGTCGAGGACCTGCTGCTGGCCGACAAACGCGGCCGCGTCACCTCCAAGGGCGGCACCATCGAATGGGTGCACTGGCAATCGGGCACCGCCCAACTCCTGCCCCGGCTGCTCAAAGGCCGCACCCGCGGGCCCGTGTTCCTCACCGACCGCCGGGCGCCTGCCCACGTCCCCACGCGTGACACATGCCCGGTCACCGGGCGCGCCCGCCTGTCCTATCGGCGAGCTGCCGAACTCTTCGAGGCCCTCACCCGGCCACTCGCTCATCCGGGCATCACCGACCCAGCCGAACTCGAGGCACGCGGCGGGTGGACGCTGCATCAACTGCGCCACTCCGCTCTGACGCATGAAGCCGAGGACGGCACCAACACCCCAACCTTGTTGGCCCGCTCCCGACACGCCTCCGTACGCTCCCTGGAGCGCTACGCCCGGCCCAGTGTCGACGCCGTGGCCGCCCATGTCGCCGACCGCGATCCCCTGCGCCGCCGGAAGCGAGGCACCACCGCATGAGCTCCGGCGTGGTGCGCTACCGCTAATTCCTGCGGACTTCCTCCTCGACCCCGTGTATGAGGCCCCCCACTCGGGTCCGTGTCACCAGCCACAGAGCTCCGCTCGGGCGCTCCGCCTGAGCGGCGCATCGCAGCCACTGCCGGCACCGTCGCTGAGGACTACCGCCAGCTCGGCGCCGAGATCCTGCAGCTCCTGGCCGCCGCGGAACAGCAGTCATGAACCAGCCCAGCATCGACACCCCAGGCAGCCTCGGCAGCGTCTTCGGGGCCAGCGCCGCCGGCGGACTCGGGGGAGCTCGGGTTCGGTTCCGACATGACTGCCTCTCCGTCTCCATGACACGCCCTTGCAAGAGCGGAAGACGGACTACCGCGACTGGCCGGCCCCCGGGGTGCTGGACCTGATTGCCGGTGTGGGCCAGGAGACCGGTGTGGGCCAGGAGAACTGGGCGCCAGTATTGAGGAGGGACGCCTCCGCGGAGCGAGGTCTATCGGAATCTGTTCATCGCCGCGGCGAGCGGTGCCAGTGTGGTCGGGCAGTACCGGCCAAGGCCGAAGGCAAGGAAGGCTTCCATCCAGGCCCAGAAGGGCTTCCCAGCACCCTGCCCATGCGGCGTGATCAAATGACTGCAGTTACCAGCGGTATGGATGCCCTCGTCGGCAAGCCCCTTGCTCTCGCTGACACGTTCTTCCGGTCAGCGAGGCAGGCGTTGCCCCCAACATGTGAGGTTTCCGAACGAGAGCGTCGAAGAAGACCGCAGAGCGGGACACGACGATGCACGTCGTCCAGGAGGATCTGCCGGCCACCAGGAGCGGTGGCGAGGCATTCGAGGAAGGGCATGCAGATGGTGCGTTCGGGCCGGACTGCTACGAGGACGGAGCCGTCGTAGTCACCGACGCCTGCACACCCCGTGCGTCCAGGCCGCCTACGCGTCCCGCGACGCCATCCGCGTACCGGCCATCCGCGCCTGCACCTGCTCGGTGAACCGGGCGAAGACTTCACTATGTCCTCGGGGAGGCGGACGAGTAGGCGGTGTTGCCCGACAGCGCCGTTGCGGGGTATGGCCCGGACACTTCATCGGTTCGGGTCGAAGACAGGCGTGAACCATTTCGGTCTGGCGCGACAAGAGTACGTGTGACCGGCATACGCCAAGAAGGGGTCGACATGCATGACCCCATACGCGACGTCATCAAGGCTGACGATGCGACCCTCATCGAGAGGTCGCTGAACGAGCCGGAGACCTTCGCCGTTTTATTCGACCGGCATGCGCCGTACCTCCATGGCTACGTGGTCCGGCGACTGGGTCCCAGCCAGGCCGAGGACGTCGTGGCCGACACCTTTCTAACCGCCTTCCAGCGCCGGGGCGATTACGACAAGGCCCGCGCCAACGCCCGCCCATGGCTGTACGGCATCGCCTCCAATTTGATCGGCAAGCATCGGCGCACCGAGATGAGCCTCTACCGCGCCTACATCCGCAGTGGGGTGCATCCGGCGGAGGTGTCCGGCGCACCGGTCGAGGACGGGGTCGGCACCCTGGCCGTCAACCGGCCGCTGGCACGGGCGTTGCTGAAACTCAATCGAGCCGATCGCGATGTGCTGCTGCTCGTCGCCTGGGCCGAACTGAGCTACCAGGAGGTCGCGGACGCACTAGCCATCCCTGTGGGAACCGTGCGCTCGCGACTCAACCGGGCCCGCACCCGGGTTCGTCAGGCACTAGAACGAGGAGCAGAATGATGGACGAGCTCAAAACCATGTGGGTGACTCCCCCGGGCACTCCGGACGACCTCGCCGGAGCGCGGCGGCGGCTGCTGGACGGAATGGACGGCCCGCCCGCGCGCCGGCGCATCTTCGGGGGAGGCCGGGCGATCTTCACCGGTCCACGGCTGCTGGTCGCGGCCGGCGTCGCGGTGGCCGTTGTCGCCGCACCGCTGGTGATCGGGGACGGCGAGCCCGCTTACGCGGTGGCGAAGAACCCCGACGGCACGCTGATCGTGACGATCAACGAGCTGCAGGATCCCGGAGGCTTGCAGGCCGCGCTGAACGCCCAGGGCATCAAGGCCGACGTCACCTACAACCCACGGGACAAGAAGTGCGCGTCCGGCCGGTTCGTCGGCGCGGACCATATGTACGGCTCGCCCAACCCCAAGAACTTGACCGCGGAGCAACGTAAGGAGTTCTACCGGCCAGAGAACTGGCGGTCCAGGGACGTCATCCGCCCCGTCTCCAAGGGCAAGTTCAGGATCTCCCCGAAGTTCATGAGGCCCGGAGAGACCCTGGTGCTGGAGTTCAGGCTCGGCAACGATCCGGGGGTCAGCTGGAGCCTGGGGGCCTGGCTGGCCAAGGCGGGTAGCTCCGTGCGGCCCTGCACGCTCGTGGATGAGGGAGGGCACGACAAGGAGCACGCCGAGGAGATGGCGGGAGGCTGACAGTGAGGCTCCTGCGGGGCGACCATGGCCCCGCAGGAGTGCAGGCCCGCGCCGACCAACCGGTGTGCCCGCGGTAGTCAGTTCCTGGTGCCGTTGGCGGCGTACGGCCAGCGGGAGTGTCACCGTGGCGCCGACGCCTGCGCCGGCCGCCGGCGCGGTACGGACGGCGCGCCACAGGCGCTGACGCCTCAGACCGCCGCGCGGCCAGCAGCGCCGCAGGCAGAGCCCACCACCACATCGACCGTGGAGGCCACAGGTCGGGTGGGCGAGACAGCGGCCGGAGAGCGCGTCGGACAAGACTCACGTACGCGATTCCGCTCCTGGCGGCCTGCTGTTACGAAGCGGGGGCTCAGTTCATCAGCGGGCCCCCGTCACCTGCGATACGTGCGCCACCCCGCGACGGCGAGAAGTGCTGGGACTGCGCCTACCGCCAGGCCTTCGAGTTCAGCCAGGCCACCTGGGGCCCGAGCGTCACATCAACTGGCTGACGCGGCTGCGTGCCGCGCATCGGAGCCTCTCGAGCACCCGGGCCGGGACACCAGGATCTGAGGTCCTAGATCGGCGAAGGTGATGTTCGGTGCAACGGTGGCCAGTAGCCGGGCTACGGTCAGTGGCCCTCCTCGCTCTCGCGCTCGGCCACGCAGGCCCGCCACCCAAGCCGATTCACGCGGTGACGCCCGACATCGACGGCGTCCCCGACGCATGGGTGGAGATGATCGAACGCTGGCATGCCACCTCCACGCTGTCTCCCAAGGTCAGGGACACCTATCGGACGATCATGGCCAAGGCGGCACGATGGCTCGCGGCAGAGCATCCCGACGTGATCGAGCCCGGCCAGTGGACTCGGGAGATCTGCGCTGCGTGGGTTGCGGCCATCGACCGGATGACGGTGGATGACTACGTCCAACTCCAGGCCGGCCTTGAACGACACGGCGGAAAACCGCTGTCTCCCCCAGACCAAGGCCGGCTGTCTGAGCGCCACCCGCGCCTTCTTCCGGGACGCTCAGGAGTGGGGTTGGATCGTGCGTCGCTTCGACCCGGCCCGCGCCCTGGCCACCCCCAGAAGCATCGCGGCCCTGCTCGCGCCCAACCCCCGCGTCATCGCTGACGACATCTGGGCCAAGCTCCTCTGGGCCGGGCTCAACCTCGAACCCGAGGACTGTCCGACCAACACCTACGGGCTGGGCTACCCGATGGAGCTGATCCGAGCGGTCACGCTCACCTCGCTGTTCGGCGGCCTGCGCAGTGACGAGATCTCCCGGCTGCATCCGATGGCAGCACGACGGCGTCCCGATCTCCGCCGACGCACGTGACGTGCTGGCCACCGAGGCGGTCTGCCTCCTGGACGTCCCCACGCACAAGACCGGCACCGCGTTCACCAAACCCGTCGACCCGCTGCTCGGCCAGGCGATCGAGGCGTGGCAGACCGTCCGGCCCCAGCAGCCGGCCATGCTGGACCGCAAGACCTCTGAGCAGGTCCACTGCCTGTTCGCCCACCGCGCCAAGCGCATGGCCAAGACCTACATCGACAGCGTGGTCATCCCTCCCTCTGCCGGAAGGCCGGAGTGCCGAGCACCGACGTCCGCGGCAACATCACCAGCCACCGGGCCCGCTCCACCATCGCCACGCAGCTCTACAACGCCAAGGAGCCGATGCCCCTGTTCGAGCTTCAGGCCTGGCTCGGGCACAAGTCAGCCGACACCACCCAGCACCACGCCAAGATCACCCCGAACACATTGTCCAGGGCCTACCGCGACGCGGGCTACTTCGAACGCAACGTCCGAACCATCGAGGTCCTGGTCGACCGGGAAGCCGTCGAGAACGGGGCCGCGGCCGCCGGCGAGCCGTGGCAGTACTACGACCTGGGACACGGGTTCTGCAACCACACCTTCTTCGAGCAGTGCCAGCACCGGATGGCCTGCGCCAAATGCGACTTCTACCCCCCGAAGGACTCCTCCAAGGCGCTGCTGCTGGAGGCCAAGGACAACCTGCAACACATGCTTGCCGCCATCCCCCTCACCGACGACGAACGCGCCGCGGTCGACGACGGCCAGGCTGCCCTGGACCGGCTGCTCGGCCAACTCGCCGACACCCCCACCCCGCCGGGCCCACACCCCGGCACATCAGTGCCCCGGCCCAGGCGACCCTGCTGCCGGTCATCGAGATCAACCGGAGGCCGACCTGGTCAGGCCGCGCCGCAGCCGAGTGGGTGCCGCACCCACTCCGGGTGGGCGTCGCCGACCTCGATGCTGTTCTCATCAAGAGCGTTGGCGATATGGAAGCGGCCAGTGTCGTCGAACACGAACTCCACAGCGAGGGTCCCAGCCGCCATATCGCGACGTGATGGCCGCCACTCAAGCAGCGCCACCTCGCGCAGCTCCTGGCCGATGAACGGCTCAAGCTGTTCATCGGCTCCGGACCACGCCGGAGTCAGCTCGAACCACTCCCAGCCGGCGATCGCAGCCGTCGTGTCGATGGTGTTCCAGCCGATCGACAGCTCATCGAACTTCGAGTGGCTGATCTCTACCTGGACGCCGTCGAAGTCCAGGACGACGGGGCAGTCGGCATACCAGTCCCCGTCCTCGACGAAACGCACGAGCGCGAACCCGGTCAGACACCGGCCGACCAGCGCGGCCAGGCCCGGTCCGTGTTCCTCGCTGATGGCTTTGAGTCCGACGAGGAAGGTCGGCTCGAAGCCGGAGATGCCCATCACGACAGGCGATTGTCCAGGTTCATCGCGAAACCGGCCAGCCGATATCCACTGCCGAGCCGCAGGGCCACGCTTGACAAATCAGATTCCACATAATGCTGCGGTATCTGGCCGACCCGGCGCTGCGGGCGCGGGTCACCGCGGCGACCAACAAGGTCGAGTCCTACAACGGATTTTCCAAGTGGCTCGGCTTCGGCGGGGTGCTGGCCGACAACGACCCCGAAGAGCAGGAGAAACTGATCAAGTTCAACACGCTGCTGGCCAACCTGGTCGTCTTCCACAACGCCCTGGACATCTCCGACGTCGTGCGGCAGCTGGTTGCCGAGGGCTGGAGCATCACCGCCGACCAGCTCGGCCAGATCGCGCCCTACCTGCGGGCTCACATCAGCCGCTTCGGCGCGTACGCCACTGACGAGCTGCGCCATCGGCCGGATCCGTTCGACCCCCTGCTGTAGGAGGTCGACTTCACCGACGTTGAGCTGGCCGCGTGATCTCCGAGTCGCCGGCGGGGCGTCTGCGCGGAGCCGGTTCAGCAGTCCCGGTAGCGTGCGGTCATGACCGAGATGCTGACGCTAACGCCCGATGATGCCTTGGCGATGCTGCTGGAGGGCGACCAGCGGTTCGTCGCCGGCGCGCCGGAGCATCCCGACCAGGACGCCGCCCGCCGCGCCGAGACCGCGCCGGAATTTCCTGGCCATTGACCACCGGGACTCTCAGCCCGGCTGCTGCCGGCGCGCTCCAGGTTCGGCATGGCCGGGAAGGTGTCCGCCGAGTCGCATGCGGTGCGCGAGCTCATCGGGCCTCGTGCTTGTGAGGCCGGATGAGCCGGTGATATCGACTGATTACCGGGAACTCGGCGGGCACATCTCCGCTTCCATTTCCTTGGTGAGGATGCTGATCGGGTTGTCCCAGTCGCCGTTGATGTTGGTGACGACCATGTGCTTGCCGTCCCGGGTGCCCATCGCGTACGTCCAGGAGCCGTGGATCCTGCCGCCGTTGCCCCAGACCGTCGCGCCGCAGGACAGCTTCTGGGAGAAGACGCCGAGCCCGTAGGCGGTGTTGTCGATCCAGTGCACGCCCTTGGTGGAGACGGTGGTGAACATCTCCTTTTGCTGTGCGGGCGGCAGCACACGGCCGCTCAGCACTGCCCGATAGAAGGTGTGCAGGTCGCTCATGGTCGAGACGATGCTGCCGGCTGCCCCGGCCCAGGAGGGGTTCATGTCGGTGAGGTCGTAGGGGGTTGTGGTGTCCTCGCCGACCAGGAACTTGACGTAGTGCCGTGCGTGCGGCTTGCGCAGCTTCGTGACTTCGCCCGGCAGGTACGTCTTCCTCAGGCCGAGCGGGCGGATGATGCGCCGGTTGATCTCGTCGGCGTAGGACCTGCCGGTGACCTTCTCGATGATCATCCCGGCGAGGATGAAGTTGGTGTTGGAGTAGCCCCACCCCTTGCCGGGCTCGAAGGAGGGTGGGTTGCCCATGGCTGTCTTCACCAGGTCCTCGGGACGGTAGCTGTTGAAACGGACCTTGAGGAAGGCGGTGCTCCACTGTTTGGTCGCCAGGTCCGCGTCCGAGGTGTAGGGGAAGATGCCGCTGGTCTGGTTGAGCAGCTGCCGGATGGTGATCTTGCTGCCGTCGTGGCCGTTGCCCTTCACCACGCCGGGCAGCCACTTGTCCACGGTGTCATCCAGGCTCAGCCGGCCCTCGGCCGCCAGCTTCAACACCACGACAGCGACGAATGTCTTGGTGGTGCTGCCGGCCCGGAAGTAGTCCTGCCGGCTGCGCTTGCGGCCGGTCTCGGTGTCGGCCACGCCTGCCGTACCGAACCATGACCTGCGGCCGTCGCGGACGTCGGCCATGGCGCCCGGCATGCCGTCAGCCACGGCTTGGTCAAGCACCCGCTGGAGTCCGGCGTGGTCGTCGGCCGCCGCCGGCGACGCGCTTACGGTCACGGCAGCTGCGGCGGCGAGCAGGCAGGCGGCGGTGCGGAGGGTCTTGATCATGGGTTGATCGCCTTTCATGCAAGTGAAGTGTTCGCATGGGGAAATCCGTGAGTCAGCTGGTGACACGGTGGAGCAGGATGTCGCCCTGGGCGACGTGGGCGTGGAGCTCGACGGTGTTGCCGGCCGACATCCCGGGGTCGTCGCCCAGGTTGTCGCGGACCCTGCCGAGCGTGGTTTTGGCGTCCAGCAGTACGGCGCTGCCGTCCGGGATCCCGACGTCGATCGTCCCGGCGCCGACGTCCAGATCGGCGCGCCCGCGCGCCATCGCGCCGACCTTGACGGCGCCTTGCTCGACGGTCACGCGCAGGCCGTCGGCGGCCCGGTCCACCGTGACGTCCCCGGCGCCGTTGCCGATCACGGTGGCGCCGATGCTCTCGCCGACCTTGATCTGGCCGCGGGCGGTGGTGAGGGCAGCCGTGCCCCCGGACGTGGCCACGGTGATGTCGCCGTCGTCGGTGCTCAGGCGCGACTCGCCGGTGCGGGCGAGGTGGATGTGGCCACGGGAGACGTGGGCCCGTACCTCGCCCAGGCGGCCCTGGCCGTTCAGGTGCCCGTCGCGGAGGCTGATGTCGAGCGCCGAGCCGCTGGGCAGCTCGACCGTCACCGCGACGCGGCCGGGCAGGGATCGGATGCTCGAGCGGTCCTTGACCGTCAGGCGGCCGCCCGCGTAGGTGACGCGGGCGCGTTCGGCGGCCGCGACGTCGGTGGCGTCGGCCGGATCGGCCGGCCGTACCTCGACGGCGGTGTCGGTGCGCTGGGTCGCGCTGATGCGGATGTCGGCCGCGGTGAACGACACGACGGCGACGATCGGCTCCGGTGTGTCAAAGGTATCCATTGATGGTCCACTTTCAGCGGGGGTCGGTGGCGGGCGGCGTGCTTACGCACCGATGGAAACGCCGAACTCCGCTTCGATGACTTTGAACATGGGGTCCCAGGACTTCCACTCGGTGTTGGTGTGCACGGCGACGGTGTGCCGGCCATCGGGAGTGCCGACCGCGAAGAAATAGGAGCCCCAGAAGCTGCCGCCGACGCCGCGCAACGTCCGGCCGCCGGTCGCCTGCTCGTCGAATTCGAACAGGCCCAGGCCGTAGCGGGTGTGCGGCATCCAGTAGCTGCCCTCGGTGGAGACGGTGGTCCACATCTGCCGGTGCTGGGAGGGCGGAAGCAGGCTGCCGGTGGTCATCGCGTTGAAGAAGCGGATCATGTCCGTCGTAGTGGTGACGATGTTGCCGGCCGCGTAGCCCGCTGAGGAGTTGAACTCGGTGACGTCCAGAGGCGGCAGGCCGGGCTCCTCCATCAGCGACTGCCAGTTCTCTGGGGTGACCGCTGCCGGGTCGGCGCCGTCCTTGAGGAACTGGTGGGAGTAGCCGCGCGGATGCGGACTGGGGTAACCGGTCTCGGTGGGGGGGCGCACGCGGGTGTGGGTCAGGCCGAGCGGCTGGACGACCCGGCGGTCGACCTCGTCGGCGTAGCTGTTGCCGGCGACCTTCTCGATGATCGCGCCGGCGATGTAGAAGCCGCCGTTGGCGTACTCGAAGCGTTCGCCGGGCGCACCGACCGGCGGCTGGGACACCGCCACCCGCAGCAGCTCCTCGGTGCTGAAGGTGTCGAAGCGATGCCGGTCGAACCCGGAGCGGGTGGCGTAGCGGTGGCTGACCTCCGGGGCCAGGCCGGTGGCGAACAGGCCGCTGGTGTTGCTGAGCAGGTGCCTGATGGTGATCTTGTCGCCCTCGTAGCCGTTGACGTCCAGCACGCCGGGCAGGTGGGCGTTGACCGGGTCGTCGAGGCTGAGGCCGGCCTCGGCCTCCAGGGCCAGAAGCGTCGCGGCCGTGAAGGCCTTGCCGCTGCTGCCGGCGTGAAAGTACTCGCCCGGCACGCGCGGGGAGCCGGTTGTGATGTCGGCCACGCCAGCGGTGCCGAACCAGGTGCGGTCGCCGTCTTTGACCTCGGCGACGATGCCGGGAATGCCGACCTCGGCCACCGACCAGTCGAGCACCTGCTGCATGTTCTCGGGTGCTGCCATTGCACTGCCTTTCGGACGTTTCTTCCGTACGTCCTCCAGGGTGTCCACCGGCGCTTACATGCGTCTTAGAACGCTCTTTTAGCCGGTATGGCGCCACTTTCAAACGGCACGTGCGCGTCGTTGTGCTCATAGCCTTTGTGCATGCGGATGGAGTTGCTGGGACCGGTCCGGGCCTGTGCCGACGACGGCACGCCGATCGAGGTCGGCGGCGTCATGGTCCGAGCGCTGCTGGCCCGGCTGGCTCTGGCCGAGGGCGAGATGGTGCCGGTCGACGCGCTCGTTGACGGCCTGTGGGGGGAGCATCCGCGCGGGGGCACCGTCAACGCACTGCATGGGCTGGTGCATCGGCTGCGCAAAGCTCTGGGCGAGGCCGAGCTCGTGGAGAGGGCGGCCGGCGGGTACCGCCTGCACGTACGCGCCGAGGACGTCGACGCCTGTCGGTTCGAGGAGAAGGCGAAGCGGGGCGGTCGCGAACTGGCCGCGGGTGACGTGCGGCGAGCGGCCTGGCTGCTGGACGAGGCGCTGGCGCTGTGGAGGGGAGGCGCGCTGGCCGACGTGCGTGACACCCCCTTCGCCGCCACGGCCGGCGCGCGGCTGGACGAGCTACGGGTCGCGGCCATGGAAGACCGTTTCGAGGCGGAGCTGCGACTGGGCCACCACGACGAGATCTTGGCCGATATGGCGGCGATGGCCGCCGGTCACCCGCTGCGCGAACGCCTGGCCGGATTGCGCATGCGAGCGTTGCAGGCGGCAGGCCGCCAGTTCGACGCGCTGGCCGTGTTCGACCAGGTCCGCGGCACCCTCGCCGAGGAACTGGGCGTCGACCCCTCCGAGGACCTCCGCGAGACCTACCTCGCCGTACTGCGGGGTGAGCGGGAGTACCCCCAGGCGCGACAGGCTCGGCCGCACGCAGTGCCAGGACGTCTGCCCGCCCCGCTGACCAGCTTCGTCGGCAGGCAGGAGGAGCTGAGGTTGCTGGCCGGGTTGCTGGAGTCCTCCCGGCTGGTCACCGTCGTGGGCCCCGGGGGAGTGGGCAAGACCCGGCTGGCCGTGGAGGCCGTGAGCCGGCATCGGGTCCATCAGCGAGGCCGGGCCTGGCTGGTCTCACTGGCCGCGGTGAACACGGCCGACGGGCTGGTGGAGGCGGTGCTGAGCACGATCAGCCTCGCCGGAGCCCAGCCGGCCGGCACGCTACTGGAGCGGGTGGTCAACCTGCTCGCCGGTGGTGAAGGCGTGCTGGTTCTGGACAACTGCGAACAGATCTCCGGAGCCGTCGCGGAGTTCGCCGGGCAGTTGCTGGAGCGCCAGCCGGACCTGACCATTCTCGCCACGAGCCGGGAACCGCTGGACGTCATGGGTGAGGCGCTGTGCCGCCTGGGACCCCTCGGCCTCCCCCCGGCGCACGCGGATCGCGATCGTGGCTCCGCATCGGCCGCGGTGCGGCTGTTCCTCGACCGGGCGGGAGCCGTACGACCCGGCTTCGCGCTGGACGCGTCGACCGCGCGGCCGGTCGTGGACATCGTGCGCCGGCTGGACGGGCTGCCGCTCGCCCTGGAACTGGCCGCGGCACGCCTGCGGACCATGAGCGCCGAGCAGATCGCCCGGCGGCTGGATGACCGCTTCCGGCTGCTCAGCACCGGTAACCGGACCGCCCAGCCCCGTCAGCAGACGCTCCATGCGGTCATTGAGTGGAGCTGGGATCTCCTCACCTCACAAGAGCGCACACTGGCCGCCCGGATATCGATATTTCCGGCGCGGACGGGTATCGCGGTGATCGAAGCGGTCTGCGCGGATGAGACGCTTCCCGCGGACGAGGTCGTCTACCTCCTGGACTCCCTGGTCGACAAATCCATCGTGGAGCGGGCCGGCGACGGCTACCGGATGCTGGAAACCATCCGGGCATACGCGGCGGGGAAGCTTCGACTCGCAGGAGAGACCGACGCCGTCCTGCGTGGGCTCACCCGGTACTTCGCGGACCTGGCCGACGCGCACGAGCCGCTGCTGCGCTCGGACAAGCAGGCGGAGGCGCTGCGGCTGTTCCAGGCCGAGTACGACAACCTGATGTACGCCCTGCAAACGGCCATCGACGGAGACGACGCCGAGACCGCGGCCCGGATGCTCGGACCGCTGTACTGGTACTGGGTCATGCTCCGCTACGACGCCCGGGCCGAGACCTACATCGCCAAGGTCACCGAGTTCGGCGACGCGCTGCCCGCGGACGCCCGCGCCGCGTTCACCGCGATCCACCTGGTGGGCGTCGAGGGCGGCCCGATCACTGACCACGAGCGGCTCTGCGCGCTCATCGGCGACTGCGCGCGCACGGGCGCGCTGCGCCGCTATCCGATGCTGCTGACGATAGTGCTGGTGATGGCGGCGATACTCGGGCTGGACGAGCTGGTCGATCAAGAGATCGCCCGGGTGCGCAGCGGCCCGGACCGCTGGGCGATCGCCTGCACCTTCATGATCGAAGCCATGCGCCATCGCGAGCAGGGCGACCGGGAGAGCACCGCGACCGCGATGACCACGGCACTGCGCCTGTTCGAGGAGACGGGCGATCGGTGGTGGACGGCGAAGGCGCTGTACGGCCTGGCCCAGATCCACGCCATCGCCGGAGACCACGACCAGGCGATCACCGCCTACGAGCATAGCCTCGCGATCGCCACCGACCTCGGCTCGCAGGATGAGGTCTCCACCCGGCTCGGGCTCGCCACGGAACGCATGCGCGCCGGCGACCTGGCTGGCGCGAGGCGCGACATCGACACCGCCGAACGAGCGGCCTGGCGGCGTGGCCAGCCGGCGTTGGAGATCGAGGTGCTCGGCATCCAGGCAGAACTGCACCGCCGCTCCGGAGAGGTCGAAAGCGCCGATCAAGCGCTCGACCGGATGGAGGCGCTCCTGCGCAAGCTGCCCCAGTCGGCGGAGGCCATCGACCCTCGGCTGCTCCTCGCTCGGGTAGCCAACCTCCTCACCGCTGGCGACGCCGTACGCGCCCGCGAACTGATGCCCCGCGCTGTCGAGGCGGCGCAGGCGATCATGGATGCCCCCTTGGCTGCTCAACTCCTGGCCAGGCTACTGTTGCTGGAGGGCGATCCGGCAGGCGCGGCCACCGCGCTCGGCCTGAGTCAGGCCATCCGCGGCGCCTTCGACCACGGCGACACCGAACTGCGCTGCCTCTCGGAGATGCTCGCGGAGTCGCTCGGCCGTACCAACTACGACAGCGCCTATGAAGGGGGCGCCGACCTGACCCCACACGAGGCCACCGACCGTCTGACGAAGCTACGTGTATAGGTCCAGGCTGGCAGAGGCGTTTGAGCCGATTGTCGTACATGAGGCAGGCCAGTTACGAGGTGAACGGCCCGGATCGGCTGGCCGATGACGGCAACGAGCACTGCGGTGCTGCCCCGGTAGCGAGCCGAAACACCATCGCGGCTCCTTGGGACAGGACACATTCACAGCGCAGCCGCCGGCGCCGCCCTCGGCTCGGGGCTCACGAGCACTCCTCGTTGATCGGCGGTGTCTCCGGCTCGCGCGGCGTCGCCCGGATCGCCGGGATTCCCCGCGCGCGTGGGGCGCGTCCGTCTGTGGAAGTGTCGCGGGTGGCCGGCTTGCGGCCGGCTTGGGAACGCTCCCACGAGCGTAGGTTTCGCCCCCTGCCCGGTCCAGATCTCCCATGCCACCCGCCGCGCCTCTCCATGTCCAAGCAGCGGGGACGGCAGGCGATCCGCGCACCTGACGGAAACCGCGACGGTCGCCACGTCTCAGCGTTTGACAGTCTGGAAACCTCGCCGTCCGATCTGGACCAGGCTCGTCCGGCGTTCAGCAGGGTCCCGCCGTGGCGGGGCGGGTCAAGCCGCCCCCGTCCAGTCCAGCAGGGCCTGCTGCTCGGCCTCCATCGGCCCCGCCCAGGCGAGGTGCCCGTCCGGCCGGACGAGGAGCGCCTCGGCCTGCTCCAGGTCGGGCGAGGGCTGCCAGGCCGTGGCGGTGACGATCTGCATGCGGTCGTCCCGGCCGCCGGGCGTGCCGGCCCGCTTTCCCGTATGGACGAGCAGGAATCGCCCGTCGTGCAGCAATTCGTACAGACGCTCAACCTCGGGCCGCTCCGCGACGCTGATCGGCAGATCGGGCACCCGGGCCCCGGCCGGGAAGCCGTCGCCGTAGTGGGTGCCGATCGCCGAGACCGAGGCGGCGAGGTCGTGGTTGACCTCCCCGATGCGCAGGAGGCCGTCGAGCATGCCGCGCAGTGCCATGACCGGCCGCCGGTACTGCGGCACCAGAGTCAGTTCCATCAGCAGCGTCTGCACCTCGGTGTTGGCGGTGACGGCCGCGCCGACCGGGCGGCGCTCGGCGTCGTAGGAGTCCAGCAGCCCTTCCGGAGCCCAGCCCTTGACCTGGGCGGCGAGCTTCCACCCCAGGTTCATGGCGTCCTGCAGGCCGGTGTTGAGGCCCTGTCCCGCCGCCGGGAAGTGGATGTGGGCCGCGTCGCCCGCCACCAGGAGCCGGCCCTGCCGGTACCGCCCGGCCAGGCGGGTCGCGTTGCCGAACCGCGACAGCCAGCGCGGCTCGGCGACGCCGAAGTCCGTGCCGGCGACGTTCGTCAGCGCTTGCCGGAACTCCTCGTACGTCAGGGGCAGGCCGGACGGTACCCGCATGCGTTCGGGATCGATGACCACGAACCGGGTCAGCCCGCCCTCCAGCGGCACGGCCAGCACGCCGCGGGCCTCGGCCGCGCGCACGGCGTCCGGCTCGGTGACGGCGAAGTCGCCGAGCATGCCGGACAGCGTCTCGTCGGTTCCGTCGAAGGGGATGCCGGCCGCCTGCCGGACGATGCCGCGTCCGCCGTCGCAGCCCACGACGTAGGAGGCGCGCAGCGTCTCTCCCCGGGCTGTCTGGACGACGACGCCGTCCGGCTCCTGCCGCACGGCGGTGACCTGACAGCCGCGGACGATCTCGGCGCCCAGCTCGCGGGCGCGGGCGTCGAGCAGTTCCTCGGTCCGGGCCTGCTCCAGGAACAGGGTGTAGCCGTGCCGGGTGTCGAGGGCGGTGAAGTCGAGGCGCGTGTTCAGGCCCGCGAAGTGCCACCCGGGCAGGGTGTGACCGCGGGCGAGGAAACGGCCGGCGATGCCGCGCAGGTCCATCACCTCGATGCTGCGCGGGTGCAGCGTGAGCGCCCGCGACTGGCTGGTGGGCGCGTCGTTCCGTTCGAGCACGCGGACCGCCACGCCCGCCAGGGCCAGCTCCGCGGCCAGCAGCAGTCCGGTGGGCCCGGCTCCCACCACGATCACGTCGATGTGCACGCTTGCGTCCCTCCTATTAAATGAACAACGTTCATAAAATCGAGGTCATTAGTATCACTGGGCATGGGACCCACGTCAACCTCCTCGTCCGCCCAGCGCTCCCGGGGCCGCCCCCGCAAGATGGGCGTGCCGGAGGCGGTCGCCACCGCCCTGCGCCTGGTCGACGAGGACGGGCTCGACGCGCTGACCATGCGCCGTCTGGCCGCGGCCCTCGACGTCCAGGCGGGCACGCTCTACCGGCACTTCGCCACCAAGCAGACGCTGCTCGCCGCCATGGCGGAGGAGATGCTCGCGGGCTGCGCCGACCCGCTGCCCGACGGGCTCGCCTGGCGTGATCAGCTCACCGAACTGGCCGGACGGCTGCGCACCGCGCTGCTGCGCCACCGCGACGGCGCACGGGTCTACGCCGGCACCCACTCCGTCGGCCCCAACACGCTGAACTACGCCGAGACGCTCGTGGGCGTGCTGCGCGAGACATGCCCGACCCCCGAGGCCGCCACCCGTACGGCACTCACGATCATCCACTTCACCGTCGGCCACACCCTGGAGGAACAGGCCGCCCAGTCTCTCGCCGGCTCCGAGCTGCCCGCCTCACTGACCCTGCTGCACGCGGCCCTCGACCCCGACGCCTACCCCAACCTGGCCGCCGCCGAAGCCACACTGACCAGCACCGATTTCGCCGCCCACTTCGCCCACGGCCTGAACCTGATCATCACAGGACTGACCACCGACTGACAGTGATGATGTAGATGAGCGCTTCCCGCCAGGGGCTGACCCACCGACTGACTGACCTTGGGTCCTCAACGGGATCTGTCGTCCACGGCCGGGAAGCGCTCATCTGCACTCACCGGACGTGGCGCCTGTGACTTCATAGGAGCCTGGCCAGAGGCCCCATCACTGTCTTGTCCGCTTGCCCGGCTGGTGCGTGCCGCCCTGCCCCTCGGTCAAGACGACAGGACGACGATGACCTCCATCACACCCGACACCGCCCCGATCAGGCCTGTCGTTAACGAAGCTGTCACCAGGTACATGCGATCGCGTCGCCCCTGGTCGACGCGTCGGAGCGGTGCTTGGCATGAGCGTCGGGCGGAGCAGGTAGCTCAACGGCTCGTCCGGTCGCGGTGTCGGCGGGCGGCGCGGATCTCGGCGTCGGCCACCTTGTCGTCCAGCAGCGCGTACAGCTGCGTGGTTTCGGCAGAAGCGTGGCCGAGGCGGCGGCGCACCGCCTCGATGGAGACGCCGGCGTTGATGAGTTCGGTGGCGTGGGCGTGGCGCAGTTGGTGGATGTCGATCTCGACGCCGGCGGTGGCGCAGTAGGTCTGCCAGCGGTGGTGGGCGGCGTCGTAGGACAGCGGGCCGCCGTGGCCGTTGATGGAGGCGCGAAACAGCGGCCCGGCGCTGTAGCCGGCGCGGGCTAGATACAGGCCGCAGACTTCGGAGGCGCGGGCGCCGCACACATAGGCGGTCTCGAACAGCACCCGATCGCGTAGCCGGTCCAGCGGTAGATCCTTGCGCGGCCGCCGCGAGCAGATCGCCGCCAGCACCTTGGCGACGTCGGCGGCCGCGGCCGGGCGGGGCAGGGTCTTGGGCACCTTGACCGTGTCGATGCGGTCCATCGGGTTGGCGGTCAGGAGGTCGTGCCGGACCGCCCACTCGGCGAAGGAGGCGACGGCGGCGCGTTTGCGCTTGCGGCTGGCCGGTGACAGATCGGCGAGCTCGGCCAGGAACGCCCGGACCGGTCCGGCGGACAGTGCGCCGAGTTCTTCGCCGTGGTGGGCGGCGAAGGCGATCAGGTCGCCGCGGTAGGCGCGCCGGGTGTGCGCGGAGGCGCCGGCGTTGGCCAGGTCGGTGAGGAAGTCGTCCAGGTGCCGGGCGAGTGAGTGTGCGCGGCCGAGTTGCTCGGCGATGACCGGATCCATCGTGTCGACCTCCACCACCCGCCGGGTTGCCAGATAACCGGGAATCGAAGCGTCCGCGCCGGGCGACGGCGGCCCAGCTCGCGCTATGCCGGTGATCGCTATCTCGCCAGATAACAAAAGTCATCTAAGAACTGGTCGTGCCCCACGCCTCTCTGACTTCCGTGGTCGATCAGGACCGCTTGGCCCTCAGCGGCCCTACCTCTCCGCCGGAAGGGTAGGGCTCGGGCTGCAGGGAGGCAGGGCCCTGGCCGGATACGACAAGCAGCAGGCTTACCCCGAGGCCGTCGCGGCCGCGCACGCCGACTTCGCCACCCTGCGCCCCCGAACTGCACGGGAATACACGACACAGGATGTCGTGATTCGCTGGGAGGCTTAACGGAGTGATCCCTCAGACACCCTGAGCGGTCACTCCATACGGGTCTGGGCGCGCAAGCAGTTCCGGGGGCCGAAACCTCGGCGGTCGAGCACTGCCAGGTTCGGACAACCGTCGGTGCCTGCTGCTGCGGTCCTGGCCGTTCGCAATTCACTCACACGAAGGAGCATCAGATGGGGTCTCAACTCAACCCGTGCCTCGCTTTCAACGGGAACGCACGGCAGGCGATGGAGTTCTACCGGGACGTCTTGGGCGGCAAGCTGGAGATGGGCACGTACGCCGAGTTCGGCTCGCCGGACGCACCCGCCGACCGAATCATGCATGCCACGCTCCGCACCCCGGACGGCTACACGCTGATGGGTTGGGACGTCCGGGAAGAGATGCCCCACACCCCGGGCAACAACGTTGCGGTCTTCCTCGGCGGCGACGACGCCGAACTCCGCGGCTACTTCGAGAGGCTGTCCGCCGGCGGCACCGTGACGTTGCCCTTGGAGAAGCAGTTGTGGGGTGACGAGGCCGGCTCGCTCGTGGACCGGTTCGGTATCACCTGGATGGTCAACATCACCCAGCAGCGGTCGCGGCCTGGGTCATCTTGAACAGGATGTTCTCCTTGCCCGAGACGCGTTTCAGCTCGGCGACGAACTCCTCGGTCACCTTGGTGTCGGCGCGCGCGTTGATCCGCTGCACGGTGGTGATCAGCAGGTCCGTCATCGCGTCGATGATCTCCCGGCGGCGGCAGTGCAGATAGGCCGCCGGCAGCGTCACCCGCAACTCGTGACCATGCCGGCGCAGATGGCTGGGCGAGGACACCGCCACGCGCGCCCGCCAGGACAGCAGAACGCCGGGGGCGATGTCGTCGAAGACGTCCTGCGGCAGCCCGATCGCCTCGATGGCGCCGAGCTTGAACACCTCCTTCTCCATCGTGGTGACGCTCACGTTGCCGGAGTCCTGCCGGATCGCCGCGAACACGTCCACGCCCTCAGCCTCCGCCGACACCTCCTCACCGCCGTCCCCGATCTCACCACCGGCCTGTGAATCCCGATCTTCTGTCTCGGCGCCGTCCTCGCCGCGGCGCGCGATCAGGGTGAACATGCGCTCGGCCACGTCGTCACTGACCCGTGACCAGACGCGCAGTGTTAGTGCCTTCTCGGATTGGTCCAGCGCAGAGCCGACGATCCGCTGCAGTCGCTGCTTGGCCGGCGGCTCGATCCGCTCATCCTTCAAATGGGCCAGCAGCGCCGCCCGTACCCGGTCGGCGCGTCCAGTGGCCGACCAGTTCGTCTTCATCGAGGGCACGCGCCATGGCACTTCAGGCTCTCTCCCCAGGGGTTGCCAGCAATCAAGGCCAGCTACCGCAAGTCCGATCCCCGTGATCCGGACCAATTACATACCGCACACGATCCGATACGTCCCGCAAACCCCGAAAATTCTGGGAGGGACCCTTCCAGACGGCTCAATGGCCAGGGCAAACGCGATCGCGTGTACCTGGTGACAGCTTCGTTAACGACAGGCCGATCCGCGAAGTCACCGGCGGGGTCGACACCCACCAGGACACCCACACCGCAGCGGTGATCGACGGTGTCGGCCGGGTGCTGGGCACCGAGCAGTTCCCCGCCACGCCGGCCGGATACACCGCCCTGCTGACCTGGATGCGCTCCTTCGGACAACTGACCCGGGTCGGCGTCGAAGGCGCCGGCGTCTACGGAGCCGGCCTGACCCGGCTGCTGCAGGCCGAGCGCATCGATGTGATCGAAATCGACCGGCCCGACCGCAAGACCCGCCGTTTCCAGGGCAAGTCCGACCCGATCGACGCCATCGCCGCCGCCAAGGCCGCCCTGGCCGGCGACCGGACCGGCACCCCCAAGCAGCGCGAGGGCCAGGTCGAAGCGCTGCGCTGCCTGCGCATCGCCCGCCGCTCGGCCATCGACCAGCGCGCCGACACCCAGCGCCAGATCAAGGCCCTGATCGTCACCGCCCCCGACCACCTGCGCTCCCAGCTGCGCCGCCTGCCCACCAGCAAACTGATCGCGACCTGCGCCGCTCTGCAACCCGACCACGCTCAGGCCGGCGACCCAGCCACCGCAACGATGATCGCTCTGGCCCGCCTGGCACGCCGCCACCACCAGCTCACCGCGGAGATCTACAACCTCGACGAGCTGCTGCAGCCTCTCGTGGCCGCCATCAACCCCGCCCTGCTCTCCGTGCACGGTGTCGGTCCCGACACCGCCGGGCAGCTCCTGGTCACCGCCGGAGACAACCACGACCGGCTCGGCTCCGAAGCCGCCTTCGCCATGCTCTGCGGCGTCGCCCCGACCCCCGCCTCCTCCGGCAAGACCCACCGGCACCGCCTCAACCGCGGCGGCGACCACCAAGCCAACGCCGCCCGCTACAGAATCGCCCTGGTCCGCCTGCGCTGGGACCCCCGCACCCGCGCCTACATGCAACGACGCACACAAGACGGCCTGTCCAAGAAAGAAATCACCCGCTGCCTCAAGCGCTACATCGCCCGCGAGCTCTACCAGATCAACACCAAAAGTGATCATGGCCCTAACGGTTGACATCAATAGGAGCATCGCCGGCGTCGAGAGCCGGATCACGGAAGGGCATCTCCTCAGGCCAGGCGGGCCGCAACCGTCGGGGAGTCCGCGCAGGGGGCGGCCGCAGGAGACCAGGTCGTCCAGGACGGGGCGAGCCCGGTCGGGACCGCGGCATAGGCGGCGGTCAGGGTGGGCGCGGGGATGACGAGCGACCCGACATAGGTGTCGTGCATCCAGACGACGGCTTCCATGTAGCGGGTGCGCTGGGTAGCGAAGTCGGTCAGGGCGATACGTCACGGTACATGGCGGCTCCAGGAGGGTCTGGGCGCTCGGCCCCGTATCCGCGTGCTGGGGGAAGATCGGGAGGTCCCCGGGGAACGCCGATTTGATCGACAGCAGCCGGTCCGGCCGTACGGCCACGCGCGAGGCCTGCCACGAGCCTCCCGGCGGGGACAGTCCCTCCATCCTTCCGGGATCGAGGCCGGCGCGCGTTACGGCACCGGCTCGACATGCTGGCCAGCCAGCTCGGGCACCAGCTCCTCGAGCCGCGTCAGGAAGGTTTCGATCTCGCTGCGGCCGTGGGCCAACAGCCACACGAGGCGGATGATCTGCCAGAAGGCGTGGCCACGATCCTGGGTCAGGCCGGCAAGCCCCAGTCGTCGCCATCGGTCGGCCTGGCCAGGGATGCTGCGCTCCCACGCTCGGCGAGCGTCCTCTGCGTCGTCGTCGCCAGGCAGTGGCGGGTAGAGGCGGGCCTCAACCTGGGCGGGGCTACCGAGACGTCCAGCGTGCTCGCTCATGGCGGCTTCGTAGCGGTTGAGCAGAGCCTCGGTCAAGACGTACCGCAGGGCGAGCAGCTCCTCGGTGAGCTGCTGCTGGGCGCTCGTCTTCAGCCTGCTCGGCGAGGGCGGCGATATCGTTGACGGCGTTGGCGTACTGCCGGCAGGAGAACAACATCGACGGGAAGACCTCGCGGGCGGCGACGAGGGCGGCGCCCGTGAGGCGGCTCTCCCTGATGATCTTCCAGCAGTGCGCTTCGCTCATACGTTCGATGCTGGGGTGCACTCTACCTTGATCGCCACCGGCCATGCGGGGGATCCCGTGACAGCGAACCTTGATTTGCGAACAACGAGTTGGAGCGGTCACCTGCGCCGTCCACGGTAAAGACGGCGATCCCGGGCTGTTCTTCGCGCAAGCCTGACGCCGAGAACGACCGGGTGAGGCCAGCCCGGGCGTTCACCCCCGAAAGTCGAGCGTTGGCCGTGTCCAGATGGTAGGAGGCGATCGGCCACTCAGGTTCGCCTGCCGCCGCTTCGCCGCCTGACGATTCGAATCAAGCAGGCAGGACGGGGGACGGTCTTTCGAGCAGGCTTCTCAGCCCTGCGGGCTCAGCCCCGCCACGGCCAGCCGGAACAGCCGGTCCGCGCGGGCCGCCGGGTCAGGGTGGTGCTCCGTCGCCAGGACGACACCGACGATCAGCGCGATCAGGTCGGCGACGGTGACGCCTTCCGCCACCGCCCCGTCCTGTACGGCGCGCTGCAGCAGGGGGTTCCCCGCCTCCGCCATCATCGCCGAGCAGGTGTTCTCGTGTACGGGGTCGGTCTCGGCCCCGTCGTAGGCCAGTGCCGCTGCCAGCCCTCGGGCCGCGACGCAGTAGGCGACGACGTCACTGAGCCATTGCAGGAGCGCGTCACGGCTGTCGCCCTTGCCTGTCAGCTCGCGGGCACGGGCGGCCAGGGCCTCGATGCGTTGATGGGAGACCGCCTCCAGCAGCGCCCGGCGGGTCGGGAAGTGGCGGCGCACGGTGGCCGAGCCGACCCCCGCGACGCGCGCGATCTGTTCCAGGGAGGCGCCGGCTCCGTGTGCGGCGACCTCCTCCTCGGCCACGGCGAGGATGCGCGCATAGTTGCGCCGGGCGTCTGCGCGCTGGCGGTCGGGCATGGGCGTCATCTCCAGGGTTGCTAAATGGCGGGGGCCGCCATATCTTATCGCACAGAAAACGGCGACCCCCGCCGTTTATAGCTCCGAGGAGCACAATGACTGCACATCCCGCACCCGTCCTGGTCACCGGCGCCACCGGCAGGCAGGGCGGCGCCACCGCCCGAGCCCTGCTCGCCGCAGGCGTACCCGTACGCGCCCTGGTGCGTCACCCCGACACCCAGCGAGCCAAGGCCGTCGAGGCGCTGGGCGCCGATCTGGTCACCGGTGATCTCCACGATCGCGATTCGGTGGTGCGGGCCGCCACGGGTGTCCGCGCCGTCTTCTCCGTTCAGATGCCCGCCCTGGCCGCCGAAGGTTTCGATTTCGACGGAGAGGTGGCCCAGGCCGTCAACCTCATCGAGGGCGCGCAGGCTGCGGGAGTGCCGCAGTTCGTGCACACCTCCACCAGTGGCGCCGGTCAGCACACCGAGGCTCCCGGCTGGATCGCAGGCCGCTGGGGCTCCTTGGACGCCAGCCTGGGAGCCAAGAGCACGATCCAGGACCGGGTACGTGCGGCCGGCTTCTCCCGCTGGACGATCCTCAAACCGGGTTTCTTCATGGAGAACTTCCTGCCGTCCATGGCTTTCCTGTTCCCGCGGGGTGTGGAAGGCGGTTTGGTGAGCGTCGTGAAGCCGGACACCCGGCTCTCCCTCGCCGCGGTGGACGACATCGGCAGGGCAGCCGCCGCAGCCATCGCCGAGCCGGAGCGGTTCCACGGGGTCGAGCTGGAGCTGGCGAGTGACCATCTGTCCATGACGGAGGTCGCCGAGGTTCTCTCCCGCGCGCTGGGCACACACCTGCCCGCGCCGGACATGACCGAGGAACAGGCACTCGCCGCCGGAATGCCGGCGATGGGCGCCTCACACGAGTGGATGAACATAGCCGGGCAGCCGGCCCGCCCGCAGTACGCCAGGGACCTCGGCCTTCCGCTCACCAGCTTCGAGGAATGGGCTCGGCAGCACCTGCGGCCCGCGGCTTGACACAGAGGGGACGGCCGACTGCTCGGCGTCACCCCGGAGCTGGTCCTCATCCCTGCCCCGACCATCGTCTTGCTGATCTCAGCCGTCAAGATGGCCCGCCACGCCTGACCGTGCGCACCTCCTTGCCTTCTCGCTGAAGTGCTGCGACGGGGGACGGCCCGCTCAAAGTAGATCGGATGGGCGCTACGCCACGCCAAGAGCGGAGCTGGTCAGCCGCCGAGGACGAGCTGCGCCGGGCCGGCACCGACCGCGACCTCCAGCGCGAGCGCGCCGCGGCCGCCGAGCAGCAGGCCCAGGCCGCCGAGGCCGGACGCGAGCGCGCTGCCGAGCAAGGGCGAGAACTGCGCGACCAGCTGGCCGTCGCCCAGGCCGCCGCCGGGCTGGTGCTGCCCGACCTGGCCGACCTCAGCGGCGACCTCGGCGACGGCGTGCGCGGGGTGCGGTTGCCCGAGGCCGGCCTCGCCGCCGCCCGGCAGCCGGACGGCGCCGTGGTGCTGCACCACCAGGGCCGGCAGATCCGGCTGAGCGACGGCCGGCACGCTGCCGCGCACGGCCGCGCCTTGGCCGCCGCGCTGCTGGCCCTTGCCTCGCCACGATCCTGAGCGCCCTGCGCCCCGTCCCCATCTGCTGTTCGACGCCGG
Organism: Nonomuraea sp. NPDC049646; assembly: GCF_044465525.1. NCBI lineage: Bacteria > Bacillati > Actinomycetota > Actinomycetes > Streptosporangiales > Streptosporangiaceae > Nonomuraea > Nonomuraea sp. NPDC049646. Next base: position 4,045 of record NZ_JBITLU010000037.1, on the reverse strand, counting down.
CGACGGATGGCCGCGCTCTCCGATCGTCGAGGAGGCTGAGTGCAGAGATCAACGGTACGCCTGTCGCCGCGCTCCGGGCGGGAGAGGAGGGTTTACCGTCTGCGCAGCGTGCCGCGAGCGGGAGGAGGGCAGGCCCACCGTCGGGACATCGGCCCGCGGAGGTGACCGCACCCCGTTGGCCGGTTGCGGACAATTCCCGTCTCCGCCTACCTGAGGGGTGTAATCAACCCCTTGCGGTAAGTAACGTCAATGCCGGTCCGGTCCGCGCGGGACCGGCGGTGATGGAGGTAGCACATGCCATATCCCACGCGCGCGGAGCGACTGGACCGCGTCCGGGCCACCCTGCAGGGCCGCCCGGCCACCGAACGCCTCGCCCGCCGGGCAACGCCGCCCCCGGCCGTCTTCTTGCTTGTCGGGGTGATGCTGCGCGGTGCCGCGCGCCTGGAGGCCGGGCTGGAGCTGACCGAGCTCGAACAAGAACTCGTCGACATGCTCCGGACACTGGCGGACGACGACGAGGAGGTCCGCGCGTTCGGCCGCACCTTCACCGAGGAGAACGCTGCCGCCACCCGCCAGACACTCTCCGCCACCGTGGCCGATCGCCCCCTCACCGAGGGCTACACACAAGACGACCTGGCCAAGGACATCGCCGCCCTGGGTGAGGAACTCCGCGCCCTGCCCAACGTGAACTTCGTGAACATCGATGCCCTCGCCGAGGACGAGCCCCTCGACAGCGAGGACTTCCTCCAGGCCATGGCCGACTACGGCTACGGCGTCACCGTCGTCGGCAGCTCCCGCTCTGACGCCGCGACCCCGGTCTCGCCCCCGCCGATAGACCTGAGACTGGACCTGCAACGGTTCGAATGCCGGCGCAGTACCGGAGACACGGTGTTCGGCCCTCAAGACGAGATCTACTGGGCCTACGCCTCAGCCAATGAGACCGCCAGGAACAAGTGGAACAAGACGCGGGAGTACGGCGACGTCCAGACCGGTTCGGTGCGCGTGTTCGATGCGGGCACCACTCTGTTCAACGGCCGGGTCGGCAACAGCCTGCCCATCCACATCCAGTGCTGGGAAGCCGACGACAGCCCCTCCTCCTGGCACAGCAAGCTCGTCGAGGACCTGAAGAAGATCGGTGACAAGCTGCAGCAGATCGCCTACCAGTTCAAGGACAATCCCGCCTGGTACTGGGAGGGTGGCGGATCGGACATCGGGGATTACCTCACTGTCATCACCGCGCTCGTCCAGGCGCTGATCGAGTGGTTCCGCAACGACGACGACCTGGTGCAGAGTCGCACCATCGTCTTCAGCCGGCCCGCGCTTGCCGCGCTGGCCAACCGCCCGGGCGCCATCGACCACTGGGGCTTCAACGGCATCGGCCGTTTCGATCTCCACATCCGCCTTACCCTGCCTGACGAGGAACGGCTGCGCCTGACCACTTCCTCCAACGCCGGCACCTGGAGCCAGGGCGCGCTGCTGCCCACCGCCACCGCTCGCACGGGCGCCGCGCTGGCTGTCTTCGACGACAAGCTGTACTGCGCGCACACCAGCGGCGACTTCCAGCAAATGTGGTGGTGCCACTACGACGGCACCAACTGGAGCGGCGACACCCTCTTCCCCGGCCCCCTCAGCAACGCCACGCCCGCACTGGCCGCCTACGACAACAAGCTGTACTGCGTCCACCGTGGCAGTAACGACAACGAGCAGCTGTACTGGTCGACCTTCGACGGCACCAGCTGGAGCGCCGCCACGCCCATCGGCGGCCACGCCAGCCCCTCCGCGCCGGCGCTGGCGGTTCTCGGGAACACCCTGTACTGCGTCTACCGTGGCCAGGGCAACGGCCACCTGCATACGGTGTACTACAACGGCAACGGCTGGTACCACGGCAACGCCTGGGACCAGAAGAGCGCGGACGGTCCGGCACTCGCCGTGTTCCAGAACAAGCTGTACTGCGTCTTCCGCGGCCCGGACTCCGACGAAAGACTCTACTGGGCGCGCCGGAACATCATGGGCGGCGGCAGCTGGAGCAGTTCCGTCCCATTGGGCACCCACAACAGTGCCGTCTCACCCTCCCTGACGGTCTTCAACGACGGCACCGGGACCAAGCTGTATGTTGTCCACCGCGGCAGCTACACCAATCGCAACACCAAGCTCTACTGGTCGAGCTTCAACGGCACCAGCTGGAGCACCGACACCCCCTTCAGTCCCGCTGCCACCTCCGTCGAACGCCCTGCCGCCGCGGCGTACGACGGCAAACTCCACGTCGTCCACCGCGGCGGCGGCCTGCTGTAACCATCACCGCCGCGGCCCCGCCGAGCGCGCGGCCCCGCCCCTTGGGCGCCGCCTGGGGGCCCTTTGTCCAGCCACATGGTGGCGCATTGGCCGGACAAAGGCCCCTCTACCGCTCAATTCTGTACGCAGCCTCAAGGGCCCTCCTGGCCGGGGAACCCGAAATCGAACGGGCAACGTCACAGGTCATAGGCGTCACTGCCCCTTTCTCTCGTACTTGGTCTGCCCCCCAACTTCCCCGGCTCAGGCATCCGTCACGACGGCCAACCCGTGCGGCCAGGGCTTTGTCCTGCGCAGCAGCGTTCCGGTCAATCAGCGATGGGATTGGAACAAGAAGAACAGCCGGACCTTCGTGGCTCCGGTTGCCACGATCAACGCCTACGCCCACCCCGAAGAAGGGCATGAAGTGCGCCTTTCTGTGTGATCGGCCTGTTCTCCGGCTACGTCGAAGTCGGCGAGCACCCGCTCGCCCGGAGCCGCCGCCGCGACTGTGAGCAGCCCCTGCCGCTCGACACCTGGAACGGCGAATGCGATCCTCGGCGCAGACCCGTCGCTCCAGCACAGAAAGAGGAACACGTGCTGCGATCAGCTCAACGCCCATCGAAAACCCGTCGTGCCGCAACGATCCTCCTCGCGACAGTCGTCGCGCTGGCGTCCACCACGCCCGCGCACGCGACCGCGACTCCCACCATCTCCGTGAGAGGCGTGACGGACTGGGACGGCGACGGCCACCAGGACCTCATCGCCATCGACAGCAGCACCGGCTACTTATGGCTCTATCCGGGCGAGAGCAGGCGCGGCTACAGCTTTCAGCCACGGGTGAGAATCGGCAACGGCTGGAACGATTTCTATGTCCGCGGCATGACGGACTGGGACGCCGACGGCCACCAGGACATCCTCGCCATCCAGCGCAGCACCGGCCTGCTGTGGCTCTACCCGGGCGAGAGCAAGCGCGGCTACAGCAGCCAGCAACCCGTGGTGATCGGCAACGGCTGGGGCGGCTACCACATCCGCGGGCTGGCCGACTGGGACGGCGACGGCCACCAGGACATCCTGGCGCAGTACGAGGGAAACGGCCTGTGGCTCTATCCCGGCGAGAGCAAGCGCGGCTACAGCAACCAGCCAAGGGTGGGAGTCGTCATGGCCGGCGTCCTCCGCTACATCCGATGGGTGGCCGACTGGGACGGCGACGGCCACCAGGACGTCATCGGCAACGGCACCGGAAACGATCTGCTGATCCTCTACCCCGGTGAAAGTATCCGGGGTTTCAGCAGCCAACCCCGGGTCCAGATCGGCAACGGCTGGCAGCGGTATGTCGTCGCGAGCGTCGCCGACTGGGACGCCGACGGCCACCAGGACATCATCGCCATCAACTACGACACCTGGGACCTGTGGCTCTACCCCGGCGAGAGCAAACGCGGCTACAGCAGCCAGCAACCGGTGAAGATCGGCAATGGCTGGATCGGCTAGTAGTGCTTTGTTAGGTTTGCTTATGCCTGCTGCGGCGTGACGGTTTCAGCCTTCGATGGCAGGTAGGGCATGCGCCGGTCCAGGTCGCGAGCAGCAGTTGTAACCGCGGATGACCTTGTAGAGGGTCAGACCGGCGCAGCCGCTTTGGGTCGAGTCGCAGCATGGTGATGAACAGGTGTGCGGCGGTGACGAGGGTGAGGGCTCACCCCGAAGCGTGGACACGGGTTGTCATGCGGCGAGCAGCACCTTATCGGTGGTTTGCTGCTCGTAGTCGATAGGGCTGAGG
>NZ_JBITLU010000036.1:0-29931 GCF_044465525.1 Nonomuraea sp. NPDC049646 | reverse complement strand
GCCACGGCCCAGTGCCAGAACCCGGAGCCGGTCGGCGCGTCCGGGTCGTACACCGTGACGGCGTAGCTCTTCGTCCCCTCGGGGGCGCCGTTCCAGGCCCTCCGCTCGGGTCGGTGTCATAGGCCGCAAAGTAAAGGCGTATCCCGAGGTCAGGGCGTCGTACCGGTGCCTGTCGGAATCCACGTACCGAACCGTTCACCGACGTTGATTCTCGACACGAGTTTTCGACACTCACCACCTGCGACCTCGCGGCTTTCGGCGCGAGTGTCGACAGACGAGGGTCTGTCGACACTCACAAGCGGTTACAGAGAGCTACTTTGCACTTCATGGCACCGACCCGCGCGCCGGGCCTAGTCAGCCGGTATGGGCCTGCGGCACAGCTCGCCAAACATGTGGAAGACGAGCTGTGGCACGCTGTGATCGCCTCCTGGGGCCTCCCGGCGGCGACCGACGCCCACCGGCCCGCCCGTAGCGCCAGATCCCGTACTGATCTTTCTCAGGCCCGCGCAGACGCCGACCCGGTGCCGTGGCCGACCGGCCCCACAGACGAGATCGAGGGCCGCCCCGTTCCACCCGACGACGTCGATCCGGGCCCACCGGTGGCGAGCGAGCCGCCGCCGAGCGAGGTCGAGGGGATCGTGCTCCTGGAGCAGATGCTCGGCGCCGTGGTGATCACCCCGGCATGGCCGCAGCGACCGCCCCGCCACCGGCCGCGGGCGTCGAGCACGGGCCCACCCGGGGGATAGACCAAGGGCAGCCTCCCACTCGTTTGGGCAGGGCGACGCGATTCCTACCGTCAGGCGTACTCGGGCTCGCAGCCCCAAGTACGCCTTGAAGGGGCAGCGGGTTGGCATAAGGGCCGGTCGCCGGTCCGAGGGTGAGTGCGATGGACTCGCGCGCTTCCGGGTTGCGGTCGGACTCAGCTCATCGCCTGGAAGCTCGCGTATCTGCCGATAATGCTGCCCTCTGGGGGAACCGGGATGAAGACCTGGACCCGGCAGTTCTCGTCCGGGAAGACCAGGATCATGCCCCGGGTGTGGTTGGAGATAATGGATTCTTCCGTGAAGCCCTGGTGGCAGACGCCGGGCTCCGGGTTATGGATCACCTCCATCTGGCGGGATACCGATTCGATCACCACCAAACCCTGTGCTGCGGCGGCGGGGGCGGCAACGGTGAGGGCGAGCGCTCCTGCGGCGGCTGCGGCCAGGAGGGCGGTAGGGATGGGGCGCATCGGGCATCCTTTCGCGTAGGTCAACCAGCACACCACAGTGTGTAGTGGAACCATTACGATATGTAACTATCGCAGGTGACACATCCTTCTTCCGGGTACTTCTCAGACGCAAGAGGGACCTTCCCGCCCTGGGCTCCTGCCTTTATGGCTAACCCGGCCGTCTTTGCTTCGAGGCGCACTTGGGCTGCGGGCCTACTTGCTCTTGCCACGGCCACGCTCGGCGACGCGCAGCTGATCGACCTCAGTGCGCAACGCCGTGAGCTGCCTGTCCAGCTCGGTCCGCTTGGTTCTCTCCTCCTGCAGCGCGGTCTGGGCGGTACGAAGCTGCGTGGCCAGGTCCTCGCGGGCGGCGCGTTCCCGGCTGGCTTCCTGGTCGGCCGCGTCGGCACGCCGAGCGTGCGCGTCGCCGGCGGCCGTGAGCGCGTTGATCTCCGGGGTCGGGGAACCCAGGAACCGCCGTTGGCGCTGAGAATGATCTTGGGTGAGGTTCATGGGGGTGGGACGTTGTCGGTCCGGCCTTCCGCGGGAGGAGGGGACCGACGATCGGGATACCGCGCCGACGGCCTGCGTTCGGATGACAACGACAACCGTTTGATGAACGCACGGCGGAGGCCAGGGAGGGCGACAGGGGCGCGTGGGCCACTCGAGCGCGTCATGCTCAGATGGCCATGATGAGGTTCATCTTCCAAGCGCGTCCGAAAGTGTTCATCTACATCACAAGATTCCTTTGATGAACACGAGGCAGACGACGTGGCGCTCATCGGCCTGGTCCAGGTCAGCACCGACCGTCAGAACACCATCCGGCAGCACGAGGCCCTCGACCCGGTGTGCCGGAGAATTGTCGAGGAGCCGACCAGCGGCAAGCTCGCCATCGACGACCGGCCAGAGCTGCTGGCCGCGCTGTCGCATCTGCGGGACGGCGACCTGCTGGCCGTCCAGGAGGTCGACCGGCTCGGCCGTAACCTGCTGGAGGGGCTGATTGTCCTCAGCGAGTTGTTCCAGCGCGGCGTCGGCGTCAAGGTGGTGGAGGGCGTCGCCGCCGGCGAGCACACCGAGCGCTCCCTGCTCCTGGAGCTGGCCCTGGCACTGGCACAGGATCGACGCCGCAACCATGCCCGCAACACCAAAGACGGCCTGCAGGCGGCCCGCCGCCGCGGCCGGGTCGGTGGCCGCCGGCCCGTAGTCGACGCCGACAAGCGCGCCGCCATCCTGGCCCGCCGCGAACGCGGTGAATCCATCCGCTCCATCGCCGCCGGCGTGAAGGTCTCCGTCGGCGTCGTCCACAAGACCCTGACCGAAGCCAAGCAGGCAGCCGTACTCGAGACACCGAACGCAGATGCCGCCCCGGGGTACGCCGGGGCAGCCCGGGTTATGGCTACCCCCGCTGCCCTCGCCGAGCCGGATGAGGAAGAGGGCGGCGTGAAGACGCTGTCTGGCCTCCTGGCCGATCTGGCGGACGAGCTCGACAGCGAACTGCAGGGCAATCCTGGTGTGGCGCTGGCCGTACCGGCCGCGGAGTTCCTGACCGTGTGGGAGCGGCAGCGCGGCGACGGTGACCTGAGCGACGGTGACCTGATGGAGGCGTCTCGGGCGGCCTGGCCGGTGCTGGAGGCGCTGGCCAACGACCGGCAGACACCCCCCAGCGCGCCGGCCCTCACCGCTGTGGCCGATCGCTTGGCCGATCGTCTCCCCCGCGTGCCTGAACGCGAAGGCCAGTCCCCCGCCGCCACCGCCGGCACCGGCCAGGCGGCAGATCGCGGCGGGCCCGGCGAGCCGTTGCATGCCCTGCTGGCAGGCTCGCGCCCCGGCGCGGCGGTGACGTTGGAGCGGCTGCACCGTGACACGCATCTGATCATCGTGGACGGGCAGCGGGCCGGTTGGGCCGACCACGACGGTGCGACCTGGCGCGTCCACGGCGACGCGGGGGCTACCCACCTGGTTGATGGCGACCTGGCGCAGGTCCTTGCCGACGCGCTGCGCACAACGGTGAGCACCGAGGGCGTGCGCGACCACCTGGGCCGGCTGCTGGAGCTGGATCCTGCCTCGCTGGCGTAATGGTCGCTGCTGCGCGGCCGCGTCCTCGGGCGGGAGGACGTCATCGTGCGGGGCCGCTGCGTCGGCTGGCTGCAAAAGGACCGGACAGGCCGCTACGTCGCCTGCACCCATCGGGGCCCGGTCCAGGGGTCGGCCAGCACCAGCAAGGTGCAGACCGCCATGGCGCTGTTCGCGGCGCTGTACGCGCCGGCGCCGCTGCCCGATCTGCCCGCGGCCGCCCACACTGCCCGCCGCGCCAAGGCACGTTCCAAGAACGAGCGGCCGATCTGTCCCTACACCCAGGCCCAGCTGGCCGCCGCCGCACTCAACCCGCCTCGCCAGGACGGCGGCTACCGGGGCGTGGTCGACGACTACGGCGACCCGATCGTCCTGGGCACCGTCCGCCGGACCACCATCGGCCGCGCCGGCACGCGCTGGCAGGCATTCACCCCCGACGGCCGGACCGTGGCCCGCGCCCAGACCCGCACCGCCGCCATCGACGCCATGCTGGCCATCCCCGGCCCTCTGTTCGGCGATCCCGCCGGCACCGTCCTACATGACCTCACTCACCTCACTGGCCTCACCGCAGGCGTCATCGGAGGCACGCGATGACCAGCACGAAACCCTCATCCCGGCCCACGGCCGCGGCCAAAGCGCTGACCGCCTGGACCGAGCTCAACGACCGGCAACAAGGCACCCTGGGCCGTGATCTACAGCTTGGACCAGGCAGCGGAGCATGAGCACCAGCAGCGTGGAGCGCGCGGTGACTTCGATCCGCGCCCGGCCTCGCAGTGGCGGGCGCTGGAATTCGCGCACGACCCGGCCGACCGCCGCCTGTTCGGACGGACCACGATGCAAGTGCGCCTGGCCGCCGCCGGATGGGACAACCAGGGCAACGGGTCCACGATGGCCGCGCGGGCTGAGCGTGGCCTGATCAGCCAGGGCGCCAGGCCCACCATGTTCGGCCAGATGCTGACGGTCACGCTCACCCGCGCGGGCCGCGCCGCCGCGCGCGCTGGCCTGTCCCTGCAGCCGGGACCGCCCCGACAGGCCGCGCTGTCACGCCGGGCCTGGGAGGTCCTGGCACTGCTGTGGAGCGCCGACCAGGACGGTGAGCCCTTGAAGTGGCGGCACTCGCCCACCATCGAGCGGGTCCTCATCGACAAGCACGTCCCGCCGCTGGCCGAACACGTCGGTGCCGGGTACGGGTACGAGATCACTGCGCGAGGCAGAGACTTCTACCGCGAGCATCACGCCGCGCACGCCGCGGCCCACCCCGACGTCGATGCTCTGCATCCTGACGGCGCCGACGCTGAACCCTGGCCCCAGCGTGCCGACGACATCCTGGCCGAGCACGACACCCTCTACCGGGTGCTGTGCCGGGCGTGGCGGGCCGCTCACGCCGCCCAGCAGCAAGCCGACACCGAAGCCGCCGCCTCGCCCCCGGCAGGTGACGATGTCCTGCCCGGACCGGTCGCCGATCAGATCGCCGCCCGGCACGACCTGTGGGTGGAGACCGCCCGCCGGCGCGCCGCTCTGGCCGCCGAGCACACCCGCGACCTTCACCAGCGCGCCACCCGTGCCGCCCGCGACTTCACCGCTGCCGCCCTGGCCGCCTTCGCCGCGGCCGCCGCCGGCACCGACCCGCTGCCTGCCCTCCAGCCGCCCAGCCGCGATCACGACGAGTGGGACGAGCCGCGGCTGGCCCCGCCCGCCGAGACCGGGATCCACGTCATCGACGCCAGAGCCGCCAAGCTCTACGCCACCGCCGTCGGCCTCCCGCTCAAACGCCGTGGCCCGGCCCCCACCCGCCGCCGCACCAGCCGGTTGCCGCCCGCCGCACCACCCGTCCGAGACCCCGGTCATGAGCTGGCCGCCCTCTCCCGGTTCCTGTACCAGCACATCCAGGACGGCGTCCTGCACCGGCGCCTGCACCCCGCCAGCTGACCTTTGACGTAGCGCACGGGAATTCACGACTCAGACTGCCCTCCGAGCAGGAAGGGTTGAAGATCAGTTCATACCTAGAAAATGATCGTTTCCGTGGCGGTAGCCCAGGTGTTGCCCCTCTGTGAAGGAGCTTTCGTGCATCCCGCCCACCGTGCCACCGCGCCTGCGCGTGAGCATCCAGATGACCAGTCCGCCCCTGGGACGACACCGTGACCGAGCTACTGACCCGACCCGATCCGGGCCCCGGGCTCCTTGGGCACTCCGGCGTCCAGCAGCGTCGGGCTGGCCTTCTTCGCCCGGCCAGCCGCCGAGCGGCGGGCGTGATGGAGGTCGCGACGCGGCCGTTGTCACGGTGATGAAGACGCCCCGAGCCCGATTCCCGGACCATGCCGACGCTGAACCTGGCGACACACGAGCTGCTGAGCGCGGAGCGCGCCCGCCGTCTCATGGGGTTCGCAGCTCATTGTGGAAGGTCGCCTCAGAGCAGGCGGGCATCTCGCTCATGACCGGCTTGGGCCGCGGCCCCTTCAGTTCGTAGGAGTAACAGCGGTCGGGAATCGCCGTGATCGACGGGATCTTGACCACGATCCGCACCAGCCCGTCGGGGCGCTCGGCGTGCCAGGCAAACCTGTAGACCGCTTCGTGGATCTCCTTGTCCGGAAGTGAGCCGTCGGCTGCCGCCTTCTCGAGACGTACGACGATCTCCGCCGCCTGCCGGCTCATGAAGGCCCGGTCGTGTTCCTCGCCCTCCTCCAGGTGGGAACGCATCGACCATTGCGCCCACACGACCAGGCCGACCACCGTGAGCGCCGCGAGCAGCAGGACGACGATGACGCCGGTCAGCAGCTTCGGCAAGCAGCCGACCGGCGTCGCCTCCGGCTCGTCGAGGTCCAGCACGTTTTGCCGTTACCTCTATGAGCCCTTGTAGCCGATGGCGCTCAGCACGTTCTGCACCGCGGTGGCGTACCCCGTCGTGCCGGCCGCCCTGGGATGGAAGGACTCCCGGCTCAGGCAGAACGTACTGTTGCTGATGCAGAACGGCGTGGCCGGGTCACCCTTGTGGAAGTCGCCGTCGCCGTTGGGCCCGTTGACGATCGCGTTGATCCATTCGTCCGCGTCACAGGCTCCGTGACCGGAGAAGGTCGGCACCGGGTGGGAGTAGGCCACCTTGACCGGGATCGGCGAGCTGGCCAGCTTGCCCACCATGATTCCCCGGTCCCTGTGCCGGTCGCCGCGCCCGCCGGGCTGGTGGTCAGCGCGACGGCGACAGCCGCTCCGGCCACCACCGCGGCCAGGGCGGTCAGCGCCGCCTCGAGGTGTGCATGGGGGTGCCCTTTCCGCGAGGGGGAACGCGGCGTCATGCTCGGTCGCCGCGTTACCGCCCGTCAATGCGAGGGCCGCCCTCACCCCTTCTGAAGTGCGGGAACGTGTGAAACTTCACGCCTTGGGATCGTCGCCGATGACCGGGTCCGTGTGCGTGTCCACGTCCACGGCGGAGCGGGCCACGACCGCTCCCTCGCTGACCAGGGCGACGTGCAGGCGGCCGCTGGTCCAGCCGTCCGGCAGCGCGGCGCGTACCTCGGCGGGGGAGCCGAGCAGGAACGGCTTCGCCTCGGCCCACGGGCCGGCCGCCCCGGGATCGGCGGGGGCGGGGCCGAAGACCGGGGTCCAGGCGGTGTGCAGATGGCCGCCGACCGGCTCGCCGCCGTGGTGCGAGACCCGTACGGGCACCGCGACCTCGCCCGACGCGCTCAGCAGGTCGCGTCCTGGCGCCACCGGGACGACGTCGAGCACCAGCGTGGTCGTCGCGTTCACGTGGGCCGGCTCCACGCCGGCCAGGTCCTTGGCGCGGCGCTCGAAGTCCAGCAGGCCGGCGGACTCGTGCTCGACGTCGTACAGCTCGGTGTAGACGTAACCGGCCAGACGGTCGTGGCGGCGCAGCTCCTGGGTCTGCCAGCGCAGGTGCCAGGCGCGTTCGACGCAGGTGAAGCCGCCGCCGTACTCGCTGTTGAGGTTGGGCAGGCCGCGCAGCGGCTGGGACGGTACGCCGGCGAGCTTCTTCCGCACGACGAAGTCGGGGCCGAGCTTGACCGGGAAGTCGTCCTGCGCGCCGTCGAGCAGCGCGGCGACGGTCTTCCCCCAGGAGGCGGCGGACTCGTCGTAGTAGTGCCAGTCGAGCAGGTCGGTCTTCACGTGCGCCCAACCGGAGTCGTCCACGGCGGGCCTGGTCGGGTCGAGGGCCTTGAGCAGGTCGTACGCCCTGGCCACCGCCTCCTGCTTGGCCGGGTCGCCCGGGATGTCCCAGTCCAGGCCCCACTCCTCGTTGTACAGGCCCCAGATCACGACGGCGGGGGAGTTGCCGTCACGCTCGGTCATGGGCGCGATCTGCTCCTCGAACGCGGCCACCGACTCGGCCGAGAACCGCCCGGTCGCGGCCGGCTCGGCCCACACCAGCATGCCCATCGTGTCGGCGTGGTGGACGAAGCGCGGGTCCTCCAGCTTGAGGTGCTTGCGCACCAGGTTGTAGCCCGCCTCGGCGGCGAGTTCGATGTCGCGCCGCAGGGCCGCGTCCGACGGCGCGGTGATCCCGGTACGCGGCCAGTAGCCCTGGTCGAGCACGCCGCGCACGAACAGGCGGCGGCCGTTGAGATACAGGTCCTCGCCGACCGCCTCGATGCGCCGCAGGCCGGTGTACCCGGTCACGCGGTCGACGCCGTCCTCGGAGACCAGCTCGGCGTCCACGTGGTAGAGGTACGGGTCCTCGGGCGACCAGAGGCGCGGGCTCGCGATCGGCAGCCTGGCCGTGGCGGTCCCGTCCGTGACCTGGGTCTCCACGGTCTGGCCGGTCTCGCGTACGGTCAGCCGCAGGGTGCCCGTACCCGACGTCCTGGCCGCCACCTCGACGGCGTCCAGCTCGTACGAGGGCCGCAGCTTCAGCGCGGTCAGATGGGTCGCGGGCCGGCACTCCAGCCACACGCTCTGCCAGATGCCCGACGACGGGGTGAAGCACACGCCGTCGAAGTCGTCGCGCGGGATGCTGCGCTGCTTGCCGTGGGCGAGCTCCCGCTTGTCCAGCGGCGCCGACACCCGGACCACGACCTCCTGCTCGCCGTCGCCCAGCGCGTCGGTCACGTCGGCCTCGAACGGCGTGTAACCGCCCCGGTGCCGGGCCACCTCGACGTCGTTGACCCACACCGTGGCCTCGTGGTGCACGGCCCCGAAGTGCAGCACGACCCGGCCCGTCCACTCGGCTGGGACGGTGAACCGGCGGCGGTACCAGGCGAGCGGCAGCCAGTGCGCCTCGATGCCGGACGCGGCGGTCTCCCAGGCGAACGGCACGGTGATGGTCCGGTCCCAGTCCGGCTCGGTGTCGGCCCGGAAGTCCCAGTCGCCGTTGAGGCTCGACCAGCTGTGCGACCGGTCGAAGTGGGGCCTGGGGTATTCCGCACGGGGCGTCATGGTGTTCCTTTCAGACAAAGAGGGGCCAGGTCAGCCTTTGACGCTGCCGGCGAGGATCCCGTTGATGAAGTGCCGCTGCAGCAGGACGAAGATCACCAGCAGCGGCAGCAGGGCGATGCTGCCCGCGGCCAGCAGCTCGCCCCAGACGGTGGCGAAGTCGGCGCCCACCCTGTTCCCGGTGACGTTCTGGGCCAGCGTGGACAGCACGACCTGGAGGGTCTGGTGCGAGGTGTCGTTGACGGCGACGACCGGCCAGACGAAGTCGTTGTAGACGTTCATGGTGGTCAGCACGGCCAGCGCGGCCAGCCCCGGCCTGATCACCGGCAGCACGACCTTGGCGAAGATGCCGAACTCGCCCGCGCCGTCCACCCGCCCGGCGTCGATCAGCTCGTCGGGGATCGCGGCGATCGTCTGCCGCATCCAGAAGATGCTGAACGCGTCGACGCTGCCGGGCAGGATCAGCGCCTGGTACGTGTTCACCCAGCCCAGCGTGCTCATCTCCAGCAGCAGCGGGATGACGAGCACCAGCGTCGGCAGCATCAGGGTCAGCATGACCACGCCGAACAGCAGGTTCTTGCCGGGGAAGTCGTACTTGGCGAAGGCGTAGCCGGCGAGCGGGCAGAAGAACATCGTCATCGCGCCCTTGACCACCAGCACCAGCGCCGTGTTGGCGAAGCCGGTGCCGATCGGCACGTCGGCGAACATGGCCCGGTAGTTGTCGAGGGTCAGCTCGCCCACCGACAGCGGGCTGGTGATGATCTCAGCGGCGGGCTTCAGCGACGAGCTGACCGCCCACCAGATCGGGTACAGGAACGCGAGGGCGAGCAGGGTGAGCACCGCGTACTGCGCGATGCCCGGTCTGGTCTGGTTCATCACACCTCGTCTTTCGGCCGCAGCATCCTGGTCGCGGCCAGGGACAGCCCGAAGACCAGCAGCACGAGCAGGAACGAGTTCGCCGAGCCGGTGCCGAGGTCCGACGCGGTGATGTGCTCGTACAGGTAGAGGCCGGCCGTGGTGGTCGAGCCGTACGGGCCGCCCTCGGTGACGACGTACGGCTCGGCGAACATCTGGAAGACGGCCAGCGTCTGCACGACCACCAGGAAGGCCATGCTCCTGCGCACCAGCGGCACGGTGATCGACCAGAACTGGCGCATGCGGGACGCGCCGTCGAGCGCGGCGGCCTCGTACACGCCGCCGGGAACGGCCTGGAGCCCGGCGAGCAGGATGATGATCGCGAACCCGGTCGTCTTCCACAGGAACAGCAGCGCGAGCGTCGGCTTCGACCACGCGGTCGAGGTCAGCCAGGCCACGTCGGGCAGTCCCACGAGGTTGAGCACGTAGTTGACCAGCCCGTAGTCCTGGTCGAACACCACGATCCACACCTGGGCCATCGCGACGAGCGGCGTCACGAACGGCGCGATGAACGCCACCCTGAACAGCCCGCGCAGCCGCAGCTTGGCGTTGGCCAGCAAGACCGCCCCCGCGAGCCCGGCCACGATCTGGATCGGCACGATGAGCAGCCACATGATCGCGCTGTTGCCGAGCGAGGCCCAGAAGTCGGGGCTGGTCAGCAGGTAGACGTAGTTGCCGAGGCCGACCCAGTGGGCCTCGCCCGCGCCGCGCCAGCGGGTGAAGCTGAGCTGCAACGCGAACAGCAGCGGATAGACCCCGAACGCGGCGAAGACCACGAAGAACGGCGCGACGAACACGTACGGGGTGAGCCGGACACGTCTCATCAGGACCGGTCGATCAGGTTGCGCTGGATCTTCTTGGCCGAGTCGGCGATCACGTCGTCGGGCGACATCTTGCCCTCGATCAGGCGCTGCAGGTTGTCGCCGAGGTAGTCGACCGACTGGGCCCACCAGACGGGGATCGGCGCGGCGGCCGGGATGGTCGCGGCGGCGTCCACGGCGACCTTCCACAGGTCCTGGCCGCCGAGCGCGTCGATGGGCTTGAACAGCGGCTTGGCCTGGGCCGGGGTGTAGCTGGGGATCGAGGTGGACAGGCCGCCCGGGTAGACGTCGTTGGGGCCGTACACGGCGGTGTAGCCGGGCTCCTTGAAGCACAGGAACTCGTACAGCAGCCAGGCGAGCTCGGGGTTCCTGGCCTTGGCCGGGATCACGAAGCTGCTGCCGCCCATCGCGCCGCTGCGCGCGCCGCCCGGCGTCCAGGCCGGCAGCGGCGCGGCCCGCCACTTGCCCTTGGTGGCCTTGAGCAGCTGCTGCGGCGCGAACGACCACCAGATCGCCCACGGCACGAACACCTGCTGCCCGCTGTCGAGCGTGTTGACGTCGGCCGCCTCCAGGTACGGCGCGTGCGTGACCAGCCCGTCCTTGACCGCCGTCTGGATCCAGGTGAAGATCCGCCGGTACTCGGCCGAGTCCAGCCGGAGCTTGCCCTGCGCGTCGGTGAGGCTCGTGCCCTGCTGGTTGGCCAGCATCTCCAGCCAGAGCTGGCCGAGGAACGGGCTCTTGTCCAGGTGGATCGGCCGGGTCTTCGGGTCCTTCTCGCGGATCGTGCGGGAGGCGGTCAGCAGGTCGTCGTACGTGGCCAGGCTCGCGGGGTCGACGCCGGCGTCCTCCAGGATGTCCGCGCGGTACCAGAGCAGCCCGGGGTCGAGATCCCACGGCACGCCGTAGATCTTGCCCTCGACGGTGTTCACCGACAGCTTGTACGCCGACGTCTGCTCCCGGTACGGCGCGATCAGGTCGGTCAGGTCGAAGAGGTGCTCGGCCTGACCGCCGATCTTGGCGTCGTCCCAGAAGCTGCCGTCGGGCACGTCCGTGCCGCTGATCAGGGTGTTGGCCAGTTTGGCGTCGATGTCGACGGCCAGGTGGTTGACCTTGACGCCGGGGTACGCCTGCCGGAACTTGCCGATGGCGGCGTCGAAAACCTTGAACAGGTCCCCCGACCGGTTCCAGATCGTGATCTCGCCCTTGGCCGCCGTCGACGCCGACGCGGTGGGTCTGGCCAGCTTGCTGGGCCCGGTGCTCTGGCCGCCGGGCGCGCAGGCGGCGAGCGCGCCGGTGGCGGCGAGCGCGCCGACGCCGAGTGCTCCCTTGAGGAAACCGCGACGGTCGATCGGGGGTGTGGACATCGATAACTCCTCGGCCTTTGAAGGCTCTGCAACGATGCAGACATCATGCATACTTCTCTGCAACGATGCAATACTGGGTTCGGGATCTTCCCAGTCACCCTCGGTTGGAGGTATAGGAGACGCATGGCCGGTCCTACGCTGCGCGACGTCGCCAAACGAGCGAACGTGTCGATCCGCACGGTGTCCAACGTGGTGAACGGATACGCGCCGGTCTCCGACGAGCTGCGGACCCGCGTACAGGCCGCGCTGGACGAGCTGGACTACCGGCCCAACCTCATCGCCCGCAACCTCAAGCAGGGGCGTACCGGGATGATCGCCCTGGTCGTGCCCGAGCTGGACGTGCCGTACTTCGCGGAGCTGGCCCGCGAGGTGATCACCGCGGCCCGCGCCCACGGCTACGTCGTGATGATCGACCAGACCGACGGCGACGGCGAGCGGGAGCGCGAGCTGCTCGGCCGCGAGTCGCGCGCCACCATGTTCGACGGCCTGCTGCTCAGCCCGCTCACGATCTCCGCCGACGAGCTGCGCGCACGCGGCAACAAGACCCCGATCGTGTTACTCGGCGAGCACATCTTCAACGGCAGCTTCCCGCACGTCGCGATGGACAACGTGGCGGCCGCCCGCGACGCCACCGCCCACCTGCTGAGCCTCGGCCGCCGCAGGGTCGCGGCCATCGGCGACCAGCCGTACGCGACCGGCGAGACCGCGCAGCTCCGCACCGCCGGGTTCCGCCAGGCGCACGCCCGCATGGGCCTGGAGGTCGACGAACGGCTGATCGTCTCGACCCCCCACTTCCACCGCCGCCGCGGCGCCGAGGCCATGGAACGCCTGCTCGCCCTGCCCGAGCCGCCCGACGCCGTGTTCTGCTACAACGACCTGCTCGCCCTGGGCGCGATCAGGGCGCTGACCAGGGCCGGGCGGAAGGTGCCCGACGACGTCGCGGTGATCGGCGTCGACGACATCGAGGAGGGCCAGTACAGCACGCCGAGCCTCACCACGGTCGCCCCCGACAAGGGCGTGATCGCCCGTACGGCGGTCGACACGCTCATCGAGACCATCGCCGGCACGGCCGGGGCCCCCGCCGAGATCGTCGTCCCGCACCACCTGATCGTCAGGGAGAGCACGGCGGGGTAGGAGCGGGGGTGGTGCCGGGGGAGGTCCGGGTTCTCGCGCCGCGGGGTAGTGCCAGGGCTAGTGCTGGTTGTCGCGGCAGCGCTCCTGTGCTCGCGGGCGCCCGCCGGTTGACTTGCGGGCATGACGATCAACACGATCCCCGGCCGCTGGGCCGAAGGCGCCGGGCTGGTGCTCGGCCCCGCGCTGCTCCTCGCCGGCGTTCTCGTACGGGCGGGCGAGGTCGACTTCTTCCCCGGCCAGCTCGCCGCCTACGCCGCCGACCCGGGGCGCATGGTGACGTCCTACAGCCTGTTCGCGGCGGGGGCCGTGCTGCTGTGGCCGGCGGTGACCGCACTGGCCCGGTTGATCGGGGTCGCGCATCCGGCGCTGGCCAGGTGGGGCGCGGTGCTGACGGTACTGGGGCTGTTCGGCAGGGTGTTCCACGCCGGGGTGAGCCATCTGGCGTTCTCGTTCTCGTCGACGACGGCACGACGCCACATGCGGCAACGATCCGCTCCCGCGACCTTGCGCCCCACGAGCTTGCGGCGATGGACCAGAGCGCCGCCGCCCGCGCTGGTGGAGACGCACGAGCCTCGCGGCACCAGCTGTGATGTGACACGGCCTCGGCGATGCCTCATGTGTTGGTTGGTCCCGCGTGCGGTCGAGCTAAGAGATAACCCCTGAGTTCCCGATCAGCTCTGGTTCCACGGAACCGGCCCATGCCAGGGACTGGGAGGAATGGCGTGATGCGGCCGGGCATCCGGAGAAGGTGGAAGGGCGCGGCGGCATCTGGTCCGGCTGGGCGATTGGTGAGCGAATGCATCCCCTGCCGAGCTGAATGCCTACGTCCGTGATCTTTCGCACCGCTTCTCGTTGACCAGGAGCTGCTGGGCGAGTTGACCAGGTGACCGCCAGCGCTCCTAGTGAGTGCTGCGCATCAGCAGCCGCGTCAGCTTGCCGTCAGCGACCAGGTTCTCCAGCTTCCACGCGAAGGTAGACAGACGGGACGCCTCCGGCTCCACCGCAGGCTGGGGTTCAGGCATCCCCAGCCTGGGGCGGCGCGCGGCGGCCCGCGACATCGCTGTCTTGGATGGTGCCGCCGGCAAGGTCGCCACCTGGTGCGCGCGTTCCAGGCTCGCGTCGACCTCGGGCAGGCCCGTTCTGGGCGGATCGGGCGTCCAGGGCCAGCCCGCCACGGTGCCGGCATCTACCTCCAGCGCCTTGACCGGGTCGCCGCCGCCGGTGACGGCGTGCACCACCGCGGTGGCGGCCAGCCCGTACCGGATGCACGCCTGCCGATAGAGCGCGCTCAGCTCGACGGCCTGCTCCTGGAGCGTGGTCCGGTAACGGGCGGCGGCGCGGGCCAGCGCGGCATCGTAGGCGGCCGCGGCCTTGTTCCTGTCCCTGGCCAGCCGTGCCACCGCTCCGCGCCCGTCGGGGACGTCGACGACGTGTGCGGCGGCCTCGGTGAGCCGGGCCGCTTCATCACGCGTCTCCTGCAGCCGCTGCCGTAGCCGCCCGCACTCCGCCCGCATATCCTCCAGCGCGCGGTCAACCTCGGCCGGCCAGAACGCTTCTCCGTCCGGCCTGGGCGCGTTCACCTGCGAATAGAGACGCGCGTACGCCTCCCAGTGCTCGGCATAGTGCGACCGGCCCGCATCGGTGAGCCGCAGCCGGCGCGAACCAGACAAGCCCGTGACCTGCTCCTCGACCAGGAACGGTTCAGGCTCCCGCTCAGTCAGCCACCGCCAGGCCGCCCCCAGATGGTCCCGCTGCAGCCCTTCGTCACCGGCGCAGCGCACCTCGGCCAGCATTGACCACAGCGCCTCGGACAGCTGGCCCTTGCGCGGGTTTCTCGGCCGGTCGGCGTCGACCCCGCCGCCCGGCAGGCGGCTCTGCCATCCCTGGTCAGCTGGACCTCCAGCCGGTAGCCCTGCAGCATGGCCCGGGCGCGGGTCTTGATCAGGCCACGTTCCTCCAGGGCCTTCAACGTCGAGCCGGTGCCCGCGTCGCGGATGCCGCGTCCTTCCAGCGCACGTTGCACCGCTCCGTGATCCGCTGAGCCGCCACCGACTGGACCGTAGTCCAGCCACCGCCACTGCGACGCCGGCGGCGCCGTCTTCCCCCGCGCCCGGGCGCCCTTCCAGAACTGCTCGGCTTCCTGGTCCTTGTGATAGATGGCCCGCATGTACGCGCGCTGGCGATCGTTCAGCTCGGCCCAGACCTCGGCGGCGCGCTTGGCGGGAGGCATGGCCAGCACGCTACCAAGCACGAGCCGCACCTCACCCATTTGTCGCGGTCCGCAGGTGCTCGCCCTGTGGTCCTCATGCGCGGCGGTCGAGAGTTCGCTGTAACGTCTGGTCCAGGCCGAGGCGGCTGATCTGGACCCGCGTATCCACCGTGACCTTCGAAGGAGAAGTTCTGGATGGGGCCCACACCAGCCGACCACTACACCGTACACATCGGCGGCAGCGCCCAAGGGAACGTCGTGGTGGGCGACGGCAACCACGCGGTGCGGGCCACGTCCGCTCCGATGCCGCCTCCCCCGAAGCACAGGACCTGGAAGTCCCGGAGGTCACGGAGCAAGCCCCCGCAGCCGGACCCATCCGCCTCAGCTCCGATCACGGCCCACGGCGCACGTTCCGTCACCGCCCACACCATTCACACCGCGGTCACGGGCGACCACAACATCATCAGCCACTGATCCGGAGCGGACGCCGCTGGCCGGGCGCGCTCGGCGAGGCGCTGTCGGATGAGGCGGCCACGACGCCGGCCAGCCGGGTGCAGTCTGCCGCCACGACGGCGAGAGCATCGAGGTCAGGCGCGGCCTCGCTGGGCCACGGTGGGCCAGGCTCCGGAGACCGTAACGGCGACTCTCGGCATCACGCCCTGCGTCCGTACGTTCCGATCTCACAAGGGAAGCCGCGTGATAGTGATCCCACCTGATGTTCCGCCCCCTCAGCATGTACTCAGAGCCTGAGTGTCTAGCAGGCGGCCATGTCGCTATAACCGCTATAGCCGAGCTCTGCGACGGCACCCAAGCGAGCCTCGCCGCCATCCGGGACCTCGTCACCGCCGCCATCCTGGACAACTCCGCGCTGGCCGACTTCCTGGACAAGAACGGCCCGCTGCCCTAGACGCCGGCCCCCGCGCTGCCACCGCCGAGTGGTCGCGGTCCGTGACCGTCGGGGACCGTGGGATGACGCGACCAGATGCCTCTGCCTACGCTGGATCGCAGCTACGTCCCCCGGGAGTCACCATGGCCGACCACCAGCAGCGGACGCGTCTCCCCCGCGCCGCCTCACCGTCGTACCGCCCCATCCCAACACCCCAGCGCCGCCACTCCCGCCAGCAGACACCGGGCAGACCCACACCCGGAACACCGACGATGGGAACAAGGTGGCCCTCGTACATGCCGCCTACGCCGCCGGCGACCTGACCACCGAGCAGGCCACGGAGATGATCGCCACGCTTCCCGGCCGCGAGCAGGCGGCAGTGGAGTACGGCTGGCGCGCCGACCTGGTCCTGGCCGGGCTGGTGATGTGCGGCGGGTGCGGCTGCGGCCAAACCCCCGACATGACCGCCAGAGTCGTCACCTTCGCATGTCCAGCCGACGGCTGTGGCCTGGCGAGCGTGGCGGCGTGCGTGCTGGCGCCGGCCGTGGCGCAGCAGGTGCTGCAGGCGCGCCGCGGTGGCGGCCTCACCTCCGGGCGGCGGCCAGGGCCAGGTGCGCCTCGGCCTCCTGCTGCCGGGCGGTCTCGGCGTGGCTCTCTGCGGTCTCGGCCCAGGCACGGGGCTGGCGGCTGTCGTGCTCAGCGCGCTCGCGGGCGGAGCCGTGCACCATCCGGCAGTGGGCCCGCCGGTACAAGGCCCGCACGCTCGGCCGCGCCGGGTGGCAGGTCGTCTACGACTACGACGACCTGGCGCTCATCGAGTGGTGCATCTGGGCCGGCCACGTCGTACCGGCCACCGTGGAGGAGCGCGACGAACTCCGCGCCGCCCGCCGAGCAGCAGTGTGACCCTCACTCCGGGGGAACCTCCGCAACGTGGATGCGGTAAGTGGTCCCGTCGTCCAACTGCACAGTGAATTCCTCCTCAACGGCGCTGATGTGCTTGACGTCGGAGGATCGCACGACCTCGCCGAGGTTCTGGGCATGCGCGTGGAGACTCTGGGAGAGACGGGAGATAAACCAGCTCATGGCCTGATCTTCTCAGCTGTCCGAGGGTCGCGCCTGGGGCGGCGGGCGGCGTAGGAGCGGAGGGCGCGCAGGAAGTCGATGTGGCGGAACCCGGGCCAGTACGCCTCGCAGAAGTGGAGCCGGGCGGTGGCCGACTGCCAGATCAGGAACCCTGATAGCCGCTGCTCCCCGCTTGTCCTGATGATGAGGTCCGGGTCGGGCCGCCCGGCCGTGTAGAGGTGGGCGGCGATGTCGTCCGCGGTGATCGTTCGGGCGAGCTCGTCGATTGGCACGCCCGCGTCCGCCCTGTCGGTCAGCACGGACCTGAGCGCGTCGACCACCTCCTGCCGCCCGTCGTACCCGATGGCGAGCGTCAGGTGAAAGCCTTCCCTGTCGCGGGTACGGTCGACGGCGAGCTTGAGCGCGTGGGCCGTGGGGTCGGGCAGTTCGTCGAGCCGTCCCGCCACGTGGAGCCGCCAGCGGGGGGCCGAGTCGACCAGCCGTACCGCGATGATCTCCTCGATCAGTCCCATGTAGAAGGCGACCTGCGCCGACTCGCGCTTGCGAACGTTGTCGACGGACGCGACGTAGATGGTGACGTGTCTGATGTCGAGGTCGGCGCACCAGCCGATGACGGTCTCGATGTGCTCGACGCCGTGGCGGTGTCCTTGGCTCGGGTTGGCCAGACCCATCTCCTTGGCCCATCGCCTGTTGCCGTCCATCACCAGGGCGACGTGGGCGGGGAGTGGGCCCTTCAGCAGCCGGGAGCGCAGGTGACGGGCATAGAGGGCATAGAGCACAAGCAGCACCCTAGTAGCAGCTGCCACCGCGGCGGGCGAGTTCACGCCGCAGTTCAAGGTTCTCGCCATGGGCTTGCTCGAGGGCCGCTCGTAGCTCCGAGATCTCTTCCCGATGCCGCCTTTCCAGGCGGGCAAGCTCGTCGGTGAGGGCCAGGACGATGTTGTCACCGGTGTCACTCGCATCGGCGTCGACATCCACCCCAAGCTCCGCACTGAACTGCATCTCTGGCTCGACGAGCGCCCCAACTGGCCCCGTGCCGACGACAACCGGACCCTGTTCCTCAACGCCAAGGGCGGACGGCTGACCGCCCGCGCCGCTGGCGGCATCATCGCCGCGATCGCCCAGACGGCCGGGCTGGACGATCCCACCACTGCGCACATCCTGCGCCACACGCTCGCCACCACCCTGATCCGTGGCAAGACCGACCTCGTCCTGGTCGCCGAGATCCTCGACCACGCCCGCCTGGAGACCACCCACCGCTATGGCTTGCCCTCCGACAAGGAAAAGGAAGACGCTCTCAAACTGATCACGGTTGACCGCTAACCGTACTTACGCCTACCTGCGGAAACAGGCGTCAAAATCGACTCATGGCCGGTTCTGGCCGTATCTCGGCTGGACCCGAACCGCAGGTCAGCGCGATGAGATGGAGCGGCCCGCCAATTCGGTCCCGGTAAACGAGCCGCCGGACCATGCCCGTACGCGGAACTTCTCCCACGACTGCACCAGGGGCGCGTCACTGTGGATGACATCGGTGGTCCGGCCCCCACCGCCGACCGCCGTGAGGAAATGACCGGTCACCGTCTTGATCCCGAAATTCACGCCATCGCCCGCGTCGACGAGCGTGAACCGCTCCCACGAGCGCGCCACGGCG
Source organism: Nonomuraea sp. NPDC049646 (assembly GCF_044465525.1). Classification (NCBI taxonomy): domain Bacteria; kingdom Bacillati; phylum Actinomycetota; class Actinomycetes; order Streptosporangiales; family Streptosporangiaceae; genus Nonomuraea; species Nonomuraea sp. NPDC049646. The sequence continues at coordinate 11,200 of NZ_JBITLU010000036.1, read as the reverse complement.
GCGTCGGTTTGGATCACGTCTCCTGTCTGGCCTCCACCGCCGACCGCCGTCAGGTAGTTCCCGGTGTTGAACGTCTGGAACGTGCACATGGTGGGGGTAGCGAACATCGTTCGGGGGCCGCCACCGTCGGTCGCGGTGGCCCGGTCGTGAACAGCCGTCAGCGCCAGGGTCCGTCGGTCGGCGATGACCTGGGTGAGCGCCTCAGGCAGCCACCGCCCCTGGTCGGGCGAAGCGAGCGCGGTGAGCCGGGTCAGCACCTGCTCCAGGCTGGGCCGGGCGGCGGGGTCCTTGGCCAGGCAGGCCGCCACCACAGCGGCCAGGGGGGCCGGCACTCCTTGAAGATCCGGGTCGGCGTGCACCACGCGGAAGACGACCGCGTGGACGGGCCCCCTCCCGAAGGGGCTGCGGCCGGTCACGGTGAAGGCGAGCACGCAGCCGAGCGAGAACACGTCCGAGGGCGGCCCGCCCTCCCGGCCCATGGCCTGTTCTGGGGACATGGACGCGGCGGTGCCCAGCACGGTGGAGGTCTGGGTGTGGCTGGTGGCGTCCAGGGCGCGGGCGATGCCGAAGTCGATCAGGCGAGGCCCGTCCTCGGCGAGGATGACGTTGCCGGGTTTGAGGTCGCGGTGCACCATCCCGCACGCGTGCACGGCGGCGAGCCCTTCGGCCAGCCCGGCGCCGAGCACCGCGGCCGACTCCAAAGGGAGCGGACCGTGCTCGTCGACGGCTTGGTGCAGGGAGGGGCCCGGGATGTAGGCGGTGGCCAGCCACGGCCGGACGGCGTCGGTGTCGGCGCCCACGACCTGGGCGGTGTAGAACCCGCCGACCTTGCGGGCGGCGTCCACCTCGGAAGTGAAGCGGCGCCGGAATTCGCTGTTGCCGGCCAGCTCCGGGCGCACCACTTTGACGGCGACCAGGCGCCCGCCCGGGGAGCGGCCCAGGAACACCTCTCCCATCCCGCCCCCACCGAGCCTTGCGTGCAGCCGGTAGGAGCCGATGTGAGCCGGGTCGCCGTCGCGTAGGGGGCGGTCATGGTGACTCATTCCTCGTCGAGATCATCGCCGGTCGGTGTCGATGATTCCAGAAGAGGGGCCACCGGAATATGGCAATTCTTGGCGTCGGCGAGGGTCTTGTGGACGACGCCGACGGGACGTTGACGCCGACGGCGATGGTGCAGATGGATTCACCGCGCTGGCGGCGGGCGAGGATCGCGGCGCCGGTCCTCCGACAGGGCCAGGGCCAGGTCGAGGATCAGGGAGCGCTCGGTGTGCTCGCCGGCCGCGATGCCCTCCAGCACCTTGACCGCGATGTCGCGCTGGAACAGGTCGTTCAGGACGATGCGCCCTTCCAGGAGGTTGCGGCCGAGCCGGTCGACGAGCGGGAGAAGCAGGAGCTGACCTCCGTCGCCGTCCAGTGCCCGAACGCGCCGTTGCCCGCGCCGCCTGCCCACTGACCTCACAAGGTCACGGCGTTCGCAACAGCGCCGAGCGACCTCGCCCAAGGATCCTGTCCAAGGTCACCCGCGGGCGGCGCGCGACCGGTCGCCAGGCGGCGGCCGCGGCGGGCTCCCGCCGCTGGAGCGCGCGTACGTGATCGCGAAGCTCCGCCCGCACGACCGGCGGCGCCTCATCTCCCATCTGGGGGCGGCGGGCGGCTTCTTCGTGGTCCTCTGATCGCTACGCGCGCCGCCAGCGCGCCTGGTCACCGCCCTTCGAACTGCACCTCCTCAACGTGCCCGCGTTCGTCCGGCCGAGCGCCCCGCCGGGGGCGCAGAACGCCCCAGGGTGGACGCCGCCCCTGATGGACGGCTGGGCCGCCTTGTAGGTCTTCTTAGCGATGGGGCGTGGAGCGCGCCGCGTTCGACGGCACCTACGGCAGTCCGCGCATCACCGCCGAGCTGCGCGCCCGGGGACGGGCGGTCTGGGGCTGACCCCCTGAGTGGCACCTGTCCCGCGATCCCGCAGGAGGCCGTGGTGGTCCGCGTCGTACGCGAGCCACCATGGTCACATCCTCGCCGGGAGCCGGCCGGCCGCCGGCCTTAGCAACCGTGGGCGACGGACGATCGCGGATGGTGAACGGCTCAGTTCCGATGCGTGGGCAGTTCTGGGCGTTCGTCGGTCCAGCCGATCGCCTGGTACGAGGTGGAGAGACGCAGCTCCGCCTGCCGTCCGTTCGCGAGCTTTGTCGTGTTCGTCCTCACCTCGGCGAGAAGCAGGCCGGTGCTGGGATCGATCACGAGTTGAACCCGGGCGAACAGGCCCGGCTCTATTTCCTCCTGATAGCTGAGCGTCTGCCCGCGTCTGCCCAGCGGGTCCGTCGTCCTCCCCTCGGCCCGTATGCCGGGCAGGGAAGCGAGGATCCGGTACGCGGATGCCCGAACCTCGGGCGAGGCCGGCAGGCCACTGATGATGTTCACGCAGTCCCGCAGCAGGATGTACGCCTTCGCCTCCTCCACGTCCATCCCGGACCCGGCCAGCTCCAGCCGGCCGATGCGCTCTTCCAGGTAGTTCCGGAGCGTCTCCGGCTCGCCCGGGATCGCGCGCACCTCCTTCCAGGTCATGTCCTCCCCTGCCAAGTCACCGGCCGAGCCCTTCCACTTGCCGTAGAGCCGTTCGGCGGTTCGCTCACCTGCCGCCGCCTCCAGCGGCCTGGACGGGACGGAGAACAGGTTCTCCGTCTTCATGTTCTTGGGGTATCGCCAGCTGGTGGGCGCCCCCGCGGCCCGCCAGGCCGCCTCGTCCTGCGGGGTCGCGGGCTTGACGCCGAGATCCTGCCGAATGCGCCAGTACTGCAGATCCGGCCGCTTCGCCAGCCACGTCTCAAGGGACCGGCTGCCCTCGAGCACATAGCTGCGGGTGGGGTCGGTCAACATCCACTGGTTGACGGTCGCGGTGCGCCAGTAGTCGCCGCTCGCAGGGCCCTTCTCCACGGCGACGGCAGCAGCGAGCAGGATTTGCCGGGCGGTCGGTTCGGCCGTCGCGGACACCGACGTACTGGGCTGAGGCGCGACAGAGATCGTGCCGTCAGACAGCATCGCAGGGGCGATGACCGCTACCGCGACAGCGGCCGCGGCTAGGCCGAGCAGAGCGCGGCCTGGAGAGAGCAACAGCTGCCGCCGGGCCGGAACGCGCTCCAGCGAGACGATCTCTGCCAGCAGCGCGTCCGCCCCTGCGGTGGACGCCCGGCCGGCCAGGTCCTCATCCAGCACCCGCGCCCGGTCCTTGAAGATCTGGTCGTTGTTCACCCTGACTCCTTCTCGATGAGCGGCCGTGACGCGAAACCGGCGGCCGATGGGCGGGTCTTCTCCAGGGCCTTGACGAAGCGCTTGCGAGCCCGGTGCAGGCGGATCCGCGCGGCATTGCGGGAACAGCCCAGCACTGTGGCGATCTCACCGGGATCGAGCCCCTCCCAAAGAGCCAGGGCCAGTAATTCACGGTCGCTGTCGGCGAGCATGGTCATGGCTTCATCCACGCCGTGCTGCTCACTGTGGCGCGAGGGGGCGGCATAGAGGTGTTCGATCTCGTCGGTGAGCTCGGCGTGCCGGGTGAGCCTGCGCCGCTCGCTCCGGCGGTGGTTGGCCAGGACTCGCCGGGCCACGCCGTACAGCCAGAGCTTGCCGGCCTCGCCGTCGGGGAGCTCGGTCATCCGCCTCCAGGCGATCACATAGGTCTCGGCCACGACGTCGGCGGCGTCCTCCGGAGAGGAACACCTCCGCACGGCATATCCGAGGATCTGCTCATAGGTACGCCGGTACACCGCCTCAAACCGGGACCGATCGTCTTGTTCACTCACGCGTCATCCTCGTCAGGCCTTTCGAACACTGCGGGCTTTCACTTCATACGTGTCCGCGGCCGACGGCAGAATTTCAGGCCGGCCCTCAGCCTCGACATCAAAAACCTCGACCTGGAGTTCCGTCGCGCCCGGGTCATCTCCGAAGGCGGCACGCTCGGGCACGTGGACGAGGCCACACGCCTGGCCGACAGGCACGCGCCCGCGCGGTGATATCTGCCCGATCACCGGGCGGGGGCAGTCCTCCCGCGGGCCGTAGGTCTGATCAGTTTCGCACTCGGCCGCCGGGGAACTCCACGACCGCCGCGTCGTAGGTATGGTCCATGGTCACCACCACGTAGCCGCGGTTGGCCAGCTCCTCGGCCACCCCGGTGCCGTAGGAGCGCGAGGCGTTGGCGCCCGGCGAGTACAGCAGCACCGGCAGCTTCCCGAGCCGCCGGTCGGCAGGGGCACCCAGATGACCGTCCGTCGCGCCCGGCACCAGCTTGCCCGGCGGCACGCCGAGCGTGTGCAGATAGCGGTCGGCAGCCGCGTTGGGCATCCACGGCGCGACCGGGTATCCCGCCGTCTTGCGCGCCGGATACCAGATGCTGATCATCAGTTCCCGCTTGTTCCCTGCCCCCCACGGGTCGGTCCTGGACTTGCCGACCAGGTGCAGCGCGACCGTGCCGATCTTGTGCGGGCCGGTGGGAGACGGCGGCTCGAACCGCACCGGGGCCGAGGCCACGACTGCCGGGGTGGCGGCCACCGCCAGGAGCGCGACGACGCCGATCACGAGAGTTGTTCGTTTCATGCTCTCCACGCTGCCGTCCGGGCAGGCGTACGGCATCGCGCCGCGGAAAGAAGCTCGCCTCAGCCCAGGACGCTACCCGAAAACCGCTCCTCCTCCTCGCGGACGATGTTGCTTACCGGCCGGTGACCGGCGCGGATACTTCGGCTGGTGAACGGGACCCTGGTGGTGCACAGGCTGCGCCATGGCCACTGGGGGGCCCTGGACGTGGCGGCCGCGCTGCTGGCCGCCGCCTTCCCCGCCGCGGCCCATCTGAGGGCTGGCCTGCTACCGGCGATCGCGCTGTCCGCCCTTGCCACACTGGCGGTCGCGACCCGGCGCGGGTGGCCGCTGCCCTCGCTGGCGGTGTCGCTGGCCGCAGCCGTCGCCGCGCTGCTTGTGGGTGTGGACTCCGCCTACCTGTCGGTCGCGTCGTGCTCTACTCGGTCGGCGCACAGAAGCCGCGCAGGCGGGCCGTCACCGGGCGAACTGGCTGCCTTCGTCGGCCGGCACGCCGTACTCGGCCGGCCAGATCTCGATCTGGTGATCGCTCGCCGTGGTGCGCCAGCCGGGCACGCCGCCGGGTTGTGAGGCGTCGCCCAGGAACGAGACGTTGTTCCGTACGGACAGATGGGGCGACTCGAAGCCGCCGTTGGTCAGCGCGACCTGGCGGCCGCAGCCACCGGGAGGGGGATCTTGGGGGACGGGCATGGTGAGGTTTTCCCTACCCGAGCGACTTATCCGACGCGCAGTGGGCGTTGATCGAGCCGGTGCTCACGGCGTGGAAGGCCGCGCACCCATCCCTCAGCGGCCACGAGGGCGGTTACGAGTTACGCGAGATCGTCAACGCCTTCGAAGCGTACGGCGGGGTGTCCTTCAGCGCACGTACGGTGGTCCTCGGCAGCCGTGGCACAGTCACCACTCGTCACGGCCTCGTCCTGATCGCCCAGCCGACAGGTTCCAGCTCCCACGGAGTGGACCGCTTCGTGGTGCCGGGCGTCGCGGATGTGTCGGCCGTCAACACGTCGCTGCGACACCTGGGCGCATCGCAACAAGCTGGCCGTCGAACTGCCCGGCGGGGGACGTCATGCCGGTGAGTTCGGCTTTGGTCCGGTCCCGCATGACCTCGCCCGCCACAGCGACCGCTCCACGGCCTGGGTCACGGCGAAGTTCTCGGAGTACCCCTCCGCCCACCTGACGCTCACCGGGTCGGCCTGGCCCTGGCGGTCAACCCTGCTGGCCGTCGCGGCGGCCGCGGTCAGCGTCGGTGCGGGGTTTCTTCCGACGGCGATCCGGCAGGCTGTGCGGCGCCTGCGGGCGGCATGACAGCGCGTTGCAGCATCTCGCGCAGGCCGGACGGACCGCTCTGGAGTTGCAGGCCAAGAGCCGCCACCAGCACCTGGCCAGCCTCGGCCGCTACGTGCGCCTGGGCGAGGAGATCTCCGCGCGCATCACCGCCGAAGCCGACCCCGCCCAGCGCCGCCGTCCCCGCTGACCTCCACCCCACGCGCTGGAGCGGACGCGATCAGGAGGACTCCCGCGCCAGCCGCGCCTGATCATCGTCAGCGTCAGGCTCGACGCGGTACCCGGCCTTGCGCAGGTCGTCGGAGTACCGGGCGAGCTCCTGCGCGGATGCTTCAGCATCGTCCGGATGACCTCGGCGTCCCTGTCCCGCGCCGTACCCGAGCTCCGGCTTGTCGTCGCTCATGGTCAACACCGTGAGCGAATCGAGACCCTAGCCATGGGGGGTCCGTATCAATCCAGGTAAGAGGCTACTTCGTTGGAAATCATCCCAGCATCACCGGCGCCGCCGGACTCCTGCAGCTGGGCGGCTGGACACCGTACCAGCACGGCACTCCGTGCTGCCCCACGATGCCGAGGACGGCAGCAACACCCTCACTCCCCTGGCTCGCTCCCGGCACGCGGACGAGCTGCGGCGGCTGGCCCGGCACCTGTCCGAACCGCTCCGCCTGCTCGCGGGCTCTTTGCCCCGCAGGTCTGGAAGACAACCTGAACCCTGAGTCCCGCAAGGCGGTTGAACCCGCGGTGTGCTCGGTCGGATCGCTTGACCTTAAGCACGGTTGAGGTCGCAGACTGCTGCCATGATTTTCACTGACTCAGAGCACGCATACCTGTCGGAGCAGGAACTCGGCCGCCTGGCCACCCTCGGCCCCGACGGGTCTCCCCACTCTCAGCCGGTCGCGATCTGGTTCGACCCCGCAACCGAGACCGTCCAGATCGGCGGCCCGGAGCTGAGCAAGAGCCGCAAATACAAGAACGTCGTGGCCGACCCCCGGGTTTCCCTCGTCATTGACGACCAGTCACCGACGCCCAACGCCCTCGGCCAGACCGGCCGCGGCATCGAACTGCGTGGTCACGCCGAGATCGTCTTCCTGGACCCACCGCTCCACCCGGCCTTCGACCACGAGACCCTGCGCATCCGACCGCACCGCATCGTCGCCTGGAATCTCGAGCCGATCACCAATCCGTCCTTCGGGAGCGGCTCACACCTCCAGGGCTACAACTCCCGCGACGTCTGACCACGATCGAAAAGACGACGACCGGCGTCTGCCCGGCCGGAAGCGGCAGCACGACGCCTTCGTGGGCGACGGCCCCCGCATTGGACACCGCAGCGAAACCTTGCCGGCTGGAACGCTTGACGGGGTGGCCGTGGTGAGCGTCATCCGCATGCCGCGCGGCCACGGACCGTGCGGGCCTTGAGTACCGGGCATCGTACTGCCCGGACCAGCAGTCAAGTACGGTCCGGGACCGTGAGGGCCGGGATAGGGCCTGGGGCCCATCATGCCCGGCCCATGTCGACCAGGGCCACATCGACCACACGCCCTTGCAGCGGCAGCGCGATGCACATGGGCTGCGGCTGCTGATGGGCATGATCATCGCACCCACCGCCGCTTCTCCCAGGCCCAGGCCGGCGCACATGACGGCGCTCGCCCCCGCGTAACTCACCTTGCGGAACCGCATGGCTTTGCACCTCCATCACTTCGCCCGCCCGATCGCCACCGGGCCATCGGCGCCTCCGCTTGATCCGGCCATCCTGGACCGTGGACGAGAAGGCCTCACCGGGCGGCCTGCCCGAACGGCAGGAGGACTATGTGGCGACTTCCTTGGTGACGGCCTCACCGAGGTTGTGCCATAGATGCCAGCGATCACTCACCTGGACGGCGTCAGGCAGGGCGCGGCGGATCGCTTCGGCGCAGGCGCCCGAGCCGTCTCAGCACACGATCTGCACTCCGGGATGGGTGCGCAGCCACGCCTCCAGCACATCGGCGGTGCGGCCGGGTAGAACGTCGATGCGCTCTCGGGTCTCGGCGTCGATCAGCACGGTGGCGTAGCGGTGGCGCCGACGCAGGGCGAAGTCGTCCACTCCCAGCACCCGGGGTACGCGCGGCGGTGGCAGGGGCAGGCGTAACAGGATCCGCAGGGCGGTATACCGGGATAGGTGCACGGCCATCGCGGACAAGAGGCGCACGCCGGCACGTCCGGCCAGTTCGCGGACCACCGCTCCGATCTGTGAGGCCAGGCGGGGCGTGCGGCGTTGGTAGCGCTCCAGCACGCCGGGCAGCTGCTCCCGGAAGGTCTGGCGGCAGCCGCGGGTCGGGCAGACCATGCGGCGGATCCGCACCATCACCAGCACGCGACGTGTGTCCACCGCGACATCTGCCAGAGTGCGCTCGTGATAGCCATGCACGCGAGTTGGCCCGGCTCCACAGGTCGGGCAGGCGGCAGAAGAGTCGTTCGGGGTTCGCGCCCGTACCCGAATCTGCTCACCCTGGTCCGCTATGTCCTCCACTACCAGCGGCGATAGCCCTGAGAACACCGCCTGCACCAACTCGTTGACGTCGATCACAACTCAGCGTGACCTGATGACACTGTCCGTTACCACCGAATCTACGACAGAGCCGTTATCTAGACAGTCCCATCAAGCGATGAGATATGAAGCGGTACATGCGCAAGGATCTCGGCCCATGACGCCGCCCATGTGGCGGTACCCCGAGGATGTCAGACCGAGACGACGGTCGAGGTGGCTCGGGTCAGTGCTACATAGATGATGCGGTGGTTGCTGTTGAGCGGGTCGAGGCCCTTACGTAGGGCAGCTTGCTGTGGCTCGGTCAGACATACGCCGACAGCATCCCACTCGCGTCCTTTCGCCTGGTGGACAGTCAGGCCGGGAATCGGGTCGGGGATGTCTCGCAGCAGGAAGGTGCGCAGCCAGCCGAGCGGCTCAGTGTACCTGTGGTGCTTCCGTCGGAACTCGCGTCCAGACTCTGTGCCTACAGCGATGACCAGGGCGTCCCAGGCCGCGTCAACGGGTTTGACCTCCGTCGACACCAGGATATTGAGCACGGCTACCAGCTGGGGATGCAATCGATCGCGTGCTGCTGGGTCGGAGATCCCGAGCAGTTTGTAGGCCTCCTCGGCGAATACGGCGGGTTGGCCGAACTTCGCGCGGGTGACCAGATCGAGCAGCAGGGTCGCCGCGGCCTTCTCCACCGTGCTCGGCGAGGCGAACGACGCCCCGAGTTCGCCAGGCTATGGCTCCGGCCGTGGGCACACATGCTGGGCTTCCGGGGCCACTTCTCCAGCAAGAGCCGTCTCTACTCCATCACCTTGGGCGACCTGCGCGGCGCTCGCGCCCTGCACCGCGCCGCCGAAGCCCGCGAGCGCCACGACCTACCCACCCTCGACCAGGCGACCACACTCGTCATGGCGCACTGGCGCTTCGCCGGAAGCGGCTACACCCAAGGCGAGGCGATCATGGCCGAGCACATCCGCCAGCGAGTCGAGACCGCCCGCAAGATCGCGGCAGAGCGGGCGGATGAATGACCCCCCCTCCCCGCCCACGACCGGCGGCTCTACCGCATCACCGACGCCATGCACCTGCTCAGCCTCAGCCGCAGCGTGATCTACGAACTCATCCGCTCCGGCCGGCTCCGCTCCGTCACTCAGGGACGGGCCAGGCTCATCCCCGCCTCAGCCATCGAGGACTACATCTCCCTACTCGAACAGGAGGCTCCATGACCGAACGACGCAGCCGAGGGGACGGCGGCCTGCACTGGGACGAGAACCGGCAACGCTGGATCGCCTCGGTGACGGTCGGCTACACCCCGGCGGGCAAGCGCATCGTCAAGAAGGCCAGCGGCAAGACCAAGACCGAAGCCAAGGCCAAGCTCAAAGAGATCATCCGCGACCATGACGACGGGCTGGCCAGCGGCCCGGCGAACTACACGGTGGCCGATGCCGTGACGAGCTGGCTCGCCTATGGCCTGCATGGTCGCAGCCAGAGCACTGTCGCCAACTACCGGTTCCTGTGCGCCAAGCACATCCTCCCTGACCTGGGTGCCCGGAAGCTGCGTGAGCTGAGCGCCCAGGACGTGGACCGGTGGCTCGTCGGCAAGGCCAAAGTCCTGGCCGTGCGCACAGTGCGGTTGCTGCACTCGTGTCTGAACCGCGTGGTCAAGTTCGCCCAGGCCCGCGACAAGGTCAAGCGCAACGTGGTGGGCCTGTGTGAGATCCCCGAGGGCAGGGAAGGCCGCCCGTCCAAGTCCCTCACCCTCGACCAGGCCACCGCTCTGCTCGACGCGGCAGAGGGCACCCGCCTGTACGCCTACGTCGTCCTCTCGCTGCTGATCGGTGCCCGCACAGAGGAACTGCGGGCGCTCACCTGGAACGAGGTCGATCTCGTCGGCGATCCGGACAAGGACATCCCGCCGTGGATCGCCGTATGGCGTTCCGTACGTTAAGGAGGCGACACCAAGACCAAGCGCTCACGTCGCTCCCTGGCGCTGCCCAAGCGCTGTGTGGAAGCGCTGAAAGCGCACCGCGAACAGCAGCGAAAAAACAGGAAAGCGGCGGGCGACAAGTGGCAGGATCACGGGCTCGTCTTCGCCTCGCTCGTCGGCACGCCCCTCGACGCCCACAACGTACGCAGAGCGTTCCGGAAGATCGTCAAGGACGCCGGGATGCCCGCCTACTACTGGACGCCCCGGGAGATGCGGCACAGCTTCGTCTCACTGCTTTCCGACTCGGGCGTCCCCCTGGAGGAGATCGCCCGGCTCGTCGGCCACAGCGGGACGGCGGTCACCGAAGCGGTCTACCGCAAGCAGATCCGCCCCGTACTCCTGCAAGGAGCTGCGGCGATGGATGAGATCTTCGCCCGATAGTCACTCAGTTAGTCACTCACCAATGCGAAAGGGTGCCACCCTTTTGAGTGACACCCTTGCCGACCAGCTAAAACCTGGTCGGGACGACAGGATTTGAACCTGCGACCCCTTGACCCCCAGAACGTGGGAGTGGGTGTTCCCGCACGTCAAGCGCACTCCTGCACTGAGCTCCACATTCGCCGACCTGTATGTTGTCCCGCGAACGACATGGCGTGTGGTCCCAAACTGGTCCCAGCCTTCATCCTCTGATGCTGTGGCGGCAATGACCCAACACCCGCAAACACAGATGCTGACCACATGCTCATGTAGAGCCAGCGATGGCAGATGGCACCGCTCCTGACCTAGAAGGCCGCGGCCCCACCCCGGGATGCTCCTATGGATGTCAAGCGGGATGTTCTTGATCGTTTGCTGTGATGATTCGGTAGAGTTCGCGAGCTATGTAGCGCTTCAGGCAGCGGAT
>NZ_JBITLU010000035.1:0-32955 GCF_044465525.1 Nonomuraea sp. NPDC049646 | reverse complement strand
CCTTGCCGCGATCTCGCCGCTGATCCCGCAGATCGCCCTGCTCGTCACCCAGGTGGCGTCCGCGCTCCTGCCGGCCATCACGCCGCTCATCGGCGTACTTGGCCAGCTCGTCCCGATCCTGGGCGGCGCGGTCGTGCAGGCATTCCAGCAGGTGCTCGCCGCCATCGCGCCGCTGCTGCCTGTGATCGGCCAGGTGCTGGCCCAGTACTGGCAGCAGCTCGTCGCCGCGATCACCCCGCTGCTGCCGATCCTGGCCGAGATCGCTTCCCTTCTGGCCGGCACGGTCATCCAAGCCGTGCTGGCGTTGGCGCAGGCGATCACACCGCTGCTTGCGCCGATCGGCGAACTGGCGCAGGCGCTTGGCAGCGCCCTCGCGCAAGCCATCAAGGCGGTCGCGCCGCTCTTCGTCCTGATCGCCCAGTCGGTCGCGAAGCTGCTGCCCATCCTGGCGCCGCTGATCGAGCTGGTGGCGCAGGTGGCTACGCATCTGGGCAACATGCTTGCGCAGGCGATCAGGATGCTGGTGCAGGCGATCACACCGGTTCTGCCGGTGATCGTCGAGCTGGTGCAGCAGATCGGTGGCGCGCTCATCGCCGCGCTGCAAGCCGCCGCGCCAGCCTTGCTGTCGATCGTGCAGGCGGTCGTCGGCCTGATCCCGGTGTTGACGCCGCTGATCGGCATCGTCGCCCAGCTGGTGCAGCAGATCGTGCCGCTCGTCCTCCAGTTCCTGCCGCTGTGGACGCAGCTGATCCAGACGCTGGCGCCGGTCGTCGTCCAACTGGTCGGCGTGATCGGGCAACTGCTGGCCGCGGTGATGCCGCTGGTGCCGATCCTTCTCCAGTTGGCGATGTCGATCCTGCAGCCGCTGATCGGGATCGTGCTGCAGGTCGTGCAGGCGTTCATGCCGCTGATCCAGGCGATCCTGCCGCCGCTCGTGAAGTTGATCGAGGCGGTCGCCCCGATCATCGGGCTGGTCGCAACCACGTTCGGCCAACTACTGCAGGCGCTCAGCCCGCTGATCGACGTGCTGCTGCAGCTCGTCATGGCGATCCTGGAGCCGATCCTGCCGCTCATCTCGACGCTGGCCGAGCTGCTCGCGCCGATCATCGGGATCTTCTCGCAGCTCGTGACCGCGGTGATGCCGCTCATCCAGGTGCTGCTTGAGCTGATCACGAGCGTGCTTACCCCGTTGATCGAGATCATCGCCCAGGTCATTTCCTGGCTGGTCGACAAACTCGCGGTCGCGATCCAGTGGGTGGCCGACATCATCAAGATCGCCCTCGGCGCGATCGTGGACGTCTTCCAATGGCTGTTCGACACCCTGGTCGGCCACTCCATCATCCCTGACCTGATCACAGCGATCAGGGACTGGTTCCAGAAGGGCATCGACTGGGTCCGCGGGATCGTGAGCTGGTTCGGCGAGCTGCCCGGCAAGATCGGCGAATGGCTCGGTGGCGTCCTGTCCAAGGTCGGCGACATCTGGACCAACATCAAAAACACGATCGCGTCGAAGATCGACGAAGCCCGCAACATCCTGTCCAACACCCTCGGCGCGATGTCCGACCGATGGAACCAAGTCTGGGACGGGATCAAGAATTTCGTCTCCACCGCCTGGAACAACATCACCGGCGCGGTCAGTTCGGGCATCTCCAACCTGCTCACATGGTTCGCCAACCTGCCCGGCCAGATCGCCGGCGCGCTCGGCAATCTCGGCTCGACACTGTGGAACGCCGGCCGGGATCTGATCGTCGGCCTGTGGAACGGGCTCGTCTCCATGTGGCAGTGGCTCAGGGATTCGATCTACAACTTCTTCAGTTCGATCATGCCCGACTGGGTCAAGGACGCCCTCGGCATCCACTCGCCGTCGAAGGTGATGGAGGCACTCGGCAAGCAGTTGCCGCCCGGGATGGTGCTCGGCATCGACCACAACCTGCCCATGCTCCAGGCGGCGTCGCAGCGGATGGCCGACGCCACCGTTGGCGCGTTCGACGACCTCGCCTCGCCGGCACCCGCGTTCACTGGCTCCTTCGGCGCGCCCGCTTCGGGAGCCGCAGCCGGCGGCGGTGGCGGTGTCGTTCTGCACGGCGACCTCGTCCTCCAGATGCAGGGCGTGATCGACCCGTCCCGGCCGGACGCGTGGCGGCAGATCCTCGTGCAGGTACGCGAAGGATTACGTGAGATCGAGCGGGAGGCGTACCCGGCATGAGCACCCTCCAGGTCGGCAGGCTGACGTTGCGGGAGACGATGACTCTGGCCGAGAGCGTCCGCAACGGCAACCGTGTGCTGACCGTCCAAGGCAAGGAAGTCGTGGGGTTGACCGGCCTGTCCCGCGCTGAACTGCTGGAGCGGCACGAGGGCGTGCTCGGGCTGGCCGGGACGCTCGTCCCCGTGATGTGGGAGGAGAAGAATGAGAGGGACGGCTACTACACGATCACCGACGCGTCCTCCGACTACACCGACCGGTTCCGGCAAGCGGTCGCCTGGACCACCTGGAAGCTCACCCTGACCAGGCACGGCGCCGACTCCGACATCGACCTCGAATCCCGGCTCGCCGGCGCGGTCCGCCAAAACGACTTCTCGCTGACCGGTGAACGCTGGCATGCGCCGCCGCCCGGCCACTACGCCTACCACACCGGATCCACGCTCCCCTCGACCATGACCAGGGCCAGCGTGGACGGCACGATCACCGTCTACCGCGGCATCCCCGCCGCCACTTCCCCGCGGTGGGGCTGCGCGGTAGGCGACTACCTGCGCGGCCGGGCCAGGGTGCTGTCGCTCGGCTATGAGCGGGTCGGCACCGGGTATCGGCTGGCGACGGACGACTGGGAGATGTCCAACGGTCTGCTGCGCGTCCGCCCGCTCACCGCTGGCGGGTCGCTGGAGGTCGCCGCGTTCACCGGGGCAACGTGGCGGCCGAAAGCCTGGTGGGTGGACATCGGCGGCACGCAGGTGCCCCGCTGGGACGCGGCCACCATCCTCCGCAATGACCCCGAGCAGGTGATTGTGCGGCTGGTCGAGTCGCGGTCGCCAGTCGGCCGGGTCGTCCTCGACCTGACGCTACGGCGCGGCTCCCGCGTCGTGGAGGGGTATCTGCAGCGCGGCGACTCCGGCACGCTGTCGGTCTACCTGGCCAGCGTGGAGACCCTGACCAACAACACCAGCTACCTGGTGCGGTCGACGGACGACGGCAACGGCAACCGGGTGACCTTGGGCAGCGCCCGCTCGTACACGGCGCACGCCAACGGCGGCCTAACCAAGGCCAGCGTGACCGCCCTCGACTTCTACCTAGGGGCCGTGGCTGGCGGCGGGTCAGCGGTGTCCGGGGATGCGGCGGTTGACCTGCGCAACCAGTACATCGCAGCGCTACCCGAAACCACTGCGGCGATCAGGAGGTGACCAGGTGGCTGTCACGGAAACACTGATGGGGCTGGGCTCCTGGTCGATCACCCTCGCCGAGGAAACCCCGAAAGACCTCCTCGACCGGTTGTCCTTCTTCGGACACGTCGCCGTCCAGCCCGGCCGGCTCGATCCCGCCCAATATCGCGACAACCTGCTCACCTCCAGCCGCTACGTCGGCGTCCTCACCGTCCGAGACTTCGCCGAGACGAAGAAGGTCGGCGGGCAGGGCATGGCCGTCTGGCTCGGCGACAGTGACGACAAGGGCGAAGTGTTCGAAACCCCGCTGACCATCACGGGGAAGACGTTCGCCAACTCGATCCGCGACATTCTCGGCTCTGGCACCGCCGTCATCGAAGGAACCCTGTACAGCGCCGCAGGCACCTACACCGGCACCCACATCTGGCAGTCCCGCCGCAAAGCCGTCGACTACGTGTGCCAGCTGTTCAACTGCGAATGGCGCGTCAACGGCCCCGCCACCCTCGACGCCGGACCCGCCACCTCACTCTTCCAGGCCACCCCCACCAACATCATCCTGCGCAAAGGCTCGGAGGGCCGCGACCTCAACATGGTCGCCCTGCCCGGCGACATGTCCCTGGCCCGGGACGTGCAGGACTGGTCAGATCGCGTCGTCCTGATCGCCGAGGGGGAAGGCCAGGCGACCGCTACCGCATCGGCGAACATCGCCTCCAACCCGTACCTCGACCTGCGCGGCCAGCCCGTCAAGCGGACGCGACTGATCAGCGAGTCAGGCACGTCCACCGGGAACGCGCAGGCGCGCGCGCAACTCCAGCTCAACCGGTTCTCCGGCACCCGCAACGCGCTCCGCCTCTCCACCAGCGACTACGACTTGAGGGCCGTCGCGAGCGACGTGCGCGGCACCGTCAACGTCGGCGACTGGGTATGGGTGTGGGACCCAGACGCCGGCGTCTTCGACACCAGCACGGAGATCACGTTCCGGGGGCAGCGACTCAACCCGCTGAAACTCCGCGTCGTGGAAGCGTCGTGGCCGGTCGCCGAGGGGATGACGGTCGCCTACCGGGCGCAGGACGGCACCTGGTGGGATCTCACCCCGTACGTGCGCTGGGAGACGGGGTCGACGTCGCTCACGGTTGGCGAGCTCGGCCGGTCGTTGACGAACGCCGGTACGGAGCCGGTCGGCCCGAGGCCGATCCCGGACACGACTGTGCCTGGCGTGGTGTCGTGGGATTTGCCGTTCACGACCGGCGTCTACCTGGACGCGTTGGGCGGCACCCGCGCCCGGATCCTGGTGAACTGGCTGCTGCCGCTCAACGCCGACGGCTCCACGATCCTGGACGGCTCCCACTACGAGATCCGATACGGCGTCAGCCCCGCCTCCACCTGGCAGACCGTGTTCGCACCCTGGGGGGACCTACAAGCCCAGGTGCTCGACCTCAGCCCGGGGGTCACCTACGACTTTCAGATCCGTGCCGTCGACCTCGCTGGGAATCAGGGTGCCTGGTCGGCGACGGAGACGGCGACCGCGAACCCTGACACGATCCCGCCGAGCACCCCGGCGCCGCCGACGGTGGCAGGCAGCCGGATCGCGATCCAGATCACGCACACGCTGGGCAAAGCCTCGGGCGGCACCTACAACCTGGAACTCGACCTGCACCACCTGGAGGTGCACGTCGGCGCATCGTCCGGGTTCACCCCCGACTCGACCACGCTGAAGGGCCTGGTCAGTGCTCACGCCGGGATGATCGCGGCGCACATTCCCGCGGTCGGCACGGTGGATGTGGAGGAGACGACGGCGCGTTGGGTGCGGGTGATCGCGGTGGATGAGGCTGGCAACCGGTCGGCGGCCAGCAGCGCGGTGACGGCGACGGCGCTGCTGATCGACTCGGCACACATCTCCGACCTGACCGCCTCGAAGATCACCGCCGGGACGCTGTCGGCGGACATCGTGCTCGGCGCGCGGATCAAGACCGCCGACACCGGCCAGCGCGTCGAGATCAACGCCAGCGGCCTGCAGATGTACAACGCCGCCGGCACCCAGCTGGTGAGCATCGCCCCAGGCAGCACCTGGTATCTGCGGAGCGGGACGACTGGGGCCCGCCTGGATATGAGCACCGTGACCGGGCTGCAGATCTACAACGCCAGCGGCGTCCGCACCGTCCAGCTCAACGTAGACGGAAATTTCGAGCTTCGCAGCGCTGCCTCGGGTGCGCGCATCCAACTGGACGGCACCGGGCTGGCGGCCTTCAACAGCGGCGGCCAGCAGACTGTGAGTATCGCCTCGTCGACGGGGGCGGCAACGTTCGTCGGGACGATCTCGACGGGATTCTCTGGTCAGCGGATCGTCTTCAACGGCGGAGGGGCGAGCCCGAGCATCAAGTTCTACCCGAGCGTCGGGTCTGGCGCATGTTCCATCAACTCATTCGACTCCGACCCGAACAACGCCTTGTTGATGATGGAGTCCGCGACGGTCTCCAACGCTAGGACTCGAGCGTGGCTTGATCACTTCGGTTTCGCGATCAACGCCGCGCAGAACATCAGCGTCTTTCCGCAGCTGGTTGCGCAGTTCGCTTCAACCGGCTTGTACTTCCAGTGGCAGAACTCGGTGAACCTGTCCTTCCAGATGGACGACGGCGGAGTGAAGATCAACGGGAGCCCGTACAAGAGCTTCATCATCGACCACCCTGTCCATCACGACCGCTACCTCGTCCACGCCTGCACCGAATCCCCGGCCGCGGGCGTGGAGTACTGGGGCGAGACGACGCTCGACGAGCACGGCCAGGCCGTGGTCGAGTTGCCCGCCTACTTCGAGGCGCTCACCCGCCAGGATGGCCGGTACGTGTCCGTCAACACGTGCTCGGACGAGATCCGCAACGCCTCGGCCACCTATCCGATCGACGGCCGGTTCACCATCCACGGTGGGCCGCGCCTCCGCGTGACTTGGCTCGTGAAGGCGATCCGCGCCGACGCGGGCGACATGGTCGTTGAGCCGCGCCGCGACGAGATCGACGTGCAGGGCCAAGGCCCATACCTGTATGCCACCCCACGATGAAGGAGAACCCGCGCATGGACCAGCAGCAAGGCTATGAGGTTCCGCTTGACGCCCTGCTCTCGGCCGTCGAGGAGCAGCGCAACGCGGCTCTCACCCAGGCGGCTCAGATGCGGGCGCTGGCCACGCAGTTCAAGGCCGAGCGGGACCAGCTCGCCGCCGAAGTGGAGAAGCTGCGCGCTGACGCCTCTGAGCAGACGGTCAGCACCTGAGCATCACCTGTGCTTGGTGATCATCGTGCGTTTCCTGTGCCGGTTCCACACCCACGGCCAGGCGATGCCCCCGGTGAACGTCACCAACAGGATCTCGCCGACCGTCCACGCCGGCTTCGACACCGACCGGCCGACGTTCCGAACCTCTAACGGCTCCTTCTTCCCCATCCATCCCCTCCTGTGTGCCATGCCGTGGATCGTGAGACGCCTACAGCATGCGCCCGGTTTACCCGGCATGCACGTCCGGTCGCGGACACCACAAGCTGTGCCGCCCGCTTGAGGGTGCTGGAGCGGGCGGCACGCCCACCGCCAACCCCGGCCCCCGCGCCGCCCGCCCAGGAGGGGGACGTGTGCCCGACTCGCCCACCCCGTGGGAGCTACACCGCTCCATGGAAGGGCTCCGCCACAGCCTCGAATCCGGGTTCAACAGCCTCAACACACGTCTCGACAGGGTCGTCTCCAGCGAACTCTTCGCCGCCTACCAGCAGCACATCCAGAAAGAATTCGACGACCACGAGCGCGAACTGGCCGCCATCAGAGCCGACCGCGAAGCCGACAAAAAGGAGCGGGACGCCGAAAAGGTGCAGCGCTCCAACGACCGCAGGCTCATCGGCCTCGCAGTCTTCACCAGCATCATCGCGCCGCTGGTCATCCTCCTCATCCAGCTCTGGCTGACCAGCAAAGGATCATGATGGGTCGCCACGACGAGACCGGACTCGAACCGGACGAGACCACCGTCGAAGAGCCCGTCGAGAAGCGTCGGACTCGGCCCCGCATCTGGCCGCTGCCACTGCTGGTGGCGGTCACGTTCGCCGCTGTGCTCGCCGCCCTCATGGTGCAGATCCATGCGGTACAAGAACAGATCGCTGCCACAGAACGCGACAACGCCGTCCTCGCAGACCAGGTCCGCGATCTCGGAGGCGTCCCCAGGGTAACCCCGCACCCGGGCCCGCCCGGCGAGCGAGGCGATGTCGGCCCGACCGGGCCGCCAGGGCTTACGGGAGCCCCGGGTCCGACTGGGCCGCGCGGCGCAGACGGAAGACCCGGCAAGGACGGGGTCCCCGGATCTACAGGTCCGCCTGGAGTTCAGGGCCCCAAAGGGGATCCAGGCGCGAAGGGCGAGCCTGGAGACACCGTGACAGGGCCGCCGGGGGTTCAAGGCGAGCGCGGGCCACAGGGGGAACGCGGCGAGCCGGGGCCTCGCGGAGATGCTGGCCCGCCACCGGCCGGGTGGACGTTCACGCTCGGCGCCATCACCTACCGGTGTGAGCCGGACTCGCCCGGCGCCGCCACCTTTACCTGCAAACCGACGGAGGGAGCACCGTGAGGCAAAACGAGGCTGAGTTGACGGTCGCGAAGGTCAACGTCACCCCGTCGGGGCCGACCGAGGCCGACGAAGAGGCTGTGCTGGAGGCCCTGTACGGGCCTGCGGATGGCGACGGCGTCTACCGCGGGACGGCATCGTGACGGCCGCGAGCATGCTGGACCGCATGCGGTCCGCGTTGGGCTGGGGCGAGCCGAATCCGGTGCACCGCTGGTATTCGGCGCGGAACGGCCCCGAGTTCGCGTCTGGCAGCGTGCCGTGGTGCCAGATGACGGTGACGTGGGCGGCGTACCTGTCCGGCAACTATGAGGCTGTCTGCCCGAATGGGGATCGCGCCTACACGGTGTGGGGTGCCGGCGATGGTGAACGGCTGGGCCTGTGGCATTCCGGCACCGCCGCTAACATCAAAAAGTTCGCTGGACCTGGCGCGATCGTCTACTTCGACTGGGGCGGCACTAACACCCGCTCGAAGGTGGATCATGTCGGCGTGGTGGAGCGGGTGCTCGACGACGGCAGGGTCGTGACGATCGAAGGCAACACGGACAACGCCTGCAAACGGCGGGTGCGCGCAGCGGATGTGATCGCCGGGTTCTGGTGTCCCAAATACCCCGCCGGCGGCGATACCCCGCCCTCAGCTCCGACGACGATCGTGGAGGACATCGTGGACAGACTGCCCATGCTGGCCAAGGGCGCCGACAACTACGACGTCAAGACGATCCGCGGCCTGCTGTTCGCCCGCGGCGGGCTGATGCCGGCCTCCTATCCGGAGGGGCTGCAGGAGTGGCTGGAGCGGACCGTCTTCGACGCCGCGCTCGATTCGGATGTGAAGGCGTTCCAGCGGGCGAAGAAGCTCGAGGTCGACGGCGTCGTTGGGCCCCGCACCTGGAGTGCCCTGCTGCGGCTGTCGTGAGCGACGGCCTGGCGGCCTACTGGTGGCCGCTGCTCCACCAGAACGTGCCGAGGTTCCCTGAGCCTGCGGACGAAGACGATCGGCCCCGGGTGCCGGGGCTGGTCGACGAAACGAACTAGCAAGCCAGCCTCCCTGGCCTCCCCTGAAGGCGGACCCGAGTGCGGGTGCCGCCTTTTCTCATGTCACCAAGTCCCTGAGGAGCGCCCTATGCGCACCATCTTCCTGGCCGTGCTCGCGGCCTTCACCCTCGCCGCCGGCCTGGCCACACCCGTGTCTGCCAGCGCTGACATCGCCGGCCTCGAGTTCGGGCAGATCGGCTACAACGCCTACGGCCCTGACCGGCCGTGGAACCGCAACCAGGAGTTCATCGACATCCGCAACGGCGGAGCCGAACCGGTCGACGTGAAGGGGCTGCGCGTCGAAGACGCCTGGGCGCACGGCCGCGGCGACGGCGCAGGCCAGTGCAACCACTACACGATCACCGCGCTGCCGGGCGTCCCCGAGGTCGACGGCAAGATCCTGCTGGCCCCGAACCACACTGTCCGCGTCTACGCCGGGACGGGCACGCCGGCCGTGTTCGGCACCGACAGCACCTTCCACGCCGTCTACATGAACCACCCGACGATGTGCGGCTACTACGGGCACTTCCTCAACAACACCGCCCAGAAGGACCGCGGCGCCCCGTGGGACACCGTGTGGATGACGGTCGGCGGCAGCAGCGAGTCGAGGTCGTACAACTTCTCCCGCGGCTACACCGTCAACTGACCTCGGGCGAGGAGCACCTGTGGATCGCCTGCAAGGCCGCGCCGCGGCGTTGGACGCCGCCACCCGCCTGCACACCGCGCTCGGCCTCGTCCTGTGCCCCGGCGTCGACCGGGACGTCACCGCCCGGCAGGCCGAGACCGCCATCCGCCGCACCGCCGACACCTTTGCTGCCTGGCTGGCTGGCACTACCCGTATCCGGCTACATCCCGGCCCGCCCGTTCCCGAGCA
The DNA here is from genome assembly GCF_044465525.1 of Nonomuraea sp. NPDC049646. Taxonomy (NCBI): domain Bacteria; kingdom Bacillati; phylum Actinomycetota; class Actinomycetes; order Streptosporangiales; family Streptosporangiaceae; genus Nonomuraea; species Nonomuraea sp. NPDC049646. The sequence continues at coordinate 23,092 of NZ_JBITLU010000035.1, read as the reverse complement.
GGCCAACAACACCGTCGAATCTTCCCTGGAGGAAACCATGCAGATGAACACTGGTCAGAAGTTCTCGGTCGAGTGCGACACCGAGGATGCCGCTGGCTTCGACACGGTCGAGACGATCGCCTGGTCGATCTCGGACCCCAACGTGGCCGCCCTGACGGTGTCCGACGACACTCGCACCTGCACCGTCGTCTCCGGCGCCCCTGGCAGCGCGGTGCTGACGGCGTCGATCGAGTCGCTCGGCCTGTCGGCGACGCTGGCCGTGGACGTGGTCCCGGCTGGTACGGCGACGATCGAGCTCGTCCCTGGCGACGTGGTCGATGAGTGACAACCGGGCCCTGGCCACGAACTCGGAGCTGACCGGCGAACCGGCGCTGTACGCCGCGCTCATCGCGTCCGCAGTCCAGCTGGCGGCGGCATTCTGGCTGCCCTTCTCGGACGCCCAGGTCGTCGTCATCAACGCGGTGGTGGTCGCCGCCGCGGGCGTCTGGGTCGCGTTCAAGACGCGGTCTGCGGACAACGGCGGCAGCGTCAAGGCCGCGATCCTCGGCCTCGTCCAAGCCGGTATGGCTCTCGCGATGGCGTTCGGCTGGGACGCCAGCGCTGAGCAGACGGCGGGGGTGATGACGTTCGTCGGGCTGCTGGTGGCGGTGTTCGTGCGGCAGACGTCGGTGCCGACGCCGCCGGTCGGCCGGGGCGTCCACTCTGATCAGGATCTGTCCGGCCTGTAGGTCGTCCCGCGCCGGCTCTGCCCACCCGGTGCGGGCGCTGCTGGCGGCTTTGACGGGACTCAGGCTGCCAGCAGACAACAGCCCCGCTCGTCTCCCCTCGCGGGAGGCGGGCGGGGCATTTTCGCGTGGGCCGATTACAGCCTGGACCTGCCTCGCTCTACCATCTGCTGTGCAGCGGCGCGGCTCTTGCCGATCAGGTCGGCGATCTCCTGGTAGCTCATCCGGCCCTCACGGCTCCCGGTGCCGTCACCGATGTTCATGCGGGCCACCAACTCCTCGCGCATCTCCGCCAGACGCTTCACCACGCCCTCGTGAAGTGCCTGCTCGGACGTCAGACGGCTATACAGTTCGGCGGGGTCGTCGGTGATCTCTTTCAGTTCGGCCGTGAGCGCCGAGACGATCGCTTTGACGTCGCTCGGTTCGGCCTCGTACCCCAAGGTGCTGCTCGGGTCAGGCATGGCGGTTCTTCCTTTCGCGTCGAGATCGCGCCACCTGCTCGGCAGCGGCTGTTCGGCAGGGCTCCTCGCCACAGCCGTAGTCGTATCCGGTCTTCGTGCCACAGCGCGGGCCGGGGCAGAGGAGCCGGGGGTAGAGACGCAGCGTCGTTCCCCCGGCTCGCGCTGCCTCGACAACGGCCCGGTCGAACTCCTCGTCGCAGCGCCGCCAGCGCTGCACCGTGGGGCGCGGGATGCCTGCGGCCTCACCAGCGCTCTTCAGGGACATGCCCGCTTCGAGGTTGGCGAGCAGTCGGGCTCGTTCGTCCTGGTCGTCATGCCTGAGTGAGGCGCGGCCGAGTCTGGCGATGATGTCCTGATCTAGCTTTGGGTCTTCGGCTCGGGCGTTCTGCACCTGGTGTTTCGTCAGCCCTGCCGCTTCGGTGGCGTCCTGAAGGGTCGCGCCTTGGGACAGTCGAATGAGGAGGCGTCGTCGCGCCTCGGGTGTCATTCCTGGAGCAAGACCTCGAAGGACCTCGCGGACTTGCCGCTCGAACTCGGGGTCGGTGCGCCTGCGGCGATACATCCGCACGAAGTGGACGCCGGATGCGGCGCTGGCTTCCTTGAAGTTGCCGCCCGTGGCACGAAGCGCATGCAAGAACGGGGCGTACCACGATGTGTCAACGGCGATGACCTTAAGTTTCGCCTGCTCGGCGGCCTTGCGCTCCTTCTCCTCTTCCCTCGCTCGGAATCTCTGCTCGCGGATCTTGTCCACCTGCGCGCGCAGGTTGGGGAACTTCTCCAGGTGTGTGTACAGGTTCGATCGGTGGATTCCTACGGAGCGTGCGGCATCTGTGAGCGCCATGCCGTCGGCTAGCAGGCGTACGAATTTCGCGTGCCAGGAGGTGTCGCTCCACCCGCGACGGACACGGCCCTGTTCTTGGTCTCGTCGCACCGCAGCAATCTGCGTCCGCAAGTTGGGATCTGCCCTGAGATGGTTGTAGACGGTTGGGTGGGAGACGCCCACAGCGCGGGCGGCATCCCGGAACCCCATGCCTTCGCCCACAAGCTTCACGAATCTGCCATGCCAGGATGTGTCTCTCCACGGCCTGGGCATCAGTGCTGGTCGAGGCCGTACGCCTCGATGACGTCGGCGGGCAGGTGGTCTTCGACCAGGCGGCTGAAGTCGTAGTAGGCGGACGCGGCGGCGTACGCCTCGTCGTCGTTGATCAGCTCCCACATGTCGAGGCCGCAGGCTTCGAAGATCGCTTCGAGGGAGACGCCGGGGATCTCGTCCAGTTCGGCGAGTTCAGCGGCAGCGCGGCGGTGGACCCCGGTCAGGGAGAGTGCGTAGTCGGGGAGGACGACCAGCGGGGCGCCGTTCCAGCCGTGCTCTCGCATGTCGGCGGCGCTGGCGTCGCGGTGGTCTTCGTCGCGGACCTCGTGGAGGGGTGCGTACCCGGTGGTGTCGATGAGGTCGAGACCGAGGGGGTTAAGTACCGTCGCCGTCTGCATAGCCCCACTATGCATTGCATAGCACTGCTATGCAAGAGGCGAGGGAGTCCTCCGCGCTCCTTCGAGGCGCGCAAGACTCCCTCGCGTCCCCCGCCCGCTACGCGCGCCGCCAGCGCGCCTGGTCACCACCCTTCGAACTGCACCTCATCAGCGTGCCCGCATTCGTCCGACCGAGCGCCCCACCAGGAGCACAGAACGCACCAGGGTGAACGCCAGCGCGGATGGACGGCTGGGCCACCTTGCGGGTCCTCTTCGGGGTGGGCCGCGGTGCGAGGCTGCGCACAATCCTGCGCGGCTTCTTCAGCTTGGGCGTTGGTGTGGGCGTCGCCGAGGCTGCAGGGGTGGCCAGCGTGGCAGGCGTCGCTGTTCGGGTCGGGCTGCTGGTCGGCGTCGGCGTGGCCGCGTCGGGTTGCGCGGCGGAGGTGGTGGCTGCTCCGCAGCCTGCCGTGAGCGCGAGGGTGACGGCGGCTACGAGAAGACGAGAGCGCATCAGTGAGCCCTTCAGGGAGAGTAGTGACAGGCGGCGGCCCACAGGATGAGACGCCGCCATGTGACTATTGGTTGGCTCTCCGTAGTGATCCGTTGATGCTGCGTAAAGAAGCCCGCCCTCTATGGAGGACGGGCTTCTTTATGTTGTGCGGCTGGCTCAGAGGCGGCTCATGCCGCGGTCACCGTTACCCTGCCGTTGATCAGCCAGGTGGCGGGGTCTTCTCCGGCATACAGGCCCGCAGCGGTGATCGCCTTGGCAGCCAGGTCTGCCGCGATTTCCGGGTTGAGCCCGTCCTTGAGGCTGCCGTCGATGAGGTACAGCTCCACGTGGTCGTGGAAGATGTAGGCGATGGCGTCACCAGGGAACGACGCCGGCGCCGGCAGGTGGTCATCGTTCCCATGCACGGCGAAGCCGAAGTCCTTCAGACCGACAGTCAGCCTGTCGAGAATCTGCTGGGGGGTCACTCAATCTCCTTCGAGGATCTTGTTGTCACGGTTGTGACTCCATCCACGACGAGACATCCGAACTCGCGTATTCCCGCTGGTCGCGGCTCAACTTTCCTTAGTTCGGATTTCACGGCAGCAGCTACAGCAAGCTGTGCGCGTTCAGCCAGTCGTTCCACGCATCTACCACCTGGTTGGCGAGGTCGACGGCATCCCAGTGCGCTCCGTTCGAGGTCACTCGCCAGCGGTGGACGGCGGTTACTGCGGCAGCGCGTTCTTGCGCTTCGCGCTCGTCTGCAGCCCGCTGCAAAGGGCCGGGAAACTCTGTGCGACTCTCGAACACTGGTAGGCCGACAGCCACGGACTGCTGGTCGATGGTCGTGGACTTGTCGCCAGTCTTGGTGGAGCGCGTCAACACGAGGTGCTTGATGCCGTTGGCGAGATCGCCACAGAGGCTGAAGGCCATGACGCCGCCGGGCTGTTTGAACGAGGCGAGCAGGTCCCTGCGGTCTCGTTCCGACAGCGGAGGCGGGCTGCCCTGCTTCAGGGCTGGATCCTCAAGCAGCCAGTCGAGGAGGCTGAAGGCGGTGACATAGAACTCCATGAGCCGGTCGCGGGCCTCATCAGAGCCAAGAGACGACGGCCCTACGGCCTCGTCAAGCCGCGCCTTCCTGCGCAGCATCCGGTTGTACTGGTCGCGCCACCCCTCAGATAACGGCATCCCGTCTCCCTTCACGTCTCGGTGTGGCGCTCACCGTACATGTCACGGACTCGCTCGCTCACCTCTTCCGGCGGCTGCTCGACGGCCATGATGTGCTCCACCAGCGCGGCCCGCAGCCGCTCCGCCGCCATCCGCTCGTCAACCTCATCCCGATCCATCCGCCTATCCTCACTCGACCTGCTGATCGTCTGCCGGGTGTCGCTCCAGGTCGCCGTGTCGAAATGCCATAGGATCAACCCGCCGCGCACCACCTGGGGGATATATGACCGACACCGCCATGCCCGAAGCCATCGCAGCCCAGCAGCAGTACGACGCGCTCGAAGCCGAAGTGCAGCGGCTCGCCGGCCTCCTCCCGCCCAGCACCGAACTCATCGAGATGGACGAGATCCCCGAGAAGGTGCAGAAGGTGCGCGACCAGTACGAGGCGGCGCGGGCGAAACGGCTGGACGCCCTCGACGTGCTGCTCGCCGCGAAGAGCAAGCTGGGAGACGACCCGCTGAAGATGGAGGCCGCCCTCCGCAAGGCTGCCCGCGGCGACGAGCCGCCTGCGGCGTAGCCCGGTGTATGACGGCAAAGCCGTCTGGACGTAACGTCGCAGCATGAGCTCGTCGACCTGACGCAGCTACGGGCACCAGGCGAGGCGGGGCAGGAGACGGCATAGAGAAGCCCCGACCGCGGCGAGGGCGGCCGGGGCAACGCCACAAGGCGTTTTTCCGTTTGCGCTACAGCCCCGACGTCGACGGCCCTCCCATCCACGTGCCATGAGCGATGTGGGCGTCCAGCTTGAGCCGCTGCTGCCGCGCCATCTCCTGAGGCGACAGGTCCGCGGTGTTCTTGGGGCGGCGCAGGATCCTCTCTACGCTCTCCTCCGAGAAGTGGGTCAGCAGGTAGGAGACGATCCCCTCCAGACCGGTGACGGTGGCGATGTCGGCCTCGGCAGCGAACACGGCATGCCAGTCCCGGTCAGGCCGGTACTCCCGCTGGTCGTAGCTGGCCCAGCGTTCCTCGTCCCAGATGCAGCCTTCGGCTACCTCGGCTGCTATCTGGTGCGGCATGTGGGCCACGTCCGCTTCGGCGAGGCCCAGTTCGGCGGCGAGGGCCATCATGCGGGCGACAGAGCCGTTGCCCTGTACGCGCTCCAGATCGTGGATCAGCGTCATGCCGCAGTCCTTTCGGGGGTGCTGTGCGGGTGGAACTCGGTGTCGAGGTCGGCGGCGTAGACGGTGCGCCGGCAGTGTCCGCACCAGTAGACGATCGGGCCTTCGTCCAGGGTGGTGTGGCAGTGCGGGCAGCGGTTTCGGGTCATGATGGGTGGTACCTCCATTGGGTTGGGGGTGAGGGGGTGCTCCGGGGTGTGGCCGGTCTTGGCGGATAGGTCCACACACCTGGAGCGCCCGTCTCTTTGTCAGGCCGGAGTAGCCTCACGGTCGGCGGCTTTCAAACAGCCGCCACACATCTGCGGCTCTCCATTCCGGCTGGAGATGTAGAGGTGGCTGCTGCAGAAGTAGCCGCCGCAGCCGTACTCGTCGCCGCCTGGCGTCTCGCCGCACAGATAGGCGAGACCGCGGTCGATCTTCTCGCTGCAGGCGTCCTTATTGCAGACGTCCTGGACGTCGTACCCGGCCTCGATCTGCCGGCCGTTCCGGTACACGGTGTATCTGGCATATCCCATGGAACTCACTCCTCTTTCGCATCGGCGAACTTCTCGTCCACCCACGCCTCGACCTTGGCAGCCGTCTTGGAGCCGGTGGTCCCTGCCGCGATGTGCGCGGCCACGCCCGTCAGGGCGAGGGCGGCGCCACGCAGGCTGTTCGTATCCACGTCACACTCCCGTTCGGGTTTTGATCCACCGGGGCGGATCGACGACGATGCCGTCCGAGCCGTCCTCCGACTCGACGGTGAACCCGTACTCGCATGGGTGGCACTCGACCCGGTAGTCGTCACCGTCCTTCGTGACCGACAAGGCAGCGTTGCAGAAGCACTCTTGCGCCTGGAGATCCCAGTAGTCCCCGTACTTGATGCCACAGGCGAGGGTGTTGTCGCCCTTGTAGGGGGCGTTTCTGGCCATCACGCCCCCGTCCCGCGCAGCGCGTCCAGCACCTCGGGGTAGGTCGTCATGCTGGCCTCCGTTCGTTGTGTAGGGTCGCGGCGGCTGCGATCGCGGTGACGAGGGTGGTCGTCGCCATGGCGGCGGCGACCGCGAGCAGCACCTCCCCCAAGCTGGGCTTGAGGCGAGAATTGCCCTTGAAGACGCCCACGCCTACCGCCCCTTTCGCGCGTTCGCCTGGCCGCGAGCGATCAGCGCGTCCAGCACCATGCCAGCCGTCGCGGGCGACACCTTCGCCATGTCCTCGAACGCCTCCGCGGCGCCGTCGTGGTCCTTGTCGCGGATCGCCGTCTGAAGCTTGTCCGCGGCCGTGCTGAGCTGGTTACTCATGTTGTCCTCCTTCTCGACGGAGCTGGCTGCTCCGGGCACCCGCCCGGCCCTGAGGAGGAGAGCTGGGCGGGCACCCGCAACGTCAGCGCAAATGAGGGATGCGGAGCTCGTGATCCTCGCTACACACGCCCTCGTAGGTGCCGAACTGGGTGTTGTTGCTGACGGTCGCTTTCGCGCCGCAGAGTGGGGCGGGGCAGGTGAGGTACGCGAACCATTTGGGGCCGTTCTTGCGGGGCTGGATGGCGACCTGTCCGACGTTCAGCCACTGCACTGAAGGTCTCCTCTCGAAGGGAGCCGGCTGCTCCGGCATCCGCCCAACCTGCGGGGAAGACAGGTTGGACGGATGCCGCAACGCCAGCGCCGCTGCGCGAACGCATCACACGAACACGGTCACCGGGGACGATCCACCCCGGCCGCATCCAGCCACTGCTGTCCCTGCCTGCCAGACAGAACCGCCGACGGCGCAGACAGCACCTGCCACGCCAACACGGCCATGCCCTGGTGAGCGAGAGCCGCCTCAGCCAACGCCGCGACCTTCCCCCAATCCGACTCCCGGCGGGCCTTCGCCAACTCATCGAGACAGTCGTGCGCTTCGGCGAGATGCTCAGGCCCGGTCAACTTCCTAACCATGCGCTCCTCCTAGTCGCTGTGAACCAGCTGGTACACGTCGCCCTTCTGCCGAACCCCGCCGGAAGCCGTCAGCCGGCGCAGCGCCGCAGGAATCTCCGCCAGCGGCGTGGTGTCGCCCAGGCGGCGCCGCACCGCCACGCACACGGCTCCCACCTCCATCGGCCCTGACAGCAGCGCTGCCTCGACCGCCGCCTGCACATCCCCCGACGTGGGCCTCGACTGCGGGGCGGTCGCGCGCGCCGGTGCCGCCTCGCGGGGGTCGCGCCCGCGAGCCTTGTGGTGGTGGAACTCGTCGATGTACGCCAGCGTCCGTTCCCCCAGCGATCCGGCCGCCGGCGTGGAGGCGATGCCGAACGCGTCCCGGACCGGCATCATCCGGGCGGTCGCCGCCGGACGGCAGTCCACCCCGGTCAGGTAGCCGAGGCCGTGCGTCTTGTCCTTGTTCCGGAACCGCTCCGGCAACTTGCTCGGGTCTGCCGGCAACCCCACCATGTTGTGGTCGGCGCTGGACCCGGTGCGAAGCGCCGTCAGGCTGCCACCGGACAGCAGGTTGGAGCGAAACGACTGGTTGCTACCGAAGTTGTCCAGGCCAAGGTTCTGGTTGACCACCAGCAGCCCGCCTCCCGCCTTCCGCCAGGTACGGACGCCGGTGCCGAGCAGCTCGAACCCTGCCTTGCCGAACGGGCCGTCCAGGAACAGCTTCAACTCCTCGACACACACCAAGATCATGGTCATGCTGTCCATGTCCGGGTCGCCCGGAAGCAGGAACGGCTTGCCGCGCCGCTCCCGCCCCTGCTCATCCGCCCACGGCTGGTGGGCGACGAAGTCGGCGCGCTTCACCATGACGAAGTCGAGCATCTGCAGGTACTCGAACGTCTCCTCGTGCCCTTCGCCATACAGGTGCGTCTTGCCAGACCAGTCCGGCTGCGAGCTGCCCGCCTGCGGGTCCAGCAGCGCGGTCGCGATGCGATGGGAACGGTGCGCCAGCGCCAGCGTGCCCGAGACGTGGTTCGACTTTCCAGAGCCGGTGTCGCCGGCGATGACGCACATCTGCGCGCCACCTGACTTGGTCCAGAACTGGCGATGGGCGGGAGCCATGTCGAAGAACCGGCCCACCTGCGCGATCCCCGTCTCCGGGTCGATCGCCGCGCCGGAGTCCTCCAGCCACATCGTCTTCTGCAGGTTCTCGTCCGACCGAATCACGGTGACACGGGCCCGGGAAGTGTCCCGATCGTCGGACTCCTCCACGGCCACCTGGGAGATGTGGACGCCGTTTGCAGACGCGATCGTCTCCACCGCGGCAGGCTGAGACATCTGGCTGAACCTGGTCGGGCCGCGCTCCCCGACGACGATGCCGGTGTAGCCATCCGGGACCGGCTGAACATGCTCCAACCGGGTCAGCTTGTACGCCTGATGGTTAGGGACGACCCGCTTGTCCCACAACTCCACCTCCGCCGACACCCCCTGCTGGGCTGCCGGCCGCGGCTGCTCGACGATGCTCGGCTTGGGGCGAGGCCGGCGCAGGACGGCCAGCCAGTAGGGAACTGACATGACGGCTCCGGCGATCCACAACAGGATCACCACCCAGCCGTGCGGGCTGAACACGCTCGCCGCCGCAGCCCACACCACCGCCGCGCCGACCGGCACCAACGGCAGGCTCTCGCCCCGACGTTCCGCCCGGCCCAGCACGGCTACCGCAGTGGCGGCGATCACGCCTGTACGGATGAGGGGATGCACGTCCAGCGCGTCGGCCACCCACGCCGTCGTGTGAAGGGTGGCCAGCCATGCCACGGGGTGCAGCAAGGCAAGCTTGCCGCGCTCGTGATGGGCGACCTTGCGGGCGGTGCGCAGCGCCGTAGCAGCAGCCGTCGGCTGGATTTTGCTCTCCTGTGCGACGTCGGCCGTCGCGGGCGCGGGCGCCGTGTCATGGCTGGACATCGTGGCCTCCTTTCTTGCCTGGGCTAGCTGTTGGCGACGGCGATGGAGCGTTCGGCGATCCGGTCGGCGACGCCGGCGGCCTGGTTGAGCAGGTCCTGCAGGATCGCGGTGTCGCCGATCAGGTCGGAGTGCTCGGCGAGGATCCCCGCCATGGAGGCGGCGAGGCTTTCGCTGCCTCCGATCTGGCCGCGGAGTTCGACGGCGAACTGCTGGTGGGCGTTGGCGTAGCTGGTCAGGCCCGCAGCTTCGGTCTGCATGTCGGGTTGTCCTTCCTGGTCGGCCCCTGTCCCGCTGTCCGGGACGGGGGCACTGTCGGGTTGTGGTGCCGGTGAGGGGTTGTCTTCGCAGGCTGGGCGAGACGGTTCGGCGTCCGGCGCAGGCGGGGCCGGGTCGGACACGGGGGTGTCCGGTTCGACCGCGATCTCCTCGACCACTTCGCCGTCGACCGGCTGCCGGTCCTTCCACTCCTGGTAGCGGTCGCGTGCGCCGCGCCAGGCTGCTCGCCGGACACGGTTGGCGGCGGCCAGGGTCTTGCAGGTGCCGTAGATGCCGGCGAGCAGCCAGGACGCCCACCGGCGCGGGTTGTAGGAGCGCGGGTTGGATGCGAGGAGCCGCTGCTGGGCGAACTGGTAGGCGTCGCTGAATTCGCGGATGGCCTGCCGTTTGCCCGCCTGCCAGGCTCCCGACGCGAACGCTCGAGCGTCTGGGCGTCGCCATGCGATGCCGCAGATGACGGCGGCGACGATGAGGGCGAGAACGAACAGGCTCATCGGGTGCTCAACTGCGATGTGATCGTCGCGGTGTTGGTGCGCACCTGGTCGGCCAGGTAGCTGACGGTGGTGCCGCCGGTGATGAAGACGACAGCGGCCAGGGACGGCAGCAGGAACAGGTTCCACGGGTGGTCGATCTTCTTGTCGGGGAACAGGTCCGCGACCGTGGCCACGAGGAAACCGGCGAACAGGACGAGCGCGACCCCTCCGACGATCAGGACGGAGGTGAGGCCGGTGGCCAGCTGGGCGATCATCACAGCGACACCGGTCAGGCCGATGCCGGCCAGCAGCATGAGGATGCCCATCAGGGGCTGCCACTTGCGGCGCTTCTTGAGCTCCAGCGCCGGGTAGAGGAACACGGCCGTGGCGAACAAGCCACCCAGAATCACGGCGATCATGGCGGGTCCTTTCACAGGAAGAGGCTGATGAAGAGCACGAGCAGGCTGGTGCCTGCCAGGAGGCTCGGATAGCTGATGACCAGCAGGAACAGGTGGGCCGCCGCACTGGCGATGATCACCGGGGTTCCGTAGACGGCGTACGGGATGCGCAGGATCAGCGCGTCCTTGATGTACGGCTTGGGGTCGGTCCAGAACTGGCGGGCCAGGTCAGCGACCGGGCGGGGGCTCCTGCCGAGGATTCCGTCGCCGACCCACGCGGTGCGCCACCCCGTCTCCGTCCGCTCCAGCAGGGGCTGGATGCGGTCCCGCAACGCGACGCTGCGGGATACGGCGGGGGTGTCGGCGGCGGGCTCCAGGTCGTGGCTGTGCGGGAAGGGCACCACTTCGCCCTGCTGCTGGGTGGGCTGCTCGCCGTCGCCTGGCAGGCTGAGGGTGAACAGGTCAGGCGCTGGCACGGGCTCTGCCTCCTCTCTGGGCCATCAGGTGGGAGTGGTGCTTGTCGTTGAGGTCTTTGGCGAACGCGATCAACTGGTCGGCGAGGGCGAGTCCCTGCGCGTGGGCTTTCGCCGAGTCGCGGCGCGCCAGCGATTTGAGTTCGGCGGTCGCCCACCAGGCCGCCCACCAGAACCGCAGGACGCCGTTCTTCTCGCCGCCGATGCGGTTCTCGTGGAATGCGCGGCGTGTCTGGGGCCCGGTCGGGCGCTGTCGCGACACCGTCTTCTCCGTTACGGTCAGTGATGCTTGAACGTCTGGTACAATCGCGCGCGTAACGCTTCTGTGCGCGTTACGTAACGCTTCCGCGTTTGAGGCACTTTCGATGCCTCCGCATGCCGGCTGCCGCCCGTGGACGGCTCAGGCAAACCTCGATACCGGCTGTGACCGGCGAGACCTCTCGACGCCCTCCCCTGGCACCGTTTGAATGGGAATCCCCCGTCCGCGCGCTCGGCGAAGGAGACGATCCCGATTGGCTCGAGCCCCCAAGTGGTGGATCAGACTGTTCCGGCAGACCAGCACGCTCGAGAAGCCCCAGCAGATCAGCGACCTGGGCTTCCCCGACGCGCCAGGCCGGGGACTGCTGCACGACGGATTCCGGCTCGCCGCCTTCAACGACGCCATCGGCGGCCGGGAGCGGTGCATGAGCGCTGTCGACTACCTGCGCAAAACCCTCAAGCACACCTCCCACCTCGCGAAGGAAGTGGGAGACGACGAACTGGCTGACCTGCTGGAACGGCGCTGCGAGTGGCTGGCCAGCCAGGTGCTGGTCGTGGTCAGCGACCTGGAGGCCGAGCTGAGGGAGCGCGGCTACCACGAGCGAGGGTGACGAGGGGCAGAAGGCGGCCATCACGCACCGCCCGCCAAGGTGTCGCGGACGGTGCGCGCGGCGTCCATGCCGCACCGCAACGCCTTCTGAATCTTGCTGGCGCTCGGGCGGGACGGCAGCCGCCCCTCCCCGATCAGGGTCCTGGCGCGCTCCGTGAGAGCCTCAACATCCGCCCCGCCAGAGTTCGTGTTCGCCCTGTACGTAAGGCCAGTAGGGGCGACGGTAGCCCTCCCGGCCGGCAGGACCGCCAGGACCTGCCACAGGGTTGGCAGAACCCACACCGCGGTCACCGCGGCGAGCGGCCCCAGCGAGTGAACGAGCAACGGCAGCAGGTCGAAACGGTCCCAGACGAACGCTGGCCAGCAGTTGAGGATCAACGTCACAGCCAACAAGATCGCCTCGGTGCGGAACAGCTTCTTGCCCGCCGCAGACTTGCGGTCCACCACCTGGCCGCGGATCGCGGAGTACGCCTGCGCCGCCACTGCGGCCAGCAGCGGCAGGCTGAGCGCGGGCTCTACACCGAACGCCGCCCACCAGCCGACACCGCCGTGCTCCAGCTTCAACGCCTTGGCCACGGACGCCTGCACTCCGATGCTGGAGACAGCCAGCCCGATGCCGGCTGCGGACATCACCATCACGCTCACCGTCCGCCGCACCTTCTGGTCGCGGTAGGCGAGCGCCACCGGGTCCTGCTCCAACTCGTGCAGCCGGGCGGCCTCGAACGCTGCGCGGCGGCGGCGACGCACCCTGGGGCTGTCAACCAGGAGCGGAGCCCCGTCACCCTGGAGTTCGAGAAGGCGGTGCGCTTCGGCGACTTCGGCACGAAGCTTGCGGACGCGGCTGGTGTAGCCCTCGTCGGTGTCGAACTCGATGTCGACGTCAGGCTCCCACTCCGGCTCCGACTCCGTCTCAGCCTCGGCAACGTGGGCAACTTCGGCGTCGGCTACGGGCACCAGCTCGCCGGCGGGGGCGTTGTCGTTGACGAACTCCTGGAGCGCGGCCAGGCCCGCGGCGATGTCCTCCGGCGGCGGATCAGGCGACGGCGTAGTCGTGGTGTTCATCAGGCACCCACCACAGATGATCCGTCGGCTTCGTTCCAGGCGTGCTGCGGGTCGCGTCCCGTGACAACCACGGCGTTGGCCGCGAAATCGTGCCGCGACACCACGTAGCCCATCTGCTCCAGCGCGGTACGCAGCAGCCATGCGGGGCGGAACTGGTGAGTTTCCGTAGCCTGGACGATCGCCCCGCCCCTGGACGGCGTGACGGTCACCTTGGGGCTGTAGCTGGTGAGGGCGTCGGCGTCCATAGCGGCCTGGGCAACGACCTGAATGTCTTTAACGTCGTCGGCCGTAACGGCGATCTGCCTACGCTCGCGGGATGCCCTGCTGTTCGGCCAGCCGAGCTTAGAGATGAAGCGGCTCATGAAGATCCTCCGGCGATGATGAGTGAGGTGACGAACAGCCAGCCGATGTGCCAGGACTGGTCGAGGGAGTACGCCCCCGACCCGAGGTGACCCTCGCCGACCTTCCAGAAGTCGCCTTTGCCGAACCTTTCGGCCAGCCGCTGCAGCGTGTACCGCCGGTCGGCCCAGTAGTGGGTGGCGGCGTCCAGCAGCAGCGCCGGCGCGGCCGTCCATCCGATCGGGAGCCGGGTGACGTACCACAGCAGGACGAGAGCGACCAGCTTGGTGAGGGTGAGCGATGCGACGTGGGAGAGACACGCGAACTGGCCTTGCCGACTGCGGTCGCCCTTGCCGCACGCCTGCCAGTGCGCCTGGACCCAGTGGTCGCCGACCTGGTGGGCGGCGTAGAGGGCGACGAACACGGACGAGAACACGATCAGCGCGACCGGGCTGAAACCGTTCCCGACAGCCTCGAGGGTGTCCATCAGAACCCCTCCGGCGCGTCGATAACGTCGGCGCCGGGCAGGCACACCACGGTGTGGAACAGGAACTCGCCGCCTATGTCACGACCGGCGACGCGGCCGTACACCTGCTCCGGGTCGGCGGGCACGCCCGCCTCGTCGCACAGGCTGGGCAGCAGCAAGCGGGCGATGTCGGCAGCGTTCCCGTAGGTAGTGTTGAAGGTGGTGCAGGCCAGCGGCTCGCACTCGGAGGTCTCGTCGGCCTCGATCGGGCGGAGCAGCTCCAGCCGGAACTCGCACACCTCGGAGACCTGCGTGAGGGCCATGGTTTTGGCGAGACGCCGCAGCGTCCACCGCCGCCGCCACTGCCACCAGCGCGGCCGATCCATCGCGTCGATGACGTCGGAGATGGCGGAGTCGACCGTCTCGCCGTGGGTGTTGATCGCCTCGACGATCGCGCACTGGTCGTCGCTGGCACCGAGGCTGTGCTTGTGCACTGCGTCAGCGATCTCTGCCAGCCCGCCGCCGACCGTGTCGTCGAGGGCGTTCATGTGGGCGGCCAGGGTGTTGATTGCCGACGGCATGGCGGCGAGGGTACGCAGTGAGGCGGCGATGTCGGCGAGCTCGTCGCGGACGGCGAGCATCGCGTGAGCGGTCGCGGCCTGCGCGGCGTACATCGCGGTGGAGGTGTGCTTCTCACCTCGCAAGAGCGGGAGATGTGTGCCGAAGGAGTCAAAGAAGTGGGAGTCGTCGGCCGCGTAGGACAGCAGGACCTTGGCCTGCTCAGCCGGGGCGGCCGGCGTGGTGAACTGGTCGGCGGTCATCGACGGCCTCCGTGGATCGTGGGGGTGGGACAGCACCACTCGACGCCGCACCCGCCATCGCGCAAGGTGGCGGCGCCGGCGAGACGCAGGTTGTCGAGCATGTGCCAAGCGTCCGTCCGGGACATGTGCAGGTGGTCGGCGGCAGCAGCGGTCGTAACGCCGACGGCCAGCAGCGGAGCGAGCACGGCCTGCACGTCGACCGGAACCACGGGAAGCGTCGGGATCATGCGGACACCTCGCCGAGCCACCGGTCCAGCTCGCGGCCGGCCGGGGCGAGTTCGGCGCCGAGCGGCACCATCCGGCAGGTCGCGTCAACGAACGCCTCCAGGCTGCGCCGTTCGGCATAGAACTCGACGCCAGCGGCGGTGAGCGGCAGCGTGATCGTGATGTAGTCGCGGTCCACGATGTGCGGCTCGATCCGAACCGTGCCGGCGCCCGCGGGCGCCTCCATCCCGTCGATCACCAGGGTTCGTGAGAACGTGATGACCACCGAGATCGCGTCGTCGCGCGAGTCCGGGTGGACGCGCAACTGGTCGTTGGTGACCTTCGTGATGTCCCGGACGGGGAAGACGAGGTCGACCGCGAACGGGTCGGCCCGCCGGAAGACGAGGGTGCACCGGTACGGTTCGACGCCGTGGCGGGAGGCGTCCCACAGCAGGAGCTGGCGCTCCACGATCTTCTTCACGCCGCCACCTCCTCGGCGACAGCGCGGAACGCGGCAGCCTGGCTGAACTGCCAGGCGTCGTCGAACCGCTGGGCCCGGTCGAGCAGCTCGGCGGCGGTGACGCCGCTGTCACGCAGGCGTTCGGCCTGCTTGCGGGCGGCTTCGTAGGTGCTCACGAGGTCACCGCCGCGACCACGCTCGGGGACGGGGTGCCGCCGCGGCCGATCAGCGCGGTGGTGAGCATGGCGAGGGCGCGCTGCTCCAGCTCGTCGAGCGAGATGATGTCGATCTGGGTGTCGTCGGCGACGTTCGCCTGGACGGGCTCGCCGGGCTGCCAGGTGAGGTAGACGGCCTGACCCGGCGCGGTGATGTCGGCGGAGACGCAGGTGCCGAAACCGTCCAGGTCGAGGATGTGGTCGTCCCGGCTGCACCACGGCTGGTGCTGCGGCTCCTGCGGACGCTGCGAGGGGATGCGGAAGAGGCGCCTGTCAGGCATGATGGGGAGGTCCTTCCGTCTTTGACCGGTCAGGGGGACACGCGGGCGGCCCTGGTCTTGGCGGATGGGGGCCGCCTTCTGCGTGTCAGGGGAGATCGCGCGCATCAGACCGCGACCTCACTGGATGCCCTGGAGACCCAGGTGGCGGCGTACTCGTCGAAATTCGTGACTTGGCCGAGCTTGGCCATCTCGACGAACCCCTCGACGAACGCCCTGTGAATCCTCCAACTGCGGCCGAACTGGGCGCCCGGGTAGCGCCGCTGCCGCAGGCCTGCGTACAGGTACTCCTTGGAGCTCCGGATCAGCCGGGCAGCCTCGGCCACGGTCATGAAGGGGCGCGCCGTGCATGTGCACGACGTGGACCTCGCTGACTCCACGGTCTGGGTGGTCTGGGCTGTCTCCATGCACGCCATGCTGAGCTATGTGTGCAAGGTTAGTCAAGGCTGCAACGAGAGAGTGAGTGGATTGCTACCTCCGCTATGTGCTGAACTGGGAGCACCTAGTTGAACCAAGTGCAGTAGGAGAGCTTCGTTGGCCGACGTTGATGATCGACTCCTCCACGCGAAGGTCCTGAAAGACCTCCGCGCGCGAATCACGTCAGGCAGCCTTCCGGTGGGCGAACCCATCCCATCCACCGCCAAGCTCGTACAGCAGTACGAGGTGTCGATCACGGTCGTTCGCCGCGCCGTCGAGACTCTCAAGAGCGAAGGCGTTCTCGAAGGTCAGCCCGGCAAAGGCGTCTACGTCATCGCCACGCCGGCTGAGGTCGCAGACCAGCAGCGCAGCCTCGACTCCATCGCCGACGAGGTGAAAGACCTACGAGCACAGTTGAGCCAACTCGCTGACCGGCTCGACGTCGACCCCCGAGTCGAGCAACTGGCCACCGAAGTGGCAGCGCTGCGCAGCACAGTCGAGCAGTTGTACTCACGGCTTGGCTACGCCTACCCGACAACGCCTGTGGGCACATCCACGCCACGGCATCTCAACACTGGGACCTGACCCCGACCACGAGAGCGAGGGCATCGATGACCGACGCGGTGATCGATCTTCGCACACGCTCCACCTACCGCCCCGACTGCGCGACCCTGGCCCGCAACAAACTGCTGTTGGCGCGGACCGGCCTCGGCATGTCGTACACCGAGTTCGCCGGCCTGCTGAGCTCCATCCTTGGCTGGTATGTACGCCCCGACGCGCTCGAGGCATGGGAGACCGCCACCGTCCCGCCGGGCGATGTCCTCGTGGCGGTCAGCGCCGTGAGCCCCGCGGCTGCTGACCGGGTCGGCGTTCGGTCCCACAAGTTCATCGCCGCATACGTGGGCGAACGCGCGGCAGGCAAGATCAGGGCGACAGGGGCGTCGACTAGCGAAGAACGTTCATCCGTGGAGATCCATCACCCCACGGGGACATGCGACCTCTACGTTTGGCCTCACGGCGTCGCGATCTTCCACCTTGTCGAAGAGCTCGATGTGCCCAACATCGCCAACCTGGCCGTCTGGCGCTACCGCTCGTATTCACAGAACCTCGACTGGGCCACCCGCCAACTACGTCAACTCGCAGGCGACGAGAGCCTCGCAGCGGGTTATGTGCTCAGCCTGTACTGGCTGCACACCCCGACTTGGGTCGGCCGAGTCCTCGACACCGCGCTACGCATCATGTGCGCCCCGCGCGTCCTCGTTGAGAGGGAGCGGGCAGGCGACGATGACTGCCTGCCGCAGGCCGAGCATGCCGAGCGGGAACTCCTCTCTGAAGGGTTCGAGCACCAGGAGATGCGCACGTTCGGCCTGGCCGGGGTCTCGCTTGGCTATGCCTCATGGTCAGGACTCGCCTACCACCCGCTCGACCCGGCGCGCTGCCTCGCCGAGCATGAGCTTGTCGCCTACGAGCTGAGCCTGCAGGCCGTCTGGGCGTACTGCGACTACATCAACCGCCAGGTCGAACAGGGGCATGACCCCGATGTTGGTGAAGGGTACGGCTGGCGGTTCCTGCGAGCTGCCAGGTCGAAGCTCACCAATCCCCGTCCCCAAGAGACCGGCCAGCATCGTTCCATGCGTGAGGCAGCGTTCGAGACCAGCGGACTCGCAGGTCACCTCCATCAAGCAATCGAGGTACTCCGAGAGGCAGGCAAGCAGTGAAGACCAACGCGGGGGCAGTCCTGGTCGTTGTTGATGTTCAGAACGGGTTCATCCGGCCTGAGTCGGAGCATGTCGTCCCCATCATCCGGGACCTCATAGAGCGCTGGCAGGCTGCCGGCGGCAGCGTCATTTTCACCCGCTACCTGAATTACCCCGGCTCGCCGTTCGAGCGGCTCGTCCGCTGGTCAGGATGCATGGACTCGCCGCAGATCGACATCGTCGACCAACTGCAGCCGTACGCCGACAAGGCGACCGCTGTGATCGACAAGAAGGGGTACGGGCTGTTCGCCGACAAGGCTGGCGCGGCGCTGGTCGCCGAGCATGGGTGGCGCGACATCTACGTGTGCGGCATCGCCACCGAGAGCTGCGTGCTCGCCACTGCGCTCGGAGCGTTCGAGCTCGACCTCAACCCGTGGGTGATCGAAGACGCCTCCGCCAGCCATGCCGGCCAGGCTGTGCACGACGCTGGGATCCTCGTCACACAGCGGTTCATCGGCGCTGGCCAGATCGTCCGTATCGACGACATACCGGCGCACCTGCTCGCCTCGGCCCGGACAGAATGTCCAGCCTGACATCTCCGATTCCACTCCTTAACGTCAGCGTCGCGGGCTGCCCTAAAACGCATATTCGGACATCGCTTGCCTGTGCGTACTCCCGATCACATGTTCGCGCGTCCTACGGTGTAGCGGCGACGCAAGGTGTCGAAAGGAGATCGTCATAATGGAGACCCCGAAGAACACGAATGATGCTCTCGTTGCTGAAGCAGTCCAGCGAGCCGGGCAAATGTTCGACAACCTGACCGACGAAGAACAACGATCACTCTTCCTCAACTTGTACGAGGCGATTGCTCGCTATTCCAGCACGGGCGACATTGACCACCTGAAGAAACTCGCTGAGAGTGTTGAGGTGACGGTGCACCTCCGCTCCCAGCCCGAGATCCAGCAGGCGCTACGGAACGCGCCCACCATGCCGGTCAAGCACGGGGAGGAGGTGGACGTCGACGACGTGCTCAAGATGCTGCGGGAGTAACAATGGCGAGGTTGTCGCTCACGCCCCAAAGTGTGCAAAGGGTCGCTGAATGGAAAGCCAAGGCTAAACCGGAGGATATCGAGCTGGTCGCCCGAGTCCTCGAATGGGCCAGCGAAGGACTCAACGGCATCAGATTCTACTGCACCAAGGATGATGTAGATAAATCCATCACATTCGTTCAGCCGCGCGACCATCTCTACGTTCTCGTCCGCATGCGGCCACTCGACCTGCCTGACTACCCCAATCAGTTCGAGGTCCTCAACATCTTCGAGGATCCCAGCAGGCCAGAGTACGAACCAGACTGAATCCGCCGATGGAATATGTCGAAGGGCGATGGATTTGGGTGTCACTCCCCCAGGCCACGTTCGCCGTCATCACTCGCGACGGATTGGTCGTGGATGCAGCCCCGATCGCTCAGTGGCTGGTAGGCAAGCGAGAGCGTGAGGTGGCCGCCTACCTGCGCCGCAAAGGGGCCGTGTTCAAACCGCTGGGGCCCGTCGTGTGACACGCTTAGCGGGTGTACACGCGCCGCGACTCCAACCGCCGCTGGTGGCCGCTCAACCGCCGCCGCGGCGACTTCTACTTCCGGCCAAGCCGACGCCGCCGGTTTCGCCTCGCCGCCGCTGTAGAGCGCGAGGAGCCGACGGCGTCCGATGAGGGGCTTCAGGTGTGGCGGATCGCGTGGTGGGGCGACGGCTGGGGAGTGTGGGCCGGCCGCCACCCCGACCTCACGGCGCCGCCCGTCTACAGCACCGGCAACATCCCGCACTTCATGCACGAGGCGGCCAGCAACTGGGCGCTCGGAGTCGTCCCCCCGAACCCCGGCACGGTGATCACGTGTGCGCATCGGGGAGACCCCGCCGCGGCTATGTGACCGGCTTCGGCTTCTCGCAGTTGACCCGGTCGTCGCTCGTCTCATCGGTCACCTTGAACGGGTCGCCGTTGACGAACGTCCCGGTGATGGACGCCCGCGCCCGGTAGCTGCCGGCCCGGCAGGGCGTCGACAGCAGCGGGTAGGAGTGGGCGAGGCCGGGCGGCTGGGTGTAGAAGTCGCGGGCGACCTCGAACCATTCGCCGAACATGCTGTCTTTGTGGTCGAGGGAGATGCGGGCGTAGAAGCTGGACAGCACTTGCTGGTCGCAGCGGATGCGGAGGCTGGCCCGCACCTTCGCCGGGGCTTGGCCGAGTTGGACGGCGACGATGGGTGCCCATGAGGTGGTGCAGCCGTGTTTGCCGTCGGGGTGGGTGCTGGATCGGCCGCCGCAGTCCGCGGGGGCCGCGGCGATGACTCCGGCGAGGGCGATGTGGACGGCTGGGCGGGTCCAGTGTGGGTGCACGCTGGGAAGCTACGCGCGTGAATGACGTTCGACAGCCCTGCGATAGCGGAATGCGACCGCACGGTGAGATGGGCGGCAGGGGAAGGGGCGCCGCTACTCATCGCTACTTTCGCTGAAACGTGAGCGGTTTTCGCGTCATGTCTTGCCGATGACGCTGCGGTACCTGAAGGGAAAAATGCACCTTCCGGAACCAAGGTTAATGAGTGTCGCTAATGCACGAATCGGTTGTCACGCTCCAGCACCTGATCGCCGCCGACCGCGCCCACATCCACGAGATGACACAGACTCTCGAACGCGCCGCGGCCCGCCACACCACCCTGATCAACCGGGTGCACCTGGAAGACCAAATCCACCACCGCACGAAACGCTGCGACGAACTCGAAGACCTCGTCCGCGAGTACGTCGAAGCACAGCAGGCCGGGCGGCCGGCGGAGGCGGCACACACGCTGGTGATGATCCAGCTGGCCGCGGCCACCATCGTCGAGACACGGAATCTCGAGGCCGCCTACGGGCTCGACTGACGAAGGGACACCTGTGCGACCGACGAAGAAGTGGCATTGGGCGACTCTGTGGGCCCTGTTCGTTCTGCCGGCCGTGCACGGCTGTATCGTCTGGGTCCGCCAGCCCGACATCCCCGTCGAGCAGGCATACCTTTCCTGGATGTGGGCTGCCATCTTCGCGCTGCTCCTCATGTTCGAGTATCACCAGCGGCCCGACGACCGCGATGGCGGCAAGAGAGGCGACGGCTTGTGATCTCGGTCAAGGCGACAAGCTATCCGTCCGACTACAAGACCATCACCTTTAGCCTTGACCAGGTGCGACAGAACACCAGTTCACGCGGCCCGTGCAAAAAATCGGCCCCCTATGGCCCCCATATGCAAATTTGGCGATCTCTACACAGGGTGATCGAACCTGGACAATGCATTACGGGCATGCATAATTTCTGCAAGCGCTAGGAACTGGGGACGCCTGCGCAAACGGGTGGACAACGACCTGGGGCACGGTGTGGGCAGCAGCGACCAGCAGATACAGGTGCGGCAGATGGTCGGCACCCGCCTGCGCCGGCTGCGCATCCACCGCAACCTCCGGCAGGAGGCCGCCGCCCACGCCCTCGGCGTCTCCATCGCCAAGATCAGCCGCATGGAGCGGGGGCTGACCCCCTTCCGGCGCGAGGACCTGTTCACACTGCTCAACCTGTACGGCGTAACCGACCCCGCCCAGCGGGAGATCCTCATCTCCGTCGCCGTCGGCGAGCGCTCCCCCTCCTGGTGGGACGACGACATCCCCCTCGCCGACACCGTGCAATGGGCGCTCGAGCACGAAGCTCGCCGTATCCGCGTCTACCAGCCCCGCCTGGTGCCCGACCTGCTGCAGATCGAGGAGTATGCGCGCGCCGTGCAGATGGCCCGCCGCTACCCGTCGCCACCGTCGGAGGCGATCGAGGCCGCGGTCAAGAATCTGCTGCGCCGCCAGCAGGCCCGGACGGTACCCCTGTGGGTCGTGATCGACGAGACCGTCCTGTGGCGGCCGATCGGCGGCGACCTCGCCATGCACCTGCGCCAGCTGGACGCGCTCGCCGCCGCCAGCACCGGGGATGTAACGATCCAGATCTTGCCGCTGTGCTCGCCGTTCTTGCCCGTCTCGGAGCCGTTCACGATCTTCAGCTTGCCCGGCAAGCAGGTCCTCACCGCACACCCCTACGGCGGCGACAGGGTCGTCAACCTGGCTGACGCCGAAACCTACGGGCTGCTGTGGGACCAGCTCATCGGCGTGGCCCACCGCCGAGCCCGCACCCCAGAGATTCTCGCCCACATCCGCTCGCACCTGCAGTCAGGAGAAGGTCCGCGATGAAGAAGACGCCCGACGCCTACAAGGCGTCCTCCGCGCGCATCTACGACTACTTCCTCGACGGCACAGACAACTACCAGGTGGACCGGGAGGCCGCTGAGCAGTTCCTCGCAGCGGTGCCGACCGCGCGGAACTCCGCCCGCGCGACCCGAGGTTTCGTGCTGCGGGTGGCGCGTTGGATGGCCGAGCAGGGCCTCACCCAGTTCCTGGACATCGGCTGCGGCATCCCCACCACGCCGAACGTGCACGAGGTCATCTGGGAGGTGCGGCCAGATGCTCGGGTGGTGTACGTGGACAACGACAGGATCGTCCTGGCCAAGGGGCAGGCGTTGCGGGACGAGCCCGGCGTGATCACGGTGGAGGGCGACCTGCGCAACCCGGCCGGAATCTTCGCCGACCCTGAGGTGCGCGGGATGGTCGACTTCAGCCAGCCGATCGGCGTGCTCACGGTCGCGGTGTGGCATTTCCTACCTGACGACGCCCTGGATGCGGCGCTGGCCGAGCTGCGGGCGGGACTTCCGGCGGGCAGCTGGTGGGCGATGTCGCACGCGTGCACCGAGAGCCTCACGCCCGCCCAGGTGAGAGCCGCGGAAGCGCTGTATCGGCAGACCACCAACCCGGTGCGCGGGCGCAGCCGCGCGGAGATCCATGCGATGTTCGACGGATTCGACCTCACCGAACCGGGCCTGGTGCCGCTGCACGAATGGCGGCCCCGCGCGGGCGACCCGTACCCGGAGCCGTCCCCCGAGGCGCTGGCCGGTGTCGGGATCCTCCGCGAGACGTGAACCCGCACCAGTAGACGTTCCCTCTACGGTCAGAAGTGTGGGGCACTCGGCCGGAGAACAACCCGCAAGATCCCAAGTCCGATTGATCAACCTTTGAGGCTGGCGAGGAACCCAGAAGGACCGCGACCTTTACGCAACGGAGCGCAGAGGCACGCAGGAGCATATGGGGGTGACCAACATCAACACCGATGTCCGAGGGCTCACCCCGAAGCGTGGACACGGGTTGTCATGCGGCGAGCAGCACCTTATCGGTGGTTTGCTGCTCGTAGTCGATAGGGCTGAGGTAGCC
>NZ_JBITLU010000034.1:0-39821 GCF_044465525.1 Nonomuraea sp. NPDC049646 | reverse complement strand
CCCCGCCGGGGGGGGGGCGGGGCCGCGCCCCCCGCCGGGGGCGGCGGGCCCGGGGGCGCCCCCCCCCCCGGCGGGGGGGGGGGCGCGGGGGCGCCCCCCCCCCCCCCCCGGCGGCTACCGGGTCCGCTTCGCCGGCGCCCTGGCCGCGGCGCGGACCAGGGTGAAGTCGTCGACGTCGAAGTTCGCGCCGGTGAACGTCAGGTACAGCCGGGTCGTGCCGGAGGGCACGCCGGTCAGCGCCGTGGAGACGTCGGCGTAGGACTCCCAGCCGCCGGTGTTCGGCACGGTGACGGCGCCGAGCACCGGCCCCGTCGGCGAGCCGGTACGGAGCTCGAAGCCGCCGGACGGCCCCGGCGAGGCCACCCGCGCCCGGAACCCGGTGACCCCGGTGAGGTCCACGTCGTAGGCCGCCCAGTCGCCCGGGTTGACGTAGCCGAGCACGGTGCCGCCGTGCGCGGGCGCGTGCGGGTAGGTGGCCACGCCGGACGCCTGCGCCCAGGTCTCGGCCTGGACGACGGAGTCCCCGGCCGGCGGGCCGAGCTCCTTGATCCGGATGTTGCGGAAGGACGCCTGGTCGGCGTCGCTGTGGTTCTGGATGCCGATGTGCCCGTTCTTCAGCGAGCGGGCCGGGTCGGTGTTGGTGAAGTCGTTGATCTGCACGCCGTTGAGGAAGACCCGCAGGCGCTCGCCCTCGACCCGGATCTCGTAGGTGTTCCACTCCCCCGGCGGGTTCAGCGCGGCGTCGCGGGCGGCGAGGTCGGCGGCCTTGAAGCCGTAGACCGAGCCGGTGGTCCGGTCCGGGGAGTCGGTGGCGTCGATCTGGATCTCGTAGCCGTTGTTCACCGCCGAGGACGGGTCGGACGAGGGCGGGAAGCCGACGAAGACGCCGGAGTTGTCGTCACCGGCCAGCTTCCAGTCCAGCTTGAGCGAGTAGGAGGTGGTGTACTCCTTGGCCTTGTACCAGAGCAGGCCCATGCCGCCCTGCGAGGTCAGCGTGCCGCCGGCGTTGGCGAACCCGCCCGGCCCGGCCTGCTCCCAGCCGGTGGTCGAGCCGTTGTAGAGGGTGGTGTAGCCGGTCTCGGCGCGGCAGTCGGCCTTGGCCTGGCCGGTGGCGTAGGCCAGGCCGCCGCGCAGGTGCTGCCGGAAGGCGGGCTCGGCGAAGGACTCCGCGGTGTGCCCGCCGCCGGTGTAGAAGGACCGCCCCCCGTCGTACGGCTTGCACCAGGCGATCGGGTGGTCGGCGCCCATCGTGCCGCCCGAGTACGTCGACTCGTCCAGGGTGGCCAGCACGTGGGCGCCGGTCCTGGCGTTGGTCCGGTAGTCGTACCATTCGTCCGTCCGCGGCCAGGTGGCGTCCAGGTGGGCGGTCGCCGGGTGGGCGCGGTCCTCGACCTTGACCGTCGCCTTCTGCACCGCCGGGTGGGCGGCGAACCAGGCGCCGACGAGGCCGCCGTACCAGGGCCAGTCGTACTCGATGTCGGCGGCCGCGTGGATGCCGGCGTAGCCGCCGCCCGCCCTGACGTACGCCTCGAACGCCGTCTGCTGCGCGGCGTCGAGCACGTCACCGGTGGTGTTGAGGAAGACGACCGCCTTGTACGCGGCCAGGTTCGCCGCGGTGAAGGCGGCCGGGTCCTCGGTGGCGGTCACGCCGAACCCGAGATCCCTGATCGCCTGGACGCCCGCCGCGATCGAGTCGTGCCGGAACCCCGCCGTACGGGAGAAGACCAGGACGGCGGGGCCGCCGGCGGCGGGGGTCGCCGTGGTGAACCTCTGGACCGTGCCGCCGTTGCACGTCCTGATGACGAGCTGGGCCGGGTCGGTGGCGTCGAGGCACTTGCCGAGCGCCTTGAGCGCGCCGCCCTCGGCGGTCCACTTCTGCGCGCCCGTGCCGTTGCAGGTCCAGATCTGCACCTTGGTGCCGTCGGCGCTGTTGGCGCCGGCCACGTCGAGGCACTTGCCGAGCGCCTTGACGGTCTGGCCGTCGACGGTCCAGTTCTGGGCGTTCGTGCCGTTGCAGGTGTAGAGCTGCACCTTGGTGCCGTCGGCGGTGCCGGCGCCGGCGACGTCCACGCACCTGCCGTCGGCGGCGCGGATCGGACCGACTGCCATCGCCTCCTCGGCCAGGGTGAAGTCGTCGAGGTCGAACAGCGCTCCGGCGCCTCCGGTGAAGACCAGGTAGAGCGTGGTGGACGCGGCGGTCGCGCCGGACAGCGGGGCCTGCACGTCGGTGAAGGTCTCCCAGCCGCCCGTCACCGGGACGGCGGCCTTGCCGAGCAGCGGCCCGGTGGGCGAGCCCGTGCGCACCTCGATGGAGCCGCCGACGCCGCCCGAGGAGACCCGCGCCCGGAAGGTCCTGGCGTCGTCGAGGCGGTAGGGGGTGAAGGCGATCCAGTCGCCGTTGTGCACGTCGCCGACCGTCCTGCCGCCGTGCGCGGCGGCCTTGGAGATCTGCGAGACGCCGGACATCGTCGCGTAGTGCTCGGCCTGGCGGTGGCGTGGTTGCAGGACGTGCTGGGTGTGGGTGGTCAGGCCGCCCTGGTCGGTGTACTCGGCGTCGAAGACGGCGAAGATGTTGGCCGCGTCGTCGTGCTCGCCGTCGGCCGGGATGGTCAGCTCGCCCGCGCAGCCGTTCTTCGAGGTGATCTGGTGGCCGTGGCTGTCGTGGCCGAGGACGTACGTCATCCGCACCTTGGCGCAGTCGATCTGCGCGTCCTCGGGGTCGGTCACCCCGATGGTGAAGGGCACGGTGTCGCCCCAGGTGAACAGCGTCCCGGGGGCGGGCGTGCCGATGGTCACGGCGGGGGCGGTGTTGCCGGCCGTGATGACCACGCCGGCGGTTCCGGCGTTGCCCTGGGGGTCGCGCACGGTGAGCGTGGCGGTGAACTTGCCCTCGGTGGTGTAGGTCTTGGTCGGGTTCGGGGCGGTGGAGGTGGTGCCGTCGCCGAAGTCCCAGGCGTAGGTGAGCGCGCCGCCCTCGGGGTCGGCGGAGCCGGCGCTGGAGAAGGCCACGGTGAGCGGGAGCTTGCCGGAGGTCTTGTCGGCCTTGGCGACCGCGACCGGCGAGCGGTTCCGGTCCTTGATGTACTCGACGCGGTAGAGGGCGGAGTTGGCGTCGCCGCCGAAGTAGCCCGAGCCGTAGTCCAGGACGTAGAGCGCGCCGTCGGGCCCGAAGGCCAGGTCCATCACCTGCGTGCCGGTCCAGGGGAAGGCGGCGATCTCGCCGCGGGTGCCGTCGGCGGCCACGTCGACGGCCTTGATCCACTTGCGGCCGAACTCGCCGGCGAAGAAGTGCCCGTCGAGGTCCTGGGGGAACTTGACGGCGGAGTTCAGGGCGGCGTCGTAGCGGTAGATCGGGCCGCCCATCGGCGATTCCGAGCCGCTGCCGAACTCGGGCGGCGAGCCGGCGTCGCCGCCGTACCTGATCCAGGCGGGCTTGGCGGGCGGGAGCTTGGCCAGGCCGGTGTTGCGCGGCGAGTCGTTGGCCGGGCCGCCGGCGGCGCAGTCGTACTTCTGGCCCGACGGGCCCGAGGGGAAGGTGTAGTCGTTGTAGGTCTCGGCCAGCGTGTTGGTCCCGGTGCAGTACGGCCAGCCGTAGTTGCCGGGCCCGGTGACGCGGTCGAACTCGACCTGCCCGGCGGGCCCGCGGGCCGGGTCGGTGCTGCCGGCGTCGGGGCCGTAGTCGCCGACGTAGACCACGCCGGTGGCCTTGTCCACGGTCATCCTGAACGGGTTGCGGAAGCCCATGGCGTAGATCTCGGGCCTGGTCCGCGCGGTGCCCGGCGGGAAGAGGTTGCCCGCGGGGATCGTGTAGGTGCCGTCGGCGGGGTTGACCTTGATGCGCAGGATCTTGCCGCGCAGGTCGTTGGTGTTGCCGGCGCTGCGCTGGGCGTCGTAGACGGGGTTGCGGTCGGGGCGCTCGTCGATGGGGGCGTAGCCGGCCGAGTCGAAGGGGTTGGAGTCGTCGCCGGTGGACAGGTAGAGGTTGCCCTGGGCGTCGAAGTCCATGTCGCCGCCGACGTGGCAGCACATGCCGCGGTCGGCGGCCACGTCGAGGACGGTCCGCTGCGAGGCCGTGTCGAGCGTCCAGTCGGGCTTGAGGGTGAACCGGGCCAGGCGGTTGACGCCCTGCCAGGCCGACCAGTCGGCGCCGGTCGCGGGGGCGTCGCCGGACGGCGTGCTCAGGCGCGGGGCGTAGTAGAGGTAGATGGTCCGGTTGGCGGTGAAGCCGGGGTCCACGGCTACGCCCTGGAGGCCCTCCTCGTCGTGGGTGTAGACGGGCAGCGTCCCGATCACGGTGGTCTGTCCCTGGGCGTCGGTGCGGCGCAGCGTCCCGTCGCGGGCCGTGTGCAGCACCGACAGGTCGGGCAGCACGGCCATGGTCATCGGCTCGCCCATCTCGGCCACGCCCTTGGCCAGCTCGACGCGCTGGTAGTCGGCGGGGTCGATGGCGGCGTGGGCGCGGGCGGGCGGGGCGGGCGAGGCGGCCACGGTGAGCACGACGGCGCTCGACATGGCCAGGAGGACGGCGCTGACCCGCGCCGTCCATCGGGCGGCACGGGTGGGTCTGCCGGGGGGCGTCCTGGGAGGCATCGCGGAGGTTCCCTTTCCGTGGGGGGTGGACCGGGAGGGAGGGTTCCATTGGCGGACGATCGAAGAACCTTCGTAGATCGCGACAGTAGATCTGACTTTTGATGATTGTCAACGAAAGTCCGTTAAGTCCCAGACGAAACGGTTTCGGTCCGTGGCCGGAACGGCGAAGCGCCCCGCCTGCCGCGGGCAGGCGGGCGCTTTCGCGGACGCGGTCAGCCGGCCAGGGCGCTGTCGACCGCCTCCGGGGCCAGGACGTGCTCCAGCACCATGACGGCCGCCCCGATGACGCCCGCCCGGTCGCCCAGCTCGCTGACCTGGATGCGCAGGTGCTGGGTGGCCAGCGGCAGCGAGCGCTTGTAGATGGCCTCGCGCACCCCCGCGAGCAGGTGCTCACCGGCGTCGGCCAGGTCGCCGCCGATCACGATGGCGGCCGGGTTGAAGAAGTTGACGATCGTGGCCAGCACGTCGCCGATCTCGCGCCCGGCCTGGCGGACGAGCTGGGCGGCGTCGCGGTTGCCGGCGCGCAGCAGCGCGACGACGTCCCGGCCGCCCGCGGCGGGCACGCCGGTGGCCGAGATGCGGGCGGCCAGCGCGGCCCCGCCGGCCAGGGCCTCCAGGCAGCCCACGTTGCCGCAGTGGCACAGCACGGCGTCGTCGGCGGTGGCGACCCGGATGTGGCCGATGTCGCCGGCCGCGCCCTGCGCGCCCCGGTGGAGACGGCCGTCGGAGATCACGCCGCAGCCGATGCCGGTGCCGATCTTGACGAAGACGAGCTGGCCGGTCGCCTGCCGTCCGGCGCGCTGCTCGCCGAGCGCCATGATGTTGACGTCGTTGTCCACGAAGACCGGCACGCCCAGCCGCTCCCCCAGCCACTCGGGCACCGGGAACCGGTCCCAGCCCGGCATGAGGGGCGGGTTGACCGGGCGGCCCGTCGGGTACTCGACCGGGCCCGGCAGGCCGATGCCCGCCCCGCACACGTCGGCCAGGTCGCGGCCGCTCTCGTCGAGCAGGTCGGCGAACGTGCGCGCGAGCCGCCCGAGCGTCGCCTCGGGGCCCTGGTCGATCGGCGCGTCGGCGGTGCGCTCGGCCAGCACCGCGCCGCCGAGGTCGGTGATCGCCACCCGCTCGTGCGTGACGCCCAGGTCGGCGGCCAGGACGAGCCGGGCGGTGCGGTTGAAGGCGAACATGGCCGCGGGCCGCCCGCCCGAGGAGACGACGTCGTCGGCGGGCAGCACCCAGCGGTGGCGGAGCAGGGCGTCGAGGCGCAGGGACACGGTGGACCGGGCCAGCCCGGTGAGCTGCACCAGCTCGGTCCGGGTGCGCGGAGGCCCGTCCCGCAGCAGGGAGAGCAGCGCGCCGGCCCCCGCCGTCGCGCCGTTGAGCGTGTCCAGAGTCAACACCAGCCTCTCCGCCGATGACGGCAGCCACTTCAGAGGAGCCCAAGTCTATCTTCGCCGACCGGCGCACGACTTATGGCTGAGCATCGACATAAGGACGTCGATCCCGGAGCCGATCACGTCGCCAGCGGGAGCCTCAGGACGAAGCGGGCGCCGCCCGGGTGGTCGGCCACGAAGAGGTCGCCTCCGTAGGCGTGGGCGATCTCGCGGGCGATCGGCAGGCCGAAGCCCGAGCCGCCGGCGTCCAGCGAGCGCGCCTGCTCCTGCCGGTACAGCCGGTGGAAGATGCGCTCGCGCTCCTCGGACGGGATGCCGGGCCCGTCGTCGATGACCTCCAGGACGGCGTACGGCGGCGCGGCGGCGACCACGAACTCGATCCTGCTGGTGGTGTGACGCTCGGCGTTGGCGACCAGGTTGGACAGCAGCCGGGCCAGCCGCACCCGCGAGGCGCGGACCACCACGCCCTCCTCCAGCCGGGTCAGGACGGACGCGCTCGGCGGATGCGCGTCCAGCTCCTCCACCACCAGGCGGGCCAGATCGACGAGGTCGGCGCCGGGCGGCGGGGCGGTGTAGAGGCGGGCCAGGGCGAGCAGGTCGCCGACGATGTCGTTGAGCCGCTCGGCGTCCCGGTGCAGGCTGCGCAGGGTCCGGCGGAGGTCGGCGCCGGGGTCGGACAGGGCCTCCTCCAGCTCGGTCAGCAGGCCGGTGATCGGGTTGCGCAGGTCGTGGGCGGCGTCGAAGACGAACCGCTGCTGGTGCTCGATCGTCTCGTGCAGCATGGAGACCTTCTGCTGCTCCTGGCGGTAGGCCTGGTGCAGCAGCGCGTCGCCCTTCAGGGGGCCGGAGACCCGGGCGGCGGGCCGGGGTTCGAGCGACCCGGTGACGTCCTCGAACACGACGACGATCTCCGTCACCTCGCCCGACGGGTCGAGCACCGGGGCGTTCGCCAGGCGCCAGTGGCGCCGGCCGGGCGGATCCCAGTCGTCGCGCAGCAGCGGCACGACGTCGCCGGCGGCGGTGGCGGCCACCCGCTCCAGCGAGGCGCGCACCTTCGCCGCGCCCGGCCCGCTCAGGCCGCCCAGCACCGGGGCCGCGCCGAGCAGGGCGCGGCCGACGACCTCCGCCCGGTCCTGGCCGGTCATCCGCAGGTAGGCGTCGTTGACGGCGAGCACGACCTGGCCCCGGGTGAGCAGCATGCAGGGACACGGCAGCGCCTCGAACGCCGCCTGGTATCCGACCGTCGCTCCCATCACCGGGTCCCCCTCAGGCGCCACATACCCCCGTAAGGCCGCTGACATGCGGAAATGCCATGTTGTTGTCATTCTCATTCTCGATAGTGATAACGTGTGAAGCGTGACGACCTCGACAGAGCGCTGGGCCGAGCTGGCGCTGCATCCCGTGCGCATCCGCATCCTGCGCGCCGCCGCCGGGGGCCGCCGTACGCCCTCGGAGCTGGCGGCCCTGCTGCCCGACGTGCCGCAGGCGACGCTCTACCGGCAGATCGCGACGCTGGCCAAGGCCGGGATGCTGGAGGTCGTCGAGGAGCACAAGGTCGGCGGAGCGACCGAACGGGTCTACGCGGTGCCCGGGGGCGGCCTGACGCCGTCCCCCGAGGCCCTGGCCACGGCGTCGGCGGAGGACCACGCGCGGTGGTTCACCGCGTTCGCCGGCAGCCTGCTGTCGGAGTTCGCGCGCTACCTCGACCGCGAGCGCGTCGATCTGGCCGCCGACGGCGCCGGATACCAGCAGGTGGTCCTGCACCTGGACGACGAGGAGTTCGTCGCCTTCGCCACGGGGTTCGCCGAGCTGGTGCGCCCCCTGCTGGCGAACGAGCCGGGACAGGGGCGTACGCCGCGCTTGCTGGCGACGGTCCTGCTCCCCCTGAAGGAAGGCTGAACCATGGCAACGATGTACGTCGACGAGGGTCTGGTCACGATCGAACTCGGCCGCTGGGAGCGGTTGCTCACCGGTCACGGCCGGTACGCGTGCCCGCTCGCGTCCGTGCGGGAGGTGCGGGTCGCGGGCGATCCGCTGCGCGTCCCGCGCGGGGCGCGCAAGGGGCTGAGCGTGGCGGGCCACGTCAAGATCGGCGTGTGGGGCCTGTTCGGCGGGCGGCGGCAGCTCGTGTCGGTGACCGGCGACACGCCTGCGGTGCACCTGCTGCTCGACCGCGCCGCCTCCGGCGGCGAGTTCGACGAGGTGGTCCTCTCGGTCCCCGACGCCGGCCGGGCCGCCGCCGCGATCCAGGCAGCGGTCCAGGCAGCGGTCCAGGCGGCGGCCGCGTGACCGGCGTCGAGGTCACCGGCCTGACCAAGCGGTACGGCGCGCTGACCGCCGTCGACGACCTCAGCTTCACGGTCCGGCCCGGGGCGGTCACCGCGTTCCTCGGCCTCAACGGCGCCGGGAAGACCACGACGATGCGCATGATGGTCGGCCACGTCACCCCCACCAGCGGCGGCGTGACGATCGGCGGCCGCCGCTACCGTGACCTGCCGCGCCCGACCACCGTGGTGGGCGCGACCTTCGACGCCGCCTCCTTCCACCCCCGGCACTCGGTCCGCGACCATCTGCGCGTCTACGCCGCGATGGGCGGCCATCCCGATCGCCGGGTCGGCGACCTGCTGGGCCTGGTGGGCCTGGCCGGAGCCGCCGGGCGGGCGACCGGCGCCCTGTCCACCGGGATGCGGCAGCGGCTCAACCTGGCCACCGCCCTGCTCGGCGACCCCCGGGTGCTGCTGCTGGACGAGCCGGGCAACGGCCTGGACCCCGAGGGGGCGGCGTGGCTGCGCTCGTTCCTGCGCGGGATGGCCGCGCAGGGGCGGACGGTGCTGGTCTCCAGCCACGTGCTGGCCGAGGTGGAGCAGGTCGCCGACGACGTGGTGGTCATCGGGCGGGGGCGGCTGCTGGCCGCCGGCCCCCTGCGCGAGCTGTGCGGCGCCGAGCCGGACGTGCTGGTGCGCACCCCCGACGCCGCCGCCCTGCGCGCGGCGCTGGCCGCCGAGGCCGCGCAGGTGGACGTGACCGGCCCGCACGACCTGCGGGTCCGCGGCCTCGATCCGGCGCGGGTCGCCGCCCTGGCCGCGGCCCGCGGGCTGCCGGTCCACGGCCTGACCACCGAACGCCCGCCCCTGGAACGGCTCTTCCTCGGCCTCACCGGCCAGGCGCCGGGCGTGCAGGAACGGGCGGGCGCGGGCGAGGAGGCGGCGGGCGTGCGGGAGTCGGCGGGCGCGGGTGGGGAGGCGGCGGCGTGAGCGGGTTCGTGCGTGCGGAGTTCCGGCGGCTGCTGGCCACCAGGATGTGGTGGGGCCTGCCGCTGACGGCCGTCCTGCTCGGGGGCGGGCTGATCGGGCTGCTGGCCGTGGTCGGGCCGGAGAACTTCGAGCCGCCGATGCCGGGGCTGGACACCGAGGCGGGGGTGCGGGCCGTCCTGGGGTTCCTCGGGTTCACCGCCTTCGTGCCGGCCGCCGTCGGGACGCTCGCCGTCACGTCGGAGTACCGGCACCGCACGGTGAACTTCACCTTCCTGTTCGCGCCGGACCGGTGGCGGGTGCTGGTGGCCAAGCTCGTCGCCTACGCGGTGGCGGGTCTGGCGTACGGGCTGGTGCTGGCCGGCGCGGCCGGGGCGGCGCTGTTCGGCGTGGCCGCGGCCCGCGGCGCCGAGCTGGGCCTGCCCGCCGGGACGATCGTGGCGCTGCTGGCCCGGCTGGGCGTGGCGATGGCGGTCTACGTGGTGCTCGGCGTGGGCGTCGGCGCGCTGATCCGCAACCAGGTCGCGGCGCTGTGCGTGGTGATCGGCTACCTGTACGGCGGCGAGCTGGCGCTGATCATGATCCCCGGCGTGCGGGAGCTGTACCCGTGGCTGCCCGGCGGCGCGACCTCGGCGCTGACCGACTTCACCGCCGTGGCCGACGCGCTGGCCGCCCAGCTGTCCAGCGAGCCGGTCCGGCTGCTGTCACCGGCCGCCGGGGCGCTGGCCCTGCTGGCGTACGCGGCGCTGGCGAGCGCGGCCGCCGTCCTGCGTCCGCTGCGCCGGGACGTCGCCTGACCCGCTGCTGATGATCTTCGGCCAGGACGACCGGAGATGGCGTTCGTCCTCGGCCGCCGGCTACCGGCTACCGGACGGTCCCCGGCGCGGCCGTCGAGCTCTGCCCGGGACCGGGCACTCCCCATGCTGGAGGACGTGCAGCCCCGGGCGCGGGAACCGGTGGAGCCCCGGGCGCGGGGACCGGGGTCGGTCCGCGCGCCCGGGGCCGGGGATCAGAAGAAGCCGCCGAGGAAGTCGTCCAGGCCGCTCTGGTCGATCCATCGGGTGACCCGGGCGCCGGTCTCGGCGATCGTGCCCGTCCGGGTGTTCTCCGGCTCGATCTTCTCCGGCTTGAAGATCTGCTTCTCCGCCTGCCCGGAGCCCTGGGGCCTGGTCAGGCTGGGTGGCGGCGGCCCGTCCGGGTACATCTTGCCGTCGCGGTAGACGGTGTAGGACTGGGTCGGCTGCGTGGTGCCGTCGTTCCGGTAGACCTGGCTCGGTCTCGGCTGCGCCGGCTGCCTGGCGGCCTTCGGCGGCGACTGCCGTTGCACCGCCCGATGGCTGGTCGGACGCTGTGCCGGGCGCCGCGCCGCCTGGGCGCGCCGGGCCTGGGCCGCCCGGTAGCGGTTGCGCGCCCGCGCCGCCTGCGTGGCCCGCCGCTTGGCCGCCGCCTCGGCGGCCTTCCTGCGTGCCTCCCTCTTGGCCGCCGCGGCGGCCCGTCTCTTGGCCGCCGCCGCGGCCGCCTTCCTGGCCTTCTCCGCCGCCTTCTTCCTGGCCGCGGCCAGCGCCCTGCGCTTGGCCGCCGCCGCGGCCTTCTTCTTGGCCGCCTCCAGCGCCTTCTTCCTGGCCAGCGCCGCCGCCCGCCGCTTGGCCGCCGCGATGGCCGCGCGCCGCGCCGCCGCCCTGGCCGCCGCGAGCGCCGCCCGCCGGGCCGCCGCCTGCGCCAGCTTCCTGGCGATGATCCGCGCCGCGATGCGCGCCGCGATGCCGACGGCGATCCAGAACAGCTGGCCGTCGGGGTCGCTCATGCTGACGGGGCTGTTGTTGGCGTAGGCGTAGGCGTTGAGCTGCTGCGGGTCCTCCTCGTCGATGATGGGGTCGACCGACAGGAAGCGGCCGTTCTTCGGGTC
The DNA here is from genome assembly GCF_044465525.1 of Nonomuraea sp. NPDC049646. Classification (NCBI taxonomy): domain Bacteria; kingdom Bacillati; phylum Actinomycetota; class Actinomycetes; order Streptosporangiales; family Streptosporangiaceae; genus Nonomuraea; species Nonomuraea sp. NPDC049646. The sequence goes on along the minus strand of NZ_JBITLU010000034.1, from coordinate 28,680 downwards.
GTACTCGCGGGCGCCCAGGTGGACGAGCCCGGTCGTCGGATCCTTGGTTCCGCCGACGAAGGACCGCTGACCCGGCCACCATGGCGGCGGCGACCCCCGGTCCTCCCCGAACGGCGTCATCCGCCGCACGGCCAGCTCACCGGTGCCGCCGTTCACCGCGGCCTGCGCGGTGCCCTGGTGGTCGGCGGCCAGGAAGTAGACCTGGTTGTCGGGCGTGCGGACCGCGATCGGCTCGCCGTTGATGGTGTAGTAGCGGGTCTGCTCGACGGCGTCCTTGGCGAAGTCGAAGCGCAGCTCCATGTCGTCCACGTACAGGGTGGCGTCCGTGGCGGTCTTGCGCAGCAGCCGGTCGCCGTCGGCGTCGTAGAGGAACGACGTCGTCTTCCCGGCCTCCGTGACCGACTCCAGGTTGCCCTCGGCGTCCCAGACGAGGGTCTGGTCGGACGTGCCGACCTTGCGCCTGGTGGTGTTGCCGGCCTCGTCGTAGGCGAACAGGTCGGCCCCGATGCTCTGCACCGCGTGCGGCTGCTTGCCGCCGGCCGCCGGGTAGACCGAGGTGCGCACGGTCTCGGGCGCGCCGCCCCAGGCGTGCTTGGTCTCCTTGACCCGGTTGCCGGTGGCGTCGTAGGCGTAGCTGACCGCGTACGGCGCCACGCCGCCGATCTTGTCCGAGGCCGGCGTGCCGCTCGCGCAGTCGTCGGTGGCCGTCCACGCCGAGGTCATCCGGCGCAGGTGGTCGTAGGTGAAGCACTGCGTGTCCTGGCCGCCCGCCCGTTCGGCGATCTTGGTGATGTTGCCGGCGGCGTCGTAGGCGTAGTTGAGGTCGAGGTCGGTGGCGGCGGCGCCCTCCCGGTCCAGCCGCATCCTGGTCAGCCTGCGGGTGGACTCGTCATGGGTGTAGGTGAGCCAGGTCTTCTTGCCGCCGGAGCCCAGCTCGTACTGCAGGGTCTCGCCGAGCTTGGAGTAGCGGGTCGCGGTCACGTACGACGACAGCCCGCTGACCTTGGTCGGCTGGCTGAGCTCGTCGTAGGAGTAGACCACCGACTCGGCCTCCAGCCCGCCCCCGGCCGGGAAGCTGACCGACTGCACCTGGTCGTCGAGGGTGTAGCGGGTGTTGAGCACGTACGAGCCGGCCAGCTTGCCCTCCCGCTCGGGGACGGTCACCGTCTCGCGCAGCGTGCGGTAGTCGGAGTCGATGGCGTTGATCTCCGCCTTGTACGCCTGCCCGCCCGCGTACCGGATGCTGGCGTTCATGTGGCCCTTGGCCAGCGCGTCGTACTTCCACTCGGCCAGCAGCGTGCCGGTGGCCGAGCCGTCGCGCAGCTCCTTCTTGCGGCCGAGCTCGTCGTAGACGTACCAGAGGGTCTTGCCGCGGGCGTCGGTGGTGCTCACCAGCTCGTCGGCGTCGTTGTACGTCATCGTGGTGACGCCCTTGTCCGGGTCCTCCGTCCTGATCTCCCGGCCGCGCACGTCGTAGTGGTGGCGCCACACGTTGCCCGCGGCGTCGGTCACCGTGGACAGGCGGCCGGCGGGGTCGTAGGTGTACTTGGTGGACTCGTACGGGCCCGTCGGGGTGGCGCCCTTGTACTGGCGCAGCTCGACGAGCCGGTCGTCGGCGTCGCCGATGCGGGTCGTCGCGGTGCCGCCCGCCGGCGGCGTGATGGTGACGCGGTCGCCCTGCTGGGTGGCCGAGACGCGGTACTTCTCCACGCCCTTGGCCTTGAGGATCTGGGCGTTGACCTCGCCGGCGCCGTCGAAGACCGACACGACCTGCGTGGGCACGTCGGTGTCGGCGACCGCGAGCAGCTCGGTGGCGGGCGTGCCGGTGGCGAAGTAGCCGGTGTTGGACTTGCTCACCTCGCCGAGCGAGTTGTAGAAGGTGTCGGTGATCGTGCGCCCGTCGCGCAGCGCCGGGTCCTGCGTCTGGTCGTCGCGGGGTGCGGGTTCCTGGGTCTGGCGCTCGCGCATCAGGCCGTCGTACAGCTCGTGGCTGACGGTGTAGCCGCCGTCGGCGCGCAGCGTCTTGGTGGTGACGACGCTGGGGCCGTCGGTGCGCATGGTGTAGGCGTACTCGGTGCTGGGCGACTGGCCGGCGGCCTTGCTGCGGTCCGGCTGCCAGACCTTGACCAGGCGGCCGAGCGCGTCGTGCTCCATGTCGGTGCGCCGGCCGTTGGCGTCGACCTCGGCGACCGGCTCGCCCCAGGCCGGCTCGACGAGGGTGCGCTCGACGTGGCCGAGCTGGTTGGTCTCGACGATCTCCGTGGCCTGGGCGCCGGTGGCCGGGCTGTAGGTGATGGTGGACTTCGTGCCGACCGGGCCGGTCTCGCTGGTCTCGCGGCCGTAGACGTCGTAGGTGTGTGTGCTGTCGGTGAGGGTCGATCCGTCGGCCGCGGCGAGCTGCTGGACGGTGGTCACGTCGCCCTTGGTGGGCGCCTGGCCGTAGGCCTTGTTGTCGTACTGGACCCGTTCGTCGGAGATGACCTCGCCGGCGGCCAGGGCCGAGACGGCGGTGCCGCAGCCCGCGGCGACCTTCTGGATCCTGCTGGCGTAGTCGAGCATCCAGGCGGTGTCGTTGCGGGCGTAGGTGTAGCGGGTGCACTGGTCGTCGTCGGCGGTGGCCAGGTCGCCCTTCTCCTCCACCTGGGTGAGCAGGCCCTTGGCGTCGTACGAGCGCTCCTCGCCGGTACGCCGCCACGTTCCGCCCGCCAGCGCCGTGCGGGTCACCATCGACTTGGGCTCGACCACGTAGGCGGTCTTGGTGACGCCGCCCTGCGTGGACTCGGCGGTCTTGAGCGACCACGGCTCCTCGACGGTGGCGGTGAGCACCGTCGCGCTGTCGCCGTCGTAGAGGATCTCCTCGCGTTCGAAGCCGGACAGCTGGTCGAGGTCGTCCAGCTTGCCGCCCTCGGTGTCGACGACCTGCGCGACGCGCTTGGAGCCGTCGGCCTGCCTGTCGCCGTGCATGCCGCGGAAGTACCTGAACTCGGTGAGCGTGCGCCGGGTGTCCTGCCCGTCGCCCTCGCGCACCCGGACGCGGCCGAACCCGCGCCAGTCCGACCAGGTGCGCTGCTCGGGCTTGACGAGGATGTTGTCGGCGTAGTGCCAGGCAGCGCCGTCGAGGTACTCGTAGTCGGTGACCACGTTCGGCGAGCCGGCGACGCGGTCCACCTCGACGGTCTGGGTGACGACGTACTTGTGGAACCAGTCGGTGACCTCGCCCTCGTCGGGCGGCGCCCAGCGCTGCGGGAAGCACAGCCGGTTGTTCTTGTCGGCCGCGGCGGGCACGTCGCCGGGCTTGCAGTCGGCCGCGGCGTAGTTGACCCGCAGCTCGCCGCCGGTCTCGTTGTTCACGGCCTGGACCCGCCACTTGACCAGCGGCGCGCGTCCTTCGTTGGCGTCCACCCGGTTGGGCAGCTGCACGCCGCTGAAGGTGATCTTCGGCATGGTGAGGGTGCCGCCCACGTGGCCGCTCTGCTGCACCGAGGCCAGCCACAACGACGGGCTGAGGCCGTCGCCCGTGGCGGGGAACTGGTGGGTCAGCGTCCAGGAGTCCACCGGGCTGTACTGGCCGGAGGCGTTGAGCACCTGCGTGGTGACCTTGGCCAGGCGCTTGCGCGAGAAGAACGTCGGCGACAGCCGGTCGGTGCACTTGACCCCGGCGTCGCAGATCTGGTCGAACGGCACGTCCGGCCAGGACGCCGCGGTCTCCTTCTTGAGCTGGTCGGCGGCGCAGGTGACGGTGCCGGAGGGCAGGCAGCGCTCGGCCACGTCGAAGACCACCCGGGCGGCCGGGGCCTTGGTGAACAGCTCGCTCTGCAGGTAGCCGTAGTCGACGCGGGTGAGGTACGCGCCGCGCACGTACACGGTGCCCTGCTCGGGCTTCATGCTGCGGCCGTAGTAGTTCTTCTCGGTCTCGTACCAGTACGTGGTGGCGTTGCCGTGGGTGTCGACCGCGTAGTCGAGGTTCCACCGGTAGGCCTGCTGGCACCAGGCGTTGGCGGGGGTGCTGGAGTAGCACGGCTCGCCGCTGTTGTTGCCGAACACCGGCACGGTCTGCACCGACTTGGTCTCCGGCTTGCCGGTGACCCAGCCGGGCAGGCGGTTCAGGCCGAAGCTGTACTGGGTGCCGTCGGCGGTGGTGACCCGCCAGTACTCGCCGTTGTTGTCGCCGTTGGTGGCGCCGGTGAGGTACTCGATGCGGGTGCCGTCGTCGCGCTTGGGCCGCCACTGCTTGGTGGTGGCGTCCTTGACCAGCTCGACGGCGGAGTTGCCGAGCGACAGGGTGGCGTTGTCCTGGTCCCAGCACAGGTCGCCGGTCTTCTTGCCGTCGATCATGCACGCCTTGTAGCGGCGTTCGACGTAGCCGCTGGGGTTCAGCTCGAAGCCCTCGCCCACCCAGGACGGCTGGTTGTTGGTGGAGACGGTGCGGCCGTCCACGCTCTGGGAGGAGTAGTCGAGCGACAGGTCCGGCTCGTCGCCGCCCAGGGCGGGCGGGGTGCGCAGGTCGTAGCTCCAGGAGAAGTCGCCGGACTGGTTGCCGACGCTCCAGCTCGCCGAGGCGGCCAGCGAGGTGGCGGCGTGGTCGCCCGACGGGCCGGAGGCGGCGGCGGTCACGGCGTACAGGCCGGTGGTCTCGACCTCGGCGGTCAGCTTGCCCGCCTTGGCGTCGTTGTCGCTTTTGACCGGCTGCGGCGCGGCGCAGGTGGCGGCGGCCTGGGCGTCGAGCGCGCACTCGTCGAGCTTGACCATGCGCAGCCGGGCGCCGTAGTCGCCGCCGAAGGCGTACCGGAAGCCGGAGTAGTCGATCTCCAGCCGGGTCTTCCCGGACGCCTTGGCCGCCGTGACGCCCTGTCCGGGCGAGACGCGCATCGCGACGCCGAGCAGGTCGGTCCTGAGCAGCTCGACCTTGACCGGGACGGCCTCGGCCGCGGCCACCCCCTTGGCGGCGGGGGCCAGCCGCACCGGGAACCCGGCGGCCAGTGCGGAGGCGCCCCGCTCGGCGGCACCGCCCAGCTCGGCGGTGCCGGCGGCGGGCCAGGCGACCTTGGGCGGGGCCTTCCACGCCTGTGCGGAGGCGGGATCGGCGAGGGGCGGCAGGACGGGCACCTTCCCGCCCTTGACCGGCGTCTCCTTCTGCACCGCGGGCGCCTTGCGGGGCGCGGCGGAGGCGGGCATCGCGTACGCCATGGGCGCCAGGAGCACGACCGTGAGCACGGTCGCCAGCCTGCGCGGCCAGGCGGTCTGAGGCTTGACGCCCTCGAAGCGGTTCCAGCGGGGGTCGGGGGCGTCGGGTTCGGCGGCGGGCTGCTGAAAACGATTCCAGTTGGGCTCTGGCAGGTCTAACTCACTGTCCACGGATTCTCCCAGGGAGGGGGCTACTGGGCTGCTAGCTGGGCTATCTGCTCGGCGCTGAGCACGCCGTCGTACGTGCGGACGTCGTCGACGGTCCCCGGCCAGTAGCCGGTGAAGACGCCCGCGGTCTTGGTCCGGCCCAGTTGCAGGGGGCCGGTGGCGGTCCAGGTGCTCACGTGGGGGGTGACGGTGGTGGCCGACAGGCGGCCGTTGACGTAGACGCGCAGCTCGCCGGCCAGGGCGTCGTACACGCCGGCGACGTGCGTCCATTCCAGGGGGGCGGGGACGGCGTCCGAGCGGGTGCGGACGAGGGCGGCGGTGTCGGTGTCGGCGGCGGCCATGCCGAGGGCCCACCGCCCCTGTTCCTTGTCGAAGCCGAGCTGGAACCCGGCCGCCCTGGCGCCCGGCTGGGCGACGGCGGCGGTGTCCTTGGCGGGCAGGTAGTCGAGCTGGGTCCAGACGGCGACGGTGAACCCGGAGCCGGTGGCGACGGCGGGCGCGGCGGTCTGGGCATGGCCGGTGGCGCCGTCGAGCGCGAGGGCGCCGTCCAGCCAGCCGTCGGTCCAGGTGGCGGCGCCGGCCAGCGCGGCGGGCGTGGCCCGGCCGGAGGAGTCGGCGGCCGACAGGCCGCCGTCCTCGTCCAGCTTCCAGTGGCCGACCAGCGTGGCGGCGCTGTTGACCAGGTCGGCGACCTCGTCGGCGAACATGGCGCGGCCGTAGACGCGCACGTCGTCCACGTCGCCGGGCCAGAAGTCGGCCGCCGCGCCACCCGCCTTGCCGCGGCCGATGGTCAGCGGGCCGGTGGCGTTCCACGGCGCGGGGACGGCGACCGAGGACTCCGCCCGGCCGTTGACGTAGAGGGAGATCTGGCCGGCCGCCGAGTCGTAGACGCCGGTCAGGTGGGTCCACTCGTTCAGCCGGGGCGCGGCGGCCGACAGCGCGCGCACGGTCGTCGCGGCGTCGGCGTCGGCGCCGGTGACGGCCAGCGCCCAGCGGTTGTCGGCCTTGCTGTACTGGAGCGAGAACGCGCCGGTCCGGCCGCCCTCCTGGGTGACGGCGGTGGCGGAGGCGGCGGTGCCGGTCAGGCGGACCCAGGCGGCGACGGCGAAGTTGCGCCCGGTGTCGGCGACCGGGCCGCCGGTCTGGGCGTAGGCGCCCGCCAGCCGCACCGCGCCGCCGGTCCGGCCCGCGGTCCAGGTGGCGCCGTACAGGGTGGCGGGGTGGGCGCCGGCGGCGTCGGCGGCGGTGCCGCCCTGGCCCTCGTCCATGGGCCAGTGGCCGGCCGGTCCCTGTCCGGCGTTGACGTTGAAGACGTACGTGCGGATCGGGCCGAGCTGCCCGGCGCGGTCCTTGCTGCGCACCGACAGGACGTTCGGGCCGTCGTGGCGCGGGGTGAGGGTGATCGCGGCCGTGCCGTCCTGGGCGGGCGGGACCTCGGTCTTGGGGGTGGTGTCCAGGCCGTAGACGTAGGCGGCGACGTCGGTGACGCCGTTGGGGGCGAAGGTGAACCGGCCGGCCAGGCCGACGCCGTCGCTCCAGCCGTTCTCGGCGAACCGGTCGGAGGACACCTCGGGCTCCCGGCCGGGGGCGGTGGCGTCCACGGTGGCCTCGCACCAGGGGCTCCAGGCACTGTTGGCCTTGCCGTCCTCGGCGCGGACCCGCCAGCGGACCAGCGCGCCGTCGGCGTACAGGCTCTGCGGGACGAGGGCGGAGAAGGCCGTGCCGGTCGAGCCCACGGGGGTCAGGTACTCCCCCGCCTTGGTCCCGTCGGCCCGGTACCACTCGAAGCGGCCCCTGACGGAGTTGTCGGCGTCCTTGAGCCGGGCCCAGAGCTTGGGCGCGGGCGTGCTGATGACCGGCCGGTCGTCGCCGGAGACGCACGGGCCGCCCGGGTCGGACCAGGCGTCGGCCGCCACCGGGTCGGCGGGCAGCGAGTTGTACTCGATGACCAGGCTCGGGTTGTTGCGGAACTTCTTCCAGGCGTACTGGTCGGTCTCGCTGGTGGCGCGGAGGCCGACGGTGATGTTGGCCCACTTGTTGGCGGCGGCGTCGGCGACCTGGGAGGTGACGTCGAACTCGACGCCGCCGGGCAGGCAGGCCGAGCCCCAGCCCTTGGCCACGTTCACCGTGGACAGCTTCTTGACCCACTTGGGCTGGTTGCTCCAGGTGGTGCTCTTGCTGATCGTGTTGGTGGACCACGCCTCGACCGCGCGGGCGCTGCACGAGTACGACCACGTCTCGTACGTGCGCAGCGTGCCCTTGATGATCTGCTTGCCGTGGATCGTGGAGCCGGTGTTCATCTGGAAGAACGAGCGGTTGGTCTGCGAGTTGACGTGCCCGACGCGGGCGACGTCGCTGGAGTTGAGGTAGTTGGAGCTGGGCCAGTTGCTCCACACGGCGGTCCAGGCGCCGCGGGCGGCCGAGAAGTACGGGTCCAGGAACACCGGGTAGCGGGTCTTCGGGTCGCTCATCATCGCGCGGTCCGGCCGCAGCCGCAGCTTCCTGCCTTCGAGCGAGACGCCCATGGTGGCCTGGCGGGCCTCGGGCGCGCGGCCCTCCTTGACCGCGGCCTGGCCGGCGCCGGTCGAGTCCCACATCGTGGGGGTGGGCGCGATGAAGATCGTGCCGCCGGTGCGGTCGACCGCCTCCAGGTTGCCCGCCTTGTCGGCGGTGAGCGACAGGCCGCTGACCGACAGCGGGAAGTCCAGGTCGGGCAGGGCTCGCGCGGCGGCCCGCGTCTTGACCACCAGGACGTGGGAGAACCCGTCCACGTCGGCGGTGACCCGCAGGTCCACGCCGGGCAGCACCTCGGGGTAGGTGGCGGTGTCGCCGTCGAGCGAGGGCCTGGGCAGCGTGCCCGGCCAGGTCAGCTCCAGGGCCTTGCCGCCGCGGTACAGGCGGGCGAGCGGGCCGCCGCCCCCGCCGGAGAAGGTCAGCCCGGCCGCCGTCGCCACCGGTTCCACCGCGCCGTCGGGACGCAGGCGCAGCGTGGTGTCCACGGGCACCCAGCCGGCGGCCTGGCGGACGCGGACGGGGCGGGCGTGCTGTTCGAGGGTGAAGGTGCCGTCCGGACGGGCGAAGACCTGGCGGGTCTCGCTGCGCATCGACTCGATCTCGACCGGGCGGCCGGCGCGCCTGGCCGCGGCGGTCGCGGCCGTCTCCGGCGCGAGGGAGGCGAGGGGCGCTGGGGGCGCTGGGGGCGCGCTCGCCGCCGGAGGCGCGCCTGCCTCCGGCGGCTCCGCGCCGGCGGGCGGCACCGCCGGGATCGTGAAGGCCAAGACGGCCGCGACCAGCCCACGCACAACCCGCATCGGTCCTCGCATGTCGACCAGAGGTCCGCGCGGGACCAGGCGATCTTCGATTGACGAACGGATTGTCACCCGCGTAATGCCGTACGTCTAGATCTTCTGGCGAAATTCGCCATAAGTTGGGACACGTCTGGAAGGAACCGCCGTCAGCCGCTCGCGGAACCCGTCACCGGGGTGCGGCGGCGAGTTCGGCGACCGCCGCGACGACCAGGTCCACCTCCTGCTCGGTGTTGTAGTAGTGCGGCGACAGGCGCAGGCACCAGTCGACGTCCTTGTCCCCGAAGTCGAACTGGGCGAAGTGCCGGAAGCTGAGCGCCGAGTTGACGCCGCGCGCGTCCAGCGCCGCCTTGAACGGCTCCGCCCGCCAGCCCTCGACGGCGAAGGTGACCAGCGCGCCCAGCCGCCGCCCCCGATCGAGCACCCGCACCCCGGGCAGCGCGGCCAGCCCGTCGCGCAGGCCGGCGGCCACGGCCGGGGTGCGCCGGGCGACGGCGTCCACGCCCACCCGCCGGGCGTAGCGGGCGGCGGCCGCGCAGCCGAGCACGACGGAGTAGGGGAACTCCCAGTCCTCGAACCTGGCCGCCGTCGCGACCGGCTCGTAGCGGCCCGGCTCGGTCCAGCGCGCGCCGTGCATGTCGATGAACAGCGGCTCGTACCCGGCGTCCAGGACGCGGTCGGCGACGTAGAGGAACCCGGAGCCGCGCGGGCCGCGCAGGAACTTGCGGCACGTGGCGGTGAGCAGGTCGCAGCCGATCTCCTCGACGTCGACCGGGTACTGGCCGACCGACTGGCAGGCGTCCACCAGGTAGAGCAGGTCCAGCTCGCGGCAGTGCCGGCCGATCTCGGCGACCGGCTGGACCAGGCCGGAGTTGGTGGGGATGTGGGTGGCGGCCACCAGGCGCGGGCGGTGCCGGCGCATCAGCGCGGCCATGGCGGGCACGTCCACGCCGCCCTCGGGCAGGTCGGGCGCGTGCACGACCCGTACCCCGAACCTCCTGGCCAGCGAGAGGAAGGCGATCTGGTTGGAGATGAAGTCGTTGCGGGTGGTCAGGACGACGTCCCCGGCCGCGAACGGGATCGCCGACAGCGCGGTGGAGAAGGCGTGGGTGGCGCTGCCGGTGAAGGCGATGTCGCGGGGAGCGCAGTTGATCAGGGCGGCGGTCTCGGCGTAGAAGCCGGCGACCTGCGCCGCGCGGGCGGCGGCGGCCTCGTAGCCGCCGAGGTGCGCCTCCAGCCGCAGGTGGTCGACCATCGCGGCGAGCACCGGAGCGGGCAGCAGGCCGCATCCGGCGTTGTTGAAGTGCACGACCTCCTCCGCGCCCGGGGTGTCGGCGCGCAGGGCCGCGACGTCCAGAAGCGATTCTGGCGAAGTGCTGGAAGCGCTATCATCGGTTTCCATGTCCGACAGTAGCAGTTCGGCCGAGCTGGCGACCAGGATGCGCGCGATGATCGACCGGCTCGCGCCGGGCGACCGGCTGCCGAGCAGCAGGGAGCTGATCCGCCGCTACAAGGTCGGGCCCGCCACCGTGTCGCAGGCGATCGCCGCGCTGGCCGCCGAGGGCGTGGTGGTCACCCGTCCCGGCAGCGGCACCTACGTCGCGGCCCCGGCGCGGCGGCGCGCCGGGGTCCCAGACACCGCGTGGCAGAGCGTCACCCTCGCCGACCGGGCCGTGGACACCCGCAGCCTCACCGGCGCGGTCGGCGCGCTCCCCGAGGCCACGATCCTGCTGGACGGCGGCTACCTGCACCGCTCGCTCCAGCCCACCCGCGCCCTGACCGCCGCGCTGGCCCGCGCGGCCCGCCGTCCCGACGCCTGGGACCGCGCCCCGGCCGCCGGCCTGGCCTCCCTGCGCGCCGTGTTCGCCGCGATGGCGGGCGGCGGGGTGAGCGCCGAGGACGTCCTGGTCACGGCCGGCGGGCAGAGCGGCCTTTCCATGGCGTTCCGGGCGATCGGCGGGCCGGGCGATCCCGTCCTGATGGAGTCGCCCACCTACCCCGGGGCGATCGCCGCCGCCCGCGCGGCCGGCCTGCGCCCGGTGCCGGTGCCGACGGACGCCGACGGCCTCAAGCCCGACCTGCTGGCCGACGCCTTCGCCCTGACCCGCGCCCGCCTGCTCTACTGCCAGCCGACCTACCACAACCCGACCGGCGCGGTGCTGGCGCCGGGCCGCCGGCGGCAGGTCCTGGACACCGCCCGCGCGGCCGGCGCCTTCGTGATCGAGGACGACTTCGCGCGCCACCTCGGCCACGGCGCGCCGGTGCCGCCGCCGCTGCTGGCCGACGACCGCGACGGCACGGTGGTGCACCTGACCTCCCTCACCAAGCCGGCCGCGCCCAGCCTGCGCATCGGCGCCCTGACCGCCCGGGGCCCGGTCATGGAACGCCTGCGCGCCGTGCGGCTGGTCGACGACTTCTTCGTCGGCCGCCCGCTCCAGGAGGCGGCGCTCGACCTGCTCACCTCCCCCGCCTGGGAGCGGCACGTCCGGTCGCTGGGCGCGGCGCTGCGGGAGCGGTGCGCGACGCTGGCCGCCGCCGTCCTGGCCGAGCTGCCCGGCTGGACCCTCGACCGGGTGCCCGCCGGCGGCCTGCACCTGTGGGTGCGCCTGCCCGGCGGCGCCGACGACGCCGTGGTCGCCGACGCGGCCCGCCGCGACGGCGTCGCCGTCAGCGCGGGCAACCGCTACTTCGCCACCGAGCTCCCGGGCGCCTTCCTGCGCCTCGGCTTCGCCGCGACCGCCGGGCACGCCGAGCTGGCCGAGGCCGTTCGGCGGCTCGCGGAGGCAGACCGCGCTGTGGCGGCGTCCCGGTAGCGCTTCTGGGTGAGCCTTGAGCGCTTCGGGTCAGCACTGAGCGCTTCCGGGTCAGCCCTGGGCCTAGACGGTCGCCGTCCAGGTCAGCACGTTCGAGGGCTTGAGGTCCTGGTGGACCAGCCCGGCAGCGTGGATGCCGATCAGCGCCTCGGCGACCCCCGCGACCAGCCGCCGGACGGTGGCCGGCGGCGGCGGACCGCGCTCGGCCACGGCCTGGTGCAGCGAGGGCCCGCAGATGTAGGCCGTGGCCAGCCAGGGGACGGCCGCGTCGGGGTCGGCGTCCACCACGGGGGCGGTGAAGGCGTCCTGCACCCGCTGCGCCGCCTGCACCTCCTGGCGGAACCGGCGGCGGAACTCCGGGGCGGCGGCGTACTCGGGCTTGACGACCTTCAGGGCCAGGAGGCGGCCGCCCGGCGAGACGGACAGGGGGACCCGGCCCGTGCCGCCCTCCCCCAGCCGGGTGCGGAGCGGGTACCCGGCCACCGACGTGGGGTCCTCCGGGAAGAGGGGAGGGAACTACGGCGCCTGTCCCGTATTCGCCCCCCACCGTCTGTGGTGCGGGCGGCCGTCAGCGGACGGCGATGGCCTCCTCGACGAGCGCCACGGCGGCGCGCGGGTCGGCGACCTCGATCACCAGCCGGGCGTAGCGTTCGTCGGCCAGCTCGATGACCACGGCCTTGGCGGCGTCGTGCACGTCCCAGAAGACCTTCTCGCCGTTGAGGTGGAACGTTCCGGCCGTGATGACGCCGGGCAGGTGGGCGCCGGGCGCGCGCACCCCCTTGGGGTCGCCGACGATCCCCGGGTCGGCGGTGGCGCCGCGGACGTTGGCCAGCGGGATGACCAGCCGGCTCTTCAACGCCCACAGTTTGTCCAGGCCCTCGATCTCCACGACCAGCGTCTGTCCGTCAATGCTGATCCTCGCCATGTCATGCTCCTTGGTGGTGGTGGGTGAGCCGGCTTGCCAGCGCGGCGCCGGCCCGGTCGATGTCGGTGTTCGCGGTCCCCGCCCTGGCCCGCATCCGCAGGCCGAGGACGGCCGCGGTGAGCGCGAAGGCCAGGTCGTCCTCGCCCTCGCTCCCGGTCGCCGCCCTGGCGGCCCGGTCGAACGCGGCCAGCACGGCGGCGAGCCGGTCGGCGACCTCGCGATCGACCGGCGCGCGTTCGACCGCGGCCAGCAGCAGCAGGTTGAGGCCGACCTCGGCGGCCGGTTCTGCGGCGGCCACGCGCAACGCCCCGGCCAGGTCGCCGGCGGCGGCGATCCGGTCGATCAGCGGGTTGACGTCGTGCTCCAGGGACCAGCTCAGCGCGGCCTGGTAGAGACCGCGCTTGCTGCCGAAGGTCTTGTACAGGCTGTTGCGGTGGACGCCGAGGTGGGTCACCAGCTCGTCCATGGAGATGCCGTCGTAGGACCGGGTCGAGAACAGCTCCGCCGCCGCCCGTATCACGGTGGCCTCGTCGAATCCTCTTGGTCGTCCCATGCCTCGATCGTATACAGTAAAGGAACGTTCAGTCAAGAACGTTCATTCCTAAACTCCCGGAGACGTGCGCCTGGACCGCACTGGGAGGATCGGGCCATGTCCGAACTGCACCGGCGAACAGCGGCCCTCGTCTCCGAAGCCGGCTACCGCGACGACGAACCGATCGTGGCCGGGATCCACCGGCGCGGCGCGCCGCCCGTCCTCGTGGCGCGCGGGATGACCGCCTCCGGTGCACCGATGAGCGCCACGACCGTCCTCTATGCCGCGTCGCTGTCCAAGCAGATGACCGCGGCGTGCGCGGCGCTGCTGGTCAGGGATGGGGTGCTGGACGTGGAGTCGCCTCTGTCGGGGTGGTTGCCCGGGTTGCCGGGGTGGGCCCGCGCGGTCCGGATCCGGCACCTCGTCCACCACACGGCGGCCCTTCCGGCGGACGCCGAGATCGACGCGCTCCAGGGCTCCGCCGACCGCACCACGCCGGGCATCCTCGCGGCCCTCACCCGCTTCCCGGCCCTGGACCGCCCGCCGGGCACCGCGCACGTCTACTCCAACGCCGGGTACGTCTGTCTGGCGGCGGTGCTGGAACGAGCGTCCGGGCTGCCCTTGCCCGATCTCGCCCGCCGCCGGCTCTTCGCTCCCCTGGGGATGACCGGCACCCGCTTCTGGCCGGGCCCTGGGCCCCATGCCGGCGGGCGCCGCGCCGCTCGTCCGCCTTCGTCCCGCGCCTCTGTCGCTCGGGGACGGGGGCGCGTGGACGACCCTCGGCGACCTGCTGCGCTGGAGCCAGGCACTGAACGCGGACGAGCTCGGTGTCTCACCGCTCATGCAGACCCCGGGACGGCTCGACGACGGGACGCCGATCGACTACGCGTGGGGAATGGGCGTACGGTCACATGCCGGACATGTCGCCTACCGCCACGGCGGAGGCTGGACCGGACTGCGCGCCCTGCAGGCCCGCGTCCCCGACCTGGACGTGAGCGTCGCGCTCATCGCCACCCGCGACGACACCGATCGCCGGATACCGCTCCTCGACGCCCTCCTCGAAGCAGCGCTCCAAGCCCCCTGAACCGGAACGACCGCCCCCGCACGGACGGTCGCGACCGACGGAACGCTGGACCCAGCGGCGGCGGGACAGCAGGCCCACACCCCCGCCCCGGCCAAATGCCCGGGGCGGGTTCACAGGTGGCGCGCTCACCGCAGAACAGGCGACTGCGCGGTTGGTCTAAGTTTGGGCGGGTGCGAGTGGTTTCGGTGAACGCGTGGGGTGGGGCCATGTTCGGTGAGCTGGCGCCCTGGGTGGAGGGGTGCGGCGCCGACGTGCTGTGCCTGCAGGAGGTGACGCGCACGCCCGGCCTGCGCGGCTGGACCAGGTTCGACGACGCCGAGCGGTCCCTGCCGCAGCGGGCCGACCTGCTGGCCGACCTCGGCTCGCGCCTCCCCCGCCACCAGCCGCTTTTCGCCGTCAGCGACTCCGGCCCGGTCCAGGACCAGGAAGGCGGCTCGCACCGGCAGGACTTCGGGGTCGCCACGTTCGTCGCCGAGACGCTGCCCGTCGTCGGCGTGCGGTCCGCGTTCGTGCACGGCGGCTACGTCGAGCACCAAGACGGGTGGCCGGCCGGCGACCGGCCGCGCGCCGCCCTGGCCGTGCGCGTCTTCGACCGCCCGGCACGGCGGTTCGTCACCGTCGTGAACCTCCACGGCCTGCGGGACGCCGGCGGCAAGGCCGACACCCCGGCCCGCCGCGCCCAGGCCGGACGGCTCGCCGCCCTCGTCGCCGGCGCGCGCGAGGAGGGCGACCTGACCGTGGTGTGCGGCGACCTCAACCTCCTGCCCGGCAGCGAGACGTTCCGGATCCTGGCCGGGCTGGGCCTGCGCGACCTGGTCCGCGACGCCGACACCAGGACCTCCCGCTATCGCAAGCCCGTGCGGCACGCGAGCTACCTGCTCGTCTCCGACCCTGCCGCCGTCAAGGAGTTCGAGGTGGCGGCCGCCCCAGAGGTGTCCGACCACCGCGCCCTGATCCTCGACCTCTAGCCCCGTTTCCGCACCTGGACGATCGTCCGGCCTTCACAGGTACGGAGTCTTCTGGGCGGTGGCTGCCGTCAACCCTTGCGTTCGTGATCGTAGGCGGCCTGGGCCGCGGCGACGGCGGCGCCGTGTCGCTTGGCCCAGTCGGTGAGCTCCAGCAGCGACTTGTGGAGTTCCCGGGCCATCTCCGTCAGCGTGTACTCGACCTTGGGCGGAACGACCGGATGGACGGTGCGTACGAGCAAGCCGTCCCGCTCCAGCTTGCGCAGCTTGAGCGTGAGCATGCGCCGGCTGATTCCCTTGATCGAGCGTTCCAGCTCCGTGAACCGGACCGGACCCTGCGCGGCGGCCACCAGGATGCCGATGCTCCACTTCCCGGAGACGTGATCGAGGACCTCCGAGACCGGGCACGCCTCGCGGGCCAGGGCTGACACATCGATGTGACTCTGGGACATGAAAGTGCCTTCTTCCACCGGGCTCGACAGTCACCAATCATGTACTCCGTATCAAATCGTGCACCAAACCGGAAGGTGGCCCCATGATCCAGCACCTCGCGGACCGCACCGCGATCGTGGACACCGTCATCGCCTACGCGACAGCCCTGGACACCAGGGACTGGGAGACCCTGGGCGCGCTGTTCACCGACGACGCCTGCTGGGAGTACAGCGGTTCGGGCGAACGGCTCCGCGGGCCTGAGGCGATCATTGCCAGGATCAGCACCAGCATGGAGCGATTCGACGCCACCCATCACCTGAACGGCAACCATGTCGCCGCAGTGCACGGTGACGATGCGGAGCACACTTGCTACTACCAGGCCCAGCATGTCCGCCTTGGTCTGCCCGATGGCGAGAAGTTCCTTGCCGGAGGTCGCTACGACGACCGGCTGCGCCGCACCCCGGACGGCTGGCGGTTCACCCACCGCAGGATCATCAGCGTCTGGAGCGAGGGAAACCCCGCCGTGATCACGTCCTGACGGCAGGCCAATGGTCGTCAGCGGAGTTGCCGGGGTCGATGTCGAGTAGGTCCAGGAGCTGGAGTCGGAGGGGTGTCGGCCGGGGGACGGCCGGTGGGTCCTGGCCGTTGGCGGGGACGGGCTTCATGGTGGCGAGGGCGCTCAGAAGGAGTCTTCCGGCAAGATGAGCAGGCCGCCCCACGAGCCCAGGACCAACCTGACGCACCGATCGACCACAAAGATCCATATGTGCCGAGAACAGGTCTAGCCGGACGCGGCGGTCTTGCGCACGCGGGAGGTCCCGGCGGACAGCGGCGTGCCGTCCTGGCCGAGCGGGTGCAGCGTGGGCAGCTCGCGCCCCTGGCCGTCGACCAGGACGGAGTGCGGCTCGTCCGGGGCGAAGGCGTGGCGCTCACCCCACTGGCGCAGGGCGACGACGGCGGTGAACAGGTCCTGCCCGGCCTCGGTGAGCCGGTAGGCGTGCCGCCTGCCGCCGTCGGCGCTCCTGTCGAGGATGCCGTGCTCGACCAGCTTGCGGAGCCGGTCGGTGAGGATGTTGCGGGCGATCCCCAGCCGCTGGTGGAAGTCGGTGAAGGTGGTGGCGCCGTCCATCGCGTCGCGGACGATCAGCAGGCTCCACCGGTCGCCGACCAGGTCGACGGCGCGCGCGACCGGGCAGGCCGGGTCGGTCCAGGCGCTTCCCGCGGCGAGTGTGACGTCCATCGGACCCTCCGATCAGTTGCAATTCGAAACCATTATGCCCTAGCCTCCGATCGGTTGCATATTGAAACTGATGGGGGAGTGACATGTCGCCAGGACTGACCGGCAGGCAACGGATCGTGCTCGCACTGGTGTGCGCGGTGGCCGTGTCGCCCGTCTACGGCATCCAGCCCGTCCTCCAGGCCGCCGGCCGGGACCTCGGGCTGGCGGACGGATCGCTGGGCTGGCTGGTCGCCGCCGGCCAGATCGGCTACCTGGCGGGGCTGGTGCTGCTCGTCCCGCTCGGCGACCTGTTCGACCGGCGCCGGCTCATCACGGCCCACCTGCTGCTGACGGCGGCGGGCGCCGGGGTGGCCGCCGTCGCGCCCGGGGGCGGCCTGGCGATGACGGGCCTGGCCCTGGCCGGGCTGTTCGCCGTGGTCGTCCAGGTCACGGTGGCCTATGTCGCCGCCGTCTCACCGCCCGGCGAGCGCGGCCGCAACATCGGCACGGTCACCTCGGGCGTGGTGGCCGGGATCCTCGGGGTCCGGATGGTCGCGGGCCTGCTGGGCGAGCTGGCCGACTGGCGGGCGGTCTACCTGGTCATCGCCGCGTCGTGCGTGCTGCTCGCGCTCGCCGCCCGCCTGGTCCTCGACGCCGACGTCCGGCGCCCGCGGGTCTCCTACGGCCGGTCGCTGTCGTCGCTGGGCAGGCTGGTGGCCGGCGACCGGCTGCTGCTCAGCCGGGGGCTGATCGCGTTCTTCCTGTTCGCCTCCTTCGGCACGTTGTGGAGCGGGCTGGCGCTGCCGCTCGGCGCCGCGCCGTGGCACCTCGGCACCACCGAGATCGGGCTGTTCGGGCTCGCCGGGCTCACCGGCGCGCTGGGCGCGGCCCGGGCCGGCCGCTGGGCCGACCGGGGCCTGGCGTCCTCGGTCACCGGCTGGTCGCTGGCGCTGCTCGCCGCCTCGTGGCTGCTGACCGCGCAGGCGGGGTGGTCGTTGTGGCTGCTGATCGCGGGCGTAGTCGTCCTCGACTTCGCCGTGCAGGCCGTGCACGTCAGCAGCCAGCACCTGCTCACCACCGCGCGTCCCGACCGCAGTAGCGGGGTCATCGGCGCGTACATGGCCTGCTACTCCCTCGGCTCCGCGCTCGGCGCGATCACCACCGCCTGGGCCTACAGCCTCGCGGGATGGCCGGCCGCCTGCCTGCTCGGCGCGGCCTACGCCGCGCTCGGGCTCGTCGTCGCCGTCTCGACCCGGCGGCTCACCGCCGCGCCGGCGGCACCCGCGTCCGCCTCGGCCTGAACGGGCTCAGGGGAGGTCGAGGATCGGCACGAGCTGCTCCTCCTCGTACGCCAGATGCGCTTCGAGCTCGTCGGTCAGCCGCTCGACCTCCGCGCGCACCCGCACCGGGTCGTCACCCGACAGGGCCTCCTTCAGCTCCGCAACCAGCACGCTCACCCGCTCGTGCTCCACGGCCAGCCGCTCGATCACCGGGGCGAGCGCGGGATGCCGCTCGGCCAGCGCCGGGAACAACATCGTGTCCTCGCCGGTGTGATGGTGGTGCAGCCCCTGGCACATGGTCAGGCAGTTGACGCGCAGCTGCACGCCCAGGCCGGCACGTCCGGTGTCGGCCAGTTCCTTGCGGATGAGCGCGAGCTCGCGGCGGAAGCCGTCGTGCACCAGCTTGAGGTACGCCCCGCCGGAGGGCGCGGTCGACCGGGGCGGCCCCGGCACGACCTTCAGCGCGACGACGGGAATGATCCGGGTCGTCTTCGCCTGGTAGTCGGCCCAGCCGGGGTCGCTCTCCACGGCGCGGGCGAAGGCGGCGTCCCGTTCGGCCCCTTCCAGGACCTCCGCCTCGACGTCGAAGACGAAGACGCCGCTCTCGACGGTGGCACGGGGGTCGGCGCGCAGGTTGTGGTACCAGGCGGGGTTCCTCGGCGCCCCGCCGGCGGAGGCGATGACCAGCATGCGCTCGCCGCCGTCCGGCAGGTAGCCGAGCGGGGTGGTGTGCGGCCTGCCCGAACGGGCGCCGGTCGTGGTGAGCAGGAGCAGTCGCGCTCCCTCGAAAAAGCCGCCGACCTGGCCGTTGTTGGCGCGGAACTCGTCGATGACCTGCTTGTTGAAATCCACTCTTCTCCATGGGTGATGGTCTCTGCTCTGACGTGCTGAGGAGGAGAAGAGGAAGCGGCGGGCCGCGCGCCCGCCGGGCGGTCACGCCAGGGCCGGGCTGCTCTCTGGTGCGTGGCCCAAGGCCGACCCGGCAGTCACGGGGGCGACGTTACTTCATCAAGATATTTTTCGCAAAGCCGACAAACCTCCAGGCTGCGTCCGCGGTGGTCCGGCGTCGGCACGACCGTGCGCCGGCGCCGGACCTCACCGCCTCCCGCGGAGGCGCCCGCCGCGGCTACTCGGCGTAGGGCTGGTCCTCGCCCTGGTCGCTGTAACCCAGGCTCCAGACGTAGCCGTCGGGGTCGGCGAAGGTGCCGCCGTAGCCGCCCCACGGCAGGGCGCCGGCGGGCTTGAGGATCGTGGCGCCGGCCTTCTCGGCCTCCTCCATGATCTCGTCCACCCGCGCCTCGCTGCGGACGACGTAGGTGAGCACGACCCCGCTGAACCCGCTGCCCTCCGGGCTCAGCCCGATCTGGCCGGCCAGGCCCTCGCGGCCGTAGAAGCCGACAGGCGAGGCGCCGTCGGACTCGAAGAACACCGAGATGCCGTAGTCGTTCTGGATCTTCCAGCCCAGGCCCTCGGTGTAGAACCGCTTGGCCGCCTCCATGTCGCGGACGGCGAGGAGGATGGAGCTGACGTGCGCTTTCATACCGTGTCTCCTTGGTGCTTCAGACGTTTGCGACGATGAGGGCAACGCTACGGAGGCCGCCCGTCCGGGCGCTTCTCGAATCCTGACCGGTTGGACCGGCCATGAGAGACGTACGGCGAGAGCGACGACTTCTGTCATCGCCCACCGGTGACTGCGGCGTCTACGCCGGATCCGCCGGCTCCGCCAGGCCCGGACCATGACGAACGACACGCAGCGCAGCGCCCCCCGCTGGACCCTCGGCCTGGCCGCCGGCATCGCGATCGGCACGGGCCTCGGCGTCGCCCTGCACAACATCCCGCTGGGGCTCGCGCTGTCGCTCTGCCTCGGCGCGGCCCTCGCCCACGCCCTTCCCGCGAAGAAGGCGCAGGACCAGGAGTAACCCCCGCGCCGGTCGAATCCGCACACGAACCACGGGCCCCGCGATCTCGCGAGGGCCCGTTCTTGATGTCCGGACGGCGATTTGACGGACGCCCGCCCATTGTACGAGTATCCCGAACTGTACGTTTTTCCCGGACAATCGTATGAAGGTGCGCATGAGACGCCGACCCGGCCTGATCCTCGCCCTGCTGGCCCTTTCCCAGCTCATCACCTCCCTCGACTTCAACATCGTCTTCGTCGCCCTCCCCAGGATCGGCGCCGACCTCGACTTCTCCCCGCAGACCCTGCAATGGGTGGCCAGCGCCTACGCCGTCGCGTACGGCGGATTCCTCCTGCTCGGCGGCCGGGCGGCCGACCTGCTCGGCCCCCGCCGGATGTTCGTCGGCGCGCTGGCGCTGTTCGCGCTCGCCTCCCTGGCGGGCGGCCTGGCGCAGAGCCCCGGGGCGCTGATCGCCGCGCGGGCCGCGCAGGGACTGGGCGGCGCGCTGCTGTTCCCGGCCACGTTGGCGCTGGTCAACACCGGTTTCGCCGAGGGGACGGCGCGCAACGGGGCGCTGGCGGTGTGGAGCGGCGCCGGAGCCGGCGGGCTGGCGCTCGGATCCCTGCTCGGCGGCCTGCTCACCGGCGCCTGGGGCTGGGAGGCGGTCTTCTACGTCAACGTGCCGCTCGCCGTCGTCGCGATCGCCGGAGCCTGGCTGCTGCTGCCCGCCGACGGGGCCCGCGCGCGGGGCCGCCGGTTCGACGTCCCGGGCGCGGTGCTGGCCACCGGCGGCGTCAGCCTGCTCGCCTACGCGCTCATCCAGGGCCCCGAGTCCGGATGGAGCTCGCCGCTGATCACCGGCGGGTTCGTGCTGGCCGCCGTGCTGCTGGCCGCCTTCGTCGCGGTCGAGAAGGCGGGCGCCGACCCGCTCATGCCGCTGCGGCTGCTCGGCAACCGCAGCCTCAGCTCGGCCGTCGCGGTCATCCTGGTCTTCGGCGCCACGTTCAACGCGCTGCCGTACTTCCTGACCGTCTACTTCCAGACCGTGCTCGGGTACGGCGCCGTGGCGACCGGGCTGGCGTTCCTGGTGCCGTCCCTGCTGATCGCGCTGGGCACCCAGCTCGGCGGGCGGCTGGCCGGGCGGATCGGGATGCGGGTGACGCTGCTCCTGGGAACCGTCGGCGGGGCGGCGGGCACCGCGCTGCTGGCGATGGGGATCAGCGCCGACGGCTCGTACTGGGCCGTGCTGCCCGGCATCGTCGTGTCGGGCGTCAGCCAGGGCCTCACCTGGACCGGGATGTGGATCGCCTCGGCCACCGGCGTGGCGGCGGGCGAGCAGGGGATCGCCTCCGGCATGGCCTCCACCGCGCTCCAGGTCGGCGCGGCGCTCGGGCTCGCGGTGCTGGTCGCGGCCGGCGGGGTGGGCGAGGCCACCGGGCCCGCGCTCGCCTCGGGGATGCGCACGGCGGTGCTCGTCGCGGCCGCGGGCATGCTGCTCGGGACGGTCGTCGCCCTCACCTTCGCCCGCCGCCGAGCCACCGCCGCCCCGATCCCCGCCTGACCCGCCGGTTCGGGCTCAGCCCTGGCGGAGGCGGTCGTAGAGCAGGCAGATCGCGCCCGATCCGGTGGTCGTCAGGTCGGTCAGCGACCAGTGCGCGGCGGGCAGGCCGTCCTCGAACAGCCGGGCGCCGCCGCCGGCCACCTCGGGGCAGAGCGTGATGCTGAGCCGGTCGAGCGCGTCCGCCGCCAGCAGGGCCCTGATGACGCTGCCGCTGGCCAGGACGACGACGTCCCCGCCGGCCTGTCCCCGCAGCCGCTCGACCTCCGCGGCGGGGCCGGTCTCGGCCAGGCGGGAGTTCTGCCACGTCGCCTCCGTCAGGGTCGAGGAGAAGACGATCTTCTCGGTCTCGTCGAGCCATTGGGCGAAGGCCCGGTCGCGGGGGTCGGCGTCCGCGTCCTTGGCCACGGCCGGCCAGAAGGAGCCGAAGCCCTCGTAGTTCCTGCGGCCGAGCAGGACGGTGGTGGCGGCGCCGGTCACCCGGATCATGTGGTCGCGGGCTCCGTCGCTGAGGGCGTGCGGGACGATCCAGCTCATGTCGTACTCGCCGCCCGGGCCGCTGACCCGGCCGTCGAGGGACAGCGAGATGTTGCCGACGACCCTGCGGCCCTGGATGGTGTCGTGCTGCGTCATGTCGGGTTCTCCTGGTGGGGTGCTTGTTCCGATGGGCACGATCCTGCCGTCCTGGCGGGCCGGGAACATCGGCCACCTGGCAGAGATGCCGCCGAACCCCTGGCGTATTTGCTGGCATACTTCGGGCGATGTCTGATGTCCGTCATGTTCCGGCAGAGTTGTCGTCGTTCGTGGGCCGGGCCGAGGAGCTGGCGGCGGCCGGCGAGGCGGTGGCGGCCGGGCGGCTCCTGACCCTGACCGGGCCCGGCGGGTGCGGCAAGACCCGGCTGGCGATGCGCCTGTGCCGGGCGGCGTCCGGGGCGTGGCCGGACGGCGTGTTCTGGGTCGGCCTGGAGCAGGAGACGGACGGCGGCCAGGTCGGCCGCCGGATGGCTGCCGCGCTGGACGTCCCGCTGCCCGCCGACCGGGACCCGGTGCCGGTGCTGGCCGCCGCGCTGCGCGAGCGCGAACTCCTCGTCGTGGTCGACAACTGCGAGCACGTGCTGGACGACGCCGCCGGGGTCGTGGCGGCCGTCCTGGCCGAGTGCCCGCGGGTGGCGGTGGTCGCCACCAGCCGGTCCAGGCTCGGCGTGCCCGGCGAGCGGGTGTGGCCGGTGCCGCCGATGAGGCTGGCCGACGCGCTGGAGCTGTTCCTCGAACGCGCCCGCTCCGGCGCCCCGGACGCGACCGGCCCCGCCGCCGCCAGGGCGGCCGAATCGCAGGCCAGACGGATCTGCGACCGGCTCGACCGGCTGCCCCTCGCGCTGGAGCTGGCGGCCGGCTGGGCGGGCGCGCTGTCGCTGGCCCAGATCGCCGACTCCCTGAGCGCCCCCTACGCCCTCCTGGACGGCGGCGCGCGGACCACCCCCTTCCGCCAGCGCACCCTGCAGGCGTCGATGAGCTGGAGCCACGACCTGCTGGACGACGACGAGCGGGTGCTGTTCCGGCGCGCCGGGGTGTTCGAGCCGGGCTTCACCGCCGACGCCGTCACCCGCCTGGCCGAGCTCGGCGGGCCGGACGCCGGGCGCCTGCTCAGGGCGCTGCGGGGGCTGATCGACAAGTCGCTGGTCGTGGCCGACACGACCGGCCCGGTGGCCCGGTACCGGATGCTCGGGGTGGTGCGGGCGTACGCGCTGGACCGCCTGGCGGCGGCGGAGGAGGAGACCGCCGCGCGCGACCTGCACCTGGAGGTGCACGCGGCGTTGCCCGCGGAGCTGGCGCCGCTGCTGGAGACCGACAAGGACGCCTGGCGGGCGCGGCTGGGCGCCGCCTATCCCAACGTGCGGGCGGCGATCGAGTGGGGGCTGTCACGGCCGGACCCGGCGCGGGGGCGGCGGCTGGCCGCGGACTGCGCGTGGCTGTGGCACCTGGAGGGGCGCGGCGCCGAGGGGGCCGCGCTGCTGCGCCGGGCCGCGGCGCTCGGCGCGGACGAGCGCGGCCCGCTCCAGGCCCGCGTCCTGGCGGCGCTGGCGCTCGTGCTCAACACCGCCGAGCCGGGGATCGAGGCGTTCGAGGTGGCGCGGGCGGCGCGGGACCTGGCCGAGGCGGCCGGCGTCCCGGAGGCCGCCCGGCCGGCCGGGCCGCTGATCGCGCTCGGCCTGCTGGCGACGGGCCTGCCCGAGGCGCTGGCCGAGGCCCGCGCGGTGCGGGACGAGGCCGTCCGGGCCGGGGACGGGTTCGTCGCCGACAGCGCCGAGGCGATCGCCGGCCTGGTGCACGTGCTCGGCGACGACTACCGGCGGGCGATCGAGTGCTTCGAGCGGGCCGTGGAGCGGCTGGTGGCGCGCGGCGACCGCGGCGTGGCCTCCTTCGCGCTGGGCTGGTGGGCGCTGGCCGCCGCCCGGTCGGGCGCGCCGGAGCGGGCCGCCGAGCTGGCCGGACGGGCCGTCGCGACCGCGGAACCGCTGCGTGACCTGCACTGGACCGGCTCGGCCCGGGTCGTCCTGGCCGAGATCCGCATCCTGCAGGGCCGGCTGGAGGAGGCCGCCGCCGCCCTGGAGCCCGTGGACCGGCTGATCGACGGGCTCGGACGGCTGCCGTTCATCACCGGCTGGGAGCGCTGCAAGGCCATGCTCGCCCTCGGGCACGACCGGCCGGACGAGGCGGTGGAGTGGTGCTGGCGGGAGGGCCGCTGGCAGCAGGAGCCGGACGCGGCGTGGCTGGCCCCCGACACCCAGCTCGTCCTGGCGGCGGCGCTGCGCCGGTCGGGCGCGCACGCGGCGGCGGCGCGGCTGCTGGAGGCCCTGTCGCGCTCGCCGGTCACCGGGCGCATGCCGCGGGTGCGCGCCGGGGTGCTGGACGAGCTGGCGCTGCTGTCCCACGACAGCGACCCCGAACGCGCGCTGCGGCTGCACCACGAGGCCCTGCGCATCCACGTCGACCACGCCCTTGTGCTCGGCCAGGTGGCCGGCCTGGAGTCGCTGGCGCTGCTCGACCTGCGCCGCGGGGCCGTCAAGGCGGCCGGGGTGCTGGCCGGAGCCGCCGAGCGGGCACGCGCGGACCTCGGGGCCGCGCCCCGCCCCCTCCCGCCCGTAGACGGCGAGCAGGGCCGCGAGCTGCGCGCGGCCGTCGAGCGGGGACGCGCGATGGACCTGGACACGGCGCTCGCCCACGCCACCCGCGCGCGGGGGCCGCGCCGCCGGCCCGAGTCCGGGTGGGAGAGCCTGACCCCGGCCGAGCGGTCGGTGGCCGGGCTGGCCGCCGAAGGGCTGTCCAACCCGGAGATCGCCGCCCGCCTGTTCGTCAGCCGGGGCACGGTCAAGACCCACCTGGCGCACGTCTACGCCAAGCTCCAGGTCGCCAACCGCACCGAGCTGGCCCGCGCGGCCGCCGCCCGGCCCGCCACCGACGAGGAGGGCGTCAGGCGTCCGGGTTGAGTTCGCGGCGGATGGCCTGGCTCGCCGCGCGGTGCTCGGCCGCGGCGGCCGGGTCGCTCTCGTCGAGCACGGCCGCGATGCCCTCGTGGGCCAGGGCCTCCTTGTGCCGCGCGCCCACCTTGGGCGCCAGGTCGAGGGCCTGGCGGTGCAGGCGCAGCGCCTCCTCCGGCAGGCCGGCCAGGCGGCAGGTCTCGGCGTAGCCGTAGAGGAAGTGCACCTTCCAGTGCTCCTCGAACAGCTCGTCCAGGAGGGCGAACGCCTGCCGGTGGCTCTCCAGCGCCTCCTCGTGGCGGCCCATCTGGCGCAGGGCGACGCCCAGGCAGTTGAGGCACCACGCCTCGTTGTGCTTGTGGCCGTCCTCGCGGGCCAGCTCCAGGGCCTGGCTCAGGTGCTGCGCTGCCTCGCCGGGCTCCTCGTGGACGATCGCCATGCCGAGGGTGATCCGGGCGGTCAGCGTGGCCGGCCAGCCGGGCTCGCCGTGCGTCTGCTCCAGCACGTCGCGGGCCAGCCGGGCGGCCTCCTCCCGGCGTCCCAGTTGCAGCATCGCCCACGCCTCGTCGGCGGCGGCGTGGGCCGCGCCCGTCGGGCAGCCGGCGTCGGCGTACAGCCGGGCCGCCTGCCTGAACAGGTCGAGCGGCTCCTCGACGTGGCCCTCGTCCCAGCTCAGGTAGCCGCGGCGCATCATCAGGTCCGCCGCGGAGCGGGCGTCGCCGACCTGGGACACCAGGGGGGCCGCCGCCTCGTACGCGGCCCCGGCCTCGGCCATGCGGCCCGCGTTGTAGCGGGCGAAGCCCAGGTCGCTGTGCGCCTCGGCGAGCTGCCAGGGGTCGCCCAGGCGTTCGGCCGCCGCCAGCGACCGTTCGAAGAGCACGTTGAGGTGGGTGGTGCCGCAGCGCCGGGCGAAGAACGCGCGCATGAAGCGGGGCAGCTCGCACGCGTGGGCGTCGGCGCCGGTGGCGACCGCCACCTCGAAGGCGCCCATGAGGTTGGTGTACTCCGCGCCGAACCAGCCCAGCGCCGCGTGCTTGCTGCGAAAGGCCGGCAGAGCCGCCGGCGGGGTGCCCGCCGACGCGGCGCGGCTGCCCGACTCGTACGGCATCGCGGCGTCGGCGGCGGCGGCCGCGTGCACGTAGTAGTCGAGCACCCGGCCCAGCGCCTGCTCCCGCTCGGCCGGCGTGTCCTGCTCCTCGGCGGCCCGGCGCGCGTGCTGGTGGACGAGGTCGTGCAGCGTGTACCGGCCGGGCGAGGGCTGCTGGACGAGGTGGGCGTCGAGCAGGTCCTCCAGCATCGTCCGCGCCTCGCGCAGCGGCACCCCGGCCAGGGCGGCGGCCACGTAGTCGTCGAAGGAGGACCCGGACAGCAGGCCCAGCAGCCGGAACAGGCGGCGCTGGGCCCGGTCGAGCTGCCGTACGGACATGGCGAAGGCGGTGTCGAACTCGCTCGGCCCCTCGGCCATGCGCTCGACCAGGATGCCGACGGTCCAGCCGGGACGGTGGCGCAGCCGGGCCCCGGCCAGCCGCAGGGCCAGCGGCAGGTGGCCGCACAGCCGCAGCACCTCGGCCGCCGCCTGCGGGTCCTGGGCCAGCCGCCCGTCGGGCCCGCTGGGGTCGCCGCTGGCGCGGGCCAGCAGCTCGGCGCTCTCCTGCGGGGTGAGCACGTCCAGCGAGACGGGCGGCACCTCCTCCAGGCCCAGCAGCCGGTTGCGGCTGGTGATCAGCGCGACGGACTCGCCCGCGCCGGGCAGCAGCATGCGGACCTGGTCGGCGCTCGCCGCGTTGTCGAGGACCACGACGGCCCGCCGCCCGGCCAGCTCGGCCCGCCAGCAGGCGGCCAGCGGCTCGATGCCGCCCTCCTGCGGGATCTTCTCCGAGGGCACGTCGAGCGCGGCGAGCAGCGAGCGCAGCGCGGGGTCGGGGTCGAGCGGTTCCCGGCCGTCGGTGAACCCGTGCAGGTCCAGGTAGAGCTGGGCGTCGGGGTAGTCGGCGGCGAGCCGGTGCGCGGCGTGCACGGCCAGGCACGTCTTGCCGACGCCCGCCATGCCGTCCACGGCGACCACCCGGCTCTGCGCGACCGCGGCCAGCACGGCGTCGAGATGGGCCGCGCGCCCGGTGAAGTCCGGCACGTCGCGCGGCAGGTCGTTGCGCGGCGGACGGGGAGCGCCGGCGGGCGCGGAGGGCGGCTGGACCTGGCGGCTCGCCTTGGGCGGCGCGGGAAGGGGGTTGGCCGCCCGGTCCCAGAGCGGGCGCAGGGGGCGCGGGTCGCGCTTGACCAGGCGGCACAGCTCGATCACCGCGGCCCACGGCGGCACCGACTGGCCGCTGAGGTAGCGCGACAACGACGACGAGCTGAGGCCCGTCTCGCGGGCGAGCGCCCGTACGCCGTGCCCGGAGAGCTCCTGGAGCAGGCGCAGCCGGGTGGCGAGCTCGTCCTGGGGGTCCGCCGTCTGGTGTCGAGTCACGCGTTCCTGCCTCTCTGTCCCGTCGCGGAAGAAACTTACCGGGACGAATCGCCGCAGGCCAACGGCGTTCCGGCTGTCCCACGGTGTCCCACGGGCATCGTGGCGGCGGGCCCGACGCGCTGAGATGGAGTCACGCCCCGGGGGACGGGGCGCCGACCAGGAAAAAGGGAGAACCACCATGCAGTCCCGAATGAAGAACCCGGCCTCCGTTCTGCCCGGCGCGATGCAGTCGATCCAGGAGCTGTTCAAGGCGGTGCACGCCGGCGGGGTGGACGCCGCGACGCTGGAGCTGGTGCACCTGCGGATCAGCCAGATCAACGGGTGCAGCGCCTGCGTGGACGCGGGCGTCAAGGGCGGCCGCAAGGCCGGGGTGAGCGAGGACCGGCTGGCCACGGTGGCCGCCTGGCGGGAGGCCCCGTACTTCACCGAGGAGGAGCGGGCGGCGCTGGAGCTGGCCGAGGCCGCCACGCGGCTGGCCGACCGGCCCGACGCGGTCAACGACGAGGTCTGGGACCGGGCCGCCACCTACTTCGACGAGAAGCAGCTCGCCGCGATCGTGCTGATGATCGGCGTGACGAACCTGTTCAACCGGCTCAACGCCAGCACCCGGCAGATCGCCGGCGCGTGGGGCTGAGCGACACCATCCATAAAACGGTCAGCACTAGCATTCACCCCACAGAGAAGGAGATTTCACCATGAGCACCGCGAAGAACACCGCCGCGTCCGACAAGGGTTTCGAGGGCTTCACCGAGGACGAGCGCGCGGCGATGAAGGCGCACGCCACCGAGCTGAAGAAGGCCGCCCGGCGCGGCGGGAAGGCGTCGGCCGCCGACGGCGAGCGCGACGTGCTGGAGAAGATCGCCGAGATGGCCGAGGACGACCGGGTGCTGGCCGAGGCGGTGCACGCCATCATCAGGGCCGCCGCGCCGGACCTGACGCCGAAGACCTGGTACGGCATGCCGGCCTATGCCAGGAACGGCAGCGTCGTGTGCTTCTTCAAGCCCGCGGCGAAGTTCAAGTCCCGCTTCGCCACCCTCGACTTCAACGACGGGTCGCCCCTCGAGGACGGCGCCATGTGGCCGAGCGCCTTCGCGCTGAAGGAGCTGACCCCCGACACCGAGGCGCGCATCGCCGCCCTCGTGCGGCAGGCCGCGGGCTGAGCCCCCGGCGGGCCCCTGCGGTCCTGCTCCACCGCGGCGCGCCGGACCCTTCTCCGGCCCGGCGCGCCGCAGTGGAGCACGGGACCGTTCAGACCTCGTCCACGCTGCTCGGCTCGCGCCGGGACAGATCGATACCGAGTTCCTCCGCCGCGCGGAAGACGTCCTCGTCGGTGTCGCGCATCTCGATGGACATGCCGTCGCTGGAGAGCAC
>NZ_JBITLU010000033.1:0-65551 GCF_044465525.1 Nonomuraea sp. NPDC049646 | reverse complement strand
GGCGTGATCAGGTCGAAGACTCGGCCTGCGACGTCTCCGATGCCGCGCAGCTTGTCGCCGAACCCGTCGTTGGCGCCGTCCCCGGCCGCTTCCCCAAGTCGGCGACCTTCGGCCTCGAACCGGGGGCGCTGGGTGCGGAGCCGGCCGGACGAGTCGTTGAGCTTCGGGCCGAACCCGTCGTTGAAGCCGTCGCCGGCGGCGTCGCCGAGGCCGCGGCCTTCGACGACGAACCGGCCGCGGGAGTCGCGCAGCCGGCCAGCCGCGTCGCGGGAGAAGTTCTTGCCGAACTCGTCGCCTGCTTCGCCGCCGGCCCGCCCGAATTCGTCGCGGACGTCGTCGCGGACGCGGTCGGTGTCGGCGCGGACGCGGACGAACGCTTCGGCGAGGGGGGTACCGGGCATGGACAGCCGCCGATCAGCCGTCGATCTCGGCGATGTAGCCGCCATCGAGCAGGCGGCGAATCGTCTCCGACGGCACGTCAGCAGGCAGAAGCTGGCCCTGCATCAACGTGATCAGCGTCTTCCGGCCAGGCAGCACCGTCGATACCGCCGCGGACGGGATGTTCGTCACGCAGGCAGCGACCACCTGGTAGCGGGGCGCGCTCACGCTGCATCCCCCGCCGGCGGCTGCCGGGTGAACAGGTGGTCGAAGCTGCCGTCCGCTTCAGCCGTGCGGCGGGCCTGCACCCGTGCGGCGTGCTCGTCGGCCGCGTGGTCGAGCATGCGGGACCGCGCTGACGCGTTCGCCTGCGCGTGCGCATCGCGTAGCCAGCCGTCCACGCGCTCCTGGTAGGCGCGGTTGCCAGGGTGAAGGTCTGCCCGGTCGGCCTGCGCGGCGATGTCACCGTCCGCGGCGGCATAGGCGGCCAGCAGCTCGAGCGCTTCCTGCCTGGACTCGACGGCGGCCAGCGCGTGCCGGGCAAACCACGGCACCTTGGCGAGCTCTTGCGGGTCGATCCCCGAGGCGGTGAACGGCGGAAGGTCGCCGCCAGAGAACAGCGTGGGCGGCGACTTCTTCGCCTCGCCGGCGATCTGCTGGACGCCCGCCTGCTGCCGCGCCTGGTCGACGAGCGGGTTCGCGGCGTACACCCGCGGGTCTGCGCCGCGCGGCGGCGTCCAGGACGGTTTCCGCGGCGCGGCCGTCGGCGCCGCCTTCGCCTGAGGGGCCGGCTGGGCGGCGGGCGTCTGGCCGGCGCGCATCTGCGCGAAGCGGCGGGCCCGCTCCCGGATCACCGCGTGGGCGTCGAGCACGTCCTTCCGGGTGACCTGGCCGCCCGGACCGGTCCCGGCGACCCTGGCCAGGACTACCGTCAGGCTGGCGGCCAGCTGCTTGACAGCTGGCGATGGTTCAGGCGGACTCGCGTTGCCGTTCGGTCCGGATTCCTGGGTCACTGGGGACGCCTGCCTCTCGAGAGGCGCGCAGGTGCGCGAACTCCTCGAGGTCGACCCAGTCGATGAACCACCGACCGCTGAACTTCGCGGCCGGCAGCGCACCCCGGCTGCACAGGTCCCGCACTCCGCGGGGTGTGATGCCGAGGTGCGCCGCGGCGGTGCCGACATCCGCGGGAGGACGAGGGCCTAATCCCGACTCCCGGGAGTCGGCCGCAGGGCCAACCTCCCAACGCCCCGAGAGTGCGCGTATGCCCCGTTTAGGCACTTCCGTCTCCGGAAGCGCGGAAGCCTCCACGGCCACGACCAGCAGCTTTATCAACTCGCGTACTTCCGCGGGCAGGCCGATGCCGTCCCGGCGGTTCGCCTGCACAGCGACCGTGAGCGCGCTCCTGCAATGCCGCGCAGCCGGCGGCGACAACACCACCCAGCCGTTCGGCAGCGCAAGCCCGACGCCGGCGGCCTGAAAGCCCTGCAGACGCGAGAACGCAGCATTCCGAGACTCCCAGGCCGCACCGCCCGCTCCTAGGCCGTCCACGGCCGCCACAGGCGTTGCGCCCGGTCGGCGGCGGTCACTCGGGACGGGCGGCACGGCCATCGCCGCCCTCCAAGCTCAGCAGATGCTCCAGGCTCAACTGCTGAATCCACCGCTGCACATCCGCCGGCGGCATCGCCCGCACCGCGTTCCACGCCAAGCAGGCCGCCACCCTGCGAACGTCCGCGGCGTCAAGGTCGCCCAGCGCGTTGCGGATCGCAGCAAGAGCCGTGTCCGGGGTCGCGGTGCCAGCGGCCAGCTCGAGCGCGAACACCGCCTGGTCGAGCACCTGCGAACGCGACAACCGGCCCGTCATGCCACACCGCCCGGCGCGATGGCCGCGATCTGCGCGGGCACGATCGTGTTCATCCACTCCGGCCACGCCTGCTGAATCGCGTGCGCCCGCGGGTCGTCGCCGAGCACGCCCAGCACCCGGTCCAGATGCGCGTCGAGCGATCCCCGGATCACGTCGGCGAGCATCTGCCCGTACTGCTCAGCAATCCGCACCTGCTGCTCTGCGATCCCCATGTCGTGCGCGACCTTGGCGTACTTGACCACCCGGTCACGCTCCAGCCCCTCCAGAACGGTCAACGCTCGAGGGGCCTCGCCCGACACGAAGATGCCGATGTCCTTGGCTGCCGCCCGCGTGTGCCCGACCAGGCCGCGGCCTGGGCCGAGCTCGGGATGCTCGCCACCCGGCCCGCCGCCGTCTTCGTCGGCCGCCGCCTGCGCCTGGGTGAACTGCTGGCGCAGCAACTGGCCCAGCAGCTCGGCGCGCAGCCATGACAGCTGCAGCATGCCGAGCACCGCGTCTGTGGAAGACACGAGCTGTTCGCCGGTCCACGCCGCCCACGCCGTCATCGCCTCGCCCTTGGCCTTGGCCAGGTCGACGTTCTCGCCGGCGTGCATCCTGCAACGGTCGATGCCGGCGATGGCGATGCCGTGACAGACGGGCGCCGTCTTGGTGCGCTTGGAGCACTCCCAGCGCTGGTGCTGCTCGCACCAGATGGCGCCGCCACGCATGGGGTCAAGCTGACGCATGGGGCCCTCCGTCGTCAGAGTCGTCCTGCTGGTCGGCGAGCCGGTCGAGGGTGGCGGGGAGGAGGCCGGCGTATCCGTGGCTGAGGAGGTCGCGTTTGAGGGTGTTGGCGGCGCGGCGGATCCAGAGTTCGGGGAACTCTTCGTCGGGGTTGTTGGCGAGTCGGTTGAGTTCGGCGGCGAGTTGTTCGGGGGTGATGCCGCAGAGGAGGGCGAGGCCGTTGATGGTGGGGACTGCTGTGCCGTCGTGGACGGTGTATGGGGGTTCGTGACTCATGTGGGGGGCTCCAGGCGTCATGCGCAGGTGCAGTTTCGGCAGTTGGGCAGCTTGGCGAGTAGCCGCTGATAGACGACGTCGTATGCCTCGCTGGTGCGGAGCATTTCCTCGTAGGGGTTGGTGGCCGGTCTGCGGAGCTGTTCCTCGGTGCCGTCGAGGTGGGGGCGGAGGTCGAGGGGTTTCCAGGTGGTGCCTGGTTCTCTGGCTTCGTCGATGGGGTAGCCGCGCGTCCATCCGACGAGTTCGCCGATGAACGGCTTCAGGTGTGTGTGGAAGAAGTCGTTGGCGCACCAGCGGGTGTCGCTGGCGGGGATGCCGCGGATGGCGTGGTCGGTGAGGGAGTCGAGGGCGGCGATGAGGGGTTCGGTTGTGGCGATGGTGTCCCAGGTTGGGGGGATGGCGTTGGTCATGAAGGTCTCCTTGTTGGGGGCGCCTCCATGGGTTGGGGCCATGGGGGCGGTTCCATGGGTCGGGCGGGGTTCGGCGTTCTGGCGGGCGCGATCGGGAGGCTGTAGTCGGTTCCGGAGTCGCTCGCCTGCTTTGGTGAAGGGGCCGGCGAGTTGGATGCCGGGCCAGTGCCGGTTCATGTGCGCCCAGGTGTGGTCGATGAGCCCGCGTCCGCGCTCGTATGGGTGTACGTACACCCATGTGGCGGCGGGGCCGTCCCGGTAGTCGCGGGTGTTGACGCCGATTGCCCCGGCGATGAGTTCGGCGCGGCCGACGCAGTGTTCCCCGGACGGGATGAGGACGACGGTGACGTGGCTGCCGGGCGGGTGTTCGGCGTTGTAGCCGACGCCCATCCCGGTCTCGTAGTCGAACTGGCGGCAGAGCTGTTCTGCCGCCCGGCGCAGCCTGATCGGCGAGGCGGGGGTGACGTGCAGGTATCGGCCTGTTGTCCGGGTGTGCCGGTCGTAGAGGGCGTCTGGCAGGTAGGGGAAGCGGATGAGGTGCCGGCTGAGGTACCACATCGCGTCGGGGTCGATGTTGCGGCTCATGCCGGCAGCACATCGACGTCGAACATGGCGTGCGGGTTGTCGAGGAACTGTCCCAGGACTCGCAGGACGCCGCGGCACAGGAAGACAGGTTCGACGGTGGTGTAGGGCTCGCCATCCTCGTGGATGTCGCAGACGACTGCCCATGCGACGACGGGGTGGTCGCCGACGATGCCGGGGCAAGGATCGCCGTCGAGTTGTTCGATGTGGACCTTGTACGGCTCGGCCGGGGTGGCGAGGGCGGTGACGCTACCGGGTGCGAGGTTCATGACGTTCCCCTGTCGATGTCGAGGGTTGGCCTTACACGTTCCGTAACCAACGAAGATCACTTGGGATGTTTGGGATGTTTGGGATGCCAGTAGTTCTGAATCCGCGACAGCATGACTGTGTGGTGAGAAGAAAGGTAAGAATGATATACAGAGAGTAGTTTGATCTTGTATATATATACCTAGCCAAACGAGGCATCCATCCCCCATCGAGCAGGGACACTTGGGATGTCCGACCCCACACTTGGGATGTCGAGGGGGACACTTGGGATGTCACAATCGGTGACCGTGTGGCCGGGGCGGGGAATCCGGAAACGCGTTCCCGCACACGCCCCCATGCCAAACATCCCAAGTATCCCAAGTGTCTCCATCGCCGCAGGTCAGAGACGCCGTAGCACTTGGGATGCCGCCGACCTGGACATCCCAAACATCCCAAGCGTCTTGCTCCGGACGCGGTCACTGTCCGTCCCTCAAAACTTGCGGATGCACCACGAACAGGCCGTCCGGCCGCTGCCGCCCAGCCGCATCCTGCCGCTGAACACTCGCCAGCCAGCCCGCACGCGCCAGCTCGGCGACTGCCTTTCGTACCCCGTCAGCGCCCGTCAACTGCACCCAGCGGCGGCCCTTCATCCCCTTGGCCACGTCGGAGACCGTGAACTCGGCCAACCCCTTCCTGCGCAACCAGCCGAGCACCTCGCGCGCTTCCACGTTGAGCCTGCTCGCGCTCACCCCCGTTCCGCCGGCCAGCAGGTTCAACGTGTGCGGGATGGCGTAGTCGACGATGTCGAGGGCGTTCGCCATCGACTCAACCGAAATGAGCGTCTTATGGCTGTGCCCGGCCGCCAGGTGCAGCAGCCCACTGATCCGGTACGCCATGCCCCCCGAGCGTCCAATCCACCCCTTGATAGCGGCCAGGTCTCCGCTGTCAGCATCGAGACGCGGCTCAATCGCTGACCGCCACGTGAAGTGCAGATCTTCAGCTTCCGGGCCAACCACCAGCGGCACGGGCGGGACGGGTTCGCCGTTCTCGTCGTGCAACTTCTCATCCGGTCGGACCGCACGGAAGGCCGCGTCAACGGAGTCGTACCAGTGGCGAATCAGGTCGGGGTCCACGTGCGGCGGCTTCTGGTCGCGACTTCCCGCCATCGACGGCGGCGCGGCCAGAAGGAACCGATTGAACAGGCCGCGCTCGACAGCCACCGGCAGCACGACGGCTTCGCGGATGACGACCGGCTGAACGCTCAACGCCAGGGCCAAGCTGGGCCGTTCGATCTCAAAGTTGCCGCGGGTGACGCGCCGATTCCGGTAGGGCTCGGACGCGTCGCAGGCGATCAGCACCAAATCCAGCGTGGGCTTGCCGCCGTTGTACCGGCCCAGGATGTTGCCAAGAAACGGGCCCTCGCTGGAGATGATCCCGACGTGGTTGCTGTGCTCGTGCATCATCTGGCCGAGCCCTTCGGCCAGGACGTCACCAGCGAGCAGTACAGGCTCAGGCGGGCCGGCGAGTTCCCGGATGGTCTCTTTGGCGGCGTCGAGTTCCGCGCGCAGCCTGGCGCGTTTGGCAGGATCGCCGGGTTCGGCCAGCTTTGCAATGAGGCGGTCGCGCACCTTGATGGCGATTTCGAGGTCCTCGGCGCTGTCGCCGTACCTGGCTTTCCAGACGGAGCGCAGCCGAGATTCCAGCCGGTAGACGGCGGGCGCGACCAGGTCGAACGCTCGGCTCTTGCCGTCGCCTGAGTCGGCCACGGACACCGCGAAGAGGTTGAGCGTCTTCTCCGTCCACTGGCCGGTCACGGTGGCGAATCCGCCGACCGCGACGGACAGGCAGCCGAGAATGGCCAGTCCTGCGATGTCGACGGGGGTTTGCGTGTAGGTGGCCACCGCGCGAGCGAACTCGCCGAGACGACCGGGCAGCGCGTGCGTGGGGAAGGCGGGGAGTGGCCGGTCGTAGTCCGACCCTGGCGAGCTCCAGGCAAGTCCGGAGAGCAGCGCGGGGCTGGGAAACACGCCCTTGATGAGGTCGGCGTCGCGAGCATCGCCCATGATGCGACGGACGTCCTCGTCGAAACCGTTGTGAACGCCAGGCGGCCAGCATTCACAGTCCTGCTCGTGGCACACCGTACAGCGCCGTTCATCGTGGACGCGGCCGTTCGCCTCCTGTGTACGCGGAAAGACGTCTTTCAGGAAGTTTTGGGCAGCGTCCGAGAGGTGCTGCGGTTCGGGGTCGTGCGTGGTCACGCGCTCCTCCGAACCGGGCGGCCGGAGTCCCAGTCGACGGCGCCGCCTTCGTACTCGCTGCCGTGCCGGGACAGGCGTGCCACGTACGCAGCACCGCCTGGATCGGCCCGTCTGCGCTGCAGTTCCTCGTGGCTTGTGGCGGTAGCCGCGCCGAGCCGTTTCACAGGAGCCCAGATGGCCGCCCACTCGCGGGCCATCTCCTCGTGAGCGTGCCCGTAACCGACCTCCCAGCCGGCACGGTGCCCCTCGATGTAGCCGCGCCGATAGGCGTCGTCCTCACGCCGCTGCTGCGTCTCGTACGAGTGCAGGAGTTGAGCGGCGGCAGACGCCAGCCATGCCGGGATCTCTACCTTTGTGCGGCTGCCGCTCCCGCTCATGCCCACCTCACGAAGGGGATGCCGTGCTTCGCGCCGAGCGCGGTCATGTTCTCGTCGGTGGCGGGGCAGTCGCCGATGTGCCGCAGCTCGGCGACGTTCGGCCGGACCCACCGCACCATGCCGCCGCAATCACAGGTGCAGGTGAGGGTGGCTCGCCGGCGCCGGTCGACGACCTGCTTGAGTTCGTCGGGGAACTCATCGAGCAGCGGCGGTAGTACGCACATGAGCGGCCCCACCGACCAGACCTCGTCCTTGGTGGCCAGCACGGCGACGAGTTCGGGGGTGGCCTGCCGGGCTTCGGCGAGGGTGCGTTCGATGCGCATGCGGTCCGCGGTGGCGGCGTACGTTCGGGCGGCGCGTACGCGGTCGTAGTGGCGTCGCTGCTGCTTGCGTGCCTTACTGCTCATTCCGCACCTGCCAGGAGAGTTGTCGTCGAGGGGGAAGGGTGCGGTTCGGGCACGATGTTGTACGGCCCTTGTCCGCAACCTGCTTTGCGCGGCCCGATGGCGGGCCCTTCTGTGCTGCCGCGGTGCACGTGGGCGCCGCGGCAGTAGAAGCAGCGTTCGACAACGCTCAGCCACCTGGTGCGGCGGGATGCCGGCGGGTACGAGACCGCGATGACGGCGACCCCTGCAAGAGGTACCTTGGTGGTGGTGTTGTCGTTGACGCTGAGGGGCGTTTCAACGTTGGGGCGGCGTTCCGGGGTGATGGCCGGGACGCCGCTCTCATATCTGGGCGGAGATAGCGCTGACGTGGTCATATGTCTGGTTCCATGTCTCTGCCTGGTCGCTCTGGTTGCCCAGCCAGCGCGACATTGTCGTGATCAGGAAGCGGCCGGGACTTGCTCGCTCGCCTGAGGTGCGGGGTGGAGACCGAGGCTGCGCAGGAGATCCGCCTTGGGGACGCGGTACTGGTTACCGACCCGCCTCACAGCGCATGGGAACTCACCCCTGCGGGCCAGTTCGTGTGCGGTAGTACGACCGAGTCCCCAAGCAAGACCTGCGGTGACCAGGTCAACGGCGGCGGGAAGCGCGAGGAGCTGTTCAGTGGTCAGGGCCTTGGTCTTTGCCATCTGGCATGCCTTCCGTAAGGGGAGAGACCTCTCAACCATCAGATGCCTGTCGAACGGTGTCAGACACGAACATCCGTATCGGATGAAATCCGATCTACTTCAGGATGGCATGTCGTAGCCTGGACTCGCAAATAAATCCACGGGTAATCTTCAATCCGATACGGATGACGATGAGGGATGACAAGTGGATGCCAGCGAGTTCGAGCGTGACGCCAGGCCATCAGTCGCTCAGGCGGGCGGCGAGTTGCCCTCCCAGGCGAATGCCATGAGCGAGGAGAACGTCGCGCTGCGGCTCGCGTGGGAGATGCGCCGTCGAGGCTGGTCACAAGACCGGATGGCGCAGGAGATGACGAAGGCCGGGTGCCCTACGCACCAGTCCGCCATCTCGAAGATCGTGAATCCGAAGCCCGGAGTCCCTCGTCGCTCCATCAGCGTGGCCGAGATGATCGCCATGTCCGCCGTGTTCAACGTGCCCCTACAAGAGCTTCCCCTGCCGCGCGAGGCAGCCGAAGGGCACGAACTGAACGAGACAGCAAGCCGGCTCATCGGCGACGGGCTCGAGATCGATGAGCAGCTCTCCGAATTCCTCCTGGACTGGCGTCGGCTCCTTCACCGGCTCGGTAACGACGAGGACCGCGACGCTTACATCAAGTACCGTGCGCCGCGCATGCCGGCCGAGGTGATCCAGGGCAACGTGGCTGCGTGGCGCGACCTGAAGCTGTGGAAGAACGTCGCGGCCGGCTACCTCGTGCTGCGTAACGCCGTGGCACAGCTGGGCGCCCACGACAACCCGAACAGTCCGGTGATGGAGGTGGGGAGGTCCACGAGGCAACTGGAGGCGCTTCTACAGCTGCTCTACCTCTTCGAGACCAGACTGCCGAACCTGCACCCCAAGGGTGCGGTGCACGCGATCGAGTCGCGTATCGCCGACCTGCTCGAAGCGGAGATTCTCGACGACGCGATCGCCGTGGTCGACGGCTACCTCCGAGGCGAGAAGGAGCCGACGAAGCACGTGGTGGAGGCGATAGAGCGCCGCCTCCGCAAGATTGCCCTGCGCGAGGCGAAGACGCCGCTGGAGTCGCTGCACTCCCTGGCAGCCAAGATCGGTCTCGTGTGGAAGGAGGGTGATTCCAGAGAGGATCTGGCGGCGTCCCTCATGGTGAGCGTGGAGGACGTCAACGAGGCGTTCCGGAAGATCCAGATACCACGGAGAGGGAGGCCAGCCGAGCAATGACCGGGAACGGGTTCAAACGCTGTAAGTGCCGAGAGGATGGCCGCGAGCTGGGCGCCAGGTGCCCGAAGCTGCGCCGCGCGAACGGGTCATGGAACCCGAACCACGGCAGATGGTACGGCAAGGAGGAGGTGCCAGCGGGGCCGGACGGGAAGCGCATCTATCTGCGCCTCGGCGGGTTCGACACGGAGGCCGACCTCATCGAGCGTTATCAACAGGCCAGCCGTCTGCTCGATATCCCGGACGCCGGCCCGGACGGTCACCAGGCGCGGATGGAAATCCTGGAGATGATCCGCGCAGCCCACAAGAAGCAGGCACCCCTTCCAGATTACGAGGACCTGCATCGTAAGTTCCGAGCCGGCCAGCCGCTCCAGGCGATGAAGTTCGGCGACTATTGGGCGACATGGGTAGCCCGCCGGCAGCGGCTCAAAGACATTCGCAAGTCGACCCTCATGAGCTACGTCTCTCACCACGACGTGCACTTCGGCGAGGTCCTTGACGCTGTCCGCTTGGACCGTCTGTTCGCCCCGGTCGTCGAGGCGGTGTTCGCTCGCATCGATGAAAAGAACGCCGCGCTGGCCGCCGCTCAAACGTCTGCCGATCCGGCGGTGCGCGCGTCGGTGCGCGGCCTGCGGCCGACGGGCCCGGTCACCAAGCAGCGCATCCTTGCCACAATCCGCACGGTTCTGTCGGCTGCACATCGGGAGCACCTCGTGTCGTTCAACGCGGCGAAGCTCGTGAAGCTGGATAGCGGGCAGAAAGCGAAGGGTGTGGTGTGGACACGGGCACGCGTAGAAGCGTTCACCGTCGCATACCAGCAGCGGCTCGCCGAGGAGCGAGCCGCGCCAGTTCAGCCGAAGAAGCCATTGGAGGCGTTCAAGGTGTGGTTGGCCACGCCGCGGCCGTCGCCGGTGATGGTGTGGACGCCAGCGCAGCTGGGAGCGTTCCTTGACGCCGCCGCTAACGACCGGCTGTACGGGCTGTACCACCTGATCGCGTTCCGGGGCCTGCGCCGCGGTGAAGCGTGCGGTGCCCGATGGGTGGACCTCGATCTCGACGATGGAGTGCTGGCCGTGGCCACGCAGCTCACCATGCACCGACAGGCGGTGGAGGAGGGTGCCCCGAAGACAGAGTCGTCAGATGGGGTGGTCGCTCTCGACACGGGCACGGCCGCTGTGCTGCGCGCGCACCGCAAGCGGCAGCTCGCTGAACGCCTGGAGTGGGGCGAGGCGTGGACCGACACCGGCCGTATCTTCACCCGCGAGGACGGCGCCGAAGTGAAACCGGACTGGGTCAGCGAGCACTTCGAGCGGATCGTCTTTGCCGCCGGCCTGCCGCCGATCCGGCTGCATGACCTCCGCCACGGCGCGGCCACGCTGTCGCTGGCGGCCGGGAACGACATGAAGACGACGAGTGCAATGCTGCGGCACTCGTCGCTGTCGATCACTTCGGACCTGTACACGACCGTGCTGCCGGAGTTGGCGCATTCGGCGGCCGAGGCCACGATCTCTCTGGTGCCGCGCGCGGTCGCTGTGGGGGAGGCGTCCGAAACTGACGGTCTCCCTTCGGTCTCCCACCTGGAATCTCGCCGACCCACGGATTTTGTGGGATCAAGGACGTCCCAGGTCAAGCCCTAGGAGCGTGAGTAGGGCGGGTGGGACTTGAACCCACGACCCACGGATTATGAGTCCGATG
Source organism: Nonomuraea sp. NPDC049646 (assembly GCF_044465525.1). Taxonomy (NCBI): domain Bacteria; kingdom Bacillati; phylum Actinomycetota; class Actinomycetes; order Streptosporangiales; family Streptosporangiaceae; genus Nonomuraea; species Nonomuraea sp. NPDC049646. The sequence goes on along the minus strand of NZ_JBITLU010000033.1, from coordinate 54,442 downwards.
CTCTGACCGGCTGAGCTACCGCCCCTGGATTCAGTTGTGACATGCGGTGTGTGGCAGGTGGATCTTGGTGAGGCTCGCGCATGTCAAGGCTAGAGCATCGGATCCGGGAGTGCCGCACGGCCGGATGGGGACGGGGTCCCGCGGACATCATTCCATGCCGGGCAAGGTTGGTGGGGTCGTGTCGATCATATTCGGGTCTCGGTTGGGGGTTGTGTTTGCTGTGGGCGGAATGGGAGGGGTTGGGGGCAGAGGTACGGTGCCGATATGGCGATCAAGGTGGTGTACGAGACGCACTCCATCACTGTGGACAACGAGGTCGGTGTCGCCACCGGGTGGCTGCCTGGAGAGTTGTCCGAGCGGGGGCGGGAGCTGGCCGCCGAGCTCGGGGTGCGGAGGCGGGGGGTGGACGTCGTCCACTGCTCGGATCTGCGGCGGGCGGTCGAGACGGTGGAGGTGGCGTTTGGGGGTGGGAAGGAGGTCAGGCTCGACGCGCGGCTCAGGGAGTGCGACTACGGCCGTTACAACGGGCGGCCGGTGAGCGAGGTCGCGGCCCTGCGGCGGCGGCACATCGACACGCCGTGGCCGGGCGGCCAGAGCTATCGGCAGGTCGTGGCGGCGACGGCGGCGTTCCTCGACGATCTGCGGGAGGAGTGGCAGGGGGCCACGGTGCTGGTGGTGTCCCATTCGGCCAATCGGTGGGCGTTGCAGCACCTGCTGGACGGCACTCCGCTGGAGGACCTGGTGGACGCGCCGTTCGAGTGGCGGCCCGGGTGGGAGTACGAGGTGGCATAGCACCTTGGGGTTCGAGGTGGCATGGCACCTTGCCTGGAGGCGGGTGGCGGGTCAGGGTGGGGTGGGGCCCCCGGATGGTGGTGGCGGTGGGGGCCGGACATGGCTGATGCGCCGACCGCGTTCGCGATCAGCGCCGGCGGGTGGAGCTGGGTTGTCTCCCGCCGCTGGGGGTGCCGTCACGGTAACGGCGGGCCCAGGGGGCGAGGAGTTATTACTTCACTCCTATCAGGGTGTTATGGCGCGGTGCCGTACGCCGGGTTGCGTACGAGCCAATCGGAGTAGACCGGACTGCGGCGTACGGCCTCGGTGTGTGCCTGTTTGGCCTGGGCGACCACCCAGGTGGCGTCGGGGGCGGTGGGATGGCGGCCGAGGAGCTGCCGCCAGCGCAGGGGCGCGCCGGAGAGCGGGACCATGGCCAGGCCCGGCAGGGCCTGGTGGGTCGCCTGGCAGAGCACCACGGCGCGGCCCACCTGGGCGAGGTGGGTGCAGGTCGGGACGTCCGTCTCGTAGATCGTTCCGGGGGTGAAGCCGGCTCGGGCGCACGCCATGGCGAAGCAGTCGGCGAAGCAGCCGTCGCCGGGGGTGACGGCCCATTGTTCGCCGGCCAGGTCGGCCAGCTCCACCTCCTTCTCCTTGGCGAGCGGATGGTCCTCGCCGACGAGGGCGAAGACCGGGTCGACGCTGATCGTCTCCCACAGGAGCGTTCCTGTGGGGGTGCCGGAGTCGCCGCAGGCGCCGGTCAGCACGTAGTCGAGGCGGCCGAGCTCGACCATGTTGATCAGCTCGTGCGTTGACCACGACGTGAACGTGGTGACCGTGCGCTCCGCGGCCAGCCGGTCGACCAGGCCGCCGAGTATCGGGCCGTTGGTGGCGCCGATGCGGAAGCCGGGGGAGGGAGTGTGGGCGAATCGTACGGCCTCGTCCTGCAATTCCTTGGCCGCGGGGAGCAGCACGCGCGCCCGGGCGAGCACCAACTCGCCGAGCCGCGTGGGGCGCGCCCCGTGGCGGTCACGTTCGAACAGGGCGCCGCCGAGCACCCTCTCGATCCGTTTGAGCTGGGCGGTGAGGGCCGGCTGTGCCAGCCCGAGCAGGGACGCGGCCTTGCTCACACTTCCCGCGTCCGCTACCGCGCGGACGATCCTGAGGTGCCTGAGCTCGAGGTCCATACCGGGAAGGTAAGGCGACGAATCGCTCCCAAACAATGGCTATATGTCAGGAATTGTGACAGATATTGTCGGGGGTGTCTGGGGTAGGGGGAACCCATGACGACGATGGGAATAGATCCGGCCCAGCTCAGCGACGAGGATGTGGTACGCGAGCTGCGGCAACTCCATGCCACTCGTAGTGACACATTCTTCCATGGATCAGACGATGCTCTGGCACGTCACACTTCCCGTACCCATGAGCTAGAGGCGGAATACCTTCGCAGGTTCCCCGACCGCGAGGTCGATCCGGCCAGGCTGAGGGAGGGGGCGAGGCAACGTTGATGTCCGAGGGGCATGACGTGCAGGAGCTGTCGGACGTCGACATCCACGTCTACGAGGCGGTGGCCTCGCAGGTGGTCGGGTCCGGCGGCGTGGCCGGCCTGGAGGCGGTGATCCGGGCGACCGGCCTGGAGGACGACGAGGTGCGCGACAGCCTGGCCGTCCTCGCGGGCCGGGGGTACGTCGTCCCGCGGGGCGACGGGTACGGCCTCGGCCCCCACACCTTCGAGGTCGAGTACTGAACGGACGCGCAGCCCTCCGGACGGATGGGGAGCCCGCAGGCCGGGCGTACGGCCTGCGGGCCCCGCGGGTACGGCGAATGCGGTGCGGTCAGGGCTTGAGGGGGCGGAGGCGGGCCCACAGGACGAAGGCGGCGCCGAAGACGGCCATCGGCAGGCCCGTCCACAGGTTCACCGCGTCCCCCAGCAGGCCGGCCACGACGAGGATCACGCCGTACAGCAGGAACAGCCCGCCGATCACCATCCGGATGTCGCTCACAGGATCACTCCGTACAACAGGGCGGCCAGGATCACGGCGCCGGTGCCGAGCAGCACCGGCGAGCGGTACCAGCGTGTGTCGCCGGCGAGGGCGTCGTCCTCCAGGTCCGCGGCGCTCAGGCCGTACACCAGGCCGCGCAGCTCCCGCTCCGGCTTGGGCGTGGTGACGAGCGTGACGATCACCGACACCAGCACGTCCACGGCGAAGGCGATGCCCGCGCCCCAGAAGCTGGCGTTCAGCTCGGTGCCGAAGTCCACCACGCCGGCCTTGTAGGCGAAGTACGACGCGAAGGCGCTCAGCGTCCCCGCCAGCAGCCCCCAGAAGCCGGCCCACGGCGTCATCCGCCGCCAGAACAGCCCGACGACGAACGTCGCGAACAGCGGCGCGTTGAAGAAGCTGAACAGCGCCTGAAGGTAGTTCATGATGTTGGAGTAGCCGGCCGCGATGAACGCCGTGCCCACGCCGAGCGCCACGCCGGCGACGGTGGCGACGCGCCCGACGTTCAGGTAGTGGCGGTCCGGCCGGTCGGGCCGTACGTGCGCCTGCCAGATGTCGTTGGTGAACACCGTGTTGAAGCCGCTGATGTTGGCCGCCATCCCCGCCATGAACGAGGCCAGCAGCCCGGTCACCGCGACGCCGAGCACGCCGTTCGGCAGCAGGTCGCGCATGAGCAGGGGGATCGCGTCGTTGTAGTCCCGGCCCTTGCCCAGGTCGCCGAAGAGCACCAGCGCGATCATCCCCGGCAGCACCGTGACCAGCGGGATCAACAGCTTGGGGAAGGCGGCGATGATCGGCGTCATGCGGGCCGCGTTGGTGTTCCTGGCCGACAGGGCGCGCTGCACCTCGGCGAAGTTCGTCGTCCAGTAGCCGAAGGAGAGCACGAAGCCCAGCCCGAAGACGATCCCGATCCAGTGGGCCTGCATCGGGTTGGAGCCGTCGGTCCCGGCCCAGGTGTGCAGGCCGCCCTCGCCGAGCGCGCTCTGCCGTACCTTGTCGAACAGCCCGGCCACGCCGCCGACCTTGACCAGGCCGAGCACGGTCAGCGGGATCAGCCCGGCGAGGATCACGAAGAACTGCAGCACCTCGTTGTAGATGGCCGAGGACAGGCCGCCGAGCGTGATGTAGGAGAGCACGATCAGCGCCGAGACCACCACCGACACCGGCAGCGGCCAGCCCAGCAGGGCCTCCATGACCAGGGCCAGCGCGTACAGGTTCACCCCGGCGATGAGGATCTGCGCGACCGCGAACATGAGCGCGTTCAGCAGCTGGGTGGCGCCGTTGAAGCGCCTGCGCAGGAACTCCGGGACGCTGCGCACCTTCGAGCGGTAGTAGAAGGGCATCATCACGATGCCGAGGAACACCATCGCGGGGACGGCGCCGATCCAGTAGTAGTGCACGGTCATCGCGCCGTACTGGGCGCCGTTGGCCGCCATGCCGAGGATCTCGATCGCGCCCAGGTTGGCCGACACGAACGCCAGCCCGGTGATCCAGGCGGGCAGTCCGCGGCCCGCGAGGAAGAAGTCGAGGCTGGAGCTGATCCGGCGGCGGGCGGCGATCCCGATGGCGAGCACGGTGGCGAAGTAGACCGCGATGAGCAGGTAGTCGAGGAGGTTGACGTCTAATCGCACAACCGGCCCGCTACCCGGAAAACCCCGCTATAGCCGCACACGCGGGTGGGGTGCGGCCCCGGACCGGATCGTGATGGGGGTGGGGTGGTGCAGGCGGTGTGGAGTGCTCGCTGTGGTCGGGGGTGCGGTGCTCGCTGTGGTCCGGTGCTCGCTGTGGTCCGGTGCTCGCTGTGGTGCGGTGGTCTGGGGGTGCGGCTGGTGTGGAGTGCTCGTGTGGTGGGGGTGTGGGGGTACGTGGTGGGTTGCTTTGTGGACCCCGTGGGCTGGTCGCCATAGTGTCGAGAGGTGGACGTCGCCACCTTGACCCCCGCCCAGGCGCGGGCCCGCTTCCGCGTCGGCGAACGGGTGCCCACCGCGGGCTGGTGCCGCGGCTGGACGCAGGCCAACCTGATCGCCGTGCCCGCCGCCCTGCGGTACGAGCTGCTGCTGTTCGCCCACCGAAACCCCCAGGCCTGCCCCGTGCTGGACGTGGGCGAGCCGGGCGCCTGGTCGACCGCCCTGTTCCGCGGCGACCTGCGTACCGACCTGCCCGGCTACCGCCTCTACCGCGACGGCGAGCCCTTGGCCGACCTGGACGAGGTGACCGGGCAGTGGCGGGCCGACCTCGTGCCGTTCCTCATCGGCTGCAGCTTCACCTTCGAGGCGGCGCTGCTGGCCGCCGGCGTCCCGGTACGGCACCTGGAGCAGGGCAGGAACGTGCCGATGTACCGCACGAACGTGCCGTGCGAGTCCACCGCCTCGCTGTCGGGGCCGCTGGTCGTCTCGATGCGGCCCGTCCCGGAGGAGCTGGTGCCAAAGGCCGTCGAGGTGAGCGGCAGGTATCCGCGGGTGCACGGCGCGCCCGTGCACGTGGGCGACCCGGCCGCGATCGGCGTGCTCGACCTGGGGCGTCCCGACTTCGGTGAACCGGTGGAGCTGCGGCCGGGGGACGTGCCGCTGTTCTGGGCCTGCGGGGTGACGCCGCAGGCGGCGGTCATGGCGAGCGGCGTGGAGTACGCGATCGGTCATCTTCCCGGTCACATGGCCGTGCTGGACGTCCGGGACGACGACTATCGAGTGACTTGACCAGATATTTCGCGGTATAGGTGGATGCTTCGGTCAGTTGGGCCGGGGTGCCCTCGAAGATGACCTCGCCGCCGTGCCGGCCCGCCTCGGGGCCGAGGTCGATGACCCAGTCGGCGTGCTTGACCACGTCGAGGTCGTGCTCGACGACGATGACCGTGTCGCCGCCGTCCACCAGCCGGTCGAGCAGGGCCAGCAGCGTGTCCACGTCGGCCATGTGCAGCCCGGTCGTCGGCTCGTCGAAGACGTACACCTGGCCGCGCTCGCGCATCCGGTGCGCCAGCTTGAGCCGCTGCCGCTCCCCGCCGGACAGCGTGCTGAGCGGCTGCCCGAGCGTCAGGTAGCCGAGCCCCAGCGCGCCGAGCCCGCCGATGCCCGGCAGGTCGAACAGGCCGGCGGCCTCCTCGGCCGTCATCGCCAGCACGTCCGCGATCGTGCGGCCCTCCACCGTGTACGACAGCGCCTGCTCGCTGTACCGGCTGCCCCCGCACGCGTCGCACACCCGGGTCACCGGGTCCATGAACGCCAGGTCCGTCCTGATCTCGCCGCGCCCCTTGCACACCGGGCACGCCCCCGCCGAGTTGAAGCTGAACATGCCCGGCCGCACCCCGTTCGCCCGGGCGAACAGCCTGCGCAGCGGGTCCATGGCGTCGAGGTACGTCGCCGGGGTCGAGCGCGGCGAGCCGCCGATGGCCGACTGGTCGATGAGCACCACGTGCGGATGCCGGGCGACCAGTTCCTGGCGCATCAGCGTGCTCTTGCCCGACCCGGCCACGCCGGTGACCGCGGTGAGCACGCCGAGCGGCACGCGTACGGTGACGTCCTTGAGGTTGTGGGCGTTCGCGCCCTCGACGGTCAGCCAGCCGGCCGGGGCGCGCACGGCGTCCTTGAGCCCGGTGACCCGCCGCAGCATGCGGCCGGTCAGCGTGCCGCCGGACGTCAGCGCCGCCACCGTGCCCTCGAACACCACCCGGCCGCCCCGCGTGCCCGCGCCCGGCCCCATGTCCACCACGTGGTCGGCCAGCTCGATCAGGTCGCGGTCGTGCTCGACGACCAGCACCGTGTTGCCCTTGTCGCGCAGCTCGACCAGCAGGTCGCCGAGCCGGTGGACGTCGCGCGGGTGCAGCCCCACGCTGGGCTCGTCGAAGATGTACGTCATGCCGGTGAGGCTGCTGCCCAGGTTCCGCACGGTCTTGAGCCGCTGCGCCTCGCCGCCCGACAACGTCGGCGTCCCGCGGTCGAGGCTGAGGTAGCCGAGGCCGATGGCGTCGATCCGGCGCAACGACTCCACCGCCGCCTCCGCCACCGGGTCGCCCAGGCCCTCCAGCACGCCGATGAGGTCGGTCACCTCCATCGCGCAGTGGTCGGCGATGGACAGGCCGTCGATGCGCGAGGCCAGCGCGGCCGCGTTGAGCCGCCGGCCGCCGCACTCCGGGCACGTGGCCTGCCGCACGTACGGCGCCGCCGCCTTGTCGAGCTGGTCGAGGTCGCGCTTGAGGTGGACCCGCTCGAACCGGGTGACCAGCCCCTCGTAGGTGTTGGTGTACTCGCCCCGGCTGACCTTGAAGCCGCCGCCGTACAGCAGCAGGTCGCGCTCCTGCGCCGTGAAGTCGCGCAGCGGCTTGTCCGGGTCGAACAGCCCCGACCTGGCGTAGAGCTGCCACACGTACGACCCGGGCGGCGCCATGCGGATCGCGCCCTCGTTCAGCGAGAGGTCCTCGTCGAGCAGCTTGCCGACGTCGGCCTCCACCTTCTTCCCCAGACCATCGCAGACCGGGCACATGCCCTGCGGGTCGTTGAACGAGTACGCCGTCGCGGGCCCCGCCGACGGCTCGCCGCGCCGCGAGAACAGCACCCGCAGGATCGCGTGCACCTCGGTCATCGTGCCCACGGTCGAGCGGGCGCCGCCGCCGACCGGCTTCTGGTCCACGATCACGGCGGCGGTCAGGCCGGACATGCGCTCGGCGCGCGGCCGCTCGTGCTTGGGCAGCCGGTTCCTGACGAACGCGCTGAAGGTCTCGTTGAGCTGCCGCTGCGACTCCGTGGCGATGGTGCCGAACACGATCGAGGACTTGCCCGACCCCGACACGCCGGTGAACACCGTCAGCCGCTCCTTGGGCAGCCGTAGCGAGACGTCCTTGAGATTGTTCTGCCGCAGGCCGATCAGCTCGATGTCGCGCGACACGTGTCACACCCCCATAGCTTTGGCTACTACCTATAGCCTAAGCTAATACATGTGGCAGACATTCCCGACCGGCGAGCACGACGGCGAGCCGAGACGCAGGCCGAGATCCTCGGCATCGCCCTCGACGTGATGGCGGAGGAGGGCGTCGCGGGGCTGAGCCTGGCGACCGTGGCCAGGCGGCTCGGCATCCAGCCGCCGTCGCTGTACAAGTACTTCCCGTCCCGGCACGCGGTCTACGACGCCCTGTTCAGGCGCGGGCAGGAGGGCTACCTGGAGGCCGTGCGGCGGGGGGCCGAGCCGCACGAGCCGGGGCTGGCGGCCATGGGGCCGTCCCTGGAGGCCGGAGCGCGGTGGATCATGGAGAACCAGGTGCTGGCCCAGCTGATGTTCTGGCGGCCGGTGCCGGGGTTCGCGCCATCGCCCGAGGCGTACGCGCCCGCGCTTGCCGTCCACGAGCACTTCGCCGAGCTGATCAGGGCCGCCGTCGAGCGCGGCGAGCTGCATCCCGACGCCGCGGGCGAGGAGGGGCTGGCCCTGGCCGCGAGCCTGATCGCCGGGCCCGTGTCCCAGCAGCTCAGCAACGAGCCGGGCGCCTCCTACGAGGAGGGGCGGTTCACCCGGCTCGTCCCCCGGCTGCCGGCCGTGTTCGCGGCGGTGTACCCGCCGCCGTGAGCTGTTCGCGGCGGTGTGCCCGCCGCCGTGAGCTGGTCGCCGACCGGCGGTGCGCCCCGCCGGTTGTCGATCTCCAGGTGCGGGACGACGGGCGGCTCGTCCACCCGGATGTTCCGCAGGTAGTCGGCGAAGGCCGCCAGCTTGCCCGCGTCCCTGGCCAGGCCGCGCGCCTCCAGCCGGGCGCGCAGCGTCGGCCCGTCCGAACGCACCCACAACAGGCGCACGGGCGGGCCGCCCAGCTCCGCCACCCACCGCGCCCACCGCCCCGCGTCGTGCACCTGCGCGGTGAACGGGCCGTCGAGCAGCACCGGGCAGCCGTGGCCGCGGATCTGCGCGGCGATCCTGGTCAGGCCGGTGTACTCGTGGTGCTTGACGTGCCGGTCGTACCAGGGGCCCTCGCGCTCGCCCTGGTCGCGGCCGTGGGCCCGCAGGACCTCCGCCACCAGGTCGCCGTAGACGGTGTCCTTGTCCAGCAGGGCCGGCACCGGCGACAGGCGGGCCAGCAGCTCGGCCGCCACCGTGGACTTGCCCGCCCCCGGCGGCCCGCTGATCACCCACACCGTCGTCATGCGCCCAACCTACGCGGATCTGCGTACGCGGGTGCCTCGCCTGGGCGGACGACGTCCGGCGCGCCCGCGGACAGACTTCCTGCTCATGCTGACCGTCTTCGCCAGAGCGTTCCGGGTGCCGGAGCTGCGCAGGAAACTGCTGTTCACGTTGGGGCTGATCGTGCTGTTCCGCCTCGGCCAGATCATGCCCGCCCCCGGCGTGGACGTCGTGGCCGTGCGGCAGTGCGTGGGCTCGGCGAGCGGCGGCGTCTTCGACATGATGCAGATGCTCAGCGGCGGCGCGATGCTCCAGCTCTCGGTGTTCGCGCTGGGCGTCATGCCCTACATCACGGCCAGCATCATCCTGCAGCTGTCCGCCGTCGTGGTGCCGCGGCTCGACACGCTCAGGAAGGAGGGGTCCAACGGGCAGGCGCGGATCACCCAGTACACCCGTTACCTGACCGTCGGCCTCGCCGTCCTGAACGCCACCACCGTCGTCACCCTGGCCCGGTCGGGGAACCTGCTGCCCGGCTGCGCCCGTCCGCTGCTGCGCGACCAGGGGCTGCTCGCGGTGACGGTGATCGTGGCGACGATGGTCGCGGGCACCTGCGTGGTCATGTGGATGGGCGAGCTGATCACCGACCGGGGGATCGGCAACGGCATGTCGATCCTGATGTTCACGCAGGTCGTGGCGGTGTTCCCGGGGTACATGGCGAAGATCTTCGTGCTCACGCCGTTCGGGTTCGCGGTGATGCTGGCGGCCGGGCTGTGCCTGGTGGCGGCGGTGGTGTTCGTCGAGCAGGCCCAGCGGCGGGTGCCCGTCCAGTACGCCAAGCGCATGGTGGGGCGGCGCATGTACGGGGGGAGCAGCACGTACATCCCGCTCAAGGTGAACCAGGCGGGGATCGTGCCGGTGATCTTCACCTCGTCGCTGCTCTACGTGCCGACGCTGGCCGCGCCGCTGCTCGGCGCGGAGGCGGGCGCCTGGGTCTCGCGCAACCTGACCGCCGGAACCCATCCGCTCTACATGAGCGTGTACGTGCTGCTGATCGTCTCCTTCGCCTACTTCTACGTCGCGATCACCTTCAATCCCGTCGAGGTGGCCGACAACATGCGGCGGTTCGGGGGGTTCGTCCCGGGGATCCGGCCGGGCGCGCCGACGGCCCGCTACCTGGCGTACGTGCTGTCGCGGCTGACCGCGCCCGGAGCCCTCTACCTCGGCGTGCTGGCGCTGCTGCCGCTGGTGGCGTTCGCGATCCTGCGCGACCCCGGCACCCAGCAGAACTTCCCGTTCGGCGGGACCAGCGTGCTCATCATGGTCGGCGTCGGGCTGGACACGGTCAAGCAGATCGAGGCCCAGCTCCAGCAGCGCAACTACGAGGGCTTCCTGCGGTAGACCGCAAGCCCGGTCCGGCTCCGGGGGCGCGGGGCCGGCTCAGACGGGCGGCGCGAGCCCGGCCCGCATGGCGAACACCACGAGCTGGGCCCGGTCGCGGGCGCGCAGCTTGACCATGGCCCGGCTGACGTGCGTGCGCACAGTGTCGGGGCTGATCACCAGCTCCCTGGCGATCTCGTCGTTGGACCGGCCCGTCGCCACCCACGCCACCAGCTCGCGCTCGCGCGGGGTGAGCGTGCCCAGGCCCTCGACGGGCTCGGCGCCGCCGCGGCCGAACAGGCCGATGACCTTCCTGGTGATGGACGGCGACAGCAGCGCCTCGCCCGCCGCCACCACGCGCACGGCGTTGACCAGCTCGTCGGGCGCGCTGTCCTTGAGCACGAACCCGCTCGCCCCGGCCTGGAGGGCGGCGAAGACGTACTCGTCGACGGCGAACGTGGTCACCACGACGACCCGGGTGCCGGCCAGCGTGGGATCGGCGGCCACGGCGCGCAACGCGGACAGGCCGTCGGTGCCGGGCATGCGGATGTCGAGCAGCAGCACGTCGGGACGGGTACGGCGGATCAGGTCGAGCGCCGCCGCGCCGTCGGCCGCCTCGCCCACGCACTCCATGCCGGGCTCCCGGTCCAGCAACGCCCGCAGCCCCATCCGCACGACGGCCTGATCATCGGCGACCGCCACCCTGATCGGGCGCTCCCCGGCGTCTGCGGGGGGCAGGGCGGCCGTCCCGGGCCGGGCTGTGCCGGGGGCGTGCATGTCCGGGCCTGTCTGGAAGGGGGCTGGACCGGGGGCGTGCGGGTCAGGGCCTGGCGGGAGCGAGCCTGAGCCGGAGGTGTGTGCGTCCGGGCCTGTGTGGTGGGGGCCTGGGGGGTGGGGGCCTGGGGTGGGGGTGGTCATGCTTCGTACCGGGGGAAGCGGGCGGTCACCTGGAAGCCGCCGCCCTCGCGGGGTCCGGCGGTGAGCCGGCCGCCCGCCTCGGTGACGTGGGCGCGCATCCCGGCCAGCCCGCGCCCCTCGGCGGCGCCGGTCCAGCCCGCGCCGCGGTCGGCCACCTCCAGGACGAACCCGCACGGGCCGTCGGCCACGCGTACCGAGGCCCTGGTCGGGCCGGCGTGCCGGAGCACGTTCGTGAGGGACTCGCGGACCACCCGGTAGACGGCGTCCCTGAGGTGGGCGGGCACGGCGGGATCGGCGGGCTCGACGTCGACCGGCAGGCCCGCGGCGCGTACGCCCGCGACGAGACCGGGGAGGTCGGCGGCCGGGGGGTCGATGCCGTCGAGCGCGGCGCGCAGGTGGGCCAGGGCGGTGGTGCTGGTCTCCCTGATCGCCCGCAGCGAGGCCCGTACCTGCTCGGGGTCGTCGTCGAGGGCGACGAGCGCGAGCCCGGCCTGCATCGCGATGGCGGCCAGGCCGTGCCCGGCGGCGTCGTGCACCTCCCCGGCGATCCGCGCCCGCTCGGCCGCCACCACCTCAGCCGCACCAAGGGCACCCCCCGACCCTCCGAACCCAGTGCCCTGCCCGGCCACGCCCCCCACCGCATGCGGGGCGGCGTCCGGCGTGTGCGGGGTGGTGGTCGCGAAGGCGTCGGTGGCGGCGGTGGGGCGGGCGGGACGAACGGTGGCGGCGGGGTGGGCGACCGCGGGCGCCGGGATCCCCCAGGCCGCACCCACCGGCCACGCCCCCCGCCCGGAAGCCGCATCCCCAGCCCCCGGACCGCACAGCGCCCCGCCCCCAGCACCAGGCACACCCGTGACGACAGCGGACGGCGTCGAGGCGTGGGACGCGAACGCGGACGGCGACGCGGTGTGCAGGCCGTGCGGGGACGGCGGCGTGCTGTGCGCGCCGAGCGGGGACGGCGACGCGGTGTGCGGGCCGAGCGCGGACGGCGGTGGGGCGGTGTCGGAGGCGTGGGAGGAGGGCGGCGGCTCGGTGTCGGCGGCGGCCGCCGCTGCCGCGGCCCTGGCCTGCGCGAGACCGCTGAACGACCACGGGACGGCCAGCCACCCGGCCCAGGCCAGCATGACGACGACCGGGATGTCACCCACCCGGCTCAGGCGCGACAGCGCCGCGAACGGCCTGCGCAGGCGCCCGCCGCGTTGCGTGTGCTCGCTCACCATCCCCCACCCGGCCAGGCTCGTGTCGCCCCGATCCTAGCGAGTTCTGGGCGGCACGGTCCGATCACCGCCGACCCGGCCGCCCCGAAACGATCTTGACGAAGGGGCCCCGATCAGCCCCCCCGGGCACGCATGCTCCTCGACGAGCGACTGCTTGCCGGTCAGGCTCAGCACACCCGGTCGGCCTGCCGGTGCGGGGGCGCGGCCGGGGTTCGGTCGGTCTGCTGGTGCGGTGGTACCGGTCCGGGTCGGTGCGTTCCGTCGGGCGCAGGTGGGGTGGGTTAGCGCATGCCGTCGGTCAGCCAGCGCAAGGGGTTGTCGTGGGTGATCAGGCGGATGACGTCCTCGCCGGTGCCGGCCTCCCGCAGGCGGGGGAGCAGGCTGTGGAACAGGTGGGCGTAGCCGCAGCCGCCGTACCGCTGGACCTGGGCCACGCGGCTGAGGCCGGTGCTGAGGAGCAGGCGGTCGGCGTGGCCGTCCTCGATGAGGCCGAGTGCGATCCTGGCCGCCTGGTCGGGGCCGAGCGCCAGGACGCTGAGGCTGACGTACGCGCCCGCCTCGGCGATCTTGCGGGCGCCGCCCAGGTCGCCGGAGTAGGCGGCGGCCACGCGGGAGCCGGGCAGGTTCTCGCCGAGCAGGATCTCCAGCAGCGCCAGGGCGTTCTGGCCGTGGGTGGCGACGGGCAGGCGCGACTGGCGGGAGGCGCGGGCGGCGGCGCGCAGGCAGCGCTCCTCGCGGGCGGTGGGCTCGGCGCCCCAGCTGCCGACCTCGCCGATCACGCCGGGGAAGACGCCCGTGCCGTCCACGCCGCTGGAGATCTCGGTCATCAGGCGCCGGGTGAGCTGCTCGACGTCGTCGTCGCCGACGTCGGTGAACGGCTGGGCGAAGAAGCCGGTCGAGGCGATCACCGGCACCCGGCTGCCCGCCGCGATGCGGGCCAGGGCGGCGGCGTCGCGGCCCATGCCGAGACAGGTCAGCTCGACCACCAGGTTGAGCTCGTCGGACTGGCGCAGCTCGCGGAGCTCCGCGGTGACAGTGGTCTCCTCGTCGAGCCAGCGGTGGGGGTCGGAGTCGATGCCGACCGCCCAGCGCATGTCGTTGCGCAGGTGCTCGTGGGGGAGTACGGCGCCGTTCACCGCTGCCGCGCGGATGGGGCCGGTGACGGTGCGAAGGATGACCTCGGGCATAGCAGACATTAACCGATAGTTGCCGGAATCCCCTCCCTTCTGGCGGGAAATTTTACTCTTCGTCCTGTTTGGCGACCTGCTAGTGGTCTGCAAGTGTTCCTGTCGATGTGAGCCGTATCCTGAGAGGCAGCCGACGACACGGGGGAGACGTGCCGATCCAGAACTCCGAGACGGGCGACGCCGACGTGATGAAGGACGAGGCCGCCGAACAGTCCGCCATGCCCGCCCGCCGCAGCGGTCTGAAGGGGTGGCTCGACGGCGTACGGTCCACCCGCGCGGGCGCGCTCACGCTGAAGATCGTGGTCGGCGTCATCGGCGCTGTGATGGTGATCGGCGGCCTGATCATGGTGCCGTTCCCCGGGCCCGGCTGGCTGGTGGTGTTCGCCGGGCTGGCGGTGCTGGCCACCGAGTTCCACTGGGCCCACCGGGTGCTGGAGTTCGGCAAGCAGACGCTGCACGCCTGGACGCAGTGGTACAAGCGGCAGGGCTGGACGGTGCGCATCCTCGTGCTGCTGGTGACCGTGGCCGCCGCCGCGGTGATCGTCTACTTCGGCATGCTGACGCTCGGCATCGACCTGCTGGAGATCGCCCAGCGTTTCGTCTAGTTCCGGAGGGGCTTTCAGACCGGGTCGTTATCGTTCCCGGAATCGCCGCCTTTCCCTGCCTATTCTGCGGGCGTGCTCGCTCACCTCGCCGTCGCGCTGTCGCTGACGTTCCTCGCCCCGGCCGCCGCTCGGGCGGACCTGACGTTGCCGGAAACCGGCGGCATGAAATATCACGAGAAATCGGGCGACCCGGTCCGGCTCAGCGCGTACGGCCTCGGCACCGGGCGCACGTACCTGCGCGCCGCCACCGGCGACGCCTTCACCCGGCAGAAGGGGCTGTCGGAGGTGGCGGTCTCGCCCGACGGCCGCCTGACGGCCGGGGTGCCGTCGTCGTACCGGGCGGGCTACGACTCCGTGGTCGTCACCGACCGGGCCACCGGCAAGACCGCGCGGATCCGTACCGTCAAGAAGCCCATGACGGCCGCCTACGCCTCCTGGTCCAGGGACGGCAGGAAGGTCGCGCTCACCGTCGAGCAGAAGAGCGGCGGGACCTGGCGGGTGCTCGGCTTCACGGTGGTGGACGTGCGCGCGGGCACCGCGAGCACGGTCCGCGTCGCGGGCCTCGCCCGGCGGGCCGGCTTCTGGTGGAGCCCCGACGGCAACCTCGTCAGCATGTACGGCGCCGGCCTGCGCGTCTACCGCCCCACGGACGGCGCGGTGCTGCGCACGTACGCGGACGTGGGCCTGCCGACCGGCCCCGAGGACTCCTACGCGCCCTCGGGCAAACGCCTGACGACGTGGTGCCCCTCGCGGTTCAAGGAGCAGGTGTGCCTGATCGACCTGGCCACCGGCACGATCGCCCAGCGCGTGGCCGTCAGGCCGGAGGCCCTGTTCGGCTGGTGGGACGACACCCACCTGATCGCCGTCACGACGGCCGGGAGGAGCCGCCGCCTGGCGGTGCTCGACCTGACCGGCCGGACGACGCGGGTGCTCGCGGACGTGCCCGCCGCCACCTGGGCCGCCGAGCTGTGGCTCAACTTCGCCAGGACCCCCGTGTCATAGGTACAGGCCCGTGCCGTGGTCGGTCTCCTGGGTGGCCACCGCGTGCAGGTCGCGCTCGCGCATGACGAGGTAGACCCGCGCGTGCACCTCGACCTCGAACTGGTCTTCCGGGTTGAACAGCACCTTGTCGCCGACCTTGACCGCGCGCACGTTCGTGCCGACGCCGCAGACCTCGCCCCACGCCAGCCGGTTGGCCATCTTGACCGTCGCGGGGATGACGATGCCGGAGCCGCTGCGCCGCTCCTCGGCCTCCTGCTCCAGCCGGATCATCACTCGGTCGTGCAGCATCTGAATCTCGAACTTGGGCGCTTCCACGGGTCACAGTTTACGAGCCGCCGCAGCTCCGGAATCCCGCGATCGTCCCAGGTCCCGCCCTGCCCCGGCGCCGGGGCACGAGAGCGGGGTCAGGGCAGCAGGAGCTCGGCGTACACCGGGCGGTGGTCGCTGCCGACCGGCGCGAGCACCCGGAAGTCCCGCACCGCCATGCGGTCGGCCGCCAGCACGTGGTCGATCGTCACGCCGGGCAGCGGCCCCCACCCGCCCCACGTCGTGGACAGGCCCCGGCCCATGGCGTCGGCCGCGTCGCGGTAGCCGGCGGCCAGCAGCTCGCGCAGCGGGAGGTGGTCGAGGGTGGCGTTGAAGTCGCCGGCCAGCACGCGCAGCCGTCCGTCGCCGCGTGGCAGGCGTTCCAGCCCGGCCAGCCAGCACGGTTGCCTGCCCAACCGCTTGGGGGCGCACGGATGCACCGAGACGATCTCCACCCGGGCCCCGCCGGGATGTTTCAGCACGGCCGTGGCCTGGCCGAACCCGCCCGCCTTGATCAGCTCGCCGGCGGTGAGGGGGTGGCGGGCGTACACGGCCGAGCCGCCCGCCCCCTCGGCGGGCCGCGTCACCGCGTACGGCAGCAGCTCGCGCAGCCCCGCCGCCTCCAGCCGCCGCTCGGCGAGGGGCGTGAACTCCTGCAACGTCAGCACGTCCGGCCGCAGCGACCTGACCTGCCCGGTCAGCTCCGTCGCGTCGGCCGTCCCCACCAGCAGGTTGGCGGCCAGCACGCGCAGCGCCGCGCCACGGGCGGCCGGCGCGGGGTCGGGCACCGCGCGGGGCAGCACCGTGACGCCCAGCGCCAGCACCGTGACCAGCGCGACCGCCCCCGCCGCCCACCGCCGCAGCAGCCCGGCGAGTGCCAGGCCCAGCGCCGCCCCTGCCGCCGCGTGCGGCGTGAACGCGACCACCGGCACCCACGGCCAGTCCGGCTCGAACCCGCTCAGCCGCACCGCCGCCCAGAGGGCGAACGGCGTCACCGCGATCCAGCTCATCCAGGTACGCACGTCCTGTATTGCCATATGTCGTGAAAGGCGTTCACGGCGTGAGAAAGTGTGCTCCATGCGCGACGTGGAAGCCAGGGTCCTGAACGCCATCGACGAGGCGGAGACCGTCGGCCTGCTGGCCGAGACGGTGCGCGTCCCGAGCGTCACGGGCACCGACGCCGAGTCCGACCTCCAGCACCGCTTCGCCCGCCTGCTCACCGAGGCCGGCCTGGACGTGGACGTCTGGAAACTCGACCTCGCCGACCTCACCGCGCGCGCCGGCTTCCCCGGCACCGAGGCCCCCAGGCAGGAGGGTTACGGCGTCGTCGCCGTGACCGAGGGCGAGGGCGTGCCGGCGCTGGCCCTCCAGGGCCACGTCGACGTCGTCCCGACCGGCGACCTGGCCAAGTGGGCGGGCAGCGACCCGTTCGCCGCCCGGATCACCGGCGACGTGCTGCACGGCAGGGGCGCCTGCGACATGAAGGCCGGCCTGGTGGCCAACCTGGCCGTCGTCCGGGCGTTGAGGCGGGCGGGGGTGCGCCTGGCCAGGCCGCTCGCGGTGCACTGCGTGATCAGCGAGGAGGACGGCGGCCTCGGCGCGTTCGCCACCCTGGCCAGGGGCCACACGGCGGAGGCCGCGGTGATCACCGAGCCCACCAGCGGCGCGGTCATCACCGCCAACGCCGGCGCGCAGACCTTCCGGCTGGAGATCGCCGGCCGCGCCGCGCACGGCGCCACGCGGTACGAGGGCGTCAACGCGATCGAGGTCTTCTGGCCGGTGTTCGAGGCGATCAGGCGTCTGGAGGCCGACCGCAACCGGGACGTGCCGGAGCTCTTCGGCGACAACCCGATGCCGTACCCGATCGAGGTCGGCACCGTGCGGGCGGGCGACTGGGCGAGCACCGTGCCCGACCTGCTGGTCGCCGAGGGACGTCTCGGCGTGCGGCTGGACGAGGACCCGGCCGCGGCGCGGGCGGCCTTCGAGGAGGCCGTCGCCTCGACCGGACACCCGTGGCTGCGGGCCAACCCGCCCACGGTGACCTGGCCGGGCGGCCAGTTCGCCAGCGGCCGGCTGCCCGCCGGGCACGAACTGCTCGGCGCGGTCAACGAGGCCGTCGCCGACGTCGCGGGCCGCCGTCCGGCCGAGGCCGCCGCGCCGTACGGGAGCGACCTGCGCCTGTACGCGGCCGGTGGCGTCCCGACCCTGCACTACGGCCCGGGGGACGTCCGGTTCGCGCACGCGCCCAGGGAGCAGGTCGAGCTGGCCGAGCTGCGCGAGGTCACCCGCGCGCTGGCGCTGCTCGCGGTGCGCCGCTGCGGCGTCCGCTGAGCGGCACCGGTCACAGGGACGACTCGACCGGCAGGCCGGCCCCGACCCAGTCCTCGATGCCCTCGACGTACCGGCGCACGTCGGTGTAGCCGAGCGCGGTCAGCCGGTTGGCCACGGCCTTGCTGTTGCCGCAGGCGGGGTTGGAGCAGTAGGTGACGATGGTGGCGTCCTTGTCGGGCAGCAGCTCGGCGGCGCGCTCGGCGACCTCGCTCTCCACCAGGGCGACGGCCCCGGGCAGGTGCTGCTGGGCGTAGTAGGAGCCGCCGAGCGTGTCGAGCACGGTCACGCTGCCCAGACGGGCGTGCAGCTCCTCGCGGGTGATCGTCATTGTGGCCTCCCGGCGAAATGGACTAGAGTCCGGATGTGTGAACGGCCAGGAACCTAACGGACCGCAGTCCGGTTCGTCAAGCGAGCCGCTGGAGCTGCTGACCGGCAAACCGGTCAAAGAGCGCGCGGACGCGGCGCGCAACAGGGAGAAGGTGCTCGCGGCCGCCGCGCGGCTGTTCGCCGAGAAGGGCGTCGAGGCCGTGTCGATGGACGCGGTCGCCGCCGAGGCGGGCGTCGGCAAGGGCACGCTGTTCCGCAGGTTCGGCGACAAGTCGGGCCTGGCGGTGGCGCTGCTGGACGCCCGCGAGCGCGACCTGCAGGAGCGCGTGCTGTCCGGGCCGCCGCCGGTCGGCCCCGGCGCGCCGGCCGCCGAGCGCCTGACCGCCTTCACGGCCGCCTACCTCGACTACCTCTACGCCCACCTCGACCTGGTGCGGATGTCCGAGACGGCCAGCCCGGGGGCCCGCTACCGCATCGGCGCCTACCGCTTCTGGCACCGCCACGTCGCGATCCTGCTGGCCGAGGCCCGGCCCGGCGCCGACGCCGACGTGCTCGCCCACACCCTGCTGGCCGCGATGGGCGCGGAGGCGGCCGGGGTGCTGCGCGAGGAGTACGGCCGCGAGCGCGCCGCTGCGGGCATCACGGCCCTGGCCGCCGCCCTCGCCCGCCCGGTCTAGCCCGCGTCGGCTCAGGCGGGTCAGGCAGGTCAGGCGGGTCAGGCGGGTCAGGGGCAGAGGCAGGGTCAGGCTCGGGCGGAGGCGGGCGCCCGCCGTCGCGCCTCGGGCACGATCATCGGCGTGCCCGACTGCGGGTCCTGGATGATCTCGCACCGCAGGTCGAACACCCGGTGGACCAGCTCGGGCGTGACGATCTCGGCCGGCACGCCCTCGGCCACGACCTCGCCGGCCCGCATGACGATCAGGTGGGTGGCGTACCGGCACGCCTGGTTGAGGTCGTGCAGCACGGCGACCATGGTCCGGCCGGCCTCGTGCAGGTCGGCGCAGAGGTCGAGTACCTCGATCTGGTGGGAGATGTCCAGGAACGTGGTGGGCTCGTCCAGCAGCAGGATCGGCGTCTCCTGGGCCAGCGCCATGGCCAGCCACACCCGCTGCCGCTGCCCGCCGGACAGCTCGTCCACGATCCGGTCGGCCAGCCCGGCGACGTCGGTCGCGCGCATGGCCTCGGCCACGGCCGCCTCGTCGGCCCTTGACCACTGGCGCATGAGCCGCTGGTGCGGGTACCGGCCGCGGGCCACCAGGTCGGCCACGCTGATCCCGTCGGGCACGATCGAGCTCTGCGGCAGCAGGCCCAGCCGCCGCGCCACCTCCTTCGACGGCAGCGCGGTGATCAGGCTGCCGTCCAGGTGCACGGCTCCCTTCCTGGGCCTGAGCATCCTGGCCAGCGCGCGCAGCAGCGTGGACTTGCCGCACGCGTTCGGGCCGATGATCACGGTGAAGGACTCGTCCGGGATGGCCACGCTGAGCTCGGTGGCCACGACGCGCTGGTCGTAGGCGAGGGTGAGGCCGGTTCCGGTCAGGCGGGGGGTCCCGGGCGACGCAGCCATCAGTGGCGGTCCTTTCGCAGCAGCAGGGCGAGGTACGTGCCGCCGACGGCGGCGGTGACCACCCCGACGGGAAGCTGGGTCGGGGCGAGCAGCCGCTGGGCGACCAGGTCGGAGGCGGTCAGCAGCACCGCGCCCGTGAGCGCCGAGGCGCCCATCGTGACGCCGGGGGAGCGGGTCAGCCGGCGGGCGATCTGCGGCGCGGCCAGCGCGACGAAGACGACGGGCCCGGCCGCCGCGGTGGCCACGCCGGTCAGCAGCACCCCGGCGGTGACGGCCGCGGCCCGTACGGCCTCGACCTTGACGCCCATGGCCCTGGCCGCGTCGTCGCCCATCTCGATCATCCGCATCGGCCGCGCCACCAGCGCGCACACCGGCAGCAGGACGGCCAGCGCCACCGCGACCGGGATCGCGTGGTCCCACCCGCGCCCGCCGAGGCTGCCGGTCAGCCACGCGCCCGCGGTGGCCGCGTCGTTGATGTTGGCCCTGGTCAGCAGGTAGTTGTTGACCGCCAGCAGCAGCGTGTTGGCGCCGATGCCGACCAGCACCAGCCGGTAGCCCTGCACGCCGCGCCGGAAGGCCAGCGCGTAGACCAGGACGGCGGTGACCACGCAACCGGCCAGCGCGCCGCCCGCGATCGTCATGGCCGAGCCGCCCGCGACGACGGCGAGGATGCCGCCGGTCGAGGCGCCGGCGGTGAAGCCGATGAAGTCGGGGCTGCCCAGCGGGTTCTTGGTCAGGCTCTGGAAGATCGCGCCGCCCGCCCCGAACGCCGCCCCCACCAGCAGCCCGGTGACCACGCGCGGGGCCCGCAGCTTGCTCACGATCAGCTCGGCGACCGGCGTGCCCTGGCCGAACAGGGCGTCCAGGATGTCGGGCACGGAGACGGTGAACTCGCCGGTGGCGATGGCCGCCACGCCCACCCCGCAGCCGACCGCCACGAGGGCGGCGCAGACGAGCAGGGACCGGGGCGCGAGCCGTACGGACCAGGGGCCGAGACGTACGGTCACAGCGCCGCCACCCGCCTGCGCCGGGCCAGCAGGATGAAGATCGGCGCGCCGATCACCGCCCACACGATGCCCACCTGCACCTCTCCGGGACGCGCGACCAGCCGCCCGACGACGTCGGCGCCCAGCACCAGCACCGGCGCGGCCAGCGCCGAGTACGGCAGCACCCACCGCTGGTCGCCGCCGACCAGCGCGCGCACGGCGTGCGGCACGACCAGCCCGACGAACCACAGCGGCCCGGCGGCGGCGGTCGCGGCCCCGCACAGCAGCGTGACGGCCACGCCGGTGAGGACGCGCGTCCTGCCGACCGCGACGCCCAGCGAGCGACCGGCGTCGTCGCCGAGCGAGAGCATGTTGAGCGGCCTGGCCAGCGTCAGCCCGAGCGCCAGCCCCGCCACCATGAACGGCGCCAGCCGCACCAGCGTGTCCGCGCTCTGCCCGGCCAGCGAGCCGGTCAGCCAGAACCGCATCCGGTCGAAGGTCTGCGCGTCCATGCGCAGGATCGCCGAGGCGACGGCCGTGAACACCATGCCGAGCGCGACCCCGGCCAGCGCCAGGCGCACCGGGCCGGCGCCGGAGCGGCCGGCCGCGGCCAGCGCGTAGACGACGACGGAGGCCACCGCGGCGCCGCCGAAGGCGAACCAGACGTACACGGCGGGGTCGGAGAGGCCGAACACGGCGAGCGCCAGCGTGACGCCGAGCGCGGCGCCCTCGTTGATGCCGAGCAGCCCGGGGTCGGCCAGCGGGTTGCGGGTCAGGCTCTGGATGAGCGCTCCCGCCAGGCCCAGCGTCGCGCCGACGCCGATGCCGAGCAGCGTGCGCGGGATGCGCAGCTCGCGGATGACGACGTGGTCGCTGGAGCCGTCCGGGGCGAGCAGCGCGTCGATCACCGTCGAGAACGGCACCGACCGCGCCCCGAGCGCCACGCTCGCCATCGCCACCAGCGCCAGCACCCCCGCGGTCACGACCAGCCCGACCACCAGCACGGACGCGGACCGCCGCGGCCGCTCCCCGGTCGCGGGCGCGGACCGGCGTGACGCCGGACCCTCCCCGGTCTCCGGCGCGGAACCGGACCGGCGGGGTCGCGGCCCCTCCCCGGTGGCCGACGGTCGCCCGCCGGCGGGCTCAGCCGTGTCCTCAGCCGGGCGCACCCGACCCCCTCTCGTAGCGGTCAAACTTAGGCAAGGCTAATCTAATGTCTCCGTAAGAAGGCAAGCCTAACCTTAGGAGATGGACATGTCGGGACCGGTACTCGCGCGCAGAGGCTTCCTGGCCGCCACGGCAGGGCTCGCGGCGGCCCTGACACTGTCGGCCTGCGGCGGCGGCACCCGGGCGGCGGGCGACGGCGGCGCGAGCGCCTCCGCCGCGCCCGCCGCCACCGCCGCCCAGGGCTGGACGTTCACCGACGACCGCGACAAGAAGCTGGACCTGCCCGCACGCCCGTCCCGGGTGGTGGCCCAGGTGGGCGCCGCCGCCGCGCTGTGGGACTTCGGCGTGCGCCCGGTCGCCGTCTTCGGCCCGCACAAGCTCGCCGACGGATCCAGGGACCCCCAGGTCGGCAACGTCGACATCGCCAAGGTCGAGGGCCTGGGCAACGTCTGGGACGAGTTCAACGTCGAGAAGTACATCTCCCTCCAGCCCGACCTGCTGGTCAGCAGCATGTACGTCAAGGGCGACCTGTGGTACGTGCCGGCGAAGTCGAAGGAGACCATCGAGCAGGTCGCCCCCACCGCCGGCGTCATGCTCACCGGCCGCAGCGCCACCCAGGTGATCGGCAAGTACGAGGAACTGGCCAGGTCACTCGGCGCCGACCTCCAGGGCGTGCCCGAGGCCAAGGCCCGCATGGAGGCCGCGACCAAGGCGCTGGCCGCCTTCAAGGACCTCAAGATCCTCATGATGTCCGGCGGCGCCGACGCCATGTGGGTCGTCAACCCGCCCGAGTACCCCGACATCGTGCATCTCACCGAGAACGGCCTGAACATCGTCAAGCCCGCGAAGGTGGACGACGGCGGCTTCTTCCAGACCCTGAGCTGGGAGAACGCCGACACCTACGACGCCGACGTGATCCTCTACGACACCCGCACCCAGTCGCTCAAGCCCGAGGAGATGCTGAAGAAGCCGACCTTCGCCAAGCTCCCGGCGGTCAAGGCGGGCCAGTTCTACCCGTGGCGCGCCGAGGCCCCCTTCAGCTACCAGGGCTACGCCACGTTCCTGGAGGAGCTGGTGTCGAACCTGAAGAAGGCCAAGAAGCTTCAGTAGGCCCCGCGCACCTCGACGATCTCGGCGAGCGGGAACTCCAGGTAGTCGCCCGCCTCCTCGCACCAGGCGTCGAGCGCCCCGGCGCGCAGCTCGCCGTGGCTGATCGTGGCCGTCAGGCCGTCGGCCAGCGTGATGCCGGCCCGCACCCCCCGGTCGACGACGAAGCCGAGCAGCGACTGCTGGGCGGTCGGCAGCCTGGTGGCCATCCTGCCGATGATCGCCCAGGTGCGGCCGTGCTTGCCGGACTCGTCCCGGCCGGCCGCGACCAGGCGGCGGGCGTGCTCGTGCGGGTCGGGGGCCGGCTCGGCGATCACGTACGGCGCGTGCGGCTCGGAGCCGGGCGTGAACTCCGACAGCTCGGCCACCTGCCCGCCGGGCAGCAGGATCAGCTTGCCGTTGTGCGGCTCCTCGGCCCTGGCCCGGTGGATGGTGATCTCGCCGGTGTCGGAGACGGGCACGGGGGAGTAGCCGTTCTCGCGCAGGGCGGCCAGCGTGCGCTCGGCCGGCGCCGCGCTGATCAGCACCGTGGGGGCCAGCAGCCGCAGGCCCAGCCGGGCCAGCCGCCGGTGCCCGGCGATCTCGGCGAGCAGCGCGGTGTCGCCGGCCTGCACCACGCAGCCGACCGTGGAGACCGTCACCTCGCCGTGCCGGCGCGCGGTGTCGCGCACCAGGTACTCAAGGGGCTGCGGGATCGTGCCGACCGTGGCCAGCTCGTCGAGCAGCTCGTCGGCGTCGTAGCCGTGGTCGAGCGCGCCGCGCACGCTCTCGATGGTGAAGCGCCACACCGAGGCCGCGCCGCGCGACTCCCGCTCGGCCACCCGGTCGAGCAGCGCCGCCAGCTCGGCCGACGGCGGTCCGGTCACCACGGCGGTGAGGTCGGGCCCGAACAGCGCGCTCCTGCGCACGCTGGCCAGCGCCCTGGTGGACGCCTCGGCCAGCACCGGATCGTGCTCGACCTGCGGGACGGCGTCGTCGTTCTCGTCGCCGGGGTCGGCGGTCAGCCCGGCCAGGGCGCGGCCGAGGTCGGTGAGCGCGCCGTTGGCCAGCAGGCCGAGCAGCGTGGCCTCCTCCAGCACGGCCGGCGCGCACTCGGCCAGCAGCGCCTGGTCGAGCAGCGGGGCGTGCCAGTGGACGTTGCGCACGAGGCTGTCGCGGTCGGCGAAGGCGGTGCCGGCCGGCAGATGGGCCAGCGCCGCCAGCACGGCCCTGCGCACCCTGGCCACCGCGCTGCCCGAGGGGTCGTCGCCGAGCACGGTGGCGTACTTGCCGTCGACCTTGCGCAGGGACGAGCGCTCCATCCGCCACCACGCCGACAGCAGCACCCGCAGCCGGGCCGAGCCCTCGTCGAGCCGCCAGCGGTCGAAGCGCTCGGTGGGGATCATGCCGCCCGACTGCTCGTCCCAGGCCAGCAGCCTGGCCACCGCGCAGACCTCCAGCAGCAGGCGGGTCTCGTCCTCGTCGCAGCCGGTCTCCTTGGCGACCCTGCGGACCTCGCGCACGCCCACGCCGCCGGTCTTGAGCAGCGGCAGCGGGGTCTTGGAGGTGTTGTCGAGCAGGGCCGCGCAGCGCTCGACCACGTGCGGCGCGGCCAGCGTCATCAGGTGGTCGACCTCCTCGGGGTCGACCGGGATCGAGGCCACCTCGGGCGCCTCGGGCTGGAACGGCGGATGGTAGCCGGGGCCGCGCAGGCACAGCGCCACCTCGCGGGGGATCTCGGCGACGTGCCAGCTCGGGCGGAACAGCAGGCCGTGGTCGGCGCACCACTTCTCCGGCGTGCCGGGGGTGACGAACCGGCCGCCGTCGACGTCGCGGGCCGGGCCGTCCCAGGCGAGGCGGCCGAGCAGCGCGAGCGTGCCGTCGGGGGCGGTGGCCGTCAGCCGGTCGAGGCGGCCGGGGTCGGACAGCAGCTCGATGACGCGGGCGATCGTGCGCCGCTTGTTGCCGTGGGCGGGCAGGCCGAGCACGCGGGCCAGGGCGCGCAGGGCGTCGTTGCTGATCGTCCAGGAGTTGAGGTAGTGCTCCAGCGGCTCGCCCAGGCCGAGCGGGGCCGCCCACCAGCGCGCCACGCCCTCGGCCAGATGGATCACGCCGTCGGCGTCGGGCCAGGCCAGCGCGTGGTCGTACAGATGGTCGAGCCAGGGGGCCACCGTCTCGCCCGGGACGCCGAGGAAGGCGGCCAGCCCCTCGGGCGTCGGCCGGCTCATGGTCAGGCCCGCCTCGGCCAGTTGCAGGGCGGGCAGCGGCAGCCCCCGCATGGCCTCCATGACGGCGAAGCCGTTGCCCAGGCGCTGGGCCAGCGTGTCGAGCCTGCGGGGCCAGGGCGGCGCGATGGCGTCGGGCCTGTTGGCCAGGATGCGGGCAAGCCGGTTTTCGTCTAGTGTGCGCAGCCAGCCGAGCAGGTGATCTTCCATCTGTCAGCACTCTCATGGGGTCGCGTGGGACTCACCGTGAGCCATGACCATCCACGGTAGTGCAGAGCACCCCTCCGTCAGGAGAGGACTGCCCAGACGATCTTGCCGTGGGGCGCGAGTGCCGACCACCCCCAGCGGAGGCTGAGTGATTCGACGATGTGGAGACCCAGGCCGCCGGTGTCAAGGGGGCCAGGGTATCGCAGCACGGGCACCGAGGTGCCGGGATCGGTGAACGCGCTGGTGACGAGCGAGCCGCGGCGCACCAGGGACATGTGGACCGGGCGCTGGCAGTGGGGCTCGTCGAGGCGCAGGCCGTGGCGCAGGGCGTTGGTGGCCAGCTCGGAGACCACCAGTTCCATGTTCTCGACCAGCTCGCCGAGCCCCCAGCCGGACAGTGTCCCCGTGGTGAAGCTGCGCGCGGAATGGACCGAGGAGGCGGTGGGCGGGAGCACGTACGTGGCGCTCGCGGACGGGCCGGTCACCAGGAGATCGCGAGCCGCCTCCGGCCACCAGCCGACGGGCGGCCACCAGTCGAACGTGGTCCACTGGCCGGGCGCGGTGGTGGATTGCACGTGATCATTCTGCGGCAATCTCTCGTGCAGGTGCAAGAGCGAATGCACGTGCAGACAACTCGTGCAACCGCTACGGTTCTCCTCAAGTGGTCAATATGGGGGAAAGGGGATCTTGTCCGCGGCCCATGATCTTTCGGCCGCCAAGTGACAGACTGTGTCTTCAAGGAAACGACACAAGGAGCAGCACGTGTCCATTGATCCGCCCGGCTCCGGCTCGACCGTTCGGCGCATCATGCTGGGTGCGAGCCTCAGGCGCCTGCGCGAGGCCTCCGGGCTCGACCGCGGCCAGGCCGGGTTCCACATCCGGGCGTCCGAGTCCAAGATCAGCCGTATGGAGCTCGGGCGTGTCGGGTTCAAGACACGTGACGTGGAGGACCTGCTCACCCTGTACGGCGTCGTCGACGATGCCGAACGCCGTGCCCTGCTGGAGATGGTCCGCGAGGCCAACACCCCCGGGTGGTGGCACAAGTACTCCGCCGAGCTGCCCTCGTGGTTCACGACGTACGTGGGCCTGGAGGAGGCCGCGAGCGTGATCCGCACCTATGAGGTGCAGTTCGTGCCCGGCCTGCTGCAGACGGCCTCGTACGCGCGATCGGTCTTCCAGCTCGGCAACCCCGACGCGAGTCCGGACAAGATCGAGCGCCGCGTGCACATGCGCATGCAGCGCCAGGAGCGCTTCACCCAGAAGGACGGCCCCAAGCTGTGGGCCGTCATCGACGAGGCGGCGCTCAAGCGGACCATCGGCGGGCGAGAGGTCATGTCCGAGCAGCTCCAGCATCTGCTGGAAGTCGCCGCCCTGCCCAACATCACCCTCCAGGTGATGCCCTTCAGGTTCGGCAAGCACGCCGCCGAGGGGGGCGCGTTCAGCATCTTGCGGTTTCCCGAGTCCGATTTGTCGGACGTTGTCTACGTCGAGCAGCTCTGGGGTGCCCTGTACCTGGACAAACGTGAGGACATCGACCCGTACCTCACCGCCATGGAGCAACTGTGCGTGGAAAGCACCACGCCAGGGGGCACCGTCGAGCTCATCGGCGGTCTTCTCAGAAAGATGTAGATGAACCACACCTACAACGGCATGCCCGCGGCCGACCTCACCCAGGTCGCCTGGCGCAAGAGCCGCTACAGCAACTCGCAGGGCAACTGCGTGGAGCTCGCGGAGCTTCCCGACGGAGGGATCGCGGTCCGCAACTCGCGCTTCCCCGACGGCCCTGCTCTCATCTATACCCGCGACGAGATCCGGGCCCTGGTGCTCGGCGCGAAGGACGGCGAGTTCGACGGCCTTCTCGTGTAACAGCCTGTTCACCTCCGGCGCGCTTCCGTAACGGGGGCGCGCCGGAGGCGTAACCGGCGGGGACTTTCCGCCGGTCAGGATGTCGTCATGCTCGACCAGATGAACCTGTACCCGATCGCCGACGACGTGCTGCTCGCGCCGGGCGGCAAGGTCGTGGTCCGCACGTACGGCGTGGCGCCCGCGGGCGCCGCCATCTCCTACCGCACCTGGGTGACCGGCCTGCGCGACCAGCCGCGCTACTGGCACTGGGGCCACTTCGAGGACGCCGCCTCCGGGCACCGCCGGGTGCTGGAGTGGCTGACCGGCAGGGGGCCGCGGCCTTCCCAGGCGCTGACCTGATCGCTATCCTCGTGCCAAGCAAATGCTTGGTAGAGGAGGCGTGGTGCGGCGTGCGATCCACCTGCTCGAAGAGGTCGACTTCCGGCCGATGAACTCCAGGCGGCCGCTGGAGTACCTGACCTGGCTGACCCGCTACAAACGCGAGGACGAGAGCCGCGCCGAGCCCGCCCTGACCACCGGCATGTCCATCAGGTCGCGCGAGATCGACCTCGTCGGCGCCTTCTACGCCGTGGGCATCACCGGCCACCCCCAGTTCAAGGCCGTCACGCTGTGGGACTGCCACGGCGGGTGGGACGGCGGCTGGCGCCAGATGATGGGCATCTACCAGGGCGTGGACGAGCGCCTGTTCCTGTCCGACATCGACGACCTGCGCTTCTCCGCCTTCTCCCGGCCGCTCGGCGCCGCGCCGGGCTGCCCGCCGCTCGCCGAGGCGCCCGCCGCCGAGTTCTACCTCTTCGAGAGCGCCCGCGTCCGGCCCGGGGCCGCGCTGGACTACCTGGAGGCCGTCCGCACCGAGCGCGCCCCGCTGCTGGCCGAGCACGGCCACACCCTGACCGGCCTGTACGAGGTGCTGTTCTGCGACACCGAGGCCGTCACCATGTGGGCCGTCTCGCTGGAGGACCACCTGGCCACCCAGCGGGCCCGCGACGCCGCGCTCGGCCTCGACGACGAGGTCGCGCCCGATTCCCGGCTGCTCGACTGGGGCAGGCGGGCCCGCGGCTACCTCGAAGGCCCCTGGCGCGAGACCCTGCTCGCGCCGTTTCCCGGCAGCCGTCTGGCGCGGGGACCGGGGCCGGGTTAGCGTCGGCTGCGGAGGCAGCCATGACGGACCCGTACCTCTACGGCGGGGGCGAGGCCGATCCCCTCGCCGCGCAGCCGGAACCGCGCGCCGCCGCCGCGCCCGCGGGTCCGCGGCGCCCGCCGGCCGGGCCGCCGCCCGAGCTGCGCGCGGCCGTGCTGTCGGGGGCCCGCCGCCGGCGCGCGCCCGCCGCCGGGGGCGTGGCGTCCGTGACCGTGCCGTACGCCGAGCAGGTGGCGCTCATGGACGACCTGCTCGCCGAGCTGGGCCCGTCCCAGTGGGACGCGCCGATCACCCGGCACGGCACCGTCCGCGACCTGGTCGGGCACCTGGCCGCCAACGACGCCACCGTGGCCTGCTTCATGGGCCTGCCCGGCGCGGGCGCGGCCCGGGAGCGGGCGGGCGAGCGGGCGGGGGAGCGGGCGGGGGAGCCGGCGGGGGAGCGCCGGCGCTGGCGGGAGCAGGCCGGGGCGTTGCTGGAACGGCTCTCCAGGGCCGGGGAGGTGCTGCTCGGGGTGGAGGTGGCGCTGGCGGGGGTGCGCCCGGCCCGCGCGCCGCTGCGCCAGGCCCTGGTGCAGCGCACGTTCGAGACCTGGACGCACGCCGACGACATCAGGGCGGCGACCGGCCGCCCGCCCGCGCCGCCCCGGGCCGGGCACGTGCGCCTGGTCGCCGAGTTCGGCCTGGCGCTGCTGCCCCGGGCGCTGAGGGGGCCGCGCCGCGACGTCTCGGTCACCGTCGTGCTGACCGGGCCGGGGGGCGGCACCTGGACGGTCCCGCTCTCGCGCGCCCCCGGCCGGGACGCCGGGCTGATCTCGGCGGGCGCGGTGGACTTCTGCCGGCTGGTGGCCGGCCGGTGGCCCCCGGACGCCTTCCCGCACGCGTCGGAGGGCGACCGCGACCTGGTCCGGGACCTGATCCACGCCGCCGCCACCCTCGGGTGCGACTGACCCAGGCGTCCCGGGTCAGGCGACCGGTGAGTTCCAGCTCAGCAGGACCGGTTCGGCGTGCTCGAAGCCGAGGCGGGAGTAGGTGCCGGTGTCCAGCCGCAGCAGCCGGCCGTCGGCCGGGTCGAGGCCGAGCCAGCGGGCGGCCAGCACGCGCAGGAAGTGGCCGTGCGCCACCAGTACGACCCGCCCCTCGACCCCTCGGGCCCGCTCGATCACCCGGTCGGCGCGCGCGGCCACCTCGGCGGCGCTCTCGCCGGGATGCTCGGCGTCGCCGGGGATCACGCCGTCACGCCACAGGTACCAGCCGGGCCGGGTCTTCCTGATGTCCGGCGTGGTGATGCCCTCGTAGCCGCCGTAGTCCCACTCCCACAGGTCGGGGTCGACCTCGTAGTCCGTCAAACCGGCCAGCTCCGCCGTACGGCGGGCCCGCTGCGCGGGGGAGACCAGCGCCAGCCCGAACGCGGACGCCTTGACCAGCGGCGCCAGCGCCCTGGCCTGGTCCTCCCCGTCGGGCGTCAACGGCAGGTCGGTACGGCCGGTGTGCCGGCCGGCCGTGCTCCATTCGGTGGCTCCGTGCCTCAGCAACAACATCTCATCCATGAGGTCCATCATCCGGCAGGGCCGCCAGCTCCTCGACGACAGGGGTGAAGGCGGCCAGGTCACGCTCGTGGTGCAGCACGAAGTAGGAGACGCCGTGCGCGTCGCGCCAGTGGCGAAGCCGGTCCACGATGTCGCGGCGGGTGCCGAGCAGCACCTGCGGCGTGTCGCCGAGCCGCGAGGTGTCGGCGGCGCTCCACGACTCCTCCGGCTTGCGCTCGCCCACCTGCATCACGCTGGTGCCGATCTCCAGCAGGTGGTGGCGGGGGCTGCGCCGCAGCAGCGCCAGCTTGGCGAGGAACGCCTGCGGCCCGGCGTCGCGCGGGTCGGGGCCGGTGCCGTCCGCCTTGACGCGGGTGCCGAGGTTGACGATGTCGGCGTGCTCGGCGGCCAGGGCGAGCATGCGGGGGCCGCCGCCGCCCAGCAGGATCGGCGGGCGCGGGCGCTGCACCGGCCGGGGCTCCTGCGCCAGCCCGGCCAGGCGGTAGTGCGCGCCCTCGTACGTCAGCGGGCCCCCGGCCCACAGGCCCTTGATCACCTCCAGGGCCTCGCGCAGCCGGTCGAGGCGCACGCCGGGCGGGTCCAGCCGCAGCCCGGCCCGTTCGTACTCGTCGGCCATCCAGCCGGTGCCGAGGCCCAGCTCCAGGCGTCCGCCGGAGAGCAGGTCCAGGGTGGCGGCCTCCTTGGCCAGCACGGCCGGGTGCCGGAAGTCGTTGGCGAACACCAGCGTGCCCACGCGCAGCCGGGTGGTGGCGCAGGCCGCCGCCGTCAGCGCCGCGACGGGCGCGAAGCGCGGGCCGACCAGGTGGTCGGGCACCAGCAGCACGTCGAAGCCGGACGCCTCCAGCCGCCTGGCCCGCTCGGCCCACTCCTTGCCGGACCGCGCCCCGCGCAGCACCGCACCGAACCTGAACCGTCGCACGGCATCCTCCTCGACCCGGATCTTACCAAGCGCTTGCTTGGAGTGGCACACTGGTGGCCATGGAGATCCCGGTACGCCAGGCGACCGACGACGAGGTGGCGTTCTTCGGCGAGCACGGCTGGGTCCGCCTGGACCGGCTGGTCGCCCCCGACACGGTCGGCGAGCTGCGCGAACGGGCCCGCGAGCGCCTGCGGTCGCGCACCCGGGCCGGGGACACGCCGGTCGACCGGGCCTTCGGGCAGTCCCGCGACGTCGCCGCCGAGGACGAGCTGTTCGGCGCGCTGAGCACCAGCCCGGCCATGGGCCGCAACGCCGTACGGCTGCTGGGCGGGGTGCGGGCCGTGCGCGTGCAGGTCACCAACCTGCTGGTCAAGGAGCCGGGCGAGCACGGCGCCACCGAGTTCCACCAGGACTTCCCGTGGATGCCCATGGACCGCTCGGCCATGCTGACCGTGTGGCTGGCCCTCGCCGACGTTCCCGCCGACATGGGGTCGCTGCGCTTCTACAGCGGCTCACACCGCTGCGGCCTGCTCGGGCGCAGCTTCACCCGCGCCGGGGACGACCAGCTCACCCAGCATCCCTGGATCGCGGAGCTGGAGCTGTCCCCGCCGCTCGACCTGCGGGCCGGGGACGCCACCGTGCACCACGCGCTCACCGTGCACGGCGCGCCCGCCAACCGGCGCGAGGCCGCCCGCCTGTCGTTCACCGTCACCTACTTCGACGCCGACGCCCTCTACACCGGGCTGCCGTACCGGCAGACCGACGGGCTCGGCCTGGAGGTCAACCGGCCCTTCGAGCACGAGAGGTTCCCGTGCCTGAGACCGTGAGGGGCCCGGTCGCCGCCCTCGGGGCGACGCTGATGCACGAGCACGTGTTCGGGCTCAGCCCGGAGATCCTGTGGAACTGGCCGGACGTCCCCGAGGGCTGGGACCTGGAGCGGCGGGCCCGGGAGGCGGCGGCCAAGCTGGACGCGCTCAAGGCCGAGGGGATCGACACCATCGTCGACCTGACCGTCGTCGGGCTCGGCCGGTACGTCCCGGCCGTCCAGCGGGTGGCCGAGCTGACGTCGGTGAACATCGTGGCCGCCACCGGGCTCTACACCTACGACGCGCTGCCGCCGTACTTCGGGAACCGGGGGCCGGGGTCGCTGTTCGGCGGCCCGGACCGGCTGGCCGAGTTCTTCGTCCGCGACATCGCCGAGGGGATCGGGCGGACCGGGGTGAAGGCGGCCATGCTGAAATGCGCCTCCGACCACCTCGGGATGACCAAGGGGTGCGAGCGGGTGTTCCGGGCCGTGGCCGAGGCCCACCTGGCCACCGGCGCGCCGATCACCACGCACTCGCACAGCGCCTCCAGGGGCGGGCTGGAGCAGCAGCGGCTGCTCGGCTCGCTCGGCGTGGACCTGGAACGGGTGGTGATCGGGCACGCGGGCGACTCGACCGACCTGGCGTACCTGGAGGAGCTGGTGGCGGGCGGCTCGTACCTGGGCATGGACCGGTTCGGCATCGAGACGATCAGCTCGTTCGAGGACCGGGTGGCGGTGGTGGCGGCGATGTGCGAACGCGGCCACGCCGGAAAAATGGTTCTGGGTCACGATTCGTACTGTTTCAATGACCGGTTCGACCCCGACGTCGTACGGCGGCGCCACCCGAACTACCACCTCCTGCACATCTCCCGCGACGTCGTGCCCGAACTGCGCAGACGCGGCGTCACCGGCGACCAGCTCCACCAGATGCTCGTCGACAACCCCAGGAGGATCCTGCGATGACCTCTGCGACGACCCCCGCCTCGGCGCAGGACTTCGACGTCGCCGCCGACTGGCACGTCGCCGCGCCGTACGACTTCCTGCGCCGCCTGCGCGCCGCACAGCCGGTGTTCCGCAGCGAGCATCTGGGCGCGTACGTGCTGACCCGCCACGCCGACGTGCGCGCCGCGTACGGCGACCCGGCCCGCTTCTCCTCCGAGGGGTCGCTGACGATCTCCCGCAGCCTCACCCCGCAGACCCGCGCCAAGCTGGGCGAGCACGGCTCGTTCCTGTCCAGCTTCGTGGCCAACGTGGACCCGCCGGACCACACCCGCCTGCGCCGCTCGGTCTCCCGGGCCTTCACGCCGCGGGCCGTCGCCGCCATGGAGGAGCGTTTCCGGCGGCTGAACGAGGACGTCCTCGACCGGGTCGCCCCCAGGGGCCGGGCCGACTTCGTCGCCGAGATCGGGCACGAGCCGTCGGTCAAGCTGACCGCCCGCTTCATCGGCGTGCCCGAGGCCGACGAGGCGTTCGTGCAGGCGCACGTCAAGGACTGGTTCATGCTGTTCCTGTCGCCGCAGCCGCCCGCCCGCCAGCTTGAGCTGGCCGACAGCTTCCTGGCCTACCTCGACTACGTCGACCGCCTGGTGGCCGCCCGCGCCAAGGACCCGCGGGACGACTTCACGTCCCTGATGACCTCGCTGATCGGCGACGAGCTGAGCCATCGGGAGGTCGTCGAGCTGATCTCCACGATCCTGCTCGGCGGCAACGACACCGTCCCCAACCAGCTCGGCAACAGCGTCCTGCGGCTGCTGCGCGAGGACGCCTGGCCGGTGCCGCCCTCCTCGATCGCGGGGGCGGTCGAGGAGTGCATGCGGATCGACGGCGCCTCGCTGGGCTCCTTCCGGTACGCCGTCCAGGACGTCGTCCTGCACGGCGTGACGATCCCGGCGGGCTCGCTCGTCCTGCTGTCCACCGACTCCGCCGGGCACGACGAGACCGTCTTCCCCGACCCGGAACGGTTCGTGATCGACCGTCCCAACGCCGCCGACCACCTGGTCTTCGGGTACGGCATCCACTTCTGCGTCGGGGCGGCGCTCGGCCGCCTGCAACTGCGCGCCGCGCTCGACGTCCTCGGGCGCCGCCTGCCCGGCCTGCGGCTCGCCCCGGACGCGCCCGTCGCCTACCGCAGGTCGCTGGTGGGACGCGGGCTGAGCGCGCTGGCGGTGGAGTGGTGACCGCCGGCACCATGAACGGCCGGTTCGGCGGGCGGGTGGCGCTGGTGACGGGGGCGGGGTCGGGCATCGGCGCGGCCTGCGCGGCCCGGCTGGCCGCCGAGGGCGCCCGGGTGGGCGTGCTCGACCTGCGCGCCGCCCCGGCCCGCGCCACCGCCGCCGCCGTACGCGCCCGGGGCGGCGCCGCCATGGCGCTGACCTGCGACGTGTCGGACGAGAAGCAGGTGGAGGAGTCGGTGGCCGCGCTGGTGGCCGCCTTCGGCCGGGTGGACGTGCTGCACTCCAACGCCGCCTGCCTCGACCGCGACGTCTACGGCCGCGACCGCGACCTGACCGCCATGGACGCCGCCGTCTGGGACCGCACGATGGAGGTCAACCTGCGGGGCGCGATGCTGCTGGTCAAGCACGTCGTCCCGGTGATGCGCGACGGCGGCGCGATCGTCCTGACGTCCTCGGTGTCGGGCCTGACCGGCGACGTGGACCACGCCGCGTACGGCACCTCGAAGGCGGCCCTGGTCGGCTTCACCCGCTACGTCGCCACCATGTACGGCGACCGCGGCATCCGCTGCAACGCCGTCGCCCCCGCCCTGGTCATGACCGCCGCCGCCGAGCGCGCCCTCACCCCGGAGCAGCTCGCCGACAAGGCCGCCGAACGCCTCCTGCCCTGGCCCTGCGCCCCCGAGGACGTGGCCGATCTGGTGGCCTTCCTGGCCTCGGCCGAGTCCCGCTGCATCACCGGCCAGACTGTCGCCCTGGACGGCGGCACCCTCGTCCACCGCCCCGAGCACGCCATCCACCGCTCCCGCGCCTGACCGGAGGGGCCGGTGGGCGGGAGCCCGGCCGAGGGATCTAAGGTCGGGAGAAAAGCGGACTAAGGGGGACGGATGGAGCCGGTCGCGGTCGGGCTGATCGGGGCGGGGCCCTGGGCGGAGATGGCGCACGCGCCGATGCTGGCCAAAGGCCCCCACACCCGGCTCGCCGGCGTCTGGGCCCGCCGCCCCGAGCAGGCCGCCAGGCTCGGCGCCCCCGTGTACGAGCGGGTCGAGGAGCTGTTCGACGCCTGCGAGGCCGTGGCGTTCTGCGTGCCGCCCGGCGTGCAGGCCGAGCTGGCCGTCCGCGCCGCCCACGCGGGCAAGGCGCTGCTGCTGGAGAAGCCGCTCGCCGACTCCGTCGAGGGGGCCATGCGCGTGGCCGAGGCCGTGGCGGAGACGGGCGTCCCCTCGCAGATGATGCTCACCATGCGCTACGCCACCCCGACCCGCACGTTCCTGGCCCGCTGCGCCGAGATCCAGCCGTTCGGCGGGCACGCCGCCAACATCTCCGGCGCGCTGCTCGGCGGCAACCCGTTCGCCACCCCGTGGCGGCTGGAGCGCGGCGCCCTGCTGGACGTCGGCCCGCACGTGATCGACCTGCTCGACGCCGCGCTCGGCCGGATCGTCGGCGTGCGCGCGCACGGCAACCCGCTCGGCTGGACCGGCCTGCTGCTGGAGCACGAGGGCGGCGCGGTCAGCGAGGCGTCCCTGTGCATGGCGGCCGTCGGCGACCTGCCGCCCTCGACCTTCGAGGTGTACGGCAGGACCGGCAACGCCGTCCTGCTGCCCGGCGACGAGGACCCCCTGGAGGTCGTGGCCGAGGAGTTCGCCCAGGCCGTCCGGCGCGGCGGCGGCCACCCGCTGGACGCGGCGCACGGCCTGCGGCTCCAGGAGATCATCGCCGCCGCGGAGGCGCAGCTCGCCGCCTGATCCCGTGGCCTTCGCCGCCTGACCCCGAGACCCCTTGACGTCGAGGAAGTCTGGGGCATTGATAACGTTTGTCCGACGCGCAGTGCTGCAGCGAAGTCCGGTGCGATTCCGGCGCTGTCCCGCAACTGTCATAGCCAGGTCGCCTGCCTCTGCGCCGACGTCATCAACCCTCGTGGAAAAGGGTGATCCGTCGCTCATCGCGGGTCTCTCGGTTCCGACAGTGTGAAAGGACTACTCGTGAGGCCCGTACGCACGGCCTTCGCGGGCGCGCTGCTGGGAACGCTCGTCCTGGCCGGATGTGGCCAGACCGGCGCCAATGTCGCCCCCTCGAACTCCCCCGCCGACCCCCCTGCCACCACCGCGGCGAGCACCGGGGACTTCCCGGTCACCGTCGAGGCGGGCAACGGCAAGGTCACCCTCGCCAAGAAGCCGGAACGCATCGTCTCCCTCTCGGCCACCCACACCGAGACGCTGTTCGCGGTCGGCGCCGGCCCCCAGGTCGTCGCGGTGGACGACCAGTCGAACTACCCGCCGCAGGCCCCCAAGAGCGACCTGTCCGGCTTCAAGCCGAACGTCGAGGCGATCATCGCCAAGAAGCCCGACCTGGTCATCCTCTCCAACGACCAGGACAAGATCGTCGCCGAGCTGGCCAAGGTGAACGTCCCCGTCCTGCTCGAACCGGCCGCGACCGGGCTGGAGGAGGCGTACGAGGAGATCGGCGAGATCGGCGCGGCCACCGGCAACAAGGCCAAGGCCGACGAGGTCGTCTCCGGCATGAAGGCGGCCATGGCCAAGCTGGCCGCCGACGCCCCCAAGGACAAGAAGCTCACCTACTACCACGAGCTCGACCAGACGCCCTACGCCGCCACGTCCAAGACGTTCATCGGCCAGGTCTACGGCATGTTCGGGCTGACCAACATCGCCGACCAGGCCCCGGACGCGGCGGGCGGCTACCCCAAGCTGTCGGCCGAGTTCGTCGCCCAGGCCGACCCCGCGCTGATCTTCCTGGCCGACGTCAAGTGCTGCCAGCAGAGCAAGGAGACGCTGGCCAAGCGGCCCGGCTGGAAGAACCTCTCGGCCGTCAAGAACGACCAGGTGATCCAGCTCGACGACGACCTCGCCTCCCGCTGGGGCCCGCGCGTCGTGGACCTGGCCCAGGCGATCGGCGCGGCCGTGGCCAAGGCCGGCGGCGCGGGCTGACGGTGACAGGCAAGGCGCAGCCGTCGAGGGCGCGTCCGGTCTGGGTGGCGGGCGCCCTGGCCGTGCTGGCCCTCACGATGGTCGCCGGGCTGCTCGGCGGCGCGGCGGACATCTCGCCGTGGCAGGTGGTCCTCCAGGTGGCGGACTGGTTGCCGTTCGTCTCGGCCGACTCGGGCCTCGCGCCGGTCGAGCAGGGCCTGCTGTACGAGCTGCGCCTGCCCAGGGTGCTCGTCGCCGCGGTCGTGGGCGGCCTGCTGGCCATGGCCGGCGCCGGGTACCAGGGCGTGTTCCGCAACCCGCTGGCCGACCCGTACCTGCTGGGGGCCGCCTCCGGCGCCGGGCTGGCCACGACGCTGGCCATCGTGCTGCTGCCCGGCGCGAGCGCGAGCATCCCCGTCGCCGCCTTCGCCGGGGCGGTGGGCGGGGTGTTCCTGGCGTACACGCTGGGCAACGCGGCCGGCCGCTCCGGCGGCGCCGGCGGCGGCACGGCCACCCTGGTGCTGGCCGGGGTCGCGGTCACGTCGTTCCTGACCGCGATCCAGACGTTCGTCCAGCAGCTCAAGGTCGAGGAGCTGGAGCGCATCTACTCCTGGATCCTCGGCGACGTCGGCGGCGGATGGGACCAGCTCCTGCTGGTGCTGCCGTACGCCGCGGTCTCCTCCGTCCTGCTCCTGCTGCACGGCAGGATGCTGGACGTGCTCAGCGTCGGCGACGAGGAGGCCGGCAGCCTCGGCGTACGGGCCGGGCGGGTGCGCCTGACCGTGCTCGTGGCCGCCTCGCTGGCCACCGCGTCGGCCGTCGCGGTCAGCGGGCTCATCGGGTTCGTCGGCGTGGTCGTGCCGCACGTCGTCCGGCGGCTGGCGGGCGGCTCGTACCGGATCGTGCTGCCGCTGTCGCTGATCGGCGGCGCGGCCTTCCTCGTGGCGGCCGACCTCATCGCCCGTACCGTGATCGCGCCGGCCGAACTGCCCATCGGGGTCGTCACGATGTTCGTCGGGGCGCCGTTCTTCGTCGGCGTCCTGCGCATGACCAGGCGGGTGGCCACGTGATCGGCGTACGGGCCCTGTCGGTGCGCCTGGGCGAGCGCGACGTGCTGACCGGCGTGGACGCGCACGTGCGGCGCGGCGAGTGGCTGGCGATCATCGGGCCCAACGGCGCGGGCAAGTCCACGCTGCTCAAGACCGTCATGGGCGCGATCGTCCCGCAGCGGGGCGAGGTCGTGCTCGACGAGCGCCCGCTCGCCGCGCTCAAGCCCCGCGAGCGCGCCAGGCTGCTGGCCTACGCCCCGCAGACGCCCGCCCTGCCGCCCGACATGACGGTCTTCGACTACGCCCTGCTGGGACGCACGCCGTACATCCCCTACCTGGGACGCGAGAGCCGGCACGACCGCGAGGTGACCGCGTCCGTGCTGGACCGGCTGGACCTGACCTCCTTCGCCGGACGCCGCGTCGGCGAGCTGTCCGGCGGCGAGCGCCAGCGCGTCGTGCTGGCCAGGGCGCTGGCCCAGCAGGCCCCCGTGCTGCTGCTCGACGAGCCCACCACCGCGCTCGACCTCGGCCACCAGCAGCAGGTGCTGGAGCTCGTCGACCGCCTGCGCCGCGCCGACGGCCTGACCGTCGTCACCACCCTGCACGACCTGACCGTGGCCGGCCTGTACGCCGACAGCCTGATGCTGCTGGCCGGCGGCCGCGCCGCCGCCACCGGCCGCCCCGACCAGGTGCTGACCGAGGCGCTGATCGGACGGCACTTCGACGCCCGTGTCAAGATCGAGCCGGGCCCCGACGGGCGGCCCGTGGTGCACCTGGTGCGAGGTGGGACGTGAAGCTGACCTATCGCGTGGAGGAAGGGACCCGGCTGGGGTCCCTGCTGTGGGAGTTCGGGCCCGGCTTCCGCATGATCTCCTCGGCCATGCTCGGCGGCGGCATCGGCCCCCGAGAATGGGTGCTGAACGCCCAGGTCGTGGCCGGTTACGCCCGGATGGACCCGGTGGACCACCTGGTCGAGCTGGGGCCGCCCGGCCCCGGCGTCGGCATGCTGACCGCCGCCTCCGTCGACCGGTACGTCCGGGCCGCCGACGGGGGAGCCGAGGCCGTGGCCACCGTCGGGCTGCGCGTCCCCACCTGGGCCGCCGCCCCCGAGGGCGCCGCCGACCCCGAGCTCGCCCCCATGCGGGCGGGCACCGTCAACATCGTGACCGTCCTGCCCGTCGCCATGACCGACGCCGCCCTGGTGAACCTGGTCATGACGGTCACCGAGGCCAAGACCCAGGCGCTGATCGAGGCCGGCTACCCCTGCACGGGCACCGCCTCGGACGCCGTCTGCGTGGTCGTCCCGCAGGACGGCCCCGAGCAGCTCTTCGGCGGCCCCCGCTCGGAGTGGGGCGCCCGCGCGGCCCGCGCCGTCCACACAGCCGTCCGCCGCGGCGCCGAGGCGTGGCGCCCCGGTGACTACAGGTGAGCATTTTGGGGGAAGTAGCATGTGGACAAGGGCGTGACTCCCGATACTGAGTGGGTGACCGCAACGCCGATCGAACCCCCCACACGGTGCACCGTTCTTCCCGGCCCGGACGATGACCTCCTTACGTTCCCCAACGGCGGGAACCGTTACGAGCGTGTCTACGGGAGCCTGGTGGTGAGTCCTCCCTCCACCCCCGATCACCAACGAGTGATCAGCCGGCTGCTGGTGATCCTCGACGACGCGGCCACGCCCGGGCTGGAGCCCTTGCCGGGCGTCGGCGTTCGCGCCGGCGAGGGGTGCCTCTACATCCCCGACCTCGTCGTGGTGCCCGAGAAAGCCTGCGGGTCGGGGCCGCTCGTGGCCAGCGATGTGCTGCTGGCCGTGGAGGTCGCGGGCCCGCACGCCCGACTACTCGACGGTACGAGCAAAGTGCTGGCCTACGCGGCAGCCGGGATTCCCCTCTACTGGCGTGTGGAGCCCGACGAGGGGCCGACGCTCTACGTCTACGAGCTCGACGACGACTCCTACAAGGGGCCCGTCGCGTATGAGGCGGGCACCACGGTCAGTCTCTCGGCTCCCTATCCGGTGAGCTTCGACCCGGCCGTCCTGACCGGTCCCCGGCGGGCGAAGCCGTAGTCCTTCTCGGCGCCTTCGGGGGTGATGTGGCCTGACTCCAGGTCGGCCAGGATCGCCGCCGGGTCCCTTTCCGACGGGGGGCCGAGGCCGCCGCCGCCCGTGGTCTCCACGACGAACGCCTCGCCCGCCGCGAACCGCACGTTGTTGACCTTCGAGGCCAGCCGTTCCACCCGCCCGTCCGGGTGGCGCTTGTGGAAGCCGCCCACCCTGCCGGGCAGGCCGCCGTCCCGGCCCGGGGGCGGGAGGCGCAGGCGGTCGCCGCGGGTGGTGACGTGGCAGTCGGCCAGGAAGCGGTAGACGGTACGCGAGCCGAGCCCGCCCCGGAAGCGGCCGGGGCCGCCGGAGTCGGCGATCGTCTCGACCGACTCCACGATCAGCGGGCAGCGGCTCTCCACCGGCTCGGCCTGCGGCACCGAGTTGCGGCCGATGCCGAAGTGCACGCCCGTCGCGTCCGGCCCGTCCAGCCCCTGCCGGGCGCCCACTCCGCCGAAGTCGTAGGACAGGTGGATCCAGTACGGCGCCCCCACCGCCGCGATCGAGAACGGCTGGAGGATCCCGCTGGCCGCGATCGCGCGGTCCGGCATCGCGTCCGACATCGCCTGGAACACCGCTTCCATGGCGGCGTAGATGGGGACGTACCGGCCGCCGCACGGATGCGGGGAACGGGCGTTCAGCAGGGAGCCCGCCGGCAGGACGACCTCGATCGCGCGCAGGCAGCCGTCGTTCATCGGGATCGTCGGGTCCAGGAAGCAGCGCACCGCGAAGACGGC
This sequence comes from Nonomuraea sp. NPDC049646, assembly GCF_044465525.1. Classification (NCBI taxonomy): domain Bacteria; kingdom Bacillati; phylum Actinomycetota; class Actinomycetes; order Streptosporangiales; family Streptosporangiaceae; genus Nonomuraea; species Nonomuraea sp. NPDC049646. Next base: position 13,813 of record NZ_JBITLU010000033.1, on the reverse strand, counting down.
CGCCGCCAGCGACTGCGACGCCGAGGCGTTGATCGCGGCGGGCACCTGCGGCCCGGTGCCGGTGAAGTCCAGGACGGCCGCGTCCCCGCCCAGCGTGACGGCGACCCGCACGTGGTGCGCCACCCCCGGCCGCACCCCGTCGTCGTCGATCGGGTACGACGCCTCGAACCGGCCCCGGGGCAGCTCCGCCAGCGCCGCGCGGGTCCTGGTCTCGGTGTGGTCCAGGTAGTCCTCGACGCCCGCGGCCAGGCCCGCCACGCCGTACTCGGCCATCAGGGCCTCCACGCGGGCTGCGGCCACCGCCGTCCCGGCCACCAGCGCCCGCACGTCGCCCATGACCTTGTCGGGCGTGCGGCTGTTGGCCCGCAGGACGGCCTCCACGGCCGGTTCGAGGCCGTCCCGGGTGGCCAGGCGGACCGGCGGGAGCTGGAGCCCTTCGAGGAAGATGTCGGTGGCCAGCGGCGCCATCCCGCCGGCCGACAGCCCGCCCAGGTCCGAGACATGGATCATGGTGGCGGTGAAGTACGCCGGGACCCCGCCGGCGAACACCGGCCGGTAGACCAGCAGGTCGTTGGTGTGCACGCCGCCCCGGTAGGCGTCGTTGAGCGCGTACGCCTCGCCGGGCCGCATGGTGTGCGGCGGGACGTCCTTCAGCAACTCGGGCAGCGCGACCTTCAGGGCCATGCTGTTCATCAGCGTGGTCGCCATGGACTGCGCGACCAGCCTGCCCCCGGCGTCCAGGATCGCCGCCGAGGCGTCGGAGCCCTCCACGATGAACGTCGAGTACGCCGACCGCACCACCACGATGCTGGCCTCCTCGGCGGCCACGACCAGCGCGTTCCTCAGCACCTCGGCGGTCAGCGTGTCGTTCACGCGGCGCCCTCCAGGGTCAGGCGCACCGCGCCGGACGGGCCGGCCGCGGCCCGCCAGCCGGGCGGGACGACGATCGTGGACCCGGCGTCCTCGACGATCGCCGGGCCGCGCACCCGGTCCAGCGTCCGCCGCGGGTGCACGGGGACGTCGAGCCACCCCCCGGCCTCGGGGAAGTACGCCCTCCTGCGGCCCTCCGCGCCGCCGCCGGGCGGCTCGGGCCGGCGGGGAGGGGCGGCGGTGGCGGGCGCGGTGGCGGGCGCGGGGGCGGTGGCGTCCGTGACGCGGACGCGGTAGCTGACCAGCTCGATCTCCCCCTGCTGGGCAATCCCATACACCTGCGCATATTTCGCGAAGAATCGTGACGCCAGCTCCTCCCGCGACTCCGCCCACTCCACGGTCAGGTCGTGCGACTGGCCCTTGAACCGCACGTCCACCGACCGGGCCACCCGCACCCGGGCGACGCCCAGATCGGCGGCGGCGTCGGCGGCCAGCGCGGCGAACACCTCCTCCGGGTCGCCCGCGTCCAGCCGCGACAGCACCCGGTCCGTCGAGAGCGCCCCCGCCAGCAGCCCGGCCGCCGAGGCCACCCCGCAGTACGCGGGCACCACCACCGTCGCGATCCCGAACCGCCGCGCCACCCCGGCCGCGTGCATCGGCCCCGCGCCGCCGAAGGCCACCAGCGCGAACCCCCGCGGGTCGATCCCGCGCTGGACCGTCACCACGTGCACGGCCGCGGCCATCGAAGCGTTGACGATCTCGTGCACGGCGTGCGCCGCCTCCTCCCGGGACACCCCGAGCGGCCCGGCCAGCCGGTCCACGGCCTTGGCCGCCAGCGGCTCCGACAGCGGCGCCGACAGCGGCGTCGAGGCCGGGGAGAGGTAGCCGAGCACGAGGTCGGCGTCGGTGACCGTCGGCTCGCCGCCGCCGAGCCCGTAGCACGCGGGACCGGGGGAGGAGCCCGCCGACCGGGGCCCGACGCGCAGCGCGCCCGCCGGGTCCAGCCACGCGATGCTGCCCCCGCCCGCGCCGACCTCGGCCAGGTCGATGGCCGGGGTCTTGATCGGCACGCCGGTGCCCGCCCGCCGCCCGCCGAAGCTGCCCTTGCCGCCCACGTGGAACTCGTGGGTGATCTCCGGACGTCCCCCGCGCACCACGCACGCCTTGGCCGTCGTGCCGCCCATGTCGAACGAGATCACGTCCGGCAGCCCGGTCCCGGCCGCCGCCAGCACCCCGGCGGCCGGGCCCGACTCGATCGTGGACACCGCCCGCCGGGCCGCCAGCTCGGCCGAGACGACGCCGCCGCCGGACTCCATGACGTGCACGGGCGCGTCGATCCCGATCGCGGCCAGGCGCTCGCGCAGGCGCGACAGGTAGGAGGTCATCAGCGGGCCGATGTAGGCGGACATGATGGTGGTGGTGGCGCGCTCGTACTCGCGGATCTCGGGCCAGATCTCGCAGGAGGCCACCACGTGCGGCACGTGCTCGCGCAGGATCGCCGCGGCCCGCCGTTCGTGGGCGGGCTCGGCGTAGGAGTGCAGCAGGCAGACGGCCGCAGAGGTGATGCCGCGCCGGGCGATCTCCGCGGCGGCCCGCCGTACCGAGCCCGGGTCCAGGGGGGTGAGCACGTCGCCGCGGGCCGAGACGCGCTCGTCCACCTCGAAGCAGTCGCCGGGCGCGACCGGGGGAGGGGGCGGGGTGAAGCGCAGGTCGTACCGGTCCTCCTCCACGCGGGCGTGCCGCCCGAGCGGGACGGCGGCGCGGAAGCCCCTGGTGGTCACGAACGCCACCCGCGCGCCGGTGCGTTCGAGCACCGCGTTGGTCGCCAGCGTGGTGGCGTGCACGACCCGGGTGACCCGGGCGGGGTCCACGGATCCGAGCGCGCGAGTAACGCCGGTGAGTATGCCCGCGATGGGGTCGTCGTGGGTGCTCAGACACTTGGCCACGGCGGCGACCCCGCCGGGGCCGCTCAGGACCACGTCGGTGAAGGTGCCGCCGACGTCGACGCCGATCGCGAACCCCATCCCGGTACGGTAGATCCCCGAGCAAGCGCTTGTCTATGTATCGATCTCTTGACTTACGGCATCTGATTGGGAACCTGGACGTATTCAGTGTTTGGAGCCAAGATGGCGCGCATCACAGCTCTGGCGGGCGGCATGGCGGCGGCGCTCGTGCTGCTCGCGATCCCCGCGGCTCTCCCCGCCGCGGCCCACAACCATCCCAGCGGGATCACCGACCTGGTGACGCCGGCCGTGGTGCGGGTGGAGGCGGTGTCCCATGTGGAGATCACCCTGCTCGACCACATCGGCGAGCTGAAACACGTGGAGCGCTCCTACGACATCCCGTTCGCGTCGGGCACGGGGACCGTCGTCAACCCCGAGGGCGACGTCGTCACGCTCAGGCGCAACGCCGTGAACCCGGACGACGTCGCCGTCTACGCCGCCAACAAGATCTTCGCCGAGCACCACAAGGTGAAGATCCCGCTCGACTACCAGAAGCACAAGCTCAAGGACGACCTGCTCGACCACCACCTGCAGGAGTGCTACCCGCCCAAGACCAGCACCGCCACCTGCATCATCGACGTGACCACCGACATCACGGTGTTCACCAACGTCTCGCCGCCCGGCCAGGGCCTGAAGTACAAGTGCATCAAGGCCGGCAAGACCCCCGACACCCCCGCCGTGCTGGTCCCGCTCACGCCCGCCGCCGGCAGCGTCGGCATGCCGACCGCGCCGCTCGCCGACAAGGTGCCCGAGCAGGAGGGCTCGCCGACCAACGTGGCCGGCTTCCTCGGCCGGCCCGGACCCGGCGTCCAGGAGACCGTGCAGATCGCCCACCTGGCCAAGGGCGGCCAGGCCGGCGTCTCCGGCAGGCCGTTCGCCGACCCCGAGAAGAAGGTGGACGAGCCGGTCAAGCTGGGCGCGCTGGTCGACCAGGGCCTGGCCGGCGCGCCGGTGATCGGCGACAAGGACGGGCACGTCATCGGCATGCTCATCGGCGGCGGCAAGACCGCCACCATGCTGGGCGTCAGGGAGATCACCGCGACCCTGGCCGCGGCCAAGGTCGCGCCGCGCAGAGGCGCGATCGACACCGCCTTCGAGGCCGCGCTGACCCGCTACCACACCAGGTACTACACCGAGGCGGCGCCGGGCTTCCAGCGCGTGCTGGAGCTCTACCCCGGCAACGTGGTGGCCGCCACGCTGCTCAAGACGTCGCTGGCCAAGCGCGGCGGGCCCGAGGACCAGGGCACCAAGCAGGCGGCGGCGCCCCCGTCGCGCTCCACGCCGCTGTGGCCGTTCCTGGTGGCGGCCGGGCTGCTGCTCATCGCCGGGGCCGGCCTGGTGTTCCTGCTGTGGCGGCGGCGGGCCCCGGACAGACCGGTCGAGCTGCCGGAGCCCCTGCCGGTGCCCTCGCCGTTCGACGAGAGCGCCAGCCAGACCGTCGTCGTGCGCCGCTCGCAGCCGTTCCAGGCGGTCCCGCAGCAGCAGCAGGTGATGACCGCCCCCGACTCGCCGCCGGTCAAGTACTGCACCTCGTGCGGCATGAGGCTCGGCCCGGCCCATCGTTTCTGCGGCTACTGCGGCCATCCCATCGAGACGTGATGCAATTGAACGACAGATCGCTCATCGGCCAGGAGGTGGCCGGGTACTACATCGAGGACATCGTCGGCAAGGGCGGCATGGCCGTCGTCTACCTGGCGCTCGACCCCCGGCTCAGCCGCCGCGTGGCGTTGAAGATCCTCAACCCGGTGCTCTCCGTGGACGACAGGTTCCGCCAGCGCTTCATCCTGGAGTCCAGGACGGTCGCCAGCATCGAGCACCCCAACATCATCCCCATCTACGAGGCCAACGCCGACGCCGACGGCGTTCTGTACATCGCCATGCGCTACGTGGACGGCCTCGACCTGCGCCGGCTCATCTACGACCGGGGCCCGCTGCCGCTCGCCCAGGCCAGCCAGATCTTCGCCCAGACGGCCGCCGCGCTCGACGCCGCGCACGCCCACGACCTGATCCACCGCGACGTGAAACCGGCCAACATCCTGCTGGCCGGCGACCACGTCTACCTGACCGACTTCGGCATCACCAAGCACCGCTCGTCGATCTCCGGCCTGACCCAGACCGACCAGTTCATCGGCACGCCCCGGTACATGTCGCCCGAGCAGATCAACAAGGAGCACATCGACGGCCGGTGCGACCAGTACGCGCTGGCCTGCGTGGTCTACGAGGCGCTGAGCGCGCGGCTGCCGTTCCAGCGGGAGAACGACATCGCGCTGCTGTGGGCGCACCTGGCCGAGCAGCCCGCGCCGCTGTCGCAGCTGCGTCCCGAGCTGCCGCCGCAGGTGGACGTCGTGATGGCGCGGGCGCTGGCCAAGGCGCCCGAGCAGCGTTACGCCACCTGCGTCGAGTTCGTGACCGCGCTGCGCGACGCGCTCAGCGGCCTGGAGGCCGAGCCGGGCGGCCGGCACCCGTCGGGGCCGCATCCGGTGCCGCACGCCGTCCCGCGCACCGGCCCGCACGCCGCGCCGGTCCCGGGAGCGGCGGCGGGCCCGCTGACCGGCCCGCGTACGGGGCCTCAGGCCGTCCCAAGGACCGGCCCGCAGCAGAGCCCGTACGCGGTGCCCGGCACCGGCCCGCACGGCCTGGGGCAGCCCTCGGGGCCGCACGAGGCCCATTCCCGGCACGCCGCCCCCACCCATCCCACCGCTCCGGCCAGGCGGCCGGGGCGGCTGCCGATCGTGGCGGTCACGCTGGTGGCCGCCGTGGCCGCGCTGACGCTGGTCGCGATGATCATCTTCAACCACCGCGGCGACACCTGGTCGCGCTACGCCGCCAGCGCCGCCGCGCCGCTGGCCTTCGAGTACCCCGGCGACTGGTCCGCGCGCACCCACCAGGACCTGTTCGCGGTGGCCTCGCCGCACGCCACCGAGTTCGAGTCGCTGTTCGTGGCCGGTCCGGGCGCCGACTGGTCGGCGATCTCCCAGATCGTCGCCGACGACCCCGACAGCGCCGTGGGCGTGTACGTCCAGGTCTCCGACACCCTCGACGCGGGCGGCGACTCCGAGCAGATGAAGAGCAAGATGGACAACCTGCTGCCCGGCCAGGTGGACCTGGGCAAGCCGGTCCAGGACCAGGCGGGCAGCAGCCCGGCCACCCGCTTCGACGGCGTGCTGCACGACCCGGCCGGCGGCACCCGGCTCGGATTCGTCAGCTACGTCATCGACCGTCAGCCCAAGACCATGCTCGTGATGTACTTCTGCGCCAAGAACACCTGCGACGACGCCGTCCAGACGCGCATCAGGCAGAGCGTGCGCCTTTCGTAGACTTGTAACTGACTTGTGCCCGGCTTGACCTGGGTGTCCAAGCCGGGCATCGGCCGTCTACCCTCCGCCTGTGGGCATAAGAATCGTCATCGCCGACGACCAGGCGATGGTCAGGGCCGGGTTGCGCATGGTCGTCGAGAGCGACCCCGGCATGGAGGTCGTCGGCGAGGCCGGCGACGGACGCGAGGCCATCGCGGTGGCCCGCCGCACCAGACCCGACATCGTCCTCATGGACATCTCCATGCCCCGGCTCGACGGGCTCGCCGCGGCCAGGGAACTGCTGGACACGCCCTCCCCGCCCAAGGTCATCACGCTCACGACGTTCGACACCGACGAGAACCTCTACGCCGCGCTGCGCGCCGGCACCAGCGGGTTCCTGCTCAAGGTGTCGCCGCCCGAGCAGCTGCTGGAGGCGATCAGGGTGGTGCACGCCGGCGACGCGCTGCTCGACCCGGCCGTGACCAGCCGGGTCATCGCCACCTTCGCCGGGCGCGCCGACCCCACGCCCTCGCCGATGCTGGCCGAGCTGACGCCGCGCGAGCTGGAGGTGCTGCGGCTGCTGGCCAGGGGGCTGACGAACGCCGAGATCGCCAGAGACCTGTACGTCGGCGAGGCCACGGTCAAGACGCACGTGGCCAGGGTGCTGATGAAACTGTGCCTGCGGGACCGGGCCCAGGCGGTCGTCTTCGCCTACGAATCAGGGGTTGTGCGCCCCGGTGCGGCCTGAGGTTTGACGGACAGGGGGGTACGTATGTGTATATTTTCCGTGAGAAGGCGGTAGCAACAGGAGATATTTCATGCCATCGTTCCCCCGGGTGCTGTTCGACGAGGCCCACAGCGAGTCGTGGACCATCCGCCGCGAGGTCGCCGAGACCATCAACCCCGCCCATCCCGACGACAACAGCTACGCGCGCGCGGCCGCCGCGCTGCGCCATCTGGGGCACGACGTGCTCGCCCACACCGAGGGCGCCCTCACGGCCGGGGCGCTGGCCGGCCAGGACGTCCTGGTGATCGCCCACCCGTCCGGCGACCGGTGGGAGCGCACCACCGGCCACGGCAGCCCCGTCTTCGCCGCCGCCGAGCTGGACGCCGTCGAGGCGTTCGTGGCCGAGGGCGGCGGGCTCGTGGTGCTGGCCGAGGAGGAGCAGGACAAGTACGGCAACAACGTCGCCGAGCTGCTCGCCCGCTTCGGCGTCGGCGTCGGGCACACGACCGTGCGCGACCCGAGGAACGCCCACCGCGAGGTCGCCACCTGGGTGCTCGCCGAGCGCGCCACGGGCGACGGCGTGCTGGCCGGCGTCCAGCGGGCCTGCTTCTACCGTTCGGGCGTCCTGACCGCCCCCGAGGAGGCGACGGTGCTGTTCGCCACCTCGGCCACCGCCGACCCGGCGGGCGCGCCGCTGGCCCTCGCCCTGCGGCACGGCAAGGGCCGGGTCGTCGTGTTCGCCGACTCCGACCTGTTCGGCGACGACTCGATCGAGGACTACGACCACCGCAGGCTCTGGGGCAACGTGATCACCTGGGCCGCCCGCGTCCCCGGCGGCGACGAGGCCGCCGGGTCCCGGGACGAGGCCAAGGCCGCGCTGTTCGCCCGGCTCAAGGAGGCCGTGGAGGAGCTGAAGCCGCTGCAGGTCAAGGACGGCTCGGTGCCGGAGGAGAAGGAGCGGGCCAAGGCGCTGGTCGCCGAGATCGGCCGCCGCGTGGGCGAAATTTCGCCTTATTTCCCCCATGACGCCGCGTACCTCCAGGCCGTCCAGGACGACCTGGCCGCCTGGGCCGACCAGGACCTCGGCGTGCCCGACTTCCTGCGCGCCCTGGACCTCTTCCACCCCGACACCCAGCGCGTGGACGGCCTGGAGCACGTCGTGGTGTTCCCCATGTACACCCAGAACGGCAACCTCAGCCGCAACCTCGAAGCCGTCTGGATCCGCACCATCTGGCCCGACTGGCTGGCCAGGCTGGAGGCGGGCGGCTACGACAACCCGATGTTCGTGCCGATCGCGTTCGAGGACTTCACCTCCGGCTACGACACCCACTCGGCCGTGCTGTTCCCCGAGACGGTCGCGGTGAGCCAGGCCCCGGCCCGCTTCACCTGGGGCGGCATCTTCGCCGACCGCGAGTCCGCCCGGTTCCGCCGGGTCTCGGCGGCGGCCGCCGCCACGCTCCGGCTCGACCTGCCGCCGGACGCCGCCCGCCTGCTGGACTCCCAGCAGCTCGCCCAGGACACGTTCGTGCTGTGGGACCTGATCCACGACCGCACGCACAGCCACGGCGACCTGCCGTTCGACCCGTTCATGATCAAGCAGCGGATGCCGTACTGGCTGTACTCGCTGGAGGAGCTGCGCTGCGACCTGACGGCGTTCGGCGAGGCCGTGGAGCTGGAGGGCAAGGGCGTGCCGCACGCCCGGTACGTGCAGCTCGCCATCCTGTTCGACCGGCTGTTCAGGTTCCCGGTCACCGGTGACCGGGTGCGCAACTACGACGGGCTCGGCGGCCAGCTGCTCTTCGCGTACCTGCACCGCAACGACATCGTCCGCTGGACCGACAACCGGCTCACCATCGACTGGGAGCGGGTCGCGGACGGCGTGGCCGACCTGCGGGGCGAGGTCGAGAAGCTGTACCGCGACAGCATCGACCGCTCCAAGCTGGCGCACTGGCTGGCCGCGCACGAGCTGGTCAGCGCGTACGTGCCGCCGGCGCCCGGCTCGGTGTGGGCCAAGGGCGTCCAGGCCCTGCCCGAGGAGCAGAAGGCCAAGGTGGACGCGGTGCTGCCGGACGAGTTCCCGCTCAGCATGTTCTACGAGGCGCTGCGCCGTAAGCTGACAGACGTGGTCGAGTCGACTAAGGGGATCCGCGCATGATCATCCTGGTGACCGGGGCCGGCGGCCCCACGGGTGAAGCCGTTTCCGAGCACTTCCGCAAGCAGGGGCACACCGTGATCGGGGTCGACAAGGACGACGTCGACCTGCTCGACCGCGCGGCCGTCCAGGACCTCGCGGCCCGGATCGACGCCGAGCACGGCCGGGTCGACGGCGTGGTCCACCTGGTCGGCGGCTGGCGCGGCTCGCGCACCTTCGCCGAGACCCGCCTGGAGGACTGGGACGACCTGCACGACCTGCTGATCCGCACGCTCCAGCACGTGTCGCTGGCCTTCGAGCCGCTGCTGCGCAAGAGCGACAACGGCCGGTTCGTGATCATCTCCGCCAAGGCCGCCCAGCGCCCCACGGCGGGCGGCGCGGCCTACGCGGCGGCCAAGGCGGCCTCGGAGGCGTGGACGCTCTCCCTGGCCGACGCGCTGTCCGGCACGACGGCCGCGGCGGTCATACTGGTGGTGAAGGCCCTGGTCAACGACGCGATGAGGGCCGCGAAGCCGGAGGCGAAGTTCCCCGGCTTCACCGACGTCGGCGACCTGGCGGAGGCGATCGCCGGCCTCTACGACCGCCCCGCCGCAGACATCAACGGCACCCGATTGGACCTCACTTCTTGATCCCCCGGCACGACCCCCAGCTCAAGGCGTTCGCCAGCGACAACTACGCCGGCGTGCACCCGGAGATCCTCCAGGCCATCGTCCAGGCCAACGGCGGTCACCAGATCGCCTACGGCGACGACGTCTACACCGAGGCGCTGCAGCAGGTCTTCCAGCGGCACTTCGGCGACGGGGCGCGGGCCTGGCCGGTCTTCAACGGCACGGCGGCCAACGTGGTCTCGCTGCGCGCGATGACCGCCCACTGGGAGGCGGTCATCTGCGCCGAGAGCGCCCACATCCACACCGACGAGGGCGGCGCCCCCGAGGTGGCGGGCGGCATCAAGCTGCTCACCGTGCCCACGCCCGACGGCAAGCTCACCCCCGAGCTGATCGACCGCCAGGCGTGGGGCTTCGGCGACGTGCACCGGGCCCAGCCCAAGGTGGTGTCCATCTCCAACACCACCGAGTGGGGCACCGTCTACACGCCCGAGGAGATCGCCGCGATCTGCGCCCATGCGCACGAGCTCGGCCTGCTCGTCCACCTCGACGGCTCGCGGCTGACCAACGCCGCCGCCGCGCTCGACGTGCCGATGCGGGCCCTGACCACCGACGCGGGCGTGGACGTGCTCTCCTTCGGCGGCACCAAGATCGGCCTGCTGTACGGCGAGGCCGTCGTGGTGCTCAACCCGTCGGCGGCCACCGGCGTCGACTACATCCGCAAGACGTTCATGCAGCTGTCGTCCAAGATGCGGTTCGTCTCGGCGCAGTTCGAGGCGCTGCTCTCGGGCGACCTGTGGCTGCGCAACGCGCGGCAGGCCAACGCCATGGGGCGGCGGCTGGCCGAGGCCGTGGGGCGCATCCCGGGCGTCACGCTGCCCCGGCCCGTGGAGGCCAACGCGGTCTTCGCGATCCTGCCGGCGGACGTGACCGAGCGGCTGCAGAAGCGCTTCCGCTTCTACACCTGGAACGAGGCGACCGGCGAGGTGCGCTGGATGTGCGCCTTCGACACCACCGAGGCGGACGTCGACGCGTTCGCGGCGGCGGTCGCCGAGGAGATGCGGGCCTGACCGCCGGTCAGGAGGCGTGCCGCTCCGCCTGCGTGGCCAGGCGGGCGGCCTGCCAGCCGCCCATCCCGTGCACGCCGGGCCCCGGCGGCGTCGAGGACGAGCAGAGGAACACCCCGGGCAGCGGGGTGCGCCACGGCGCGGCCGACCAGACCGGCCGCCGCACGAGCTGGACCAGGTCGTTGAGCCCGCCGCCGATGTCGCCGCCGACCAGGTTGGGGTTGCCCGCCTCCAGGGCGGCGGGGCCGGTCGCGTGCCTGGCCAGCACCCTGTCGCGGAAGCCGGGCGCGTACCGCTCGATCTGGGCCTCGACGACGTCCGTCAGGTCCGCCGCCGAGCCGTTGGGGACGTGGCAGTAGGCCCACAGCGTGTGCCCGCCCCTGGTCGGATCGGCCGCGTACGGCTGGACGACCAGCACGTACGGGCGGGGCGAGTGGCGTCCGGCGGCGACCTCGGCCTCGGCGAGCGCGATCTCCTCCAGCGTCCCGCCGAGGTGCACGGTCCCGGCCCGCGCGACCTCCGGGTCACGCCAGGGCACCGGGCCGTCGAGCGCCCAGTCCAGCTTGAAGACGCCGGGCCCGTACCGGTAGCGGCGCAGGCCGCGGCGGTAACCGGCGGGCAGGTCGGCCATCGCGAGGAACTGCCGGGGCGTCACGTCGAGCACCACCGTCCGGGCGTCGAGCTCGTCGAGCCGCTCGACCCGGTGGCCGGTCACCGCCTCGCCGCCCAGCGAGCGCAGCTCGGCCACCAGGGCGTCGGCCAGCACCTGCGAGCCGCCGCGCACGACCGGCCAGCCCACCAGGTGGGCCAGCGCCCCGAGCACCAGCCCGTAACCGGCGCTGACGGGCGAGCGCAGGTCGAGCATGGAGTGCGCGGCCAGCCCGGCCAGCAGCGCCCGCCCCTCGACGGTGCGCAGCGCCCGGCGGCCGAACGTCGTGGCCGGCAGCGCGGCCGCGGCCCCGAACCCGGCCGCCCGCGCGAACGTGCGCGGCCCGGCCCGCCACGGCCCGAGCGGGCTGAGCAGCACCTCCATGAGCGGGAACCCGGCCCGCGCCGCCGCGCCCGCGGTCGCCTGCCAGACCCGGCCGTCGCGGCCGAGCCCTTCGGCCGTACGGGCCGCGTCGCGGTGCAGCAGCACGGCCGGACGGTCGTCGAGCGGATGGGCCGCGGCCACCGGGGGATGGGCGAACTCGACCCCCTTGACGTCGAGCGCCCGCATCGCCGGCGAGGCCAGCGCCATCGCCATCACGGTGGCGCCCAGGTCGTGCACCCGGCCGGGCAGCGTCAGCTCGCCGGAGCGCAGCCCGCCGCCGAACCGGTCGGCCGCCTCCAGCAGCAGCACCTCGCGCCCGGCGCGGGCCAGCATGACCGCGGCCGTCAGCCCGTTGGGGCCCGACCCCACGACGACCGTCTCAGCCCTTGCGGTGATCATGGCGCCCGCCCTTCCGCGCTCCGGGGTTCCAGCCTCTCACGCCGCCCCGCGCGGGGTTCAGGGGGCCAGGATCGACGGGTACGGCTGCGCCCCCCGCTGCTTGAGCAGGTCGGTCATCAGCCTGATCTCACCGCTCTGCCCCTGGACGATCTTCTGGGCCATGCCGGCCACCTCGTCCCGCTTGGACAGCTTGAGCAGCCCCTCGGCCATCTCCACGCCGCCCTCGTGGTGGCGGATCATGAGCTGCAGGAACAGCACCTCGGCCTGGACGCCCTGCAGCTCCTTGAGCTTGGCCAGCTCCTGCGGCGAGGCCATGCCGGGCATCGAGCCCGGAGCCGTGCCGGGAGCGGCGGGCGTGGCCCCGTGGCCATGGCCCGCCATCCAGGCCATCGGGCGCTGGTCGGTCGCCTGGTCGAGACCCCACTGCTGCAACCAGCCCTGGAACATGCCGCGCTGGTTGGACTGCGTGGTGATGATGTCGAAGGCGAGGTTCCTGATCTCCTTGGCCGGGCTCTTGTCCCGGATGACGAACGCCATCTCCACGGCCTGCGCGTGATGCGTGGCCATGTCGCGGGCGAACCCGGCCTCGGGCGAGGAGTCTCCGGGGGTGGAGTCGCGGCCGAACAGCAGGAACGCCGCGGCGAGGAGCACCAGCACGGCGCAGACGATCAGAACGGGTTTTCTGGCGGGCTTTTCCATGGCCCGTCCAGCGTACCCATCCCCGCGCAAGCTGTGATCCGACGCTTATGCGCCTCTTATTCTCCGCATACGCCGGTAGGGCATAGGGTGACCGCAGTCAGGTACGCCGATGGAGGGACGATGACGAAGGAGAAGGCGCAGGCGCGGCGCGAGCATCTGCAGAAGATGCGGGCCGAGCAGCAGCGCAAACAACGCCGCGCCGCACTGCTCATGTGGGGGACGGGCGGTCTCATCGTCGTGCTCCTCGTCGGCGTGGTCGGCGTCTACCTGGTCAACCAGGCGCGCGCGACCTCGCTCGACGCGGTGGCCAACTACAAGTACGAGGCCGGGCAGCACGTCGCCAAGTCGGTCACGTACAAGGAGGTCCCGCCCGTCGGCGGCGAGCACAACAACTACTGGCAGCAGTGCGCGGTCTACGACAAGCCGATCCACAACGAGCACGCGGTGCACTCGCTGGAGCACGGCGCGGTCTGGATCACCTACCGCCCCGACCTGCCCAAGGCGCAGCTCGACGCGCTGAAGGAAGTGGCGACCTCCACCGGCCAGCAGGACTACATGCTGGTCAGCCCCTACCCGGGCCTGCCGGCGCCGATCGTCGCCTCGACGTGGGGCCACCAGCTCAAGCTCCAGGACCCGTCCGACCCCAAGCTCCCGGCCTTCATCAAGAAGTACCAGAACGGCCGTGACACCCCCGAGCCGGGCGCCGTGTGCGGCGGCGCCGACGCCATCACCACCACGTCCGACCAGGCTCCGCTGCCGCCCGAGCCGACCGGCAACACCCCGATGGAGACGCTGGCGCCCTCGCCCAGCCAGTCCAAGTAACACCCCCTTCGCGCGACGTCGAGGGGCCCGCGCCCGCCGGGGCCCCCCCCGGGGGTTTATGGGTACCGGGGATGGGGCCGCCCGGCCGGCCCCCGCGGCCGCGCGCGGGCAACACCAACGCGATGCGGGCGGCGGCGGCG
>NZ_JBITLU010000032.1:0-66827 GCF_044465525.1 Nonomuraea sp. NPDC049646 | reverse complement strand
TCACCGGCATCAACAATGCTCCTGTTATGTTTCTGGTGGCGGGCAACCTTGGGGGGGCCGGCCGGGGGGGCGCCCCCCCCGGGGGCCCGGGGCCCCCGGGCGGGGGCCACGGCCCCCCGAAGGGAGTAACCCCATGAGACGGGCCCTGCTGACCGGCCTGCTGCCACTCCTGCTCTCCGCCCCGTCCGCCGCGCTGCCGTCCGCCGCGAAACCACCCGCCGGAGCGACCGGCGCCGGGGTGGTCGGGGTGGTCGAGGTGGCCACGGCGGCCCAGCTCGCCGGCGCGCTGGCCGCGGCGCTTCCCGGGCAGACCATCAGGCTCGCGCCCGGCGAGTACCACGGCGCCTTCGTCGCCCGGCGTCCCGGGACGTCCGCCGCCCCGATCACGCTGACCGGACCGGCGGAGGCCGTCCTGGTCAACGACGGTCCCTCCGGCGCCGCGCCGTCCTGTCCCGCGCCCGGCGGCGGCTGGGACCCCGGCTACGGGCTGTGGCTGTACGAGGCGCCGTACTGGCGGCTCACCGGGTTCACCGTCAAGGACTCCAAGAAGGGCGTCGTCCTGGACGCCTCCCCCCACGTGGTGATCGACGGCGTGTACGTGCACCACGTCGAGGACGAGGGCGTGCACTTCCGACGCAGCTCGTCCGACGGCGTCCTGCGCGGCTCCCGCATCACCCACACCGGCCTCGTCCAGCCCGGTTACGGCGAGGGCGTCTACCTCGGCTCGGCCGGCTCCAACTGGGGCTGCCACGGCAACACCGGCGGCGCGGACCGCTCGGACCGCGTCCAGGTCGTCGGGAACACGATCGGCCCGTACGTCGCCGCCGAGCACATCGACGTCAAGGAGGGCACCAGCGGCGGCCTGATCAGCGGCAACACCTTCGACGGCACCGGCGTCAGCGGCCAGAACTCCGCCGACTCCTGGGTGGACGTCAAGGGCTCCGGCTACACGATCGAGAACAACACCGGCACGTTCGCCCCGCCCGGCACCTTCGCCAACGGCTACGAGACGCACAATCCGGTCACGACGCCGTCCTTCCTCAACGGCTGCGGCAACGTCTGGCGCGGCAACCGGTCCGATCTCGGCGGCGTCGGCGCGTACGCCGTCAAGATCACATCGACGTCGAAGTGCGCGGCCGATCCCAACGTCGTGCGCTCCTCCAACACCGTCACGGGAGCCACCCGCGGGCTGACGAACGTCCCGGTGACCCCGGGCTGACGGCCCGCTCGCGAGCAGCCGCCCGGCCCGCGGGCGGCGCCCTCGCCGTGCCGCGCGCCGCCCGGGTGAACCCCGCCCAACAGGGTTAAGAAACCTTCCTAACTTCATTGACAGCCCTCAGCGCCCTGCGCCACGATCCCGGTAAGCGGCTCGGCGCGGCTTCCTTCCCCAGGATGTGACGCGCTCAGCGAAAGACTCCTGCCCCGGCCGCCCACGGGACCGTGCTCCGATCTCTCACCCCCAGGAGAATCGCCATGTCCAGAGTCCGCCTGGCCGTCATGGCCGTCATGGCCGTGATCGGCCTGGTGGCCGGCCTGCTCGTGGCCGCCACCGCCTCGGCCGGCACCGCCGAGACGCTGCTGTCACAGGGCAAACCCGCCACCTCCTCCTCCAAGGAAGCCTCCTCCTACGCCGCCGCCAAGGCCTTCGACGGCGACCTCGCCGCCACCCGCTGGGCCTCGGCCGAAGGCCACGACCCCGAATGGCTGCGCGTCGACCTCGGCGCGTCCGCCCAGATCAGCCGGGTCAAGCTGACCTGGGAGGACGCCTACGCCACGTCGTACAAGATCCAGACCTCCCCGGACGGGAGCGCCTGGACCGACGTCTACTCCACCACCACCGGCGACGGCGACGTGGACGACCTCACCGTGACCGGCACCGGCCGCTACGTCCGCATGTACGGGACCGCGCGCGGCACCGACTACGGCTACTCCCTGTGGGAGATGCAGGTCTACGGCGGCGGCGGCACCCAGCCCACCGACCCGCCGGGCGACACGTTCGTGGTGGCCGCCGCCGGTGACATCGCCGAGCAGTGCACCGCCAGCTCCTCCTCCTGCGTGCACCCGAAGACGGCCGCCCTGGTCGAGTCGATGAACCCCGAGTTCGTCATCACCATGGGCGACAACCAGTACGACGACGCCCTGCTGTCGGACTTCCGCAACTACTACGACAAGACGTGGGGCAGGTTCAAGGCCAAGACCCGCCCGGTCCCCGGCAACCACGAGACCTACGACCCGGCCGGGTCCGAGGCCGGCTACAAGTCCTACTTCGGCGCCATCGCCTTCCCGCAGGGCAAGAGCTACTACAGCTACGACCGGGGCAACTGGCACTTCGTCGCGCTCGACTCCAACCACTTCGACCAGTCGGCCCAGCTCACCTGGCTCAAGAGCGACCTCGCCGCCACGACCAAGCCGTGCGTGGCCGCGTACTGGCACCACCCGCTGTTCAGCTCCGGCGAGCACGGCAACGACCCCGTCTCCAAGCCCGTGTGGCAGGCCCTGTACGCGGCCGGCGCCGAGTTCGTGCTCAACGGCCACGACCACCACTACGAGCGGTTCGGGCCGCAGAACCCCAGCGCCCAGGCCGACACCGCGAAGGGCATCGTCGAGGTGCTCGGCGGGATGGGCGGCGCGTCGCCGTACCAGATCGAGAACGTGCAGCCCAACAGCCAGAAGCGGCTGAGCGGCACGTTCGGGGTGCTGAAGCTGACCTTCGCCGGCAGCACGTTCGGCTGGCAGCTGATCGGGACCGACGGCTCGGTCAAGGACAGCAGCCCGACCTACTCCTGCCACTAGATGTACATCTCGCTTCTCGGCACCCGGCTGACCAGGGCGGTGCCCGCCAACGTGGTGGCGCTCGGCCTGGTCAGCCTGGTCACGGACATCTCGTCGGAGATGGTCACCGCGGTCCTGCCGCTGTACCTGGTGGGCGCGCTCGGGCTCAGCCTGGTGCAGTTCGGCCTGCTGGACGGCCTGTACTTCGGCGCCACCGCGCTGGTCAGGCTGGCCGGCGGGCACGCCGCCGACCGGTGGAGCCGCCGCAAGCTGGTCGCCGGGCTCGGGTACGGGCTCTCGGCCGTCTGCAAGCTGGGCCTGCTCGCGGCCGGCGGGTCGGCCGCCGCCCTCGGCCTGGTGCTGGCCGCCGACCGCACCGGCAAGGGGCTGCGCACCGCGCCCCGGGACGCCCTCATCACGCTGAGCGCCCCGCCCGACCGGCTGGGCGGCGCGTTCGGGGTGCACCGGGCGATGGACACCGTGGGCGCCTTCCTCGGGCCGCTGGCCGCCTTCGCGGTGCTGACCGCGACGGCCGGCGCCTACGACGCGGTGTTCGTGACGAGCTTCTGCGTGGCCGCGCTGGCCGTGCTGCTGCTGGCCCTGTACGTACGGGACCGGCGCGGCCCGCTGACCGCCCGCGTCCGGCTACGGGCGGCGGTGACGCGGGAGCCCGGGTTCCGCCGGGCCTGCCTGGTGGCGGTGGCGCTCGGCCTGGTCACGGTCAGCGACTCGTTCGTCTACCTCGTGCTGCAGCGGAGGCTGGCGATCGCGCCCGAGCTGTTCCCGCTGCTGCCGCTGGGCACGGCGGGGGCGTACCTGCTGCTCGCGGTGCCGCTCGGCAGGCTGGCGGACCGGTTCGGGCGGGCGGCGGTGTTCGTCGCCGGGCACGTGGCGCTGCTCGCGGTCTACCTGGTGCTGATGGGCCCGGCCTGGCTGCTGCCCGCGCTGCTGCTGCACGGCCTGTTCTACGCCGCCACCGACGGGGTGCTGATGGCCCTGACCGGGCCGATGCTGCCCGAGAGCGTGCGCACCGGCGGGCTGGCGCTGCTGCAGACCGGGCAGGCCACGGCCCGGATGGTGTCGTCCATCCTGTTCGGCCTGCTGTGGGCCGGGACGGGGGAGGGGCCGGCGCTGGCGGTGATGGCCGCGGGGCTGGTGACGGCGTCCGCGATCGCGTGGCGGGCGCTGCGATCACAAGGAGGTCGTCCATGAGACGGGTGCTCGTGCTCCTGGCCGCCGTGGTCCTGCTGGCGGGCGGCGCGACCGCGTACGCCACCTGGGCGGCGTCCTCGCGCCAGGCCGGGCCGGCCGTGGCGGGCTTCGACACCGGCGAGCCGGGCCGGGTGCTGGTGCGCAGCGGCGGACGCGTCGCCTCCGTGCCGCTCGCCGACCCGGGCGCGCCGCCGCGGGTCAGCTCCCGGGCCTGCGACCGCTTCTACACGGCGAACGGCACCACCCTGTGCCTGGTCACCCGGCCCGGCCCGCTGCCGAAGACCGAGGCGCTCGTCCTGGACCGGTCGCTCAAGGAGACCCGCCGGATCAACCTGGCCGGCGTGCCGAGCCGGGCCCGCGTGTCGGCCAGCGGCCGGATGGCCTCCTGGACGGTGTTCGTCACCGGCGACTCCTACAGCACCGGCGGCTTCTCCACCTGGACCGGCATCCTCGACACCCGGACCGGCTACCTCATCACCAACATGGAGGACATCCCGCTCTACCTCGACGGCCGCCGCTACCACTCGGCCGACGTCAACTACTGGGGGGTCACGTTCGCCGCCGACGACAACCGCTTCTACGCGACCGTCGCGACCAAGGGCAAGACGTACCTGGTGGAGGGCGACTTCGGGGCCTGGCGGGCGCGCGCGCTCAGGGAGAACGCCGAGTGCCCGTCCCTGTCGCCGGACGGGACCCGGCTGGTGTTCAAGAAACGCGTCTCGCCGGGCCCGTGGCGGCTGCACCTGCTGGACCTGGCCACGATGCGGGAGAGCCCGCTGGCGGAGCGGGCCAGCATCGACGACCAGGCCGCCTGGCTGGACGACCGCACCGTCATGTACGCCAAGGACGGCGACGTGTGGGCGGCCGACGTCGGCGGCGGCCCGCCCCGGCGGCTGGTCCCCGGCGCGAGCTCACCCGCCGCCGTCCGCTGACCCTGACGGCCCCCTCTCCCAAGGGGCCGTCAAGGGAGCCGGATGAGACGCCGTTCGACCGCGGCCGTGACCGCGGCCGTGCGCGTGTCCACGCCGAGCTTGTCGTAGATGTGCACCAGATGGGTCTTGACGGTGGCCTCGGTGATGTAGAGCCGGCGGGCGATCTCCCGGTTGCTCGCCCCGCCGGCCAGCAGCTCCAGCAGCTCGATCTCGCGGGCGCTCAGCGCCGGGCCCGGCTCGCGCATGCGCCGCATCATCCGGGTCGCCACCTTGGCCGACAACACGCTCTCGCCCCTGGCCGCGGCCCGGATGCCCTGGAACAGCTCCTCCGGCGGGCACGCCTTGAGCAGGTAGCCGATGGCCCCCGCGTCGACGGCCCGCATGATGTCGGCGTCGCTCTCGTACGTCGTCAGCACCAGCACCTGCGGCGGCGCGGGCAGGTCGCGGACCCGCCGGGTGACCTCCACGCCGTCGACGCCCTCGCCGAGCTGCAGGTCCATGAGGACGACGTCGGGGCAGCAGGCGGCGATGCCGCGCAACGCCTCGGCGCCGTCGGCCGCCTCGCCGACGATCTCCATGTCGGGCTCGCCGCCGAGCAGCGCCACCAGCCCCGCCCGGACCACCGGATGGTCGTCGACCAGGAACAACCTCATGCCTCACCGCCGTCCAGGGCCCGCGGCGGCCAGGCGGCGGGCACCCGGGCCGCGACCGCCGTGCCCTCGCCGGGCGCGCTCTCCACGACCAGGACGCCGTGCACCTCGGCCAGCCGGTCGCGCATCGCCCGCAACCCGTAGCCGCGGCCGGGGGCGGGAGCCGGTTCGGCGAAGCCGACGCCGTCGTCGAACACGTCGAGCGTCACCTCGCCGTCGAGGTAGGACAGGGTCACGGTGACCGTCACCCCGGCCGCCGGGTCCGCCGCCGGGGCGGCGTGGTCGCGGGCGTTGGCCAGCGCCGCCTGCGCCACCCGCAGCAGCGCCGCCTGCACCTGCGGCGCCAGCGGGTACTCCTCGCCCGCCAGCCGGAAGCGCACCCGCGGCCCGGTCTCGCCGGCGTCCGCGCAGAGCCGGGCCAGGGCCTCGGGCAGCGTGACGTCCACCAGGCCGGGCGGCTGGAGGTCGCGGACGAACCGCCGCGCCTCGGCCAGGTTGTCGGCGGCGGCCGCGGCGGCCCGCCGTACGTGGGCGCGGGCCTGGGCCGGGTCGGCGGCCCACATGCGGTCGGCGGCCTGGAGCAGGATGCCCATGCTGGTCAGGCCCTGGGCCAGGGTGTCGTGGATCTCCCTGGCCAGCCGCTCGCGCTCCTCCAGGACGCCGGTGCGGTGGCGGGAGTCGGCCAGCGTGCCCCGCGTGCTGATCAGGTCGTCGATGAGCAGCCGCCGGGCTTCGCTCTCGCGCTGGAGCTCCCCGAAGATCACCGCCGTCATGGCCGCGATGCCGACCGGCGCGAGGATCAGGCTGACGTCGAGCTCGCGGGCGATCTCCAGCTGGGCCGCGATCACCACCAGGGTCAGCGCCGCGGCGGCCACCGCGAAGGCGCGCGCGTCGAGCAGCCGCAGACACAGGAAGAGCAGGGGGACCGCGCACCAGCTGAACGACGGCGCCAGCACCACCAGCGCCAGCCACACCGCCGCCACGCCGCCCAGCCAGACCAGCCGCCCCCGCCGGCCCAGCCGGTCCCACCAGACGATCCCGGCCGCGTACGCCAGCGCGAGCAGGCCGCAGACGGCCAGCGACGTCACCGTCTGGGCGCTCATGCCGTGACGGGACACCAGCCGCAGGGCCGAGGCGGCGAGCAGCAGGTAGAAGCCGACGTGCATGGCCCAGTTGAGCCAGGTGCGCTCCCTCATGGCCCTCCCCGTCGCCGCGCCCTTTCGACACTATCCCCTGGTCGAGGGTGGCCCCTGCCAGGGCGGCGGCGCATCAACCGATCGGTTGACCCGGCACTCGTCCGCTCGGCGCGCGGGGATCGCCCGTGCTCCCGATGGCCCGCGGCGGTCCGCCCGGAAACCTGGAGGTGTCCGACTTCGCCCTGACGAACTGGAGAAACCATGAACATCCGTACTCGCCTGGTCGCCGGCTCGCTGTCGGGGCTGGCCGTGCTGGCCGGCGCCGTCGCCGCCACCTCGCCCGCCCAGGCCGCCGACGCCGCCAGGGTCGCCGCCGCCGAGCCCGTCGTGCAGACCGGCACGCTCTCCGCCGACGCCGCGCTGAAGATCGCCGACGCCGCCCTGAAGGAGGCCGTCAAGCAGAAGCAGCGCGTCACCGTCGTGATCGTCGACCGGTCCGGCGCGACCCGGCTGGTGCTCAAGGGCGACGGCGCGGGCCCGCAGACCGAGGAGTCGGCCCGGCGCAAGGCGTTCACCGCGGTGTCCTTCGGCCGGACGACGTCCGAGCTGGGCAAGGGCATCGACGGCGGCGGGCCGTCCATCGCCGACATCCCCGGCACCCTCTTCCTCGGCGGCGGCGTGCCGGTCGCCTCCGGCGGCGCCCCGGTCGCGGGCATCGGCGTCGGCGGCGCCCCCGGCGGCGACATCGACGAGTCCATCGCCCAGGCGGGCCTCAAGGCGGTCGCCGGGCAGCTGCGCTGACCGGCTGGACCGGCCCCCCGGCGCGCCGCCGGGGGCGGGCGGACGGAAGGATGAGGGGATGAACCGCCGAGCCATCCTCACCTGGGGACTCGGTCTGATGCTCGCGGCCTGCGGCGGGCGCGAGGTGAAGGGAGCGGGAATGGCCGACGAGGAACTGCTGGCGGGAGCCGCGCGCGGGGACGCCGCCGCCGTCCGGGACGCGCTCGGCGCCGGGGCCGACGTCGAGGCCCGCGACGGGCAACGCCGTACGGCCCTGCTGCTCGCGGCGGCGGCCGATCACGTCGAGGTGGCCAAGGTGCTCGTCGCGGCGGGCGCCGACCCCGACGCCCAGGACGCCAGGAAGGACACCCCCTGGCTGGTCACCGGCGTCACCGGGAGCGTGGCGATGCTCAAGGCGCTGCTGCCCGCCGGGCCCGACCTGACCAGGCGCAACCGGTACGGAGGCGTCTCCCTCATCCCGGCCTGCGAGCGCGGGCACGTCGAGTACGTGCGCGAGGTGCTGAAGACCGGCATCGACGTCGACCACGTCAACGACCTGGGCTGGACGGGCCTGCTGGAGGCGGTCATCCTCGGCGACGGCGGCGAGCGCCACCAGGAGATCGTGCGGCTGCTCATCGCGGCGGGCGCCGACGTCGACCTGGCCGACCGCGACGGCGTCACGCCGCTCGCCCACGCCGTCTCCAAGGGCCAGCGGGAGGTGGCCGCCCTGCTCCGCGCAGCCGGAGCCCACTGACGCGGCGTGACCCCCGGGGCGGCTCGTCAGGAGCCGCCGGGGCCGCTGTCGCGCAGGTGGGCGATGCCCAGGTCGAGCGCGGCCTCCAGGTGGGTGGTCTCGCCGGTGGACAGCAGGATCAGCACGCCGCCCTGGATGCCGGCGAGCAGCGCGGCCGCCGCGCGGTCGGCGTCGAGGCCCGGGTCGATCTCGCCGGCGGCCTGCATGTGCCGCACGCCGGCGGCGATCTCGCCCTGCCAGCGCCGCATCAGCTCGGTGACCACCGCCCGCGCGCCGGGCGTGCCGCTGCCCAGGTGGGAGGTGACCGAGTTGAGCGGGCACAGCCGGCCCTGCCGCCGGTAGCGCCCGACGACCTTGTCGCGCCACGCCTGCCAGGCCTCCCAGGAGGTGAGGGCGTCGAGCTGGGGACGCTGGTCGGCCAGCACCCGGTCGGCCTCCAGGCGGGCCACGGCCAGCAGCAGCTCCTCCCGGCCGCCCGGGAAGTAGTGGAAGAGCTGGCTCTTGCTGGTCGCCGTCCTGGCCAGCACGTCGTCGAGGGTGGTGGCGGCCACGCCGTGCTCGCGGATGTGGAGGGCCGCGCCCTCCAGGATGCGCTGCCGGGTGGCGGCTCCCTTGCGGGTCAGCGTGCGCACGATCAGCCTCCAGAGTGGACCGGGCGGTCCATGCTAGCCGGGCGGCCTCTGCGGGCGTCCGGGAGGCGGGCGTGCGGGAGGCGGGCGTCCGGAGCATGCTGGACGCCTGCTATGGTGTGAAATGCTTGTGATTCTCAGCTAGGAGACCAGACATGGCAGGTGACGACGACATCTCCGGGTGATACCGGAGGTTGATCGGCCCCGGGCGTGTGCGCGTGAGCGCCGCCGGCGCGGCCGCGTTCGTCGTTTCCCGAATCCCTGTCCTTCCACCGGGCGGCTTCGGCATGCCCGCGTTCTCCGTCGAGGTCTTCTTCACATGTCCGACGCGTTCATCGTCTGCTCCAACCTGTCCTTCTCCTGGCCTGACGACACCCCCGTCTTCAGCGACCTGTCCTTCAGCGTGCCCGGCGGCCGTACCGGCCTGGTCGCCCCCAACGGCGCCGGCAAGAGCACGCTGCTCAAGCTGATCGCCGGGGAGTACCGGCCGCGCTCGGGCGGCGTGTCCGTCAACGGCGTGCTCGGCTACCTGCCGCAGAGCCTGCCGCTGGCCGGCGACCTGACCGTGGCCGAGGTCCTGGGCATCGCCCCGGTGATCGCCGCGCTCAACGCCATCGAGGCGGGCGACACCGCCGAGGAGCACTTCACCACCATCGGCAACGACTGGGACATCGAGGAGCGCACCCGTGCCCAGCTCGACCGGCTCGGGCTCGGCCACCTCGACTTCGCCCGCACCCTGCGCACGCTGAGCGGCGGGCAGATCGTCTCGCTCGGCCTGGCCGCGCAGCTGCTCCGGCGTCCCGACGTGCTGCTGCTCGACGAGCCCACGAACAACCTCGACCTGGACGCCCGCAACCGGCTGCACGCCGTGCTCGGCGACTGGAAGGGCTGCCTGCTCGTGGTCAGCCACGACCGCGCCCTGCTCGACCGCATGGACCGCATCGCCGAGCTCGACCGGGGCGAGGTGCGCTTCTACGGCGGCGACTTCACCGCCTACGAGGAGGCCGTGCGCACCGAGCAGGAGGCCGCCGAGCGCAACGTGCGCACGGCCGAGCAGGAGCTCAAGCGCGAGAAGCGGGAGATGCAGCAGGCCCGCGAGCGCGCCGAGCGCAGGGCCGGCAACGCCGCCCGCAACCTCAAGAACGCCGGCCTGCCGCGCATCTTCGCCGGCAACATGAAGCGCGGCGCCCAGGAGTCGGCCGGCCGGGCGGGCCAGACGCACGCCGCCCGCGTCAGCGACGCCAAGGCCCGGCTCGACGAGGCGGGCCGCGCCCTGCGCGACGACCAGCGCATCTCCCTGCAACTGCCGGGCACCAACGTGCCCGCCGGGCGCACGGTCTTCCAGGGCGAGCACCTCATGGCCCGCGGCCTGTTCGCCGAGCCCGGCATCGACCTGGTCGTCCGCGGGCCCGAGCGCATCGCGCTGACCGGCCCCAACGGCGCAGGCAAGTCCACGCTGCTGCGCCTGATCACCGGCGACCTGGAGCCCGACGGCGGCACCGCCCGGCGGGCCGACGGCCGGGTGGCCTACCTGTCGCAGCGGCTCGACCTGCTCGACGACGAGCTGACCGTGGCCGAGAACCTGGCCGCCTTCGCCCCCGCGATGCCGGCCGCCGAGCGGATGAACCTGCTGGCCCGCTTCCTGTTCCGGGGGGCGCGCGCCCATCTGCGGGTAGGTGTGCTGTCGGGCGGCGAACGGCTGCGCGCCACGCTGGCCTGCGTGCTGTGCGCGGAGCCGGCGCCCCAGCTCCTGCTGCTGGACGAGCCGACCAACAACCTCGACCTGGTCAGCGTGGGCCAGCTGGAGAGCGCGCTCGGGGCGTACGAGGGGGCGTTCGTGGTGGTCAGCCACGACGAGCGGTTCCTGGCGGAGATCCGGGTGGACCGCCGGCTGGAGCTGTCCGGCGGGCGGCTGCTGGAGGGCGGCGGGCCGGACCAGGGGTGACGCCCTTCTAGGGGGCTATTTCCGGACATATTACTAAACTTGGATGGTTCGTTCTCTTGTGTCATTCAGGTTTGTATAGGTAGGTTTGGCGGCTATGACCGCATCGAAGGCTCCGACGACCGCCGAGGAGCTGCGCGGCGCCGGGCTGCGGGTGACCGCCGCCCGGGTCGCGCTGCTGGAGACCGTCCGGGAGGGTGACCACCTCGGGGTCGAGGCGATCGCCTCCGGGGTGCGCGAGCGCGTGGGTCATATCTCGTTGCAGGCCGTGTACGACGCCCTCCACGCGCTCGCCGCCGCGGGGCTCGTCCGCCGCCTCGACCCCCCTGGCAGCTCGGCCCTGTACGAGGGCCGCGTCGGGGACAACCACCACCATCTCGTGTGCCGGTCCTGCGGCGCCGTGGCCGACGTCGACTGCGCCGTCGGCCACGCCCCCTGCCTGACCGCCTCCGACGACCGCGGCTTCGCCATCGACGAGGCCGAGGTCATCTATTGGGGCCTGTGCCCCGCCTGTTCCACCGGCAGCAGTTCCTGAGCACCCAGATTCCGCCTCGTCCGGAAGGATTCCCATGTCTGAGAACCATGATGCGATCGTCACAGACGCCAAGTCGGAGGACTCGGGCGGCTGTCCGGTCGCGCACGAGCGCGCCCCGCACCCCACCCAGGGCGGCGGCAACCGCCAGTGGTGGCCGGAGCGGCTCAACGTCAAGATCCTGGCCAAGAACCCGGCCGTGGCCAACCCGTTCGGCGAGGGCTTCGACTACGCCGCGGAGTTCAAGACCCTCGACCTCGCGGCCGTCAAGCGGGACATCGCCGAGGTGCTGACGACCTCGCAGGACTGGTGGCCGGCCGACTTCGGCCACTACGGCCCGTTCATGATCCGGATGGCCTGGCACAGCGCGGGCACGTACCGCATCAGCGACGGGCGCGGCGGCGCCGGGGCCGGGCAGCAGCGCTTCGCGCCGCTCAACAGCTGGCCGGACAACGGCAACCTGGACAAGGCCCGCCGCCTGCTGTGGCCGGTCAAGAAGAAGTACGGCCGCAAGATCTCCTGGGCCGACCTGCTGATCCTCACCGGCAACGTGGCCCTGGAGTCGATGGGCTTCCAGACCTTCGGCTACGCCGGCGGCCGCGAGGACGCCTGGGAGCCCGACGAGGACGTCTACTGGGGCCCCGAGTCCACCTGGCTCGGCGACCAGCGCTACACCGGTGACCGCGAGCTGGAGAACCCGCTGGCCGCGGTCCAGATGGGCCTCATCTACGTCAACCCCGAGGGCCCCAACGGCAACCCCGACCCGCTGGCGGCGGCCCGCGACATCCGCGAGACCTTCCGCCGCATGGCGATGAACGACGAGGAGACCGCAGCCCTCATCGTCGGCGGCCACACCTTCGGCAAGACGCACGGCGCCGGCCCCGCCGACAACGTCGGCCCCGACCCCGAGGCCGCCCCGATCGAGCAGATGGGCCTCGGCTGGCGCAACAGCTACGGCACCGGCAAGGGCGGCGACGCCATCACCAGCGGCCTTGAGGGCATCTGGACGACCACCCCCACGACCTGGGACAACAGCTTCCTGGAGATCCTCTACGGCTACGAGTGGGAGCTGTTCAAGAGCCCTGCCGGAGCCAACCAGTGGCGGCCGAAGGACGGCGCCGGCGCCGGCACCGTGCCCGATGCCCACGACCCGGCCAAGCGGCACGCCCCGACGATGCTGACGACCGACCTGGCCCTGCGCGTGGACCCGATCTACGAGCAGATCACCCGCCGCTGGCTGGAGCACCCCGACGAGCTCGCCGACGCCTTCGCCCGCGCCTGGTTCAAGCTCACCCACCGCGACATGGGCCCGCTGGCCCGCTACCTCGGCCCGGAGGTCCCGGCCGAGCCGCTGCTGTGGCAGGACCCGCTGCCCCCGGTGACGCACGAGCTGGTCGACGCGGCCGACGTCGCCGCCCTCAAGGAGCAGATCCTCGCCACGGGGCTGTCGGTGTCCGAGCTGGTCTCCACCGCGTGGGCCTCGGCCTCCTCCTTCCGCGGCAGCGACAAGCGCGGCGGCGCCGACGGCGCGCGCATCCGCCTGCAGCCGCAGAGCGCGTGGGAGGTCAACGACCCCGACCGGCTGGCGACCGTGCTGGGCACGCTGGAGGGCGTCCAGAAGGCTTTCAACGGCGCCCAGACCGGCGGCAAGCAGGTCTCGCTGGCCGACCTGATCGTGCTGGCCGGGTGCGCGGGCGTCGAGCGGGCCGCCAAGGAGGCCGGCTTCGACGTCCAGGTGCCCTTCACGCCGGGACGCGCGGACGCCACGCAGGAGCAGACCGACGTGGAGTCGTTCGCCGCGCTGGAGCCGGTCGCCGACGGGTTCCGCAACTACCTCGGCAAGGGCAACCGCCTGCCGGCCGAGTACCTGCTGCTCGACCGGGCCAACCTGCTGACGCTGAGCGCGCCGGAGATGACCGTCCTGGTGGGCGGCCTGCGGGTGCTGGGCGCCAACCACCGGCAGTCGACGCTCGGCGTCCTCACCACGACCCCGGGGAGGCTGACCAACGACTTCTTCGTCAACCTGCTCGACCTGGGCACGACGTGGCACCCGACCGAGGACGCCAACGTCTTCGAGGGCCGCGACGCCGCCACCGGCGAGGTGCGGTGGACCGGCACCCGCGCCGACCTGGTCTTCGGGGCGAACTCCGAGCTGCGCGCGGTCGCCGAGGTCTACGCCAGCGACGACGCCGAGGAGAAGTTCGTCCGTGACTTCGTCGCGGCGTGGGACAAGGTCATGAACCTCGACCGGTTCGACCTGGCCTGAGCGTGACCGGAACGCCCGGGGCGGTCGCCCCGGGCGTTCCGCGTGCCCGGGAACCTGCGGGGCGGCGGGACCGGCCGCCCGTCTCGCCGCACGTCAGGCGGTGAGCAGGGCCTGGGCGGTGACGCGCAGGTCGGCGACGGCCGCCGCGGCCCGCCCGGCGTCGAAGGCGGGGTCGCCCAGGCGCTGCTCCAGGTCGGCCAGCACCACGACGACGTGCAGGTTGAGCACCCGCAGCCGCTCCCGCGTCAGGCCGGGCAGCCGCCGCCGCAGCAGGGCGGCCAGCTCGGCGACCCCGGGATGGTGGTCGCTGGAGTAGGGCCAGGAACGGTAGCCGCCGGACAGCACGTAACGGCTGGTGAAGCGCAGGTACCAGCTCGCGCCCGGGTGGGCGAGCACATGCTCGGCCAGCGGGGCCAGGTACGCGGTGACCAGGGCGGGAAGGTCCTCCTCCAGGCCGCGGGCGCGCAGGTCGCCGATCAGCTCGCGGCGGCGCTCGTTGAGGGGGGTCATGCGGTGGGCGTACAGGGCGTCGATCAGGCCGGCCTTGCCGTCGAAGTGGTACTGGACCGCCGAATGGTTGCCCTGCCCGGCCGCGACGGCGATCTCCCGGAGCGAGACGTCGAGCCCGCGCTCGGCGAAGAGCCGTTCGGCCGCCAGGAGAATTTTCTCTTTGGCCTGCATTCCCACCTTTTCCGGATCACCGAGGTATCGTCGCGGATTAAGACAACCTGTCTTACTCTCGTGCCGTCTGCTGTCCAGAACCGTACGCCTCTCCTGGCAGGAGCCTCGCCGTGACCGCAGAACCGATCTTCCGCCGGGCCGGCCGCCCGCCGGAGCACGCTCCGAACGTCCTCGCCGTCGTCCTGGACGACACCGGCTTCGCCCAGCTCGGCTGCTTCGGCTCCGGCATCGCCACGCCGCACATCGACCGGCTCGCGGCCGGCGGCCTGCGCTACAACCGGTTCCACGTGACCGCCCTGTGCTCGCCGTCGCGCGCCTGCTTCCTCACCGGGCGCAACCACCACGCCGTCGGCATGGGCTTCCTCGCCGACCTCCCGCTCGACCACCCCGGCTACACCGCCCGCATCCCGCGCTCGGCCGCGACCCTGCCCCGGATCCTGCGCGACCACGGCTACTCCACCATCGCCATCGGCAAGTGGCACCTCACGCCGCGCTACGAGCGCTCGGCCGCCGGCCCGTTCGGCCACTGGCCGCTCGGCCAGGGCTTCGAGCGCTACTACGGCTTCCTGCAGGGCGACACCAACCACTACGCGCCCAACCTCGTCCGGGACAACCATCACGTGGAGCCGCCCGCCACCCCCGAGGAGGGCTACCACCTCACCGAGGACCTCCTCACGCAGGCCGTCCGCCACCTCGACGATCAGCGCCACGCCGCCCCGGGCAAACCCTTCTTCCTCTACCTCGGACTCGGCGCCACGCATTCCCCGCACCACGTCCCGCCCGAGTGGAGCCGGCCCTACCGGGGCCGCTTCGACCAGGGGTGGGACGCCTGGCGGGAGGAGATCTTCCGGCGCCAGACCGAGACGGGCGTCGTCCCGCCCGGCACCGTGCTCACCCCGCGCCCGGACTGGGTGCCCGCCTGGGACGGCCTCACCGCCGACCGGCGCCGCCTCTACGCCCGCCAGCAGGAGGTCTTCGCCGGCTTCCTCACCCACGCCGACGCCCAGCTCGGCCGCCTGATCGCCCACCTGGAGGAGACCGGGCGGCTCGACGACACCATCGTCGTGATCTTCTCCGACAACGGCGCCAGCGCCGAGGGCGGCGTGGACGGCAGCGTCAACGAGCACCGCTTCTCCGCCGGCATCCGCGAGTCCCCGCAGGACAACCTGGCCCACCACGACGACTGGGGCGGGCCGCGCACCTACAACCACTACGCGTGGGGCTGGGCGTGGGCCGGGAACACACCGTTCCGGCTGTGGAAGCGCTACACCTGGCTCGGCGGCACCCGTACGCCGCTCATCGTGCACTGGCCGGCGGGGATCGGCGGCGGCGGCGCGGTGCGCGACCAGATCGTGCACGTCAACGACCTGTTCCCGACCCTGCTGGACGCGATCGGCATCCGCGCGCCGGACGTCGTGGACGGGATCGAGCAGCAGCCGGTCGACGGGGCCAGCTTCCTGGCCACCTTCGGCGACCCCGCGGCGCCCGCGCCGCGCACGACCCAGTACTTCGAGATGCTGGGCTCGCGCTCCCTCATCCACGGCCGCTGGAAGGTCACCACCGACCACGTCTCCACGGGCGTCCCGGACGAGGAGGAACTGCTCACCGGCAGCCGCGACCTCGACGCCGACCACTGGGCGCTGTTCGACCTGGCGGCCGACTTCTCCGAGTCCGCCGACGTGTCCGCCGGGCATCCGGAGGTGGTCGCCGAGCTGCGGCGGCTGTGGGACCGCGAGGCCGGGCGCAACCACGTCCTGCCGCTGTACGACGACCTCGTGGCCCGCTTCGGCGCGCTCATCGGGCCGGCCTGGCCGCCCGGCGACGACCGCACGTTCCGGCCCGGGGCCTCGCCCGTGTGCGACGAGTCGTTGCCGCTGCTGTTCGGCGGCTTCCGCTGGACGGCCGAGATCGAGGCGGCCCGCGAGCCCGAAGGCGTGCTGTTCGCGCTGGGCGACTGGAACGGCGGCTTCGCCCTGTACGTCACCGGAGGCCGTCTGGCCTTCACCTTCTCCCGCGCCGGGGAGCCGCTGGAGCTCACCGCCGACCGCCCGCTGCCGGCCGGCCGCCAGTCCGTGGACGTCGTCCACACGACGGGCCCCGCCGGTTCGGCGTTCCACCTGTCGCAGGGCGGGGTCGTGGTGGGCAGCCTGGCCTTCGACGGCCTGCTGCCGGTCGCGCTCCAGCACGGCGGGGCCGGGCTGCGGCTCGGCCACGACCTCGGGCTGCCCGTCTCCGGCCGGTACCGCGTCCCGGCCCGGTGGAACGGGCGGCTGCTGTCGGTCCGGCTCAGGACGCCGGGCGCCGCGACCCCCGACCTGCTCGCCGGCCTGCGGACCGCCCTCCACGCCGACTGACGGCCCGGCCCGGGGGGTGACGGTGCGGTCCACGCCGACTGACGGCCCGGTCCGGGGCGGGTTGACGGTGTGGTCCGAAATCGGCCGGTGCCGGGGACGTCGTGCCTGGTTGGCTGGTTCGCCGTAGATCAACCCCTGTCCTGGAACGGAACCATGGCAACCACCACCCTCGCCCCGCCGCGCCCGCCGCTGATCTCCTGGCTCGCGGTCGCCTCGATCACCCTCGGCATCTTCGCCATCGTCACCAGCGAGATCCTGCCCATCGGCCTGCTGACGACCATCGGCGCCGACTTCCGCGTCACCGACGGCACGGCGGGGCTGACCATGACGTTGCCCGGCTTCGTGGCCGCCGTCGCGGCGCCCGTCCTGACCGTGGCCACCGCCCGGCTGGACCGCCGGGTGATGCTCTGCGTCCTGATGGCGGTGCTGGCCGCCGCCGACGTCCTGGCGGCCGTGGCCGGGGCCTACTGGGTGGTGCTCGCCTCGCGGGTGCTCGTCGGGCTCACCATCGGCGGCTTCTGGTCGATCGCGGCGGGGCTGGCGTCCCGGCTGGTGCCGCCGGCCGCCGTGGGCACCGCGACGGCGGTGATCTTCTCGGCCGTGCCGCTGGGCTCGGTGCTCGGCGTGCCGGCCGGGACCTTCATCGGCCACCTGGCGGGCTGGCGGGCGGCGTTCCTGGTGCTGGCCGGGCTCTCGGTCCTCGTGCTGGTCGCGCTGCTGCGCGTGCTGCCGCCGCTGCCCGCCCGTCAGGTCACCGGCGCGCGCGTGCTGCTGGACCTGCTGCGGGTACGCGGCACCGGGATCGCCCTGCTGGGCACGTTCCTCGTCGTGCTGGCGCACTTCGGCACCTACACCTACGTCACGCCGTTCCTGGAGCACGTCACCCGCCTGCCGCCGGCCGCCGTCAGCGCCGTCCTGCTGGCCTACGGCGCGGCGGGCGTCGCGGGCAACTTCCTGGCCGGCCGGGCCGTGGCCACCGCGCCCCGTCTGACCTTCGCCGTCTGCGGCGGGCTGATCGCGGCGGCCACCGCGCTGCTGCCCCTGGCCGGCACGTCGCCGGCGGGCGCGGTCGTGCTGCTGGTGGTGTGGGGGCTGGCCTACGGGGGCGTGCCGGT
The DNA here is from genome assembly GCF_044465525.1 of Nonomuraea sp. NPDC049646. Taxonomy (NCBI): domain Bacteria; kingdom Bacillati; phylum Actinomycetota; class Actinomycetes; order Streptosporangiales; family Streptosporangiaceae; genus Nonomuraea; species Nonomuraea sp. NPDC049646. Next base: position 49,072 of record NZ_JBITLU010000032.1, on the reverse strand, counting down.
CTGCTCCCAGGCGTGGTTCCTGCGGGCCGCGCCGAACGCGCCGGAGGCGGCGACCGTCGTGTTCACCTCGTCGTTCCAGGCGACCTTCGCCCTCGGCGCGCTCCTGGGCGGCACGGTCGTCGACGCCTTCTCGGTCTCGGCCGCGATGGTGGCGGGCGGGCTGGTCGCGCTCGTGATGGCCGGGTCGTTCTCCTGGCTCACCCGTCCCCGCCGGGCCGCGTGAGCGGGGGAGGGGACGGGCGCTCAGCCGTCGAGGTGGTCGCGCAGGGCGTCGAGGCGGCCGTCCCAGTCGCTGGCCAGCGCGGCCAGGAACTGCTGGGCCACCCGCATCGGAGCCGAGCGCAGCCGGTAGCGGACGCGGCGGCGCTCACCGGGCTCGGCCGTCACCAGACCGGCCTCGCCCAGCAGCGTCAGGTGCTTGGCGATCGCCTGCCGGGTGATCGGCAGGCGGGCGGCCAGGTCGGTCGCCGTGGCCGGGCCCCGGGCGGCCAGCTCGGCCAGGACGGCTCGCCGGCTCGGGTCGGCCAGGGCGACGAAGACCTGCTCGGCCACCGCCTCGATGTCAGGCGGCGTCAAGGTGCCCGGCCAGCTCGCCCAGCTCGCTCGCCCACCCCTCGGCGTGGGCGTCGTACGCCTTGCGGTGGTGGTCGTCCGGCAACTGGGCGAAGCCGGTCTCGACGACGGTCAGCCGGGTGCCCGTGCCGGCCGGTTCGAGGGTGAACTCGACGTACGTGCGGCGCGGGTCGCCCTCCGGCATGCCGAAGACCGGCCAGGTGAAGCCGAACACCGACGGCTCCTCCACGCGCTCCACGCGCAGGTCGACGGTGTGCCCGTCGCTCCAGCTCATCCGCGCCGGACCGCCGGGGCGCAGCTCGATCGCCGCCTCCTGGCCGAACCAGGCGGCCAGCCCCTCGGGAGTGGTGAGCGCCGCCCACACCTTGCCTGGCGGGTGGGCGAGCTCGACGGTGCGCTCGACCCGATCGGGGAATCCCATGACGACCTCCATATGCAGCAGGGAAAAGGGTGCCACACCTCGTGGCGGCGGGTGGACGGTCATTGCTCCGGCCGCGGGTGCCGGCGCAGGCCGTAGGAGACGAGGACGACGGCGGCGAGCGTCACCGCGACGTCCACCAGCAGGGCCAGGCGGATGCCGGCCACCTCCCCGGCGCGCGTGGCGGCGACCGCGCCGAGGAGCGGGATGCCGACGGTGACGGCCACCTGCTGCGTCATCGACGTCAGCCCGGTCGCCAGCCCCTGCTCCTCGTCCGGCAGGCCCGAGGTGCCGGTGACGGTGTAGGCGACGATCGCGGTGACGTGCCCGAAGAAGCCGACGAACAGCGCGGGGACCAGGATCGCCGGCACGGTCCAGCCGGTCCCGAGGAAGACGGCGGGAAGCGTGGCGAGCGCCTGGACCGTCATGCCCGCGACCAGGACGCGGCGGCTGCCGTGGCGTCCGACGAACCGCCCGGCGATCACCCCGGCGACCACCGAGGCCAGCCCGGGGATGCCGAACACCAGGCCCGTGACCAGCGGCGACAGGCCCAGCACCCGCTGCAGGTAGATCGTCACCAGGAAGATCATGGCGGGTTCCATCGTGAAGATGACGAACCCGGCGAAGTTTCCCCACTTCACCGTGGGCCGCCGCAGGATGCGCACCGGCGCGAGCGGCGCGGGCGCGCGCAGCTCGATCAGCCAGAACGCGCCCAGCAGCAGCACGCCCGCGACGGCCGCCAGGAGGTTCCTCTCGACGGCCGCGTAGATCACCGCCAGCAGGCCGCCGGTCACGGTGACCGCTCCCGGCAGGTCGAGCCGCACCCGCTCCGGCAGCACGCTCTCGCGGATCAGGAACGGCGCCAGCACCACGATCGCCACCGCCACCGGCACGTTGAACAGGAACGCCGCCCGCCAGCTCAGCAGGCTGACCAGCGCGCCGCCGAGCAGCGCGCCGACGGTGAAGCCGCCGGACAGCAGGGCGCCGTTCAGCCCGAGGACGCGGGCGCGCAGCGGGCCCTCCTTGAAGGTGGTGGTGAGCAGCGACAGCGCGGCGGGGACCGTCATCGCCGTGGCCAGGCCCTGCAGCACCCGGGCGGTCAGGAGCGTCGCGGGCCCGCCGGCGAGGCCGCCGAGGAGCGAGGCCCCGGCCAGCACGACCATGCCGGCCAGGAACAGCCTCCGCCGGCCGAACAGGTCGGCCGTCCGGCCGAACACCAGGGTGAACCCGGCCGCAGGCAGCGCGTACGCCGAGGTGATCCAGGGCCACTGGGCCGGGCTCAGCCCGACGCCCGCGCCGGTCTGGGGAAGGGCGACGTTCAGGATCGAGAAGTCGACCGCCAGCATGAAACCGGCGCCGAGCAGGACGAACGCGATCAACCGCTGTCTGCCGCCGAGGCGCGGCGGGGCGGCCTCGACGGTCGCGACAGGAACACTCATTGCGGCCTCCCAGTAGTAGCAACCAATCGGTTGCCACAGTATGGCAACCGATTGGTTGCGTCAATGCCGCGCCCGATCGCGGCGAACTTCCGTTTTCCGGAACGGTGGTCTAACCTTCGGAACATGTCCGACGGTGACGCCAAGCTGGTGGGGGCCGACCGCGTGCTGGCCGTGCTGGCCGAGCTCGCCCGGCACCCCGACGGGATCGGCCTGGAGGAGATGGCCCGCGCCGTCTCCAGCCCGAAGCCGACCGCCCACCGCGCCCTGGCCGCGCTGCGCCGCGCCGGGCTCGCCGTCCAGAACGGCCACGGCCGGTACGTGCTCGGCGACGAGTTCCTGCGCATGGCCTTCGCCCACCACGAGGCCCGGCCCGACCATGTCCGGGTCACCCCGATCCTCAAGGCGCTGTGCGACCGCTACGGCGAGACCGTGCACTACGCGGTGCTGGAGGGCACGTCGGTGGTCTACCGGTCCAAGCTCGACCCGCCGTCCGGCGCGGTCCGGCTGACCTCGGTCGTCGGCGGGCGCAACCCGGCCCACTGCACCGCCGTCGGCAAGATGCTGCTGGCCGGGACGCTGCGGGACGAGGCCGCGGTGCGTGCCTGGGTGGGCGACCGGCGGCTGGAGCGGCCCACCGAACGCTCGGTCGGCACCGCCGAGGAGCTGCACGCCGCGCTGGTGCGCGTCCGCGAGCAGGGCTACGCGGCCGACGACCAGGAGAACGAGCCGGGCGTCAACTGCGTGGCGGTCCCGGCGTACCTGACCTCGCCCACCGTGCCGAGCGGCGCGGTCAGCATCAGCGGCCTGGCCTACCGCACCCCCTTGAGCGTGCTCGTCGAGGACGTGCCGGCCATCCGCGCCGTCGTCGCCGGCCACCACCTCCCCTGACCCGCACAGCCCGTTCCCTGACCTGTACAGAACCGGAGAGATCCCCTTGTACCTCATGCGCATCGGCGCGCCCGGCGCCGAGAAGCCGGTCGTCCGCGTGGACGACGACCACTACGTCGACGTCTCCGACCTCACCCCCGACTTCGACGAGCGCTTCTTCGCCGCGGGCGGCCCCGCCCTGCTCGCCGAGCGGGTGGCCGCCGGCCCGCGGCAGGCGTTCGCCGGCGAGCGCGTCGGCGCGCCGATCGCCCGCCCGCACCAGATCCTGTGCATCGGCCTGAACTACAGCGACCACGCCGCCGAGACCGGCCAGGCCGTGCCCGCCGAGCCGATCCTGTTCACCAAGTCGCCCAACACCCTGGTCGGCCCGGACGACGAGGTGCGCATCCCGCGCGGCTCGACCAAGACCGACTGGGAGGTGGAGCTCGGCATCGTGATCGGCCGCCGCACCTCCTACCTGGACTCGGTCGAGGAGGCCGCGGACGCGATCGCCGGCTACTGCGTGGTCAACGACGTCAGCGAGCGGGCCTTCCAGATGGAACGCGGCGGCCAGTGGAGCAAGGGCAAGTCGGCCGAGACGTTCAACCCGGCCGGCCCCTGGCTGGTCACCCCCGACGAGCTGGCCGACGTCCGCAACCTGGGCATGTGGCTGGACGTCAACGGCGTGCGCCGCCAGACCGGCAGCACCAAGACGATGATCTTCGACCCGTACGTCATCGTGCACCACCTGAGCCAGTTCATGGTGCTGGAGCCCGGCGACCTGATCAACACCGGCACCCCGCCCGGCGTCGGCATGGGCCACGACCCGCAGATCTGGCTGCGGCCGGGCGACGTCATGGAGCTCGGCATCGACGGGCTCGGCAGCCAGCGCCAGCGGGTCGTGGAGCCCCGGTAGTGCGGGCGCTCGTCCTGACCGGGCCGGGCGCGGCCGAGGTCCAGGAGGTCGAGCCCCCCTCGGCGGGGCCCGGCCAGGTGGTCGTGGACGTCGAGCGCGCCGGCGTGTGCGGCACCGACATGGAGCTGTTCAGCGGCGGGATGAGCTACCTGCGCACCGGCCGCTCCCGCTACCCGCTGCGCCCCGGCCACGAGTGGTGCGGGCGCGTCGCGGAGCTGGGCGCGGGCGTGGACCCGGCGTGGCTGGGGCGGCGGGTCGTCGGCGACACCATGCTCGGCTGCGGGCGCTGCGACCGCTGCCGCCAGGGCCGCCACCACGTGTGCCCCGACCTGGCCGAGCTGGGCATCAGCCGGGGCGCCGCGGGAGCGCTGGCCGAGCGGCTCGCCGTCCCGGTCGCGGCGCTCCACCGGCTGCCCGATACGGTGGACGCTACCTCGGGCGCGCTGGTCGAGCCCGGTGGCAACGCCTTACGCGCCGTCCGCGCGGCGGGGCTGGAGGCGGGGGAGCGGTTGCTGGTTCTGGGCACGGGCACGATCGGCCTGCTGGCCGCGCTGTTCGCGCGCGCCGGCGGCGCCGAGGTGCACCTCATGGGCCGCGCCGAGCCCGACCTGCGCCTGGCCGCGGGCCTGGGGTTCCGGCACGCCCATACCCGCGCGACGCTGCCCGGCCTGCCCTGGCACGCCGTCATCGACGCCACCAACGCCGCCGCGATGCCCGCCCTCGCCCTCGGCCTGGCCGAACCGGCCCGCCGCGTCGTCTACATCGGCCTGGCCGGCACGCCGTCCACGCTCGACACCCGCGAGCTGGTGCTCAAGGACGTCACCGCGGTCGGCGTCCTGGGCGGCTCGGCGGGGCTGGCCGGGGCCATCGACGCCTACGCCGGCGGCTCGGTGGACGCCCGTCCGCTGGTGGCCGCCACGGTCGGGCTCGCCGAGACGGCCGGCGTGCTGGCCGGACGGCGACCGCCCGGCGCCGGCCCGGGGCCCAAGATCCACATCGATCCCCGGCAATGAACCTGGAAGTGAGCACGAGCATGACCCACCGTGAACCGCGACGGCTGAACGCGCCGGACGCCGCCGTCCTGGCGGCGGTCGAGACGGCCGTCCCGGGGATCACCCGCGCCCGCGCGAGCGACCGGCTCGGCATGGCCCACGACGCCTCCCACTACCTGCTGACCCCGCAGGCCGTGCTGGTGGCCGAGAGCGCCGGCCAGGTCGCCGCGCTGCTGCGCACCGGCCTGCCGCTGACCTTCCGCTCCGGCGGCACCAGCCTCAGCGGGCAGGGCGTCAGCGAGCACCTGCTCGTGGACACCCGCCGGCACTTCCGCTCGATCGAGGTGCTCGACGACGGCGCCCGCGTACGGGTCCAGCCCGGCGCCGTGCTGCGGCAGGTCAACGCCCGCCTGGCCCCGTACGGGCGCAAGCTCGGCCCCGACCCGGCCAGCGAGTCGGCCTGCACGATCGGCGGCGTCGTGGCCAACAACTCCAGCGGCATGACCTGCGGCACGCACGCCAACACCTACCGCACGCTGGAGTCGATGACGCTGGTGCTGCCGAGCGGCACCGTCCTGGACACCGGCGCCCCCGACGCCGACGAGCGGCTGCGCGCCCTGGAACCCGACCTCGCCGACGGCCTGACCAGGCTGCGCGACCGGATCCGCGGCAACCCCGGCTCGGTGCGGCGCGTCCAGGAGCAGTTCTCGCTGAAGAACACCATGGGCTACGGACTGAACAGCTTCCTCGACCACGACGACCCGGCGCAGATCCTCGCCCACCTGGTCATCGGCAGCGAGGGCACCCTCGGCTTCGTCGCCGAGGCCGTCTTCCGGACCGTCCCCGCCCACCGCCTGGCCGCCACCGGCCTGCTCGTCTTCCCGACCCTGCGGGAGGCGATGGCCACGGTGCCGGAGCTGGTCGCGGCCGGGCCCGCCGCCGTCGAGCTGCTGGACGCCGAGTCCCTGCGCGTCGCCCGGACCGACCCCAAGGCCGACGAGACGCTGCGCGCGATGACCGTCGCCGAGCACGCCGCGCTGCTGGTCGAATGGCAGGAGTCCGACGCGGAGCTGCTCGCCGAGCGGGAGCGGGCCGCCGAGCGGGTCTTCGCCGGGCTGCGCCTGGCCGCCCCCGCCCGGCTGAGCAGGGAGGCCGGCGGCCGGGCCGCGCTGTGGCACATCCGCAAGGGCCTGTACGCCACCGTCGCCGGCGCCCGCCCCAGCGGCACGACCGCCCTGCTGGAGGACGTCGCCGTCCCCGTGCCCGCGCTGGCCGACCTGTGCGACGACCTGACCGCCCTGTTCGCCCAGCACCGCTACGAGCGCAGCGTCGTCTTCGGCCACGCCAAGGACGGCAACCTGCACTTCATGCTCAACGAGCGGTTCGCCACCGACCTCGACCGCTACGCCGAGTTCACCGAGGACATGGTGGAGGCCGTCCTGGCCAGGGGCGGCACGCTGAAGGCCGAGCACGGCACCGGCCGCGTCATGGCCCCGTTCGTGCGCCGCCAGTACGGCGACGAGCTGTACGAGGTGATGCGCGAGGTCAAACGCCTGTGCGACCCGGCCGGGACGCTCAACCCCGGCGTCGTCCTCACCGACGACCCCGAGGCCCACCTGCGCGACCTCAAGACCGTCGTCACCGTCGAGCCCGAGGTCGACCGCTGCGTCGAGTGCGGCTACTGCGAGCCCGTCTGCCCCAGCCGCGACCTGACCACCACCCCGCGCCAGCGCATCGTGCTGCGCCGCGAGCTGGCCGCCGCGCAGGCGGCCGGCGACCACGCCCTGGCCCGCGAGCTGGCGGACGCCTACGCCTACGACGCCGTCGACACCTGCGCCGTGGACGGCATGTGCGCCACCGCCTGCCCCGTCCTCATCAACACCGGCGACCTGACCAAACGCCTGCGCGCCGAGCGCCACGGCCGCGCCGCCCGCGCGGGCTGGAAGAGCGCCGCCAAGCACTGGGACGGCGTCACCCGCGCCATGAACCTGGCCCTGGACACCGCCGCCGCGGTCCCGCCCGCGCTCCCGGAGACCGCCTCGCGCGCCGCCCGCGCCCTGGCCGGGGCGGACGACGTCCCGCGGTGGAGCCGCGACCTGCCGCGCGGCGGCACCAGGCGCCGCCCGTCCCCGGCGGACGACGCCGACGCCGTCTACCTGCCGTCCTGCCTGAACACGCTGTTCGCCCCCGCCGACGGCGGCCCCGGCGTGATGACCGCCTTCCAGCGCCTGGCCGCCCGCGCCGGGCTGACGCTGCACGTCCCGGAGAAGATCGCCAGCCTGTGCTGCGGCACCCCGTGGTCGTCCAAGGGCTTCGTCGACGGCCACGAGGCCATGGGCGAGCGCGTGCGTGACGTGCTCGCGCGCGCCACCGACGGCGGCAGGCTGCCCGTGGTGAGCGACGCGGCCTCCTGCACCGAGGGCTACGCCCACCTGGTGCCCGGCCTCCGGGTCGTCGACGCGGTCGCCTTCACCGCCGAGCACGTCCTGCCCCGCCTGCCGCAGCCGCGCCGCGTGCCGTCGCTGGCGCTCCACCCGACCTGCTCCTCCACCCGCCTCGGCCTGGACGCCGCCGTCACCTGCCTGGCCGAGGCGGTCGCCGAGCGGGTCGTGATCCCGGACGGCTGGCAGTGCTGCGCCTTCGCCGGCGACCGCGGCCTGCTGCACCCCGAGCTGACCGCCTCGGCCACCCGCGCCGAGGCCGCGTCCGTGGCCGAGGCGGGCTGCGCCGCGCACGCCTCGGTCAACCGCACCTGCGAGCTGGGCCTGACCCGCGCCACCGGCCAGACCTACCGGCACCTCCTGGAGCTCCTCGACGAAGCAACCGCCTGAGGGGGGCGCGGTTTACACCGATGTGTCAATAAGATCGTCGCTGTTGCGAAGATCCGGCGATCGGGAGCACGATGAGCGACCCCGGCGGCTTCGGCCCCCTGGAGATGGACGAACGCGAGCGCATCGGTCCCTACCGGATCGTGGGCCGCATGGGCGCGGGCGGCATGGGCGTGGTCTACGCCGGGGTCGCGCCCGACGGCGGGCGGGTCGCGGTCAAGGTCATCCATCCGGGGCTGGCCGCCGACCCGCACTTCCACGACCGGTTCGTGCGCGAGGTCGAGGTGCTGTCGCGGGTGCGCGGGCGCTGCACGGTCGCGGTCCTGTCCGCCGACACCGGCGCCTCGCCGCCGTGGCTGGCCACCGAGTTCGTGCCCGGCCCCACGCTGACCGAGCACGTACGCGACCACGGGCCGCTGCCGCCGGACGACCTGGTCGCGTTCGGGGTGGACATCGCCGAGGCGCTCACCGACATCCACGGGGCCGGGATCGTCCACCGCGACCTCAAGCCGGGCAACGTGATCCTGGCCGCGTCCGGGGCGAAGGTGCTCGACTTCGGGATCGCCCGCGCCCTCGACGAGAGCGGGCTGACCGGCACCGGCGCGCTCATCGGCTCGCCCGGCTGGATCAGCCCCGAGCAGTACCGGGGCGACCAGGCCGACGCCGCCGCCGACGTCTTCGCCTGGGGCGCGCTGATGGTCTACGCCGCGACCGGGCGGCCGCCGTTCGGCCTGGGGGCGCCCGACGTGCTCGCCTACCGGGTCATGAGCGTCGATCCCGACCTGTCGGGGGTGCCCGAGGAGGTGCGCGACCTGGTCCGGGCGGCGCTCGCCAAGGACAGGGCGGCGCGTCCCGGGGCGGCGGAGCTGCTCGACGCGCTCCGGTCGGGCACGCTCCTCCTGCCCCGGCCCCCGTCCGGCACGCTCCCTCTGACACCCCCGCCGCCTCCACCCGGCACACTGCCCCTGACGCCGCCCCCGCCCGGCGGGCAGGGACCGTTGGGGCCGCCGTCGTCCGGCGGGCAGGGACCGCTGGGGCCGCCGTCGTCCGGCGGGCGGGCGCGGTTGTGGCCGGTGGGGGCCGCGGTGGTGGCGGTCGTCGCCGTGGTGGCGGTCGGCGCGGCGTTCGCGCTGAACGCGGCCGGCACGCCGGAGGCGCTGCCGTCCACGGACGACGGGCCCACCTCCTCCTACACCGACCCGCCCGCCACCTCCGCGGACCCGGACCCGACGGACACGCCGGAGGAGAGCGAGACCCCCGAGGAGACCCACACCCCGGAGGACACCCCGACCGAGACCGAAACGCCGGAGAAGACGCCCGAGAAGACGCCCGAGGAGACGCCCACCAAGAGCAGGCCCCGCACATTGCCGTGCGCCTCCTCGGGCTCGATCCTGAGGGAGGCCGCCGCGCTCAACGGCGGCAGCCTGCCGCAGGACGCCGTGGTCGCCCGCAAACGATGCGTCGGCTCGTGGGTCGCCGCCGAGCTGTCCTCCCCGAGCGTCGGCGCCATCGACCTGATCGCGCGGCGGAACGCGTCCCGGTTCCTCGACGCCCAGATCGGCAGCAACTTCTGCTCCCTGGAGGGCCGCCCGGCGCTGGTGGCGAGCGCGCCCGGCTCGATCAAGAGCTTCCTGTGCCCCAACGGCTTCGGCTGACCCGCGCGGGCCGGGTCAGACGGCGTCCGCGCAGACGGCCGAGCTCGCGGCGCGGCGGGCACGGGCGGGCTCGACGCAGGCCCGCGCCGGGACCTCGGGCGCGCAGACCTGGTCGGAGTAGATGACCCCGGTGCCCTCGTCGCCGCCGGAGTACTGGGTCAGGCTCTTGTCGTCGCCCGCGGCCGCCCGCACGCCCGGTCTGCGCTCCACCCACACGTTGTAGTCCGCGCCCTGCCCACGCTTGGTGAACCTGGCCCAGTTGACCTGGCAGGTGCCGCCCTTGCCGGGGCCGTACCGCGGTTCGAGGTAGCCGCCGAAGGCCCGGACCCACTTGGACGCCACGGTGGAGGAGCCCGCCGTGCAGCCGGTCAGCGCCGGGTCCTTGCCGTCGCAGGCCGTGCCGGAGCAGGTCCGGCCGGCCGGCCGGGCGTCCGCGGGGCCGTCGTCCGCGTGCGCCCCCGTGACCGGGAGCAGGGCCAGAGCCGCCGCCGCCAGCAGGACCGCCGTCCGGTGTGATCGCATGCCGCCAACCTCGCCGGGAGCGGCCTCGACGTCGGCGCTGCCGCCCACCGCGCGGGCGCTGTCCCGGATGGAACGGGCGATGCCGAGACCGGTCGTCGGCGCGTCCGGGTCGAAGCCGCTGCCGTGGTCGAGCACGCTCAGCGCCAGCGTCCCGGACCGGCACTCGGCCCGCACCACGGCGTGCCGCACGCCCGCGTGCTTGCGCACGTTCGTCAGCGCCTCGCGCAGGATGCCGCTCAGCGCCTCGACGACCTCGGCCGGCATGCCCTCGCGTTCCGGCGCCGAACGCAGCCGGCCCGCGTTGAACTCCACCCGCAGCCCGCTGCCGACCGCCTGCCGCACGACCTCCTCCAGGGCGGCCACGACGTCCTCGGCCGGATCGCCGTCGTCGCCGCGCAGGAAGGCGCGCAGCCACTGCGACTCCTCCGCCACCCGCGCCGAGCGGCGCAGCTCTTCGGCCCTGGCCCGGTCCAGGTCGCCGGCGGTCCTGAACAGGATGCGCATGACGTACGCGGCCATCGTGGCGTTCGTCGTCAGCCCGGCGACGTGCGGCAGCCCGGCCCACCAGGCCAGGTCCGACTGGACGTACCCGAGGACGAGCGCGCCGCCCAGCGCCGCCGTCCACGCCAGCACGACGGGGAACGTGCGGAAGGAGATGCCGGCCATGATGCCGACGAGCAGCACGTACGGCAGGACCGTGCCAGGCCAGCCGTCGGTCACCCGCGAGCCCGCGTGGTGACCGGCGGCGAGCACCGCCGCCGTCACCAGGCCGAGGTCCACGCAGAGCAGCCAGCGGGGCGGGAGCGCGGCGCGGGCCGCCGTGACCACGCACACCAGCAGGCTGACCGCGCCCATCGCCCCCAGCAGGTACGGCAGCGGCCCCAGCGTCAGCCACCGCCCGTCGCCCAGCACCTCCAGCGACCCGCACAACACCAGCGCGCCCACCCGGACGACCACCATGGTGAGGGCCCGGCCGCGCTCCATGCCGGCGACCGCCGTGCCGGGCGGGCGCGGCGGTCGCGGAGGGCTCACGGCCGGTCGCGGCGTTCGAGCCGGTTGAGCGCCGCGCGGGTGAGCTCGGCCTTGTTGCCGACCTGCAGCTTGGCCCTGATGCGCTCGACGTAGGTGTCCACCGTGGCCTTGCTGAGGCCCATCCGGCGGCCCACCTGGGCGTGGGTGAAGCCCTGGGCTATGTAGGAGAGGGTCTCCTCCTCCCGGGCCGACAGCCGGGGCGGGGCCTCGCCGCCCTCGCCTTCCTCCTGGGCGCCGGATCCCGCGGGCGGGCGGGCGCTGTCGTCCAGCTCGCTCTGCAGGATGTCGGCCAGGCCCGCCGACAGGTAGAAGCCGCCCGCGGCCACCGTGCGCACGGCGGCGACGATGAGCTCGGAGGGGGCGTCCTTGGTGACGTACCCGTTGGCGCCGCAGCGGATCGCCGCCAGCACGTCGGCGGGCCGTCCGGAGGCCGACACGATGAGGACCCGCGTGACGGCCGCCAGCTCCTTGACCGCGGCCAGGCACGGCCGGTCCTCGGCCAGGTAGAGGTCGAGGATCAGCACGTCGTACCCGGCGTCGAAGCCGCGCAGGTCCCCGACGGACGAGCCCCGCAGCACCACCTGCAGGTCCTCGTGCCGGTGCAGGAGGTACTCCAGCCCATGGCGGATCAGCTCGTGGTCGTCGATCACGGCGATCCGGATCACGTCTTGCTCCGCGGCAGGCTGCGAACGAGGTGACATGTCAACAACGGTGAGCAGAAGTGTGCAAGACCAGCAAGTCCTGCAAAACCACTACAAGTTCGTATTGTAGATCATGAATCCTGTGGTGCACGGGCGTTCGGACGGTAGCCGTCGGTGGCCCTGACGAGCTCGTGCAGCGTGCCGGGTTCGGCGCCGCCGTGGCCGGCGTCCTCGACGATCCGCAGCTCGGCCTCCGGCCAGGCGCGGTGCAGCTCCCAGGCGGCGTCGGGCGGCGTCTTCATGTCGTAGCGGCCGTTGACGATGACGCAGGGGATCTCCCGGATCGCCGCCACGTCGAGCAGCTCGCCCTCCCGCAGGAAGCAGCGCCGGGTGAAGTAGTGCGCCTCGATCCGGGCGAAGCCCAGCACCTCCCGGTCCGTCAGCGGAGGGGGAGGCGCGGGCAGCAGCGTGTTGGCCGCCAGCTCCCACGCCGCCCACGCCCGCGCCGCCGGCAGGTGCACCTCCGGGTCCGGGTCGAACAGGCGGCGGTGGTAGGCGCCGAGCAGGTCGTCCCGCTCGGCCCGCGGGATCGCGTCGCGGAAGGCCGTCCACTCCGCCGGGAACAGCCGGGCCGCCCCCGAGCCGGTGAACGCCCACGCCTCGTCGGCCGCGCTCGCCAGGTAGACCCCGCGCAGCACCAGCTCGGTCACCCGGCTCGGGTGGCGGCGCGCGTACGCCAGGGCCAGGGTCGCGCCCCACGAGCCGCCGAACACCTGCCACCGGTCGATCCCGAGCCGCCGCCTGAGCAGTTCCATGTCCGCGACCAGGTGCCAGGTCGTGTTGGCCTCCAGCGACACCCCGGGGTCGGCGGCGTGCGGGCGGCTGCGCCCGCAGTTGCGCTGGTCGAACAGGACGATCCGGTAGGCGCCGGGGTCGAAGAACCGGCGCTGCACGGGCAGCAGCCCGCCGCCGGGGCCGCCGTGGAGGAGGACGACCGGTTTGCCGCCGGGGTCGCCGCAGGTCTCCCAGTAGATCTCCTGGCCGTCGCCGACGTCGAGCAGGCCGCTCTCGTAGGGCTCGACGGGCGGGTAGAACGTCATCAGCGTCATGGCTACCAGACCTACTCGCCCGGGCCGCCCGGCGCGCAGCCGATCCACGCCGCCTGGCCGATTCACGCCGCCTGGCCGATCCGCGTCCTGTGGCCGATTCGCGTCGCGCGGCCGATCTACGACGGGCGTGCGAGTCCGGCGAGCGTGCGGCGGAGCAGCCGTGCGGCCAGGACCGGCTTGAAGGCGTTGTGCCGCAGCGGACGGGCCTCGGCCAGCGCCACGCCGGCGGCCCGCGCGAAGGCGGAGGCGTCCGGGACCGCGCCCGTCAGCAGGTCCTCGGCGGCGTGGGCGCGCCACGGCTTGTGCGCCACCCCGCCGAGCGCGACCCGCGCGAACACGATCCGGCCGTCCTCGACGTGCAGCAGCACGGCCGTGCTCACCAGCGCGAACGCGAACCCGGCCCGGTCCCTGACCTTCGCGTACGCCCCGCGCCCCGGCGGTGGGGGCGGCAGGTCCACGCTCGTGACCAGTTCGCCGTCCCGCAACACGGTCTCCACCTGCGGCGTCCGGCCGGGCAGCACGTGGAAGCCGGTGAACGGCACGCTGCGCGCCCCCCGCGGCCCGGTCAGGTTGACGGTCGCGTCGAGGGCGGCCAGGGCCACGCACATGTCCGAGGGGTGGACGGCGACGCAGCTCGGGCTCGCCCCCAGGACGGCGTGCGCGCGGTTGAACCCCTCCAGCGCGTCGCACCCCGCGCCGGGCACGCGCTTGTTGCAGGCGGCGGCGGTGTCGTAGAAGTAGCGGCAGCGCGTACGTTGCAGCAGGTTGCCGCCCACGGTCGCGCGGTTGCGCAACTGCGGCGAGGCGCCCGCCAGGATGGCCCGGGCGAGCACCGGATAGCGCCGCCGAACGCGCGGGTCGGCCGCGACCTTGGTGTTGCCGGCCAGCGCGCCGAGCCGCAGCCCGCCGCCGGGCAGGTCCTCGACGGCCGACAGCGGCAGGCGCGAGATGTCCACCACCCGGCCCGGCCGCTCGACCTCCTCCCGCATGAGGTCGACGAGGTTCGTCCCGCCGGCCAGGTAGCGGGCCGGGCCGCCGTCCGGCGGCGTCGCGGCCATCATCGCGACGGCCTCCGCCACGTCGGCCGCCCGCAGGTAGACGAACTCCCTCACGTCGCGGCGACCTCCCGGACGGCGGCGGCGATGTGGTGGTACGCCCCGCACCGGCACAGGTTGCCCGCCATGCGCTCGCCGAGCTCGGCGTCGGTCAGCTCGCGCGGGGGAGCGGTCAGGTCGGGCGTGGCGGCGCTGGGCACGCCGTCCCGCAGCTCGGCCAGCAGGCCGGCGACCGAGCAGACCTGGCCGGGGGTGCAGTATCCGCACTGCAGGGCGTCGTGCCGGACGAACGCCTCCTGCACCCGCGCGCCCACCGCGTCGTCCGCCAGGCCCTCGACGGTGACGATCTCCATCCCCTCGCACTGGACGGCCAGCAGCAGGCACGCGTACACCCGCAGGCCGTCGGCCAGGACGGTGCAGGTGCCGCAGGCCCCCTGGTCGCAGCCCTTCTTCGTGCCGGTCAGCCGGAGGTGCTCGCGCAGGAAGTCGAGCAGGGACACGCGCGGGTCCGCCGGCGGCTCGTGCGGCCGGCCGTTGACGCGCAGGGGGAGCGGGGCGCGGCCGTCCATCCCATCCCTCCGGCCGTACGGACTGTCGCGATCACCGTAACCCGCGCGGCGTGGGACGGAGCGGTCCGTCCGCTGGTCAAGGGCCAAAACGGTGACAGACATTGCCGAACACGGATCATCGGACGCAGCGAGCTGCCCGCCGTCGTGCGTGCCGGTCACCGGCTTCCGCGGCCCGCCGTCGTGCGCGCCCGCCACCGGCCTTCCCGGGGGATCACCCCTTGACGGTCATGGCCTGCGCGACCGTCAGGCTGTCCTCGTAGATGTGGCTGCGCGTGATCAGCCCGTCCTCGACGGTCAGGTGCAGCGCGAACGGCGACGTGTAGGAGACGCCGGTCGCGCGCACGGTCTGCACGATCTGCCCCAGCACCACGGCGTCCGCCCCGTCGACCAGGATCTGCCGCACCGTGGTCCCGTTCAGCTCCGGCACGTGATGCGCCCCCAGCGACCGGTAGTGCTCGGCCACCTCGGCCCGCCCGGACCGGGGCCGGATCCACGGCACCGCCGGATGCCCCTCGGCGGGCCAGCTGAGCTGCCAGTCGACCGGCTCGGCGAACAACTCCGCCGTCCGCTCGGGATCGCCCTCGCCGATCCGCCGCAACAACTCCTGCACGATGTCCCGCGTGTCCCTCTTCATACCCCCAGTCTCCCGGCCCGCCTGAACGCCGTCGATTACCCCGGAGGTAACCGCCGACGGTATTCCAAAGGAATCCTTGACATCGCCGGGGCGGGTGGCGGAACATTCCAAGCATGTCTTTGGAATCTTCGGGGCGGCGGCTGGTGCTCGACGATCCGGCCGCGATGCGGGCCTTCGCCCATCCGGTCCGGCTGGCGCTGCACGAGCTGCTGTTGCGGTCGGGGGCGACCACCGCCGCCGACGCCGCCCGCGAGGTCGGCATCAGCCAGGCGCTGGCCTCCTACCACCTGCGGCAACTGGCCAAGTACGGCCTGGTGGAGCAGGCCGAGGCGCGCGACGAGCGGGAGCGGCCCTGGAAGGTGACCGCGAGCGTCCAGGTGTGGGATGACGACGTGACCGGGTCCGAGCGGTCGGCCGCCCGCAGCCTGCTGGAGCAGGTCCTGGCCGAGCGGGCGCTCTCGCGGCTGGCGGAGTGGCAGGAGGCGCGGCGGGGCGAGGAGGAGCCCTGGCGGGGGGTCGGCGGCATCGGCAACACCTACCTCTACGTCACCCCGCAGGAGATCACGGCGCTCGGCGAGGCCGTCGCCGACCTGTTGCGGCCGCTGATGGCCCGCGTGGACGACGCGGCGGCCCGTCCCGAAGGGGCCCGGCCCGTGCTGGTGACGCAGATGGTGATCCCGCTCGCCCCGACGGCCTCCGGTGACTGACCGACGCCCCCCGGCCGCGGCGGCCGGCCGGGCCGGTGGGCAAACGGCTGAGGAGCCGCCGGGTCGGGAGGCCAGGGCCGGGATGCGGTGGTGGCCGGGGCGGGGCGGTGGCGGGTGGGTGGGGCCCGGCGGCGGGCGGGGGTTCGGGCGGTTGCTGGTCGCGTCCGTCGTGTCCCAGACGGGCGACTGGGTGATCAGCACCGGGCTGGCGTTCCACGTCTACCGCCTGACCGGGTCCACCCTGTCCACCGCGATCATGCTGCTGGTCTCACGGCTGCCCCACGTCCTGCTCGGGTCCGTGGCCGGGGTGCTGGCCGACCGCTGGGACCGCCGCCGGTTGCTGGTCGTCACCGACGTGCTGCTCGGGCTCGGGTTGCTGCCCCTGCTGGCGGTACGCGGCCCCGCCCAGGTCTGGATCGTGTACGCGGTCGCCCTGTGGACCGGCGTGCTCGGCACCCTGCTCGCCCCGGCGCAACGGGCGCTCGTCCCGCAGCTCGTGCCCGCGTCCGGGCTGGTCCGGGCCAACGCCCTGCACGGCCAGAGCGGCCAGCTCGCCCGGCTGCTGGGGGCGATGCTGGGCGGCGTCGCCGTCACGGCGGGCGGTTTGCCCGCCATCGTCCTGCTCGACGTGGCCAGCTTCGTGATCTCCGCGGTTCTGCAGGCGACCCTGCGCGTCCCGGCCAGGTCGCCGGTCGTGGCGCGGGCGCCGTCCGTCCGTGCCCAGTGGGCCTCCGGGCTGCGGCTGGCCATGGGGAACCCCGGCGTCCGGCTGCGGGCGGGATACATGCTGATCACAGGGGTGGGCGAGGGGATCTTCGCCACGCTCGCCGCCCCCTTCGTGGCCGACGTCCTGGGCGGCCAGGGCGACGCGTACGGGCTGTTCCTGTCGGTGCAGGCGGTCGGCGGGCTGGTCGGCGGGCTGGCTGTGGCCCTGCACCGGCGCGACCCCGCGCCACGGCTGCTCCTCGGCTGGGGCACGGTCGCGTTCGGCCTGCTCGACCTGGCGCTGTTCGCCTACCCCCTCGCCCTCGACGCGTTGTGGCCCGCCCTCGTGCTGATCGCGCTGGCCGGGCTCCCGGCGGCCGCGGCGATGGCCGGGTTCACCACGCTGGACCAGACGGCCACCACCGACGAGCGCCGGGGCGGCCTCATCGGGCTGCTCGCCAGCGCCCAGGCCGTCACCTCGCTGCTCGGCATGGCGTCGGCCGGGGTGCTCGGGGAGGTCGTCGGCATCGTCCCCGCGTTGTGCCTGCACGCCGCGGGGCTCGTCACCGCGGGCGTGCTCGTGCTGACGAACCGTCCACCCCACCCCCGGCGCGCCGCCGCCCCAGCCGCTCCCGGCCGGAGCCGTCCATGACGTTTGTCATGGACGCGTCTCTGACGACCGGCACTACACCCGGCGCCGCCACTCCCAGCAGGCTGGTCCCATGCTGAAACTCAAGGACGACCGGCCCCGGCGGCCCACGGCGGCCGCCGCGCGTTACCGTCGGGCCCTGTGACGGGTGACGCGGCGGTGCGGGAGGTGGAGTTCAGCCGGGGCCGGACGGCGGCGCGCGCCGGGTCGTGCGGGTGGCTGCTGCTGCTGGGGTGGCCGCTGTGGTCGTTCTTCTCCGCGCGTCCCGGCGTGCTCGCGGTGGTGTGGGTGGTCGTGGCGGTCGCGGTCTTCACGGCGTGCTGGCTGCGGATCATGTGGCGGGCGCTCAGCGCCCTGGGCGCGGCGGCGCTGACCTGGACGCCGGTGGGGCTGGTGGCCGCCGCGCTGGCGCTGCTGCCGGTGCTGCGGGCGCCGTGGGCGTACGTCGGGTTCGTGTTCGTGGTCAGCGCCCTGTCGGCCTGCCTCTCGCGGGTCGCCTTCGTCGTGTCGGCGGCGGTGACGACGGTCGCGGTGGTGGCCGCGCTGACGGCGTACGGGCGGCCGTTCGACCAGGTCTGGTGGGTGCCGCTGGTGATCCTGGTCGAGGCGGTGACGGTGGCGAGCCTGAAGCACCTGGGCGAGATGGTCGCCCGGCTCGACGCCGCCCGCGCCCACGTCGCCCGGCTCGCCGTGGACAACGAACGCCTGCGCTTCGCCCGCGACCTGCACGACACGCTCGGCCACACGCTCACCTCGATCACGATCAGGAGCCAGCTCGCCGCCCGGCTGGCCCGTACCGACCCGGAACGGGCCGCCCGCGAGATGGCCGACGTTGAACGCGCCGCCCGCCAGGCGCTCGACGAGGTGCGCCACGCCGTGGCCGGCTACCGCGCCCCGTCCCTGTCGGGCGAGCTGCGCACGGCGGCCCACAGCCTGGACCTGGCCGGGATCCGGCTGGAGGTCTCGCCCGCCGGCGGCCCCGTCCCGGCCGCCGCCGAAACGCTGCTGGCCTGGACCGTACGGGAGGCCGCCACGAACGTCGTACGCCACAGCCGCGCCCGCAACTGCCGCATCGACCTCGCCGTCGACGACCACACCGCCACCGTCGAAATCCGCGACGACGGCCCCGGCCCCATCGGAGCCGCGGCCACCAGCGACAAAACCACCACCCCCGGAGCCGCAGTGCCCTGGTCCGGGGGCGAGGCGGCCGGGCCAACGGCCGGCGGAGGTTCTGCCGGCAGGGGTGGCGTCGCCAGCACCGGAGCCGCAGGAGGTGCGGCGGGTGCCGAGGGGGGCTGGGCTGAAGGGACTGGGGGCGAGGGGGCAAGGGCCGGCGGAGTGGCGCCTCGGGGGATTGGCGGCAACGGGCTGATGGGGTTGGCTGAGCGGATCGTTGCCGTCGGCGGCCATCTGGAGGCCGGTCCGCTGCCCGGCGGCGGTTATCGGCTGCACGCGCGAGTGCCCTTGGAGATCCCATGATCCGCGTCCTCATCGCCGACGACCAGGACCTCGTCCGTGGCGGACTGGCCGCGCTGCTCGCTCTGGAGGACGGCATCGAGGTGGTGGCCGAGGTCGGCCGGGGCGACCTGGTCGAGCCAGCGGTGGCCGAGCACCGCCCCGACGTGGTCCTGCTCGACATCGAGATGCCCGGCATGTCCGGCCTGGAGGTCGCCGAACGCCTGCGCGGCCACCGGGTGGTCATCGTCACCACGTTCGGCCGGCCCGGCTACCTCAGCCGTGCCCTCGACGCGGGCGTGTCCGGGTTCGTGGTCAAGGACGCGCCGGTGGCCGAGCTGACCGCGGCCGTGCGCCGGGTGATGGCCGGTGAGACGGTGATCGATCCGAAGCTGGCGGTGTCGGCCCTGACCGTCGGGCCGAGCCCGCTCACCCAGCGCGAGGCCGAGGTGCTGCGGACCGCCTCCGGCGGCGCGACCGTCGCCGACATCGCCCGCATCCTGTTCCTGACCGAGGGCACCGTACGCAACTACCTGTCCTCGGCGATCACCAAGACCGGGGCCCGCAACCGCGCCGAGGCCGTCCGCACGGCCGAGTCCCGCGGCTGGCTCTGACCCCCGCCCACCCCCGCAACCTCTCAAGAGGAGCTGCGTCATGCCCTCCGACGACTTCCGCCCGCCCGGACCGGAGTTGTTCGACTACCCCGCCCTGTGGGACGGCGCCCCGCTCTGGCTCACCAAGCCGGTGCTGCTGGCCGTCGTCGGCGTGCTCGTGGTGTGCGCGCTGGCCTGGGGCGCCTTCTCCCGGCCCAAGCTGGTGCCGCGCGGCCTGCAGAACGCGGGCGAGTACGCCTACCTGTTCGTCCGCGACCAGATCGCCCGCCCGTCGCTGGGCGCGGACGCCGACCGCTGGATGCCGCTGCTGCTCACGCTCTTCCTGCTGATCCTGCTCTGGAACGTGATGGGTGTGATCCCGCTGCTCCAGTTCCCGGTCACCGCCCACGTCGCCTTCCCGTGGGTGCTGGCCGGGGTGGTCTACCTGCTCAAGCTCTACCTGGGCTTCAGGCACCAGGGACTGGCCGGCTACCTCAGGAACGCGATGTTCCCCGAGGGCCTGCCCAAGGCCCTGGCGATCACCCTGTACGCGCCGCTCGAACTGTTCTACATCTTCGTCACCGCGCCGTTCACCCATGCCGTGCGGCTGTTCGCGAACATGTTCGCCGGGCACACGCTGCTGGCCTTCTTCAGCGCGGTCGGCTACTGGTTCCTGGTGGAGCGGCCGACCGTGGGCGGCGTGGCGGTGGGCGTGCTGGGCGTGTTCATGACGTGCGTGCTGACCGCGTTCGAGATCTTCGTCATGTTCCTGCAGGCGTACCTGTTCACGATGCTCACCGCCATGTACCTCGGCCAGTCCCTGCATCCGGAGCACTGACCGGTCAGGACGCGGGCGGCGCCAGCACCCGCCAGGCGGCCGGCCGCACGATCCAGGTGCGCCGCTCGGCGACCTGCTCCAGCTCGCCGTCCACGCTGGCCGGGACGGGCCCGCCCGCCACGGTGATCCGCCTGCCCCGGAAGGTCTGCACGTCGGGGCGGGCGGGGTGCCGGCCGCGGCGCAGCCCGGCGGCGAAGGCCAGCCGGGCCAGCGGTCCGGTGGCGTAGGAGACCACCACCTCAGCCAGCCCGTCGTCGGGCCGGGCCGCCGGGGCCAGCGGCGTGCCGCCGCCGATCGTGGCGCCGTTCCCGACGCCGGCCATGAGCACGCGGCGGCGGCCGGTGCACACCTGGGCGCCGTCCACCCTGATCCGCAGCCGCCAGCCGCCCGTCCCGGCGCCCGCCAGCACCGCGCCCACCGCGTACGCGGCCCGGCTGAGCAGCGGCTTCAGCGGCGCGGCCCGCTCGGCGGCGTGCGCGCCCACGCCGAGGTGCGCCGCGTTGACCACGATGCCGCCGTCGTCGTCGATCAGCAGGTCCACGGGCCGCTCGTGACCCGCCAGCACGACGCGGGCCGCCTCGGCCGGGTCGAGCGGGATGCCCAGCGTGCGGGCCAGGTCGTTGCCGGTGCCCATGGGGATCAGCCCGACCGGGCCGGCGTCCAGGCGGCCGTGCTCCAGCAGCGCGGCGACCAGCGCGTGCACGCTGCCGTCGCCGCCCATCACCACCGGGACCCGGTCGTCGTGCGACCGCACGGCCTCCTGCGCGTCGCCGTCGCAGACCCGCACGTCGGCCTCCGCCCGCAGCAGCCGCAGCACCTCCCGCGTGCCGTCGTCGCCGACGCCGCCGGCCTGCCGGTTGCAGATCACCAGAAGTCTCACGGGGTCCTCGCCTTCCCTTCCGCCGGGCGGATGGGTCTCTTCCCCGGGCGCCCGCCACAATGCCCCGCCGCCGGGACGCGTTCGCGGGGCGGAGGTTCGGCGCGCGGGACGCGGCGGCGCGCGCTTCTGTGGCGTTTCTAAGGTTTCCCGACGGTGGGGTGAAGGCGGCCGCGGTTGAGTGGCCGCAGCGGGCCGGGCCACCGGGGACCGGCCGCCAGAAGGGCAACCGACATGAACCCACGAAAGACCGCGCTGGCCCTCGGGACGGCGGCGGCCCTGACGCTGGCCGCCTCGGGGGCGGTGCCGGCCGCGGCGGCCGGCCCGTGTGCCCAGGTCTCGTCGACGTGCTCGCCCGCCGACGTGCGGGCCGATGCAGGGGCCGACCTGAAGACCCACGTGAAAATCGACGTCAGGACCGAGCGGGACCCCGGCGGCGGGAAGCCGCGCGACGGCAAGCCCGGCTGCGGTCCCGAAAAGAGCGACAAACGCGGGAAATTCGGCGAGAAGGACCACGGCATCTCCCGGGAGGCGTTCGCCAAGGCGCTCGCGGCCGAGCTGGGCGTCGGCCACGACCGCGCCCTGCGCGCCGTCAAGGAGCTGGACGCCCTGAGCGAGAAGGGCCGGGTGGACCCGGACTCGGCCGGGTTCGGCGCGGTGGCCGCGCACCTCGGCGTCACGCCGGACCGGCTGGAGCAGGCGCTGCGGAACGTCAAGCGCGCGCTGGCCGCCTCCGAGCCCGCATAGAGACCGGCACCGATCTTCCTCGGCCGGGGGTGCGGAGGGGAGAGTGGCACCATGCACGTCCTTGTTGCCGATGACGACGAGGCGGTCCGCCGCTCCCTGACCCACGCGCTCACCCGCGAGGGCTACGACGTCAGCGTCGCCGCCGACGGCCTGCGCGCCCTGGAGGCGGCCGGCGGCGGACGTCAGGACGCGGTGGTGCTGGACATCATGATGCCCGGCCTGGACGGCCTGGAGGTGTGCCGCCGCCTGCGGGCCGCCGGCGACCGCACCCCGATCCTCATGCTCACCGCCCGCGACCTGGTCGGCGACCGGGTCGCGGGCCTGGACGCGGGCGCCGACGACTACCTGGTCAAGCCGTTCGCGCTGGAGGAGCTGCGGGCCAGGCTGCGCGCGCTGCTGCGCCGCAGCGCGCCCGCCCAGGGGCTGCTCCGCCACGCCGACCTGGAGCTGGACCCGGCCGCCTGCCGGGCCAGCCGCGGCGGCCGGCCGCTCGACCTGACCAGGACCGAGTACACGCTGCTGAAGGTGTTCCTGCGCAACCCGGGCCGGGTGCTCAGCCGCGAGGTCATCTTCGACTCGGTCTGGGGGTACGACTTCGGGCCGTCCTCGAACGCGTTGTGGGTCTACATCAGCTACCTGCGGGCCAAGCTGGAGGCCGGGGGAGAGCCGCGGCTGATCCAGACCGTCCGCGGCCTGGGGTACGTGCTGCGGGAGGAGCGGTGAGGCTGCGCACCAGGGTCGCGCTGACGGTCGCCGCCGTGGTGGCCGCCGCGCTGCTGGCGGTCTCGCTGGTGGTCTACCCGGCGGCCGCGGCGGGGCTGGCCGGCCAGCACGACGGGGAGCTGGTGCTGGCCGCCGGGCAGGCGCCGCGGCTGCTGGAGTCGCTGAAGACCGCCGACTCGCCGCTGCCCGCCACCCCGCTCCCGGTGGGCAACACGCTGCTGCAGTTCTGCCCCGACCCGCTGGTGACCGGCCCGACCGAGGGGTTCGTGCCGCTGGCCGAGCAGGACGAGGCGGTCGCGTACGGCAAGCTGCCCCCCTACTTCCGGGACGTCGCCTACGACGGCGTGCGCTACCGGCTCTACACGGCCCCGCTCAACCTGGGCAAGGGCGTCCTGGTGCGCACGGCGTTCCCGCTGAACCGCGACGAGCGGACGCTGAACGCGCTGAAGCTGCTGCTGGCCGCGCTGACGCTGGGCGGCGCGCTGGTCGCGGCGGCGGGCGCGCGGCTGCTCGCCGGCCGGGCGCTGCGGCCCGTCGCCCGGCTGACCGCCGTGGTGGAGCGGGTCACCGCCACCGGCACCCTCACCGCCGACGGGCTGGAGGGCATGGGCGCCGGACGGGACGAGGTGGCCCGCCTGGCCGGCTCGTTCACCACGATGACGCACGCGCTGCGCGAGTCGGTGCTGGCCCAGCGGCGCCTGGTCGCCGACGCCTCCCACGAGCTGCGCACGCCGCTGACCAGCCTCACCACCAACCTGGAGCTGCTGGAGGAGGGGCGCGGCACGGCCGACCCGCAGGCCCCGGCCCTGGTGCACGAGGCCCGCGTCCAGGCCGAGGAGCTGCGGGTGCTGGTCAACGACCTGGTCGAGCTGGCCAGGCACGGCGACGTCGAGCTGCACCTGGAGGACGTCCGGCTCGACCTGGTGGCCGGGCGCGTGCTGGCCAGGGCCGCGGCCCGCGCCCCGCACGTACGGCTGCGCGGCGAGCTGGCCGAGTGCCTGGTGACGGCCGACGCCGACGCGGTCGAACGGGCGGTCTCCAACCTGGTGGACAACGCGATCAAGTGGAGCCCGCCCGGCGGCGTGGTGCTGGTACGGGTGGACGCGGCGGGCTCGTTGTCGGTGGCCGACCAGGGCCCCGGCATCGCGGCCCACGACCTGCCGTTCGTGTTCGACCGGTTCTACCGCGCCGAGTCGGCCCGCTCCCTGCCGGGTTCGGGGCTCGGCCTGGCCATCGTCCGCCAGATCGCCGAGGCGCACGCCGGATCGGTGCGCGCCGAGCCGCTGCGGCCCGGCGTACGGCTGGTCCTCGCGCTGCCCCCGGCCACCTGACCCGCCGCGGATGAGGGCGCGACCACGGGCGCGGACCCCCGCACCCGCGGCCGCGCCGGTCAAGGGGCCGGTGGCCGGTCGGTGTTCAATGAGCCCCGGCGACGGGCACCGCGGGCGTGGCGGGCGCGGCCGGCCGGGGCATCGGACGCGGCGGCAGCGCCATCAGCGCCAGGCCGAGCACCGCCCACAGGCCGAGCACCGTCAGCGGGACGGCCACGGCGGCGCCGTCGAAGTAGACCACGCTGCGCACCAGTTCGAGCGCCGACCGGGTGGGCAGCACGTAGCCGAGCGCCGCGTACCAGGGCTCGATGAAGGCGGCGCCGAACGGGCCGCCGCTGGCCGGCAGGCCGATCGGGATGAACAGCACGGCCGCCGCGATCACGCCGCGCGGCCCGAAGCGGCGCATCAGGCCGTTCACCGCCACCGAGACCAGGAAGATCACCGCAGCGGAGACGGCCAGGAGACCGAGCGGGGCGCCGGTGAGCGCGCCGAGCAGCCCGTCGACGACCCAGGTGAGCGCCAGGCCGCCGGTCACCGCGCCGAGCGCGAGCGCCGCGAGCCGCAGCCCCCGGTGCATCATCGGCTGCATGCGCATGGTGAGCACGGTCGTCGCCAGCGCGGTCAGCAGCAGGCCCAGCACGTAGAACATGCCGGACACGCCGGAGGAGTCGCCCTCGGCCAGCGGCCGCACGTCCTCGACCGCGAGCGGCCGTCCGGCGGCGCGCTGCATCAGGGCGGTGAAGTGCGGGGCCGCCGTGTCGCCGCCCGCGCTGGCGACCAGCAGGCGGCCCTCGCCGGCCAGGTAGGCGGCCTCGACCTCGCGCCGGAGCACCGCCGTCCGCGCGCCGGCCGCGTCGGCGTAGGGGCGCGCGTCCACGGCCCCGCCCGCGGCCTGCTCCAGGCGGGCGGCGTCGGGGCCGACCACGGCGAGCGGCACCCCGTGCGGAACCGGGTGGTGCAGCGCTCCGACGAACGAGCCGATGATCACGGCGCCGACGACCGCGGACACCAGGTAGGCGACCGCGACTCGAACAGCGGGATTCTTCATGACGCTCCTCAGTTGTCCACCCGGCTCAGGTCCTGGCGGCGGCCCGCACGACCGGCGCCGCCGCCCTCACCTTGCCGGTTAGAGCGCGCGCTAAGTCAAGGCGTCGGACTCGGATCTGGCCCGCGAATGTTCCAGGAAGTTGAACGTCATCACCACGAGCACCAGGGCGGCCACCGACAGCAGCGCCGGCGCCTGCAACGCGATCGGGATGATCGCCAGGCTGGCCACCGGCATGGCGAGCTGCGGCCCCGACCACTTGCCGAAGATGTGCCAGCGGGCGTAGCAGAACGTCGCGAAGTACAGGGCGCAGCCGCCGAACAGCAGCGCGGTCACGGGGGCGGCGAAGACCTGGCCCGGATGGGAGACGACCTCGGCCATGCCCACCGCCATCGCCATGATCGACCCGATGAAGGCCAGGTGGCCGTAGGAGAAGACGCGCCGGATCAGGTCGGTGCGGATCACGGCCTCGTCCAGGGCCTTGGGCAGCGACTCGGCGGCGAAGATGAAGTACACCCACCACAGCGCGCAGGCCAGCACGAACGTCGCGGCGACCGCGCCGATCGAGCCCACGGCGAGCGGGCGCGCCGCCGACGCCTGCGCGCCGATGGCCAGGATCGGCTCGCCCATCGCGATGATCAGCAACAGGCCGAACCGCTCGGGTAAGTGATGGGGGTGGAAGTTGACCCGCACCAGGTGGCTGCGGGTCAGCACCGGCGCGGCCAGGTCGATGGCGGCGGCCGCGGCCCAGACCCACACCCGGGTGCCGCTGTCGAGCAGGCCCCCGGCCAGCAGCAGCGGCCCGGTCACGCACACCGAGAGCGTGAACGGGTTGACCAGCTCGAACGGCCGGCCGCGGAAGTACAGCGCGGCCAGCAGCGAGCGCTGGGCGAAGTAGGCGGCGCCGAACATCAGCCCGCGCTCCTCGTAGGCCAGGGGGGTGGCCAGCGCCATGAACAGCCCGCACAGGCTGAGCGCCAGGATGCCCAGCCGGTCGGGGGTGTTGTTGACGTCGCGGGTGTTGGCGTGCACCGCCATGCCCACCCAGGCCCAGTACGTCGGCACCAGCACGACGACGGCCTGCCCCACGCTGCCCCAGCCGTGGCCGCGGTGGAGCAGGTCGGACAGCTGGGTGACGGCGAACACGAAGACCAGGTCGAAGAAGAGCTCGACCCAGGTGACTTGCTTGTCTGCTTTCGGCTTCATCGAGCGGTGTGACTCCTCGTACGTCGTGCGGGTGCTCACGCGGGCAGCAGCGCGGGCTCGGCGCCCGCGGCCAGCCGCCAGCGCACGTCGAAGGCGTAGGCGGCCGAGGCCAGCGTGACGTGGTGGTGCCAGCCGTGGAAGGAACGGCCCTCGTAGTCGAAGAGCCCGAAGCCCCCGGCCAGCTCGCCGATGGCGTGGGCGGCCCGCCAGCGGGACTTGGCCAGCGCGACCAGCTCCTGCGCCGGCACGGACATGTTCGTCAGCCAGAACGCGCGCGGCCGCGGCCGGCCGAGCGGCCACTCCACCAGCACCCTGCGCGAGCGCGCCTGCTCGTCGGAGACCGGCAGGAGGACGAACTGCGAACGCAGCGACCGCCCCCGCGGCCCCTCCCACCAGGCCACCGTGCGCCGCTCCGCCCCGGCCGCGGCCTGCGCCGCCTCGGCCAGCGAGACGCGGGCCCGCGGGCCGCCCCCGCGCACCACGCTCATCGAGGCCCTGACCCGGTGGCGGGCCTCGACCTCGACGACGTAGTCGAGGCCGCGGTCCTCCAGGCCGCGCAGCAGGTCGGCGACGCCCCGGACGTGGGTGAGGTCGGCCACCAGCGGCGCGACGGGCGTGCCCCAGTCGAGCGTCAGGTCGTCGACCAGGTCGATCACGTGCTCGCCGAAGGGCCGGTGCCGCTCCTGGTCGGGCACGTGCGCGCGGGCCCGCCGGTCGTGGTCGGCCTCCCACGACTGCGGCAGGCACAGCCGCCAGTTGACCGGCACGGCGGCCTCGCCGGAGGTCATCAGCACGGCCGCGCCCACCTGGCAGTTGACCGTGCGGCCCAGGCCGCGCACGTACTGGCGCTCGACGCCCGCCGACCAGCGGCCGTGCTTGGCGAAGGCCACCTCCTCCACCAGCCACGCGGCCGGGGGCGCGCCGGTCGCCAGCACGTCGGCGACGGTGCGGCGGACCGGGCGCGGGTCCCAGCGGCTCTGGTTGACGAACTGCTGGAGCGACTGGCCGTTGTGCGGGCCGCCCACCTCGTCGGCGATGCGCTGGATGGACTTGCGCCCGCCCGCGTGCAGCAGCCCCAGCACGTACGACTCGGCCGCGCTACGCTGGTCGGAGCGCGGCAGCGAACCGAATATCGTACCGAAGAATTCCGCGAACTCTTCGCGCTCGTTCACCGCGAGTTCTCTCATGACCGCCCCTCACCTGCATTAGAGAAGATCCGTAATGGCGAACGCGGTCAGGATCGCAGTTAAGTTTTGGTTCGCACAAGAGAGTAACACCAAGGTGGCAGCGGAGCTGTCCTGGAGTATTAAAGGGAGTACTCCAGGAGGCATCTACCGGGTGCTCATCGATAACCCGGTATTACATCACACGCGGCCCCAGTCAGGTGTGCGGGTAATGCACTTGCCGCCCGATGAGTCTGGAGTGCACTCTTGCATCCACCGGAATCATGTGATCATATGATGCGGGGATCTGCGCCGGTGACAGAGTAAGGCGACACACACTACGGGGGATGACCAGTGCAGTGCAACATCCAGCCCACGGTTGTGATAGCCGAACGGATCGAGGCCCATAAGGCTGCGATCTTGGCACAGCTGTGCGGCGAAATTGAAGAATCAACTTCCGGGGCCGCCGCGGGCGAGTGCGCGGAGTTGGCGGAAGAGCTCCTCGACCTGATGGTGGCCCGGCTCAAGGCCAGTACGGACCGCTCCGCGGGGACCCTGGCCGGGTCAATGGACGGCGGCCGCGGCGACGCCCGGGAATGGCGGCGAATTTCCCGCGACCTGCACGACCGGGTGGGCCACGAGATCAGCGTGGCGAGCCGGCAGCTGGAGCTCGCCGAAATCGGTCACGCACGTGGTACGGACGGTTTCCCGGTGCATGTGAAGGAGGCGAAGGCCGCGCTGCTGCGAGCTCACCAGGAAATCCGCGACGTCATATCCGACCTGCGCGTTCACGCCCATTGGCCGGGAATGGAGCAAGCGCTTGTGCGGCTCATGACTACCATTGTGGACCCGCGGCTGGAGCACCGCATCACCCTTATCGGCGATGTCGACGGCCTGCCTCCGCGCATTCGGGACGAGTTATTCCTGATATTACGCGAAGCCATTACCAACAGCATCTCCCACGCGGCCGCCGACCTGCTCGAAGTGTGCGTCAAGATTGTGCACGACCGGATCACAGCAATTGTGCGGGACAATGGCCGGGGTTTCTCGGGCTGGCGCGCGAAACATGGGAACGGCCTGACCTCCATGCGCGAGCGCGGGGTCGCTCTGGGCGGCCTGGTGACCATAGAGAGCACCCCCGGGAAGGGCACCGAGGTCGTCTTCCGTGCCCCTGTCCGGGCTGTCCGGGACGAGCGGCCGAAGGAAACATCGGATGCAAAGAGAAGGCAGCATTGACGTCCTCATCGCCGACGACCACACGATCCTGCGGGAGACGCTCAAGCAGACGCTGGAGCTCGAACCCGACCTTCGTGTCGTCGCCACCGCGGGGGACGCGCGCGCGGCGGTGAAGTCGGCCGAGGCGCTGCGGCCGGACGTCGTGGTGCTCGACGTGGAGATGCCCGGCGACGGCGTCGTGCGCACCACCACCCACATCCACCGGGTCTCGCCCCGCTCCCGCGTCATTGTGCTGAGCATGTACGACGACCCGGTGCTGGTGCAGGAGCTCATCGCCCACGGCGTGCGCGGCTACCTGCTCAAGAGCGTCGGCCGGGAGGAGCTGGTGCAGGCCATCCGCGGCGTCTGCGCGGACGCCGAGCGGGTGGTCCTGTCGGTGTCGCGGGAGAGCCTGATGATGTCCGGCCGGCCGCGCGCCGGCAAGCTGTCCGAGCGGGAGCTGAGCGTGCTGTCCCTGGCCGCCCAGGGCCTCAGCAACGCCCAGATCGCCACCCGGCTGATGATCGCCGAAGGCACGGTCAAGCGTCACCTGCGCAACATCTTCACCAAGCTCGACGCCACCTCCCGCCTCGACGCCGTGAACAAGGCCATGGCCGCGTCACTGCTGACGCTCTGACGCCTCCTCCGCCACCGGCCGCCTCACTGCTGACGCCCTGACGCCTCCCCTCCGGGCTCCCCGGGGACCAGCCAGAGCGTCGCCAGCGGCGGCAGCAGCACCTCGGCGACCGCACCCCCCTCCGGGCAGGTGACCGAGCCCAGGTTGCCGAGGTTCCCGCCGCCGTAACAGGCGGCGTCGGTGTTGAGCGCCTCGTGCCAGCGCCCGCCGGAGGGGAGCGCCAGCCGGTGCCCGTGACGCGGCGCCGGCGACAGGTTGCTCACGCACACCAGCGGCGCCCCCCACCGGTCCCAGCGCACGAAGGAGTAGACGCTGGAACCGGCGTCGTCGGCGTCGATCCAGGAGAAGCCGCCGGGGGAGCAGTCCAGCCGCCACAGCGCGGGGGTCGCGGCGTAGCGCCGGTTCAGGTCCCTGACCAGGTCCCGCACGCCCTTGTGCCGGGGGTCGCGCAGCAGCGCCCAGTCCAGCTCCCGGTCATGGGACCACTCGCTCCGCTGCGCGAACTCCTGGCCCATGAACAGCAGCTTCTTGCCCGGATGCGCCCACATGAAGGCCAGGTACGCGCGCAGGTTCGCCAGCCGCTGCCACTCGTCGCCCGGCATCTTCCCGGCCAGCGAGCCCTTGCCGTGCACCAGCTCGTCGTGGCTGAGCGGCAGCACGAAGTCCTCCGCGTACGCGTACGTCAGCCCGAACGTCAGCGCGTGATGGTGGTACGGCCGGTGCACCGGGTCGCGCCGCATGTAGCCGAGCGTGTCGTGCATCCAGCCCATGTTCCACTTGAAGTCGAACCCCAGCCCGCCCGCGGACGCCGGCCGGGTCACCCCCTCCCACGCCGTGGACTCCTCGGCGATCGTCAGCACCCCCGGGCAGCGCCGGTGGACGGTGTCGTTCAGCTCCCGCAGGAACGCGATCGCCTCCAGGTGCTCCCTGCCGCCGTGCGCGTTGGGCCGCCAGGCGCCGTCCGGGCGGGAGTAGTCCAGGTAGAGCATCGAGGCGACGGCGTCCACGCGCAGCGCGTCGACGTGGAACTCCTCGCACCAGTACAGGGCGTTGGCGATGAGGAAGTTGCGCACCTGCGGGCGGCCCAGGTCGAAGGTGAGCGTGCCCCAGTCGGGGTGCTCGCCGCGCAGCGGGTCGGGGTGCTCGTACAGGGGGCCGCCGTCGAAGCGGGCCAGCGCCCAGTCGTCGCGCGGGAAGTGCGCCGGCACCCAGTCGAGTATCACCCCGATCCCGGCCAGGTGCAGCGCCTCGACCAGGGCGCGGAAGTCGTCCGGGGTGCCGTAGCGGGAGCTCGGCGCGTAGTAGGAGGAGATCTGGTAGCCCCACGAGCCGCCGAAGGGATGCTCGGCCACCGGCATGAGCTCCACGTGGGTGAAGCCCATGCCGCGCAGGTACCCGGGAAGCTGCTCGGCCAGGTCGCGGTAGGTCAGGCCGCGCCGCCAGGAGCCCAGGTGCAGCTCGTACACGCTCATGGGCGCCTCGCGGGCCGGGCCGTCGCCGCGGGCCGCCAGCCACGCGCCGTCGCGCCAGCGGTGCCGCGAGGTGAACACCACCGACGCGGTGCGCGGCGGGTGCTCGGCCGCCAGGGCCAGCGGGTCGGCCTTGCGCCGGGTACGGCCGTCCGCGCCGGTGATCTCGTACATGTACCGGCAGCCGTCGCCGGCCCCGGGCACGAACAGCTCCCACAGGCCGCCGCCGGGCGCCCGGCGCAGCGCGTGCCCGGCGCCGTCCCAGCCGTTCAGGTCGCCCACCAGCCGCACCTCGCGCGCGCCCGGCGCCCACACGGCGAACGACACGCCCGCCACGCCGCCCACCGTCCGGGTGCGCCCGCCCAGCGCCCGCCACAGCTCCTCGTGCCTGCCCTCGCCGATGAGGTGCAGGTCCAGCTCGCCCAGCACGGACGGCCCCCCGCCGGTCAGGACGTCCATCACCGCTCCACCGTCAGGATGTGCGCCGGCTGGCCGGACGGGTCCAGCCGCACGAAGTTGCGCGCCCCCCACTGGTAGACCTCGCCGGTCAGCTCGTCGCGCACCCGGAAGGACGGCCCGAGGTCGGGCAGGTCCAGCGTCACCGTGGCCTGCCGCACGTGGTGCGGATCGAGGTTGACCACGACGATCACGGTGTCCTCGCCCGCCTGCTTGGCGAAGCAGAGCACGGCGTCGTCGTCGGCGTGCTGGAAGCGCAGGTTGCGCAGCAGGCGCAGGGCCGGATGGCGGCGCCGGATCCGGTTCAGCGCGGCCAGGAAGGGCGCCAGCGTGCCGCCCCCCGACCAGTCGCGCGGCCGGTACTGGTACTTCTCCGAGTCCTTGTACTCCTCGCTGCCCGGCGCGGCCGGCTCGCGCTCGCACAGCTCGAACCCGGCGTACACGCCCCAGGCGGGGGAGGCCGTCGCGGCCAGCGCGGCCCGCACCCGGAACGCGGCGGGGCCGCCCTCCTGGAGGTAGGCGTGCAGGATGTCGGGCGTGTTGACGAACAGGTTCGGCCGCATGTACGCCGCCGCCTCCCCGGCCAGCTCGCCCAGGTAGCTCTCCAGCTCCGGCTTGGCGTTGCGCCAGGTGAAGTAGGTGTAGGACTGCTGGAAGCCGACCGCGGCCAGCGTGTGCATGATCGCCGGCCGGGTGAACGCCTCGGCCAGGAAGACGACGTCCGGGTCGGTGCGGTTGATCTCGGCGATCAGGCGTTCCCAGAAGAACACCGGCTTGGTGTGCGGGTTGTCCACCCGGAAGATCCGCACCCCGTGGCCCATCCAGTGGCGCAGCACCCGCAGCGACTCGGCCAGGATGCCGCCGGGGTCGGCGTCGAAGGAGATCGGGTAGATGTCCTGGTACTTCTTGGGCGGGTTCTCGGCGTAGGCGATGCTGCCGTCGGGCCGGTGCTCGAACCACCGCGGGTGCTCCCGTACCCACGGGTGGTCGGGCGAGCACTGCAACGCGAAGTCCAGCGCCACCTCCAGGCCCAGCTCGAGGGCCCTGGCCACGAAGAAGTCGAAGTCGTCGATCGTCCCCAGGTCGGGGTGGACGGCGTCGTGCCCGCCCGCCGCCGAGCCGATCGCCCACGGCGAGCCGGGGTCGTGCGGCCCGGCGATCGGCGAGTTGCCCGGCCCCTTGCGGTTGGTCCGGCCGATCGGGTGGATCGGCGGCAGGTAGACCACGTCGAAGCCCATCGCCGCGACGGCGGGCAGCCGCTCGGCCGCGGTCCGGAAGGTGCCCGAGCGCGGCGGCCGGCACCCCGTGGGGTCCACCACGGCGCCCTCGGAGCGGGGGAAGAACTCGTACCAGGCCCCATAAAGCGCCCGTTCGCGCTCCACCAGCAGCGGCAGGTCCTCACCGGCCGTCACGTGGTCGCGCAGCGGCCGGCGGGCCAGCGTCCGCAGCACCGGCTCGGCCAGCGCGATCGCCAGCCGCGCCTCGGGGTCCAGCTCGCCGTCGCGCAGCGTCGCGGCGGCCACGCGCAGCAGCCGGGCGTCGGCGGGCGGCACCTCCGGCTGGGCGGCGGCCCTGGTCAGCAGCCGGGCGCCGGCCTCCATCGTGACGGCCACGTCGATCGCGGCGGGGATCTTCACCTCGGCCACGTGCAGCCAGGTCGCCACCGGGTCGCTCCACGCCTCCACCCGGAACGTCCACTCGCCCTCCCGGTGGGCGGCCACCTCGGCCGCGTACCGGTCGGAGCCCTGGGCGACGGCCGCCATCGGGATCCAGGCGGCCTGCTTGCCGTCGGGGTCGGTGAGCACGACGTTCGCGCCCACCACGCCGTGCCCCTCCCGGAACAGCGTCGCCGACACCTCGAACGGCTCGCCCGGCACCGCTCGCGCGGGCCGGCACCCGCCCGCCACGACGGGCCGGACGCCGACGACGGGCACCCGGCCCGCGGCGATCTCGGAGATCTCGGTCAACACCAGCGTCTCAGTCATGTGTCACGCGTCCTGCAGGTCGGCGATGGTCTCGATCGAGGTGCCGGCGGCGGCCTCGCAGTGCGCCGGCACGGTCAGCCCCGGGTACACCGTCACCCCGGACAGCCGCACGCCGGCCTGAACCGTCACTCCGTTGCCCAGCGCGCTGTAGCCGCTCAGCACGGTCACGCAGTCCACGAACGACTCCACCCTGGCCATCGTCCCCACGTGCGTGTCGGTGAGGCGCGCCCAGGGCCCGATGATCGCGCCGTCCAGGCAGGCCACCCGCTGCAACCGGCACCCGGTGTGCAGGTCCACGCCGTCGCCGATCGCGGAGTCGGAGACGACCACGCCGGGGCCGATCTCGACGTCCCGGCCGATGTGCACGTTCGGCCCGATCCTGACCAGGCCCGCGCTGATCTTCTCGGCCAGCGTCATGCCCGACGTCGCGTCCCGCTGGCGCAGCGAGGACTCGTGGATGCGCACGTTGCCCGGGCAGGCCCGCAGCATGCCCTTGAGCACGTGCGGGTAGCCGCCGCTCAGCGCGTCGGTCAGCGTGCCGAGATAGTCGCGCAGGTTGCCCAGGTCGCCCAGCTTGGCGATGGGCGCGATGCCGACCCGGTGCCCGGCCTCCACCAGCCACGGGAGCAGGTCGTGCCCCCAGTCGAGCCGGTGGCGGGCCAGCTCGGCCAGCCCCGGCTCCCCGGCCAGCTTCCGCAGCCGCCCGCAGTCGACCAGGTAGAGCCCGGCGTTGACGGGCACCCGGGCCGGGTCGGCGGCCAGGGCCTGCACCTCGGCCAGCGGTGGCTTCTCCACGAAACGCCGGATCCGCCCGGAGGCGTCCGTGACCATCGTGCCGTACTTGCCCGCCACCTCCTCGGCCGGCCGCTCGACCACGGCCACGGTGACCACCGCGTCGCTGTCGCGGTGGCGGCGGACCAGCTCCTCCAGGTCGAACTCGAACAGCGAGTCGGTCGGGAAGACCAGCGCCAGCCCGTCGAGCTGCCAGTAGTCCAGGCTGCTCAGCGTCGCCTCGCCGGAACCGGTGTTGGTCCAGTCCATCCGGGGCCGCGAGTAGCGCACCCGCACGCCCAGCCCCTCGCCGTGGCCGAGCACGTCCTTGGCCTGGTAGCGGTTCTCCCGGCCGTTGGCGATGAGGTAGAAGTCGCTGACCCCCTGGTCGCGCAGGGCCATGATCTGCCATTCGATGACCGGCCGTCCGGCGAAGCAGACCGTGGCCTTGCTCCGCAGGTGGCCGGGGGCCTCCAGGGTGAGCGGCCGGGCCCTGAGACCCTGTCCGCCCGCCAGTGCGATTCCGGCGATCTCGTTCATTGTCCGTACTTCCCCGTGGGTGTCCTACGTAGGGCGATCATGGTGATGTCGTCGAACTGCTCGGCGGACCCGATGTGCGCGCTGATCTCCCGTTCGAGCCTGTCCAGCAGGTCGTCCGCGCCGGTGGCGGGCTGCGAGACGAGGGTCAGCATGAGCTCCTCGCTGAAGAAGCGGCCGGACTCGTCCCTGGCCTCGGGCACGCCGTCGGTGTAGGCGAACAGCAGGTCCCCCTGGTCCAGGTGGGCCCTGCCGACCTCGAAGACGGAGTCGGGCACCAGCCCCAGCGCCGGCCCGGTGGGACGCAGCAGGGTGTGGCCGCCGCCCGCGTGGCGGATGATGGGCGGGTTGTGCCCGCAGTTGATGTAGACCAGCGCGCCGGTGACCGGGTCGAGCACGCCGAAGAACAGCGTG
The DNA here is from genome assembly GCF_044465525.1 of Nonomuraea sp. NPDC049646. NCBI lineage: Bacteria > Bacillati > Actinomycetota > Actinomycetes > Streptosporangiales > Streptosporangiaceae > Nonomuraea > Nonomuraea sp. NPDC049646. Next base: position 14,299 of record NZ_JBITLU010000032.1, on the reverse strand, counting down.
GCGAAGTAGCCCTGGCGCAGGTGGTTGGCGGTCAGGTAGTCGTTGGTCGCGATCACCGCGCGCAGCAGCGGCGTGGCGTCGTCCTGGACGGGGTCGGCCTCGCCGGTCCCCACATGGGCGGCCGTGTGCCGCAGCAGCGTCCTGATCAGGGCCATGAACAGGGCGGCGCCGACGCCCTTGTCGCACACGTCGGCCACCACCAGCCCGATCCGCGACCCGCCCAGCAGCTCCAGGGCGTCGTAGAAGTCCCCCGCGACCTCCCTGGCCGGCTGGAACCGGACGGTGAGCTGCCAGCCGGCGCGGGCCGGCAGCGCGTCGGGCAGGAAACCCGCCTGGATCTCCCGCCCGATCTGCAGCTCGCGCTCGTACTTCAGCAGCGCCTCCTCCTCGGCGCCCGGGAAGCGGCCGAACACCTGGCCCGCCCGCAGCCTGCGGTGCAGCAGCTCCGGCACGAAGGGCGGGACGACGTAGTCCAGCCCGGCCAGCACGTGCGGTTCGAGCTGACGCAGGTCGCCGTCGGTGAACGCGACCACGACGGGAGGCCGCGCGCCGGCCTGGACGACCCGCGTCACCTCGCGCACGACCTCCACGTCGAGGCTCGCGTTCACCAGCAGCAGACCGGTGGGCGGAGGCGCCTCGGCCAGCAGCTGCTCGGGGGTGCGCCTGGCCACGGGAGCGCCGTCGGCGGCCAGCAGCAGGCACAGCTCTTCCGCTGCTGGTGATGGGCCACTGACGACGAGGGTCACCTCCGCATCCATCGGTACCTCCTAGACGCGGTTCATGATGATGGTCGTCTGGTTACGACCCGAGCTGTACTCGTAGCGGACCTGGTCGGCGACCGTACGGGCCAGGTAGACGCCCAGCCCGCCCGGCCGGCGCTCGCCCAGCGGCCGTTCCAGGTCGGGAACGGCCTCGTAGGCGGTCGGGTCGAACGGCGGCGCCGAGTCGGTCAGGCGCAGCCACACCCGGCCCGGCTCCACCCCGCCGGTCAGCTCCAGCTCGCCCGTCCGGTCGCGGTGGCCGTGCGTGATGATGTTGACGATCAGCTCCTCGGCGGCCAGCCGCAGCCAGTGGGCGCGCGTGCGGGTCAGGCCGCCGAGCGCGCTCAGCGTCTGCACGTAGGCCATCAGCTCGTCCAGCGACTCGGGCTCGGCGGGGAGCCTGAGCCGCTGCATCGCCTGCCTACTCGGGGATCGCATCGCTGAAGTCCACGCTGTGGTGGAAGCCGACCAGCCGGATGGTCTGCTCGATGGCGTCGTTGGCGCCGACCAGCACGATGCGCACGTCGTCGGCCAGCTTCTGCCGGGCGAACACCAGCCCGCGCAGCCCCGCCGAGGACATGTAGCTGAGCTGCGACATCTCCAGCACCAGCAGCTCGGCCGCGGCCTCGGCCGCGCGCTCCACCTCCCTCCTGAAGGTCTCGGCGGTCAGGGCGTCCAGCTCGCCCTCCAGCGTGATCAGTGCGGTGCTGCCGTCGTGGGTCAGGATCGCGTTGAACGACATGGGATCTCCTTCGGGGATTTCAGGGATGGGCGCGGCCGACCAGCGCGACCGCGGCCCGCGGGCCGACGACGATCCGCCGCTGGTCGGCCAGCGGCGGCTCCTGGCCCGGTGAGTGGACGTCGCCGGGGGCGGCGGCCGCGGTGTCGGCGAACAGGTGCCACACCGCGCCGTCCGGCAGCGCGGGCAGCTCCAGCTCCCGCGCCTGCCAGTGGGTGTTGGCGGCCAGGTACAGGTGCTCCTCGCCGCCGCCGGCCGCCGGGCCGCTGCGCAGCATCGCCACCAGCGTGCTGTCCGGCGACCAGTCGGGCTCGCCGGCCCGCTCGCCGTGCCAGGACACCCGCGGCAGCCCGGCGCCCTCGTCGCCGCACGGGTGGCGGCGGTCGCGCACCATCGGGTGCGCGGCGCGGAAGGCGACGCACTCGCGCACGAACCGCAGCAGGCCGCCGTTTCGCTCGGTCAGGGCCCAGTCGAACCACGACAGCGGGCCGTCGTGGCAGTAGGCGTTGTTGTTGCCCTGCTGGGTGCGGCCGACCTCGTCGCCGGCCAGGATCATCGGGATGCCCTGGCTGAGCAGGAGCAGCAGCATCGCGTTCCTGGCCTGCCGCCCGCGCAGCGCCAGCACCTCGGCGTCCCGCGTCGGGCCCTCGGCGCCGCAGTTCCAGCTCTGGTTGTCGTCGCTGCCGTCGCGGTTGTCCTCGCCGTTGGCCTCGTTGTGCTTGCCGTTGTAGGCGAACAGGTCCGCCAGCGTGAACCCGTCGTGGCAGGTGACGAAGTTGACCGAGGCCAGCGTGCCGCGGGAGGCGTACAGGTCGGGCGAGCCGACCAGCCGGGTGGCCAGCTCGCCGGCCGAGCCGGGGTCGGCCTTCAGGAAGCGGCGCAGCGCGTCGCGGTAGCGGCCGTTCCACTCCGACCAGCGCTGGTAGCCGGGGAAGGAGCCCACCTGGTACAGGCCGCCGGCGTCCCACGCCTCGGCGATCAGCAGGCAGTCGCGCAGCAGCGGGTCGTGGGCCAGCGTCTCGATCAGCGGCGGGTTGGCCAGCGGCGCGCCGTCCTGGCCGCGGTCCAGGATCGCGGCCAGGTCGAAGCGGAAGCCGTCGATGTGGTACTCGCCGGCCCAGTAACGCAGGCAGTCGAGCACGTAGTCGCGCACCACCGGGTGGTTGCAGTTGAAGGTGTTCCCGGTGCCGCTGAAGTTGTAGTAGTAACCCTCCGGCGTGAGCATGTAGTACGTGCCGTTGTCCAGGCCGCGGAAGTGGATGGTCGGGCCGTTCTCGTTGCCCTCGGCCGTGTGGTTGAAGACCACGTCCAGCACCACCGCGATCCCGGCCCGGTGCAGCTCCTTGACCAGGTTCTTGAACTCGTCGGACTGCATGCCGTACCGGCCGGTGGCCGCGTAGCCGGCCTTGGGCGCGAAGAAGCCCAGCGTGGAGTAGCCCCAGTAGTTGTACAGGCGCTCGCCGGTGACCGGGTTGACCCGGCTCATGTCGAACTCGTCGAACTCGAAGACCGGCATCAGCTCCACGCAGTTGACGCCGAGCGCCTTCAGGTAGGGGATCTTCTCGATCAGCCCCGCGTACGTGCCCGGCGCCGACACCCCCGAGGACGGGTCCGCCGTGAAGCCGCGCACGTGCAGCTCGTAGACGACCAGGTCCTCCGGCGCGACGCGCAGCGGCCGGTCCTCCTCCCAGTCGAAGTCGTCGGAGACCAGCACCGACCGGTAGGGGTAGGGGTCGTCCCAGTCGACGTCGGCGCCCCACACGTCGCGGCCCGACATGACCCTGGCGTACGGGTCGGCCAGGATCCTGCCCGGGTCGAACCGGTCGCCGGGGCCCGGCGTCTCCGGGCCGGCGACGCGGTAGCCGTACTCGACGCCCTCGTGGTCCAGGCCGAACACGGTCATGGCCCACACGCCGCCGATCCGGTACTCGCCGGGGAAGGGCAGCTCGGCGAACGGCTCCCGCTCCCCGCGCCGGAACAGCACCAGCGAGACCGCGCTCGCGCCGCTGGAGTAGACCGAGAAGTTCACCCCGCCGGGCACCAGCGTGGCGCCGAACGGCATCGGATGGCCCGCCCGCACCCCGAACCCCTCCAGCTCGGCCGTCGGGAAGGAGTCGATCCGGCCCGGCACGCCCTGCGTCTCCACACTCATGTGGCCTCCTCCCGGGGCTCGGCGGCCCGGACGATCTCCAGCGCGTCCGCCACGCAGTCGGCGACGACGAAGAAGCGCAGGAACCCGGTCGCCGCCATCACCCCGCGCAGCTCGGCCGACAGGCCCACCAGGGCGATGAAGCTGTCCAGGGTCCGCGCCTGCCGGTAGACCAGCAGCATCGTGCGCAGGCCCGCGCTGGACAGGTAGCTGACGCCGGTCAGGTCGAGCAGCACCGGCCGGCTGTCCGGCAGCAGCGACAGGATGCGCTCCTGCGCCGCCGGGGCCGACCTGCTGTCGAGCTGGCCGGTGAGCCCGATCACGGTGACCGGGCCGATCGTGTCCGTCGTGATCTCCATGGCCGGCACGCTCACTCCTGCACCGGGGTCAGCGTCACCTTGACGCGCAGCGCCTCGGTGGACTCCGGCAGCTCCACGGTCATCGCCACCGGGTCCAGCACCTCGTACGGCTTGCCGTCCACCTCGGCCTCGGTCAGCAGCACCCGCCCGGCCGGCAGCAGGTCGGGCGCGACGCGCAGGATGCGGTCGGCGTCCGGGCCCGGCTTGAAGTGCAGGGTGAGCGGCTGCCGGGTGACCAGCAGCCGCGTGTACACGGTCGCCAGATAGCACAGCTCGGAGGAGTGGTACATGCTCATCGAGTGGCTGCCCTTGAACCGCTCGGTCCCGAGCAGGTACGGCAGGCCGTTGGCCAGCACGTTGAAGTAGACCGCGCCCTCGTCGTGGTCGAGGAAGAAGGCGTTGTAGAAGCCCGCCGCCTGCCGCGCCTGCTCCAGGTGGTCCTCACCGCCCAGCTCGCCGGCCACGATCAGGTACGCCAGGATCGCCTGCTCCTGCTGCCACCACGCCTTGCGGTCGTGCCAGGCGAAGCGGTGCCACCGCTGGCCCTCGGCCCGGTGCCGCTCGACGACGTCGTACCAGCCGCCGCGCTGCTGGTCGCTGCCCACCGCCGGCATGGTTCGGGCCAGGTGCTCGGCCAGGTCGCGGTAGGCGTCCTTGGGGCGGGCGCCGTGCATGCGCATGAGGTTCCAGGCGATCTTCAGGTTGTGCCCGACGACCGCGCGGTCCTGCTGCCAGCCGTGCGTCAGGTCGTGGCTCCAGTCGTCGTGGAAGCGCTCGTTGACGAACGGGCTCGACGGCTCAGGGAAGTGCTCGACGATCGTGTCGAAGGTGCGCTCCAGCATCTCCAGGTGACGCTCGTCGCCGGTGGCCAGGTAGTAGTTGATCAGGTAGGCCGGGGCGTGGTCGCCGATGGAGTTCCAGTTCTTGCGCGACTGGTTCGGCCCGAGCGACTCGTGGTGCGGGCTGAGCAGGATCGGGTCGACGTGCGAGTAGTAGCCGCCGCGCCGGTGGTCGCGGAAGAACTTCTCGAACAGCCGCAGCGTGGCGTCGGCGTCGGAGGCGATGCGCTTGTCGCCGGTGACGCGGTAGGTCTGCGTCGGGCCGGCCAGGGCGTAGATCTGCTCGTACATCGGGATGGCGTCGTAGTCGTCGCCGAACTCCGAGGTGAACAGCTTCTTCTCGTGCTCGCCGTCCACCTTGATGCCGTGGTACCAGTACACGACGTCGTTCTCGGGGTCCACGAAGCGCATGTGCTCGCGCAGGTAGCGGGTGCCGCGCTCGGCGACCTCCAGGTAGGCGTCGTCGCCGGTCAGCAGGTACGCCGAGGCCATGCCGTACACCAGCCGCGAGATCGTGTCGGTCTCCTGCACGTGGCTGGCGGTCTTGTCGCCGCCCAGGCGCAGGATCGTCCGGTAGTCGCGGAAGTCGACCGGCCCCTGCCCGAACTGGGCGCGGCGGTAGAACGCGGCGATCTCGTCGAGCTGGTTGATCCACCAGTCGGGCTGCTCGAACCGGTACTCGCCGGCGCCGCGGCCCAGGAAGATCAGCCGCTTGGCCGAGAAGACCGGCTCCTCGCCCTCGGGGTAGAAGATCCCGTAGACGAACAGGTGGCGGCCCGGCGTCAGCATGTCGCGCACGTGGTCGCCCGCGTCCACGTACGGCTCGCCCAGGTTGCGCAGCACCTCGGCCGAGACCTCGCCGTCCAGGCGCACCTCGACCGTGCGGCCGTCGATGGTCGCCAGCCGGAAGGAGCCGGAGCCGGCGTCGAACCGTTCGACCCGCCCGGCCACGGTGTCCATGAAGGTGAAGTTCATCGTTGCTCCTACAGCGTCTCGGCGAGCTGGCCGATGATGGTGTGGGCGAACAGATGGCAGTGGTACACGCTGCGCCCGGTGATCAGGTTGCCGTCGATGACCACGTCCTGGTCCACGTACTCGGCGCCCATGTTCCGCACGTCGCCCACGAGGTTGTTGTGCGCGACGACCTTGCGCCCGCGCATCGTCTCGGGGGCGGCGGCCATCAGCCACAGGCCGTGGCAGATCACGCCCGTGATGATCGACGGCTCCTCCAGCGCCCGCCGCACGAACGCGGTGGCCGGCGCCAGCCGGTTGACGTCGTCGGTGTAGCGCAGCCGGTCCGAGACGATCCCCGAGGGCACGATCACCGCGGCGTAGGAGCGCAGCTCACGGTCGCTGATGCCCTCGAACCCGCGGTCCACGGTGAACGGCACCCGCCACTCGTGGCCGGTGAAGGTGATCGACGGCTGCCCCCACAGGCGGGTCATGAAGTGCACCTCGGCGCCGGCCTCGGCGAAGCGCCGCTCGTAGTAGAAGATCTCCGGCTCCACGTAGTCGCTCTCCATCAGGACGGCGACCTTGCGGCCGTTCAGCGCCGCGCCGGCCCGTGGCTCGATGCCGCTCACAATGGCCTCCCCGGTTCGGTGACGAGGTCGATGAGGAAGGGGCCGTCGTGGCCGAGCAGCCGCTCGACGGCCTCCTCGATCTGGTCGGCCTTCTCCACCCGCAGCCCGTCCACGCCGCAGCCTCTGGCCAGGTCGGTGAACTGGAGGTCGGGATGGGAGAGGTCGAAGGAGCGAGGAAAGCGGTGACCGGGGATGCCCCGGCCGCGCCAGTACTCCTCGATGTTGTTGTCCAGCAGCCGGTAGCTGTGGTTGTTGCAGATCACGAACTTGGCGGCGATGTCGTACCGGACGGCGGTGGCCAGCGCCTGGAAGGTGTACATGCTGCCGCCGTCGCCGGTGAAGCCGATCACCGTGCGGTCCGGGTGGGCGAGCTTGGCGCCGATCGCCCCCGGGATGCCCACGCCGAGCGAGCCGCCGCGGGTCAGGAACCAGCTCCCCGGCCCGCGCGGCGGGAAGTAGGAGCCGATCACGCCGGAGGCGGTCAGCCCCTCGTCGAAGACGATCACGTCCTCGGGGGTCCGCGCCGCCAGCTCGCGCATGAACGCGTCGAGTATCGAGTCCTCGGCCGGCGCCGGGCCGACCCGCTGCTGCTGCGCGGCCGTCCGCCGGGCCAGCCGGGCCGCCGCCGCCTGCCGGTCGGCCCGGCTCAGCGTGCCCTCCAGCTCCGCCGACAGCGCCGCCAGCGTGAGCCGGGGGTCGGCCACCAGGCCCAGCGTGACCGGGTGGTTCTTGGCGATCTCGTACGAGTCCAGGTCGATGTGCACGATCCGCGCGTCCTTGCCGAACGGGCTGCTCAGCGACGGGAACACCTCGGGGAACAGGTACGTGCCCACCACCAGCACGGCGTCGGCGTCCTTGACGGCGTCCGCGCTGACCTGGCCGAACATGTGGCCGAGCTGGCCGCGGAAGAGCGGGTGGCGGCCGTCCATGTTCGCCTCGGAGAACTCCACGCCCCACACGTCCGCGCCGAGCTGCTCGGCCACCCGGGTCAGCTCCGCCTGCGCGCCGGAGACCGACACGCCGTCGCCGGCCAGGATGATCGGCGACCGGGCGCCGGACAGCAGCTCGGCGGCCCGGCGGACCAGCTCCGGGGCGGGCAGCGCGGCCGAGTGCGGCACCACCGACGGCTGGACCGGCTCGTGGTTGGGCTGGTCCAGCACGTCGAGCGGGAGCGCCACGAACACCGGGCCGCGCGGCGGCGTCATCGCCAGCTTGACCGCCCGGCGCAGCACCCGCAGCACCGAGCCCGGGTCGATCACGCGCATGGCGTGCTTGGTGACGGGCCGGGCCATGGCCACGAGATCGGCGGCCATCTGGGCGTCCATCGCGTCGTAGCCGACCCCGGCCTCACCGGCGACCACCACCAGCGGGGAGTGCCCCCGCTTGGCCTGGTACAGCATGCCGATCGCGTTGCCCAGCCCCACGCCGCTGTGGAGCTGCAGCAGCGCGGGGCCGCCCGTGGCGCGGGCGTAGCCGTCGGCGATGCCGGCCGCCACCGTCTCCTGCAGGGTGAGGATGTAGTGGAAGTCCTCGAAGCCCTCCAGCGCGTCGAGGAAGCCCTGCTCGACCGTCCCCGGGTTGCCGAACATGTACGTGATGCCGTCGCTGAGGAACTGCTCGATGATCGCGGTGTTGCCGTCCCTGGCCATGGCCCGCCATCACCAGCCGAAGCGGCGCAGGCCGCCCTCGAGCACTTCGACGATCTTCTGCCCGGTCAGGAACGAGTCGGGCGTGGAGCGTCCGGTGACGAACGGGAAGTCCACGATGACCGAGGTCTCCCTGCCGAAGTTGCCGATGTAGCGGCCCTGCGGCCCGGTGGCGTCCCGCAGGATGTACTCCAGCGGGTACGGCGGCGGCCCCATGTTGAAGTCGGGCACGCCGAGGAACCCGGTGCCGTCCTTGTAGTCGTACTCCTTGCAGTGGCCGGTGACGTGCTTGCCCCAGATGATGCTCTTGCGGTCCTCCCAGTCGCGGGCGAAGGCCAGGCAGGCCACGCCGTAGCACTCCGCGGCCACCGGCTTGCCCGCCCGCACGAACGCCAGCACGATCTCGTGCACCCGCTCGTTGTTGGCCAGGTCCACGATCGGCCCGCTGCCGCCCACGATCAGCACCGCGTCGTAGGGCACCAGCTCGGCCTCCAGCTTGGCCACCGCCCGGTGGTAGGACTCCAGCCGGCGCAGGTAGTCGGGGCTGCTGGTGTAGGGACGCTCGGGCGCCCAGGCCGACAGGTTGAGCGGGTTGGCCAGGCGGCCCGACTCGTCCAGGTCGCGGGTCAGCTTGGCCACCTCGGGCGTGGTGACCGAGCGGCCGAGCGGCGGGTCGACGTAGTCGGGGTCCATGCTGGGCGGCAGGGCGTGCGGCTGCTTGCCGGTCGGCGTGGCGAACACGACGTCGTAGCCGCGCTCGTCGAAGGCCGACAGCGGGCCGACGAGCTCCTCCCCCCAGTAGCCGAACTCCGAGAGGATCACGAGAACGCGCTTGGTCATGCCGACTCCCCGGGAATGATCCAGTTTTCCTTGCAGGTCATGGAGAACACGTGGGCCGGGTCGGCGATCGCCTCCAGCTCCGGCTTGACCCGGCGGGCGTGGTGGGCCGAGGCCAGCGCGGCGCGCAGCGCGTCCACGTCGTCGAACCAGAGCTGGTCCACGGCGTCGAAGCCGGCCTCGCCGAAGGTGTACGCGCCGTCCACGGTGTGGCAGTGCAGGTGCCTGCGCAGGCCCGGCAGCCCGGCCACCGCGGCGGCGTAGGACTCCAGGGACTGCTTGCGGTAGGTGTCCAGCGGCATACCGGGCCGCCGCTTGATCAGCGTGGTGACCTTCACCCAGCTGTCCGGCCGCGGCCTGGGGCCGGGCACCAGCTCGTGGGCGACGGTGTCGACCACGATCGTCGACCAGAACGCCGCCCAGTTGGGCTCGTCCAGCCGGGCGCCCTGGAGGAACTCCTCGCTCTGCAGCGAGGCGAGCTGCTCCTCGGCGCCGGCCAGCCAGATCTCGGCGATGCCCTGGTGCGGCAGCGCCGGCCGGCCCACGTCGCCGTCGAAGGGGATGCGGGTGTCGACCAGGTACTGCCTGATCTGCTTGATCTTGCTCGCGTACTTCACCGCGTGCACGTTCACCCAGTAGTCCTGGAACTGCTGGACGGTGAAGCCGGGCTTGGGGGCGCCGAAGATGAACTGGTGGATCATCGGGTGGCCTCCTGTCGGGCCGGGAGGAAGTCCGCCGCGACGAACTCGGCCGCGCGCTCGCCGATCATCACGGTGGTGGTGTGGGGGTTGGCCGAGACGATCGTCGGCATGATCGAGGCGTCGGCGACGCGCAGCCCCTCGACGCCGCGCACCCGCAGCCGGGTGTCCACCACGGCCAGGCTGTCGGAGCCCATCTTGCAGGAGCCGGCGAAGTGGTAGTACGAGCCGACGTTCTCCGTCACCCAGGCGGTGAGCTGCGCCCGGGTGCGCACGTCCGGGCCGGGGGCGACCTCGGTCAGCCCCCAGTCGCGCCGGAAGGCCGAGCTGGCGTAGATGTCGCGGGCGATCTGCACCATCGTCACCGTGCGCTCCAGGTCCGAGCGCTCGGCGAAGTAGTTCGCGCTGACCCGCGGGTAGGCCGTCGGGTCGGTGCCGGCCAGCCGTACGCTGCCCCGTGACAGCGGGCGGACCAGCCCCGGCAGGGTGAGCACGATCTTCGGGTCGACCAGCTCGCGCACCGGCGTCAGCGGCTGCCCGGTCTCCACCCGCTTGATGACGTTGGCGAAGAACTGGTCGCCGAACGGCGCCCGGTGCACCAGGCAGATCTCCATGTCGGGCACCGGCAGCCCCGGCTCCGACCCCCAGAACAGGCCGACCTCGGTGACCTGCCCGCGCGGGTCGGGCGCGGCCTCCTCCATGTACCCGATCGGGCCGATGACCAGCGGGTGGTCGTGGAAGTTGGCCCCCACGCCGGGCAGGTCGGCGACCACCGGGATGCCGAGCGCGGCCAGCGCCCCGGCCTCGCCGATGCCGGACAGCTGCAGCAGCTTGGGCGACTGGATCGCGCCCGCGCTGACGATCACCTCGTGCGCGGCCCGGACGGTCCGCAGCTCGCCGCCCTTGAGGTACTCCACGCCCACGCAGCGCTCGCCCTCGAACAGCAGCCGGGTGGCCAGCGCCCCCACCTCGACGCTCAGCCGCTCCAGCGCCGGCTCCAGGTAGGAGGCGCGCACCCCGCAGCGGGTGCCCTTGCCGGCGTCGATGTCCATGTCGATGTCGACGTGGTGCCAGCTCACCCCGAAGCTGTCGGCGTTGAAGTCCTCGACCTGCGGGTAGCCCAGCTCCACGCAGGCGTCCACGAACGTCTGGGAGACCGGGTTGCCCATGTCCCGGGCGTTGACGATCTTGATGGGGCCGTCGTGGCCCGCCGTGGGGTTGGTCGCGTCCCGCTGGCCCTCCAGGCGCTGGAAGTAGGGCAGGACGTCGGCGAAGGACCAGCCGGGGCAGCCGTCGTAGGCCCAGGCGTCGAAGTCCGCCGGACGGCCACGCGTGTGGATCATGTGGTAGACGTTCGAGGTCCCGCCCAGGCCGCGGCCCGCCGCCGAGTAGACCTGGCGCCCGCCGAGCCCCGGCTGCGGCTCGCTCATGTACGCCCAGTCCAGCTCGGTCAGCAGCACCTCGTTCCACCGGCTCGGGTCCTCGACCGCGTCCGTGACCTTCGTGTCGCCCGCCTCCAGGACCAGCACGCTGGCCCCGGGCAGCTCGCTCAGCCGGGCGGCGATGACCGACCCGGCCGTGCCGCCGCCGACGACGACGAAGTCGAAGCTCTGTGTCATCTCAGCTCACCTCCGCGCCGATGCGGCGACCAGGTCGGCGGCCTTCTCGGCGATCATGATCGTGGCCGCGTTGGTGTTGCCCCGGGTGATGACCGGCATGACCGAGGCGTCGGCCACGCGCAGCCCGTCCACGCCACGGACCCGCAGGTCGGGCTCGACGACCGCCTCGTCGTCGCGGCCCATCCGGCAGGTGCCGGCCGGGTGCCACACGGTCGAGGCGCTGGCCCGCACGTACTCGGCCAGGGCGGCCTGGCTCGTCACGCCGGGGCCGGGGGCCAGCTCCCGCCCGCGCAGGGAGTCGAAGGCCGCGTCCGAGACCAGCTCCCTGGCCAGGACGACGGCCTCGGTCAGCAGCCGCAGATCCGCGGCGGCCTCCAGGTAGTGCGGGTCGATCAGCGGACGCAGCGGGTCGCCGGGGCGCAGCCGCACCTCGCCCCTGCTCTGCGGCTGCAGCAGGATCGGCGCGAAGGTGAACCCCGGGCCGTCCGTCCTGTACCGGTCGTCGATGAACTGCACCGGGCCGAAGAAGAACTGCAGGTCCGGCCCGTCGCCGCCCAGGACGTTGGTGAACAGCCCCGCCTCGGCCAGCAGCTCGGGGAAGGGCAGCTCGCGCAGGCTCTCGTAGCCGATGCCGAACAGCACGTGGTCCTGCAGGTTGCCGCCCACGCCCGGCAGGTCGGCGACCACCTCGACGCCGTGCTCGCGCAGGTGCGCGGCCGGGCCGAGGCCCGAGCGCAACAGCAGCGCCGGCGAGCCCAGCGCGCCGCAGGCCACGACGACCTCCTGCGCGGCCGTGGCCCGCTGCGCACGGCCGTCCTTGACGTACTCCACGCCGGCGGCCCGGCCGCCCTCGAACGTGAGGCGGGTGACGACGGCGCCGGTCTCCAGCGTGAGACCCGGCTCGCCGAGCACCGGCGCCAGGAACGCCTCCGACGTGCTGGACCGGCGGCCGTCCTTGTCCCGGGTGGACTGGTAGAAGAAGGCCAGGCCCTCCTGCCGCGGGCCGTTGTAGTCGCCCGTGCCGTCGGCGCGGCCGCGGGCGATCGCCGCCCGGACGAACGCGCGCGAGGCGTCCGACGGCGAGCCGTAGTCCACGACCTTCAGCGGGCCGCCGCCGCCCCGGTACTCAGGCGAGCCGCCCGGGTAGTCCTCCGAGCGCCTGAAGTAGGGCAGCACCTCGTCGTAGGACCAGCCGTCGTTGCCCAGCGCGGCCCAGCCGTCGAAGTCGCGGCGGTTGCCCCGCACGTACATCATGGCGTTGACCGAGCTGCCGCCGCCCGTCACGCGGCCCTGCGGGATGGGCACCACCCGGCCGCCCAGCTCCCGCTGCGGGGTGCTGGCGTAGTCCCACACGAACTCCGGCGAGCCCCACATCGACGTCATCGACGGGACGTCGGTCCGGTGCACGCACTCGGCGTCGTCCGGGCCGCCGGCCTCCAGCAGCAGCACCCGGCAGCCCAGCGCGTCCAGCAGCCGCCTGGCCAGGACGCACCCGGCGCTGCCCGCGCCCACCACGATGTAGTCGTAGGCGCTCACGACGGCTCCAGCAGCCGGGCCCGCTCCAGCGCGGGCAGCAGGTCGCCGACCAGGAACTCCAGGTAGTGCTGCCCCCACATCGTCCGCCAGAGCGGGAAGGTGGCGTCGAAGGCGTCGCCGCGCAGGTCGGCCAGGCGCTCCTCCAGCTCCCACACCACGCCGTTGAAGTCGGCCTCGGAGAACGGCAGCCCGTGCCCGGCCGCGGCGGCGATGACCTCCGCCTTGCTCTTGGCCTTCAGCGACTCCAGCACGTCGGGGCGCGAGCCCGCCAGGCGCAGGAACGCGATCAGGTTCGTCCCGCTCATGCCACCGGCCGCCTCTCGTCGGCCGCGAACCCGCGCAGCTCCTCCTCGCCGAACCTGGCCACCACGTGATCGAGCAGGTAGTCCAGGTAACGCCTGCCCCACATGTGCCGCCAGAGCGTGCTGCCGCCGTCGACGGACTCGCCGTCCTTGGCGACGATGACCTCGATCTCCAGGGCCCCGACCACCGACACCAGCTCCTCGGCGGTGAACCGGAAGCCCTCGTCGGAGGCGTGGAACAACAATTGACTGAGATTTCTCGCGCTATACTCAGCGCGTCTTTGCGGATTCTCCCGGAGGTCGCCGAGGAATCTCACGAATTCGCTCTTCGCCATTGGCACCACCATTTCGTCCGGCGCTACGGATGAATCATGTTCAGCCGCCGGAAAACGCGTCAACGCGCCGCCTGGCGGTGACCGGGCGGTATGGAGGTAGCCGGTCCCATTCCGTCAAGTCCGAACCCGCATTCACCGGAATTCCAGCGAATGCACTTGACTTGGATCGCGCTCGAAGGGCGACAATGATCGGTATGAGTCAGAGCCTGACGATCGCGGAAGTCGCAGCCGAGACCGGCCTCAGCGCCCACGCGCTGCGCTATTACGAGAAAGCCGGCCTGATGCGGGAGACGCCGCCGCGCGGCGGCAACGGGCACCGCCGCTACACCGAACGTGATCTGGCCTGGATCCGCTTCCTGACCAGGCTGCGCGGCACCGGGATGTCCATCGCCGACGTCCGCCGCTACGCCGAGCTGGTCCGCGCCGGCGAGAGCACCACCGCCGAGCGCAAGCAGATCCTGCTCACCCACCGCGAGGAGGTGGCCAAGCGCATCGACCAGCTCAAGGACGACCTGGCCGCCATCGACTACAAGATCGACATCTACGAGAAGCTAGAGGAGAAGTACCAGCTGTGACCGCGCCGCCGCGGCCCGACAGCGAGCCCGGCCAGGCCGCCTTCGGCCCCCGCTTCGTCACGGCGGTCTCGGTCGGCTCGCTGCTCAACCCGATCAACTCCTCGATCATCGCCATCGCGCTCGTGCCCATCGCCCACCACTTCGGCGTGGGCGCCGACGCCACGTCCTGGCTGGTGTCGGGCCTGTACCTGGCCACCGCCGTGGGGCCGCCCGGGGGGGGGGGGGGGGGCGCCCCGCGGCGGCCCCCCCCCCCCCCCCCCGCCCGGCGGGGGCCGGGGGGGGGCGGCCGGGGGGGCGGGGCGCGGGGGGCGGCCCCCCCCC
>NZ_JBITLU010000031.1:0-81379 GCF_044465525.1 Nonomuraea sp. NPDC049646 | reverse complement strand
TTCCACTTCTCGTTGCCCAGCAACCAGTCGAACGACTCGGTCTGCAGAGCGAGAAGATCAGGAACTTCGAGGGGCTCCTGGATGCGCGCGAAAGACACGCGATGAGGACCAGCGGGAACGACGGCGGGAACACTCTGCGAGGCTGCCAACAGTTGACCTTCCGGAGGGCACGGATGGAATCGAACTGCGCGCACGCCAAACGCCCGGACCGGAATCCGGGGCGTCGAAGGGCGGCGCGAGGCAGCAGCATAACTCAACTGAGAAACGAATGTCCACACTTACTATAAGTGTCAACCTCGGTGCCGCCTTCAGCTTTTCACGCCAGGGCGCATGTGTCAACTCCTCCGCCATGAGACGTCCGACCGGCCATGGAGAGTTCCACGCGGCCGAGGCGGCGGACGTGGCCGGGCCCGCGCGGTCGGCGCGGGCCCGGTCCCGGACGGTCAGCGTTCGCTGGAGGCCGCGCGGTAGTGCAGGTCCTGCACGTACGGCGTCGCGGTGATCGAGTACGGCGAGACCACCTTGGCCGCCGTCGCCGACCCCCTGGTGACGGTCGCCGACGCGGTGCCCGTCTTCAGCGGGAACGTCCTGGCCGACACGCCGGCGGGCGCGTCGTAGCTCTGCGTCGTGCCGCCGACGGTCACCGACACCTTGGCCGCCGCCGTCAGCATGGTGAGCACCTCGACCGTGTCCCGCGCGGCCGTGCTGCCGCCGCGCAGCTTCATGAGCTTGGTCTGCGCGAAGGAGGGCTGGGCCGCGACCGGCTGCACCCGGTGGGTCAGGTACGCCGCGTCGTTCGTGATCTTCGGGCAGCCGAGCTTGTGGCAGGTCAGGTAGTAGGCGTTGATGTCCAGGTACGTCCAGCCGGCGTTCCTGGACGGCGCGAACTGGGTGTTCTCGGAGTAGTCGTTCCAGGTGGTGAGCTGGACCCAGTCGGCCTCGCCGTCGATCGCGCCCTTCCATGTCGCCCGCAGGTTCTCGGTGTTGCCCGCCTCGTCGAAGACGCCCTGGTTGGGGCGTTCGTCCTGGACCGACACCGGCTGCATCCAGATCTTGCCCATGCCGTGCGCGCGGTCGATGTTGCCGCCCAGGGAGGCGTTGGCGGCGGGGTTGCGGTTGCCCCAGTTGGAGAAGCCGTAGCTGATCGAGGCGAAGGCGTCCCGGTACTTGTTGAAGTCGAGGAAGCAGGGCACCAGCGCCACCTTGACGCCGTGCTCGGTCTCCATCGTCTTCATCCAGGCCGCCCACCAGGCGGGGGTGCGTCCCTCGGCCTTGAACGGCGCCACCACCAGGCGGTCGTCGGCGAGCCGGTAGACCGACTTCGAGGCGGCCAGCTTCGCCATCGCGGTGGCGAACGCGGCGCTGTCCACCGAGGCCAGGCCGTTCGTGTCCGGCATCAGCACGATCTTGAAGCCCGGGTCCACGGCCTCGGCGGCCTTGATCAGGTTCTGCACCCGCGTCCAGTGGGCGCTGGTGATCGACAGGATGTCGACGGTGAAACCGTCCAGGCCGGCCGCGATGGCCTGCTTGACCTCGGTCTTGAAGTCGGCCAGCGCGTAGTCGCCGCTGATGGGGTCGCGCCCCGTCGGCCGGTCGCGCAGCAGCCCGCCGTAGGCGGCGTGCTTGCCGCTCTCGCCGTCCGGCTTGAGGTAGTTCCTGGCGTAGTAGTCATTGGCCGGGGCCTGGTTGTCCAGCGACACCGGATACGGCGTGAAGTAGTGCGCGAACACCTTCTTGGCCGACCCGCGCAGGGCCGCCTTCCCCGGCAGCACGAACGGCAGCGGCCCGTCGGTCTGGCCGCCGGCCTCGGTGTAGGTGACCGTGAGCTTCGGGCCGCGGTTCCCGGTCTCGCGCGAGGACATCAGCACGGTGGCGGTGGCGTCGCCGCCGGTGAGGGCGAAGGCGTACGTGCCGTCGCCCTTGACGGCGGCGGACACGTCCAGCTTGACCGTCGTCCCGGCGGTGAAACCGGTGTGCGAGGCCACGGCCGCGGCGCCGAACTCGGGGCGGGTGTTCCAGGTGGTGGCCGCCTCGGTCCAGGAGCCGGTCACGGGACGGACCGACACGGTGGTGTCCGTCGTCCTGGCCGGGACGACGTCCAGGGTGACCTTGACGTCCTCGGCGTCCTGCGGGATCCCGGCGACCTTGAAGCGGGTCAGGCCGACCCGCTGGCCCGCGACGGCGCTGCCGCACGCGGCGCCGCAGACGCTCATCCAGGTCGCGGTCGCGAAGCTCTTCGCCGGCTCGGCCTGGCTGATGAACACGTCCTCCGTGGCGGCGAACGTCACGGTGAGGGGTGCGACGGCGGACGCCTGCGCGGGCGTGGCGGCGCCGGCCGGCGCGGCCAAGCCCGCCAGCGCGGTGAGCATCGCCACCGCGACCGGCAGGGCCCGATATCGGTTGAGCATGGAACTCCCTTGGCTTTCGGTGCGCCTCCGCGGCAGCGGAGCCGCGTTGCATCGCCAACGATGGAGCAAGATCGAGTTCCCGGCCAGGAGTTCCGGATAAATCCCCCATTTGGAACGTTGCTATTTTTCGTACCCTCGGTACGTCATTGCGGTCAGGCGGCCCGCCGCCGGGAGGCTCCCTGGTGGGGCATGGCGCGGAAGCCGCAACTCGGGCAAGATGGACCAGCCCTTCTCTGTCTCCGCTTGGCCTGCGCGCACGACCGAGTCAGTGTCATCATGGGCACACGGTGTGTGATTTCGGGTAGGAGGGACCGATGTCCGAGCCTTCCCCCGGCGCTGCCGCAAGCTGGCCGATCAGCCGAGACCTCGCGGGGCTGCGGGAGCTCGTCCGCCGTCACGCGCTCCAGGCCGGGCTCGCCTCCCAGCGCGGCGACGACCTCGCGCTCGCCGCCAACGAGGCCGTCACGAACGTCCTCGACCACGCGGGCGGGGCCGGCTGGGTGCACATCTGGACCGACGACGACTTCCTCACCGTCGACGTCGACGACCACGCGGGCCGCCTGCGTCCCGACGCCTGCCCCGAGGCCCGTCCCCAGATCGGGCCGGGCGGTTACGGCCTGTGGGTGATGCGCCGCCTCTGCGACGAGTTCGTCATCACCCAGAGCGGCGCCTCGTCCCAGGTCCGCCTGCGCATGGCCCGCAGCCGCCCGGCCGGCGCCCCCCACCACCCCTGACCCGCCCCGGCGCCCGAGCGCCCGCGGCTCGGCGGCTGATCATGATGAGTGCCGTACGCCCTCCCGCCGGCGGGACGGGAGGCGGGGTGAGCGGCGGTCAGGCGGTCTCGCCCACGCTGCGCCGGTGCCATTCGGCCAGCTCGACGAGCAGCCCGTCGGCCGCGCCGCCGAACATCGCGGCCAGCTCCTCCGCGTCGTCCACCACCACCACGTGGTCCAGCAGGTCCGCGCGCAGCCGGGCCGCCCTCGGGTCGCCGGCGCCGTCCGGGTCGAAGGCGGTGGCGGCCAGGAACAGGCCGCCGACGCCGGCCAGCGCCGCGGTCTGCCGGGCCTGCGTGCCGAGCACCGTCGCCGCGTCGGCCGGTACGGCGGGCAGCGCCGGCCGCCCGTCGCGCAGCAGCAACGTCAGCGGACGGGCGGGCACCTGCTCCCCCACCTCGCCCGCCGGCACGTGGGCGCTCCCGTCGGCGTGCCGGGCCGCGTGCCGGGGACGCCCCCAGGGCACGCCGTGGGCCTCGTCCTGCGCACTCGCGCGCGTGAACAGGCCGCCGTCGGCGTCGACGACGAGATCCCCAGGCTGCCACTGCTCGCCATCAAGTGGAATGTGCGCATTCGTCATGCCTGAACGCTACGCCCTGGTTGCGACAAATCTTCGTGGCGTGCGGAGGCGCGAGCTGGGCATCTGTCAGGACATGGCGCAGGCGCAGGATTGGGGCAGGCCGCGGGTGGCGGTGTCGAGCTGTCTGCTCGGCGAGCCGGTACGGCACAACGGCGGGCACAGCCGCGCCCGTTTCCTGACGCAGGAGCTGGCGCCGTTCGTGGACTGGATACCCATCTGCCCCGAGATGGAGATCGGCCTCGGCGCGCCCCGCGAGACGCTGCGCCTGGAGCGGTCGCCCGCCGGGCCCCGCCTGATGACCCGGCAGAGCCGCCGCGACCTCACCGCCGCCATGGACGAGCTGGCCGCCGAACGTTCCCCGAGCCTGGCGGCCGACGGCTACGTGTTCAAGGCCAAGAGCCCGAGCTGCGGCATCCACGGCATCCCGCTCTACGCCGGCGACCACGCGGTGACCCGCGACAACCGGGGCCTGTTCGCCGACGCGGTGATCGAGGGCCACCCGCTGCTGCCCGTCGAGGACGAGGGGCGGCTCAACGACGCCGTCCTGCGGGAGGCGTTCGTCGAGCGGATCTTCGCCCACGCGCGGCTGCGCGAGCTGCTGGAGAGCGACTGGCGGCCGCGCGACCTGGTCGCCTTCCAGGCCCGGCACAAGATGCAGCTGCTGGCCCACTCCACCGAGGGCTACCGCGAGACCGGCCGCCTGGTCGCCGCCGCGGGCATCCGGCCGCGCGAGGAGCTGGCCGCGGAGTACGGCACGGCGTTCCGGCGGGCGATGGCGGTCAAGGCGTCGATCGGGCGCAATGTCAACGTGCTGCAGCACTGCCTCGGCATGCTCGGCGACGAGCTCGACCCGGTGCGCCGCGCCGACCTGGTCGAGGTCATCGGCTCGTACGCGGCGCACCGGGTGGCGCTGAGCGTCCCGCTGACGTTGCTGCGCCACCACGCCCGCGGCGAGGCGGCCACCTACGTCCAGGACCAGACGTACTTCTCCCCCTACCCGGAGGAGCTGGGCCTGCGCAACCACGTGGTGTGACCCCGCCGCGCCGGGCGGACCGGCGCGGCGGGGCGGCGGCTACGCGGGGCTGGGCCCGGCCGGCAGCGAGCCGTCCGACTCCGGAGCGGCCGGCGCGCGCGGCGGCACATGGTGCACCCGCGCCGAGCCGATCTCGAAGTACAGCCCCACCAGCGTCAGTCGCCCGGCCCTGACCTGCTCGTCGACCTTGCGGTAGGTCCGCAGGTTCTCCAGCTGCTGCTGGATGTTGAGCCGGCACAGCGCGTCGAGGGCGGCGTCCTCGGCGGCGGCGTCGTGGCCGCCCTCGCCGAGCCGGTCGAGGCTGGGGTGGCCGTGCCGGAGCCAGCGGCTGAGCTGCGGCAGGCCCTCGGTGGTCGCCGGGCCCTTCAGCAGCGCCGCCATCGCGCCGCAGCCGGAGTGGCCGCAGACGGTGATGGTGTGCACGCTCAGCACGCCGGTGGCGTACTCGATGGCGGCGGCCACCGAGTCGTCGTGCGGCTCGGAGCCTGCGCACGGCACGAGGTTGCCGATGTTGCGGACCGTGAACAGGTCGCCGGGCCCGCTGGAGGTGATCAGGCTGGGCACGACCCGCGAGTCTGCGCAGGTGATGAACAGGTGCGAGGGTCGCTGCTGGGTGGCGAGCTGGGTGAAGATGGGCCGCAGCAGCGGGGCCGTGCGCTTGTGGAACTCGTCCGCGCCCTGGGCCAGGCGGCACTCGATCGCCGCCGTGGCCGACAGCGGACGGCCGCGGTGGGTCCACGGCAGCCACCAGCGGCCGGGCGCCTTGGGCGGGCTCTTGGCCGGGAACATGCGCCCGCCGCTGGCCGCCATCGTGTACCACTCGTCGTGCAGCTCGTCGATCGTGACGGTGCCGCCCAGGCGCTCGTGGTCCAGCCGCCAGGAGTGGATCGCGTCGAAGGCGGCGTTGTCCATGAAGTCGATGTTCAGGTCGAGGTCGACGGCGACGCCCGGCGGGATGGCGCGCAGCTCCTGGGTCAGCCGGGGCACGCCCAGGAAGGTGAGCGAGCCGGAGACCGTCGCGTGCAGGACCCCGCCGGGTTCCTGCCGTTTGTCCACGGTCACCCGGGTCAGCCGCCGCAGCGCCAGCAGCGCGGCCAGCGCCAGCCCGGCCAGGACGCCCTCGGCCAGCCCGACCAGGATCACGCCTGACATGGTCATGACGTAGACGGGCACCTCGTTGTGGCCGTGGACCTTCCTGAGGTGGCCGAGGCTGATGGTCTTGATGCCGATGAAGACCAGCAGCGCGGCCAGCGCCTCCATCGGGATCAGCTTGATCGTCCAGCCCAGGCAGAGGGCGAACAGCAGCACCCAGACGCCGTGCAGGATCGCCGACCAGCGGGTGCGGGCGCCCGCCTGGATGTTGGTGGTGCTGCGCACGATCACCCCGGCGACCGGCAGCCCGCCGAGCACGCCGCTCACCATGTTGGCCACGCCCTGGCCGGTCAGCTCGCGGTCGAGGTCGGAGCGGGGGCCGGTGTGCATGCTGTCGGTGGCCACGCAGCACAGCAGCGACTCCGCCCCGGCCACCAGCGCCACCAGCAGCACGCCCATGGCGATGTGCTGCCAGTCGCCGGCCGGCAGCACCGGAGGCGCCCACGCGGTGATCGCGCCGGACAGGTCGATGCGGGTGACGTTCCAGCCGAACACCGCGGCGGTGACGGCGGCGGCGAGCAGCGCGGCCAGCGGCGCGGGGATCGCCCGGACGTGCTTGGGCATCCGGCTCCAGGCCAGCAGGACCGTGATGGTGAGGATGCCGACCATGACCTTGTGTCCGTGCAGGTCCATGATCTGGCTGGGCAGCTCGGCCAGGTTGGCCCACGGCGACTGCTCGGGGCTGCCGCCGAGGACGACGTGCAGCTGGGCGAGCGCGATGATGATGCCGACGCCGGCCAGCATGCCGTGGACGACCGCGGGCGAGACCGCGAGGGCGGCCCGAGCCGCCTTGAACGCGCCGAGCAGCACCTGAAGCCCGCCGGCCATGATCGTGATCAGGCAGGTGGCGCGCCAGCCGTAGGTCTGCACCAGACCGGCGATCACCACCGTCAGGCTCGCGGTCGGGCCGCTGACCTGCACCACCGAGCCGCCCAGCCGCCCGGCGACGATGCCGCCGACCGCGGCGGCGACGAGCCCGGCGGCCAGCGGCGCCCCCGCGGCCAGGGCGACGCCGAGCGAGAGTGGCACCGCGACGAGGAACACCACCAGCGATGCCGGCACATCGTGTCTGAGAGTACGCATGATGCTACTCTCCGTAGTTATATTCATGCGGCACACCTTAGTGCCAGATCAACCCCACGTCGGACGACGGTAAAACGCGCCGGACATGTCCTTGCTGTCCGGCGCGTCGCCTGCCGCTCCGCCCTACTGCGCGGCGTCCTCGCAACTCACGGTGACCAGGGCGAAGAACACGTGGGTGCGGACGTCCTGGGAGACCACCGACTCGAACACGGCGCAGTCCGTGAACCCGTGGCCCAGCGCGTTGCGGCGGGCGTCGGACTCGGCGGCGGCGAGCGCGACGTTCTCGGCGAGGTCACGGCCGAAGCCGTCGAACAGCGTGCCCGTCCGGGCGGCGGCGCTGGTGGCGGCGGTGGTGGCAGCGGTGGTCGCGGCGGTGGTGGCGGCCGCGGCGGGCGTGGCGGCGCCCGCCAGGACGGCGGCCCCGGAGCCGGCCAGGACCGCCGCGCCCAGCGCCGCCGACAGCTTCCTTCTCAGGTACGTCATGGTCTCCCCCTGGGTCGGGATGGGTGGGCCTGCACCCGTTGGGGCGTTCCAAGCCGTTCCATCCCGCGCCGTGGCTAGGAGGAGGCGCTGGGGATCTTCAGGGGGTCACGCGAGGCCTCGGCCTTGGCCTTGGCCATCTCCTCGCCCAGCTCCTGCAGCCGGTTGCGTCCCATGGACTCGCGCACCTGCGGGAACCACTCCTTCTCCTCCTCCTCGACGTGGTGGCGGACGTTCTCCATGAGCACCGTCATCTTGGCGTCGTAGCGCTCGTCGGCCGGGTCGAGGTCCTTCAGCTCCGACAGCATCCAGACGACGACGTGGTGCTCCTCGACGCTCTCCAGGATGTGGTCGGTGGTGTCGGGGGTGCCCGAGCGGGCGGCCGGGTAGAAGATCTTCTCCTCGATGTAGGTGTGCGCGGTCAGCTCCTCGATGACCTGCGCGACGATCTTCTGCTTGGTCTTGTGGGCGTCCGGGCCCGCCTTCTCGAACTCCTTGAACAGCTTCTCCACGGTCTTGTGGTCCTCTTTGAGCAGCACGATCGCGTCCATGGACGGCCTCCCTGGGGTCGGGACGCCCGGCGGGGTCGAGGGATGCCGGGCGTCGGGTCCGCCCCAGATACCCCGAGGTCAGGCGCTCACACCCGGCGCCCTCAGTGACGTTCCTGACGCGGCAGCACCACGTGGTTGACGATCACCTGGATGGCGGCCGCGACCGGGATGGCCAGCAGGGCGCCCACCACGCCGAGCAGGGCGCCGCCGATGAGGGCGGCCACGATCGTGGCGGCGGCCGGCACGTCCACGGACGACTTCATCACCTTGGGCGCGATCAGGTAGTTCTCGATCTGCTGGTAGACGACGAAGAAGATCAGGGTGGCGATGGCGACCGGGAGCGAGGCGAACAGCGCGACCAGGGTGGCGATGCCCGCGCCGATGAAAGCGCCGATGAGCGGGATGAGGTCGGTGAGGGCCACGATGATCGACAGGGCCAGCGCGTACGGCACGCCCGCGATCGACAGGAAGACGAACGTGGTCACGCCCGCGATCAGCGAGATGATCAGGTTGCCGGCCACGTAGCCGCCGACCCGGTTGAGGATCTCGTCGCCGAGCAGCCGGGCCCGGTCCCTGCGGCTGCGCGGGATCAGCCGGTAGCCGGTGCGCGTGATGGAGCGCAGCGCGCCCAGGAAGTACAGGGTGAGGATGAGCACGGTCAGCGTGGAGAACACGGCGCTGACCACGATCGAGGCGATGCCGAGCAGCCCGCCGAACACCTGCCGGCCCAGGTCGCCGCTGGTCAGGTACGTCTGCAGCCGCTCCAGGAGCTGGTAGCGCTGGTCCAGGTCGCGGATCTGCGGGTTGTTCTGCAACTGCTGGATGTAGGTGGGCAACTGCTCGGCGAACTGTCCCGCCTGCTCCGACAGCGCCGGGATGACCGCCATGGCGAACCCGGCGAACAGCACGATCACCGCCGTGAACACCGCGGTGATCGCCGCCCAGCGCGGCAGGCCGTGCTCCTCCAGCCAGCGCACGGCCGGATCCAGGCCGACGGCCAGGAACAACGACACGACGATCAGCAGGAGCATCGAGGCGCTGGCGGTGAGCGCCTGGACCAGCATCCAGGCGGTCAGCACGCCGAGCGCGGCGGTGAACCCGAAGACGAAGGGCGTGCTGCCGAACGGCCGTCCGGGCCGGCCGAAGGGCAGCGCCGTCGCCTCCGGACGGGGGACGGAGGCGCGGCCGTCACGGACGGCCGCGCCGGGTTCGCCCGGCGGGGCGGAGGGAGTGAACTGATCACCAGACATGGGGGCTCCTGAACCTGAGAAACCCCCTTCTCTGCCCGGCCGCGGCCAGGTCTATCGTCACCGCCGTCGCCGCTGCCGCCCCTCGCGGCCCGGACGGCTCCGCCGGGACGGCCCGGCCCGGCGATCAGGGCGCTGACCTGCGCCGTTTCGCCGTGCCGGGCAGAGGGTAGGCCGCTCATCCCGGGGGCGGCGGGCTCGCCGGCCGGCCGGTGTCCCCGTCGCGGGGGCCGGGCAGGACACGAGCCAAGGAAGAACGGCATGGGGGAACCGCAGCAGGTGCAGGTCGAGATCCTCGACCAGGCCGCCATCGAGGACCTGATCGGGAAGGTGGAGGACGTCGCCAGGCAGCCGGGCGCGGCCGACCGGGTGGCCCGGTGGCGGGCCGAGCACGGCGCCGAGCACGCCACGCCGAAGGCCCGCTCGTTCGTCGTCGTGGGCCCGACGCTGATGTTCCTGCACCCGTGCCCGGACGGCGTCGTCCTGCCGTTCGCCGCGTACCCGGACGGGACGGTGAAGGTCTACACCGATCCCGAGCACGCCGGTCTGAGCTTCTACCGCGACTCCGGCGGGTAGGCGCGTCCGGCATGGGGCCCGGTCAAGGGGGTACATCGTGGTTGCGGTCACCCCCCGCAGGCGGCGCCCGTGCGAGCGGGCCCGCGCTGTGGCCTCGTCACCGGCCTCACACCACACGAAGGCGCGAACATGAGGACATCACCACGGGGCCCGCGAGCGATGCTGCTGCCCTTCCTGTCGGCCCTGTGCGTGCTGGCGCTGCTGCCGGCCTGCAACCCGGGGCAGCGGGAGTCGCCCCTTCCGCAGGGCACGGCCCGGGAGGGGCTGGTCGACGGGCAGGTGGGGGCGATGCGGCTGCTGCACGTCCACATCCTGGCCCCGGCCATGGACCAGCAGAAGGCGGGCGACGACCTCGGCCTCTACCTGACGCTGGTCAACGAGAGCGACCAGCCGCAGAAGCTCGACGGCGTCAGCACCGTGCACGCCAGGAAGGTCGTCTACCGGGCGGGGCCGGGGGCGGCGCAGGAGGAGGTCAACGTGACCGTCCCGGCCCGCTCGACCGTCTCGCTCCAGGAGGGGCAGAGCCGCCCGCACCTGGAGATCCTCGACATCGACCGCCCGCTCGGGGCCACGCCGATCGACGTCACCTTCCGCCTGACCACCGGCACGACCACGCTGCGCATCCCGGTGCTGCCGCTGGAGCGGGGGGCCGGCACGCCCGCGCCGGGCCACAGCTGAGGCCGCCGGAAGCGCGGACGGACGGCGGTCAGGAATCGAGAAGCGTCGCCCGGGTCGGCGGAACTAGCGTGACCGGCATGGACATCACCATCCACTCCAGCTACCTCCCCCACGACGACCCGGACGCCTCCCTCGCCTTCTACCGCGACGCCCTCGGCTTCGAGGTGCGCGCCGACGTCGGCTACGACGGGAAACGCTGGATCACGGTCGGCCCCGCGGGCCAGCCCGGCACGTCGATCGTGCTGCAGCCGCCGGTCCCCGACGGCTGCGGCATCACCGAGGACGAGCGCCGCACCATCGTCGAGATGATGGCCAAGGGCACCTTCGCCGGCATCAACCTGTCGACCGACGACCTCGACGCCGTCTTCGACCGGCTGGCGGCGAACGGCGCGGAGATCGTCCAGGAGCCGGCCGAGCAGCCGTACGGGGTGCGCGACTGCGCCGTGCGGGACCCGGCGGGCAACCTGATCCGCATCAACCAGCGTCCCTGACGCGAACCCTGCGGCAGGCTCTCAGGCGGCGGGGTCAGGGGCGGGCCGGGTCGAGGAACCGGCGCGCGCCGCGCAGCCTGGTCCGCAGCAGCCGCTGGGTGGCGGCGCAGTCGAGGCGCACGTCGAGCGGGCCGGGCACGCCCGAGTCCGCGCGCCGGCCCGCCGGGAGCCGGGCCGGGTCGAGCCCGTCGCGGCGGGCGACGAGCAGGCCCAGCTCGTACCGGCTCACCGCGTCGGCCCCGGCGACGTGGCGGACGCCCGGCGGGCCGGCGGCGGCCAGCTCCAGCAGGGCCGCGGCGAGGTCGGCGACGTGCACCGGGCATCGCACGTCGTCGGTGAACAGCACGCCCTGCGTCGCGCCGGTGGCCAGGGCGTGCACCAGCGCCTCGTGCGACGAGCCGCCGTCGCCGAGGATCAGCGACGTCCTGGCGATCACCGCGTCCGGCGCGACCGCGGCCACGACGGTCTCGGCGGCCGCCTTGGCCGCGCCGTACGGGATGATCGGGTCGGGCAGGCACGTCTCGTCGTAGCGGACCGCCGCGCCGGAGAAGACGGTGTCGCTGGAGACGTGCACCAGGCGGCTGCCCGCCGCGGCGGCGGCCACGGCGACGTTCGCCGCCCCGGTGGCCGTGGTGGCCCAGTCGCGCTGCCGGAAGGCGGCGTTGACGACCGCCGCCGGCCGGACCGCGGCGACCAGCGCCTCGACGTCGGCGCGCCGGCGCACGTCGAGCGGCGCCCAGGCGACGCCGGCCGCCTGGCCAGGACGGGTGTGGCAGGTCGCGGTCACCTCGTGCCCGGCCGCCGCGCCCTGCCGGACGAGCTCGGCGCCCAGGAAGCCGCTGCCGCCGACGACGAGCAGCCTCATGCGGACGTCGCGCCGACGTAGGCGGCCAGGTGCTCGCCGGTCAGGGTGGAGCGGGCGGCGACGAGGTCGGCGGGGGTGCCCTCGAAGACGACCCGGCCGCCGTCGTGACCGGCTCCCGGGCCCAGGTCGACGATCCAGTCGGCGTGCGCCATGACCGCCTGGTGGTGCTCGATGACGATCACCGACTTGCCGCCGTCGACGAGCCGGTCGAGCAGGCCGAGCAGCTGCTCGACGTCGGCGAGGTGCAGGCCGGTGGTGGGCTCGTCGAGCACGTAGACGTCGCCGCCCTTCTCGGCCATCTGGGTGGCCAGCTTGAGCCGCTGCCGCTCGCCGCCGGACAGCGTGGTGAGCGGCTGGCCGAGGCTGAGGTAGCCGAGCCCGACGTCGGCGAGCCGGCCGAGGACGGCGTGCGCGGCCGGGGTGCGCGCCTCGCCCGCGCCGAAGAACTCCTCGGCCTCGGTCACCGGCATCGCCAGCACCTCGCTGATGTTCCGGCCGCCGAGCCGGTACTCCAGCACCTCGGCCTGGAAGCGCCTGCCCTCGCACTCGTCGCAGACGGTGGCGACGCCGGCCATCACGCCGAGGTCGGTGTAGAGGACGCCGGCGCCGTTGCAGTTGGGGCAGGCGCCCTCGGAGTTGGCGCTGAACAGGGCCGGCTTGACGCCGTTGGCCTTGGCGAACGCCTTGCGGATCGGGTCGAGCAGGCCGGTGTAGGTCGCCGGGTTGCTCCGCCGCGAGCCGCGGATGGGGCTCTGGTCGATCGACACCACGCCCGCGCCGGCCGGGACGGACCCGTGCACGAGCGAGCTCTTGCCGGAGCCGGCCACGCCGGTGACGACGACCAGCACCCCGAGCGGGATGTCGACGTCGACGTCGCGCAGGTTGTGCTTGTTCGCCCCGCGGATCTCCAGGGCGCCGGTGGGCTTGCGCACCTCGTCCTTCAGCCGGGCCCGGTCGTCGAGGTGGCGGCCGGTGACGGTGCCGCTGGCCCGCAGCCCCTCGACGGTGCCCTCGAAGCAGACGGTGCCGCCCTCCGTGCCGGCGCCGGGGCCGAGGTCGACGACGTGGTCGGCGATGGCGATGGCCTCCGGCTTGTGCTCGACGACGAGCACGGTGTTGCCCTTGTCGCGCAGCCTGACCAGCAGGCCGTTCATGCGCTGGATGTCGTGGGGGTGCAGGCCGATGGTGGGCTCGTCGAAGACGTAGGTGGTGTCGGTGAGGGAGGAGCCGAGGTGGCGGATCATCTTGACGCGCTGCGCCTCGCCGCCCGACAGCGTGCCGGCCGGCCGGTCGAGCGAGAGGTAGCCGAGCCCGATCTCGACGAAGGAGTCGAGCGTCCGGCCCAGCGTGGCCAGCAGCGGCGCCACGGACGGCTGGTCGAGGCCGCGGATCCACTCGGCCAGGTCGGTGATCTGCATCCGGCACGCGTCGGCGATGCTGACGCCGTCGATCTTCGAGGACCGGGCCTGCGGGCTGAGCCGGGTGCCGTCGCACTCGGGGCAGGTGGTGAAGGTGACGGCCCGCTCGACGAAGGCGCGGATGTGCGGCTGCATGCCCTCCTTGTCCTTCGACAGGAACGTCTTCTGGATCTTCGGGATCAGGCCCTCGTAGGTGAGGTTGACGCCCTCGACCTTGACCTTGGTCGGCTCCCGGTGGAGGAAGTCGCGCATCTCCTGCTCGGTGAAGTCGCGGATCGGCTTGTGGGGGTCGAGCAGCCCCGACTCGGCGTAGACGCGCACGGTCCAGAAGCTGTCGGACTTCCAGCCGGGGATGGTGAAGGCGCCGCCGGCCAGCGACTTGGAGTCGTCGTAGAGCTGGGTGAGGTCGATGTCGGAGACCGTGCCGCGGCCCTCGCACCTGGGGCACATGCCGCCCAGGCGGGTGAAGCTCTGCCGGACCGTCTTGCTGGAGCCGCGCTCGACGGTGATCGCGCCGCTCGCGCGGACCGAGGGCACGTTGAAGGAGTAGGCGTTGGGCGAGCCGATGTGCGGCCGGCCGAGCCGGCTGAACAGGATGCGCAGCATGGCGTTGGCGTCGGTGGCGGTGCCGACGGTGGAGCGGGGGTCGGCGCCCATCCGCTGCTGGTCGACGATGATCGCGGTGGTCAGGCCCTCCAGGACGTCGACCTCGGGCCGGGCCAGCGTCGGCATGAATCCCTGGACGAACGTGCTGTAGGTCTCGTTGATCAGCCGCTGCGACTCGGCGGCGATGGTGGCGAACACCAGCGAGCTCTTGCCCGATCCGGACACGCCGGTGAACACCGTCAGCCGGCGCTTGGGGATCTCGACGCTGATGTCCTTGAGGTTGTTCTCGCGCGCGCCGTGGACGCGGATCAGATCGTGGCTGTCGGCGATCTGCCGCTCGGGCGGCGTGTGCGTGCTCATCGTCTCTCCATCTTTCGCGCGGGCCCCGCAGGCGTCGCCCGGCCGCATCCGGCCGGCTACGAGGGTACGGCCTCACGTTAACGCGGGTCGCGGGGCGGGCGCTTCTCCGATCCTGACCGGTGGGCCCGCCCTGCCGCGCGGACGGGTTCAGGGACGGGCCAGCCCCCGCGCCAGCACGTCGAACGCCAGATCGACGGCCGCGACGTGGTCGGCGAGCACGTCGGCGGCGCGTTCCCCGGCCAGCTGCCGGGCCGCGGTGGCCAGGAAGGCCGAGCGGAAGGCGCCGACGATCAGCGCCGCGGTCAACCGGCCGGGCAGCTCCTCGCCGGACTCCTCGATCAGGGCGGCGAGCACGGCCTCCAGCTCGTCGGCGATCTCCCTGGCGCGCGCCCGCAGCGCCGCGGAGCCGGCCACCACCCGGAAGAAGTGCACGAACCGGTCGTCGACCCCGCCGAGCGGGTGGCCCTCGCGCGCGTGCCGGACGAGCATGTCCCGCAGCGCGGACAGCACCGGCTCGCCCGCCCGGCGGCCCCTGACGGTGCCGGTGACCAGCTCGACCAGCTCGGGGACGCGGTCGAAGAAGATGTCCTCCTTGCGCGGGAAGTAGTTGAACACCGTCACCTTGGAGACGTCCGCCGCCTCGGCGATCTCGCCGATGGTCACCTCGTCGAAGCCGCGTTCGTAGAACAACATCGAGCCGTGGTCGGAGATGCGCCTGCGGGTCTCGGCCTTCTTGCGTTCGCGGAGCGATGGAGTCTCATTCACGAAAAAAGTGTATCGCACTTAAAATTTAGTCGGGTATAGTTTTCGCCATGGACTACGACGTGATCATTTCTGGTGGCGGCCCCGTCGGCCTGATGCTCGCCTGCGAGCTGCGGCTGCACGACGTGCGCGTGGCGGTGCTGGAGCGGCTGACCGACATCGACCAGACGGTCAAGGCCGGCTCGATCAACACGCCCACCGCCGAGGCCCTCTACCGGCGCGGGCTGCTCCCGGTGCTGGAGGAGGCCCAGGCCGAGACCATGAAGGCCATCCAGGCGTTCATGGCCCAGCGGGGCGGCGCGGCGGCGGCCGGGCAGCCCAAGGTGTCGGCCTTCGCCGGGCACTTCGCCGGGCTGTGGCTGCTGACCGACCTGGTGGACCAGAGCGACCCCGACTTCGCCGACCGCGGGCCGGCCGCCCGCCTCAGCGGCATCCGGCAGCAGGACATCGAGCGGGTGCTCGGCGAGCGGGCCGCCGAGCTCGGCGCGGACGTGCTGCGCGGCGTGGAGCTGACCGGCTTCGAGCACTCCGCCGACGGGGTCGTCGTGCGGGCGGGCGGGCGGGAGTTCCGCTGCGGGTGGCTGGTGGGCTGCGACGGCGGCCGCAGCACCGTGCGCCGCCTGGCCGGCTTCGACTTCCCCGGCACTCCCCCGCAGATCACCGGCCATCAGGCCGTCGTGACGATGGAGGGCGCCGAGGAGCTCGGCACCGGCTGGACGCACACCGACACCGGCACCTACGCCAACGGCCCGACCCCCGGCCGCATCCTCACCGTGGAGTTCGACGGCCCGCCCGAGGACCGCACCACGCCGGTCACCGCCGAGGAGCTGCAGGCCAGCCTGCGGGCCGTCTCCGGCGTGGACGTCACCGTCACCGGCGTCAGGACGGCCACCCGCTTCACCGACAACGCCCGCCAGGCCACCACCTACCGGCTCGGCCGGGTCCTGCTGGCCGGGGACGCGGCGCACGTCCACTCGCCCTTCGGCGGCCAGGGGCTCAACCTGGGCATCGGCGACGCCGTCAACCTGGGCTGGAAGCTGGCCGCCGTCGTCCGGGGGCGCTCGCCCGAGGCGCTGCTGGACAGCTACACCGCCGAGCGCCACCCCATCGGCGCGTGGGTGCTCGACTGGACCCGCGCCCAGGTGCAGCTCATGCGGCCCGAGGCCCACTCCCGGGCGCTGCGGGCCGTCGTGTCCGACCTGATCGGCACCACCGCGGGCACCACGTACTTCGTCAAGCGGCTCTCCGGCGTCTGGCACCGCTACGAGCTGCCCGGCGACCACCCGCTGGTCGGCCGGAGCGTCCCCGACCTGGAGCTGGCCGACGGCACCCGGGTCGGCGACCACCTGCACGAGGGGCGCGGGCTGCTGCTGGACCTCGGGGCCGGTCTGGCGGCCGACCCGCGGGTGCCGGTGCTGGCCGCCAAGCCGGTGGACGCCCGCGACTTCGGCGGCCTGCTGGTCCGGCCGGACGGCGTCGTCGCCTGGGCGGGCGACGCGCCGGACGCCGCGCTGGAGGAGGCCCTGGCCGCCTGGTTCTGACGGCGTCCTACTCGCCGGCCGCCCAGTCCCGGTACGTGGTCCGGCCCAGCGCGGCGCCGTCGTCGGGCACCAGCGAGCGCTCGGTCAGCTCGCTGCCGAAGTAGCGGGCGTGCTCGTCGGTGACCACCTCGCGCGGGTCGCCGAGGCCGGCCAGCGCGTCGCGGAAGAACTCGTCCATCCGGAACTGCTCGGGGCCGGCGACCTCGGTCCGGCCGTTCAGGGGCGCCCCGAGCGCGACCCGGGCGAGCGCCGCCGCGACGTCGTCACCCGCCACGGGCCGGAACAGCACCGGCGCGATGCGCACCGCGCCGCCGGCGGCCGACTCGTCGGCGATGCCCCGCACGAACTCGAAGAACTGCGTCGCGTGCACCAGCGAGTACGGCAGGCCCGACTTCTCGATCAGCCGCTCCTGGGCGATCTTCGCGGCGAAGTAGCCGTTGTCGGGCATGCGCTCGGTGCCCACGACCGACAGCGCGACGTGGTGGCCGACGCCCGCCGCCGCCCCGGCGGCCAGCAGGTTGCGGGTGGAGGTCTCGAAGAACTCCAGCACCGCGCTCGGCTCGAACGACGGCGAGTTGGAGACGTCCACCACGACCCGCGCCCCCTCCAGGGCCTCGGCCAGCCCCTCCCCCGTGAGGGTGTCGACGCCGGTCCTCGGGGACGCGGCGACCGCCTCGTGCCCCTGCCCGGCCAGCCTGCGCACGAGCTTCGACCCGATCAGGCCGGTCCCGCCGATCACGACAACCTTCATGACGACCTCCCTCATCGCCCGGGGCACCTCGTGTGCCGTCCGGTCGCCGGCTGATGTCATGTCCAGCCGGCGGCCCCGCGGCACCCGTCGTGACGCCTCCATTACCCGGCGATGTCCTGTCATGTCCGTACGGCGGGGGGCGGCCGGGAGGGCGGCCCTCAGGAGTTCGTCCGGCGGGTGCACAAGGTGGCCGAGGCGTTCGCCGCGTCGCCGGCCGCGCTCGGCTCCGCCGACGTCGACGTGGCCTTCGACGAGCGCGAGGCCCGAGCCGCGCGAGATCGTCCGGCTGGTCGCCGCCTGAAGGTCAGTAGCCCGAGGGCCGGACCAGGCCCGTCTCGTAGGCGAAGACCGCCGCCTGGGTGCGGTCGCGCAGCCCGAGCTTGACCAGGATCCGGCTCACGTGGGTCTTGACCGTCTGCTCGGCGATCACCAGGCGCTCGGCGATCTCGGCGTTCGACAGGCCCTGCGCGATCAGCGCCAGCACCTCGGTCTCGCGCTCGGTCAGGTCGCCCACGCGCTCCTTCAGCGGCGCCCGCGGCGCGCGGCTCACCCGGGCGAACTCGGCGATCAGGCGCTTGGTGACGTTCGGGGCCAGCAGCGCGTCGCCGGTCGCCACCACCCGCACCGCGTGGGCCAGCTCGGCCGCCGAGGCGTCCTTGAGCAGGAAGCCGGACGCCCCGGCGCGCAGCGCCTCGTAGACGTAGTCGTCGAGGTCGAACGTGGTCAGGACGAGCACCTTCGCCGACGCGTCCGGACGGGCGGCGATCCGGCGGGTGGCCTCGATGCCGCCGAGCTCGGGCATGCGCACGTCCATGAGGACGACGTCGGGGTCCAGCTCGGCGACCTTGGCGACGGCGTCGAGCCCGTTGACCGCCTGGCCCACGACCTCGATGCCGGGCTCGGCGTCGAGCAGCACGGTGAAGCCCTGCCGGACCATGACCTGGTCGTCGGCGATGAGCACGCGGATGCTCGTCATGAGGTGGCCTGGACGCCTTTCTGCGAGTCGACCGGCAGGAACACGCTGACCTCGTAGCCGCCGTCCGGCGTGGGCCCGGCGACGAGGTCGCCGCCCAGCATGGCGGCGCGCTCGCGCATGCCGGGCAGCCCGTGCCCGGCGCCGGGGACGGGCGGCGCCGGCCTGGCGGGCGGCTCGTTGACGACCCGGATCGCCAGGGCGCCGGGCCGGTACGTCAGCCGGACCGCCACCGCCGCGCCGGGGGCGTGCCGCATGGCGTTGCTGAGCGCCTCCTGCACGATCCGGTACGCCGACAGCTCCACGCCCGGCGACAGCGGGCGCGCCTGCCCGGCGATCTCGGCGGTGAGCGTGACGCCCGCGCCGCGCACGTTGGCCAGCAGCTCCTCCAGCCGGTCGAGCGTGGGCTGCGGCGCGTCGGCCGGCTGGTCGTGGGCGCGCAGCACGCCCAGGACCCGGCGCAGCTCGGTCAGCGCCCCGACGGCGTTCTCCCGGATGCCGGCCAGGTTCTCCCTCAGCTCCTGCGGCGGGTCGTCCACCAGGTGCGGCGCGACCTGGGCCTGGATGGAGATCACCGACATGTGGTGGGCGACGACGTCGTGCAGCTCGCGGGCGATCCTGCTGCGCTCCTCCAGCAGCGTGCGGCGGGCCCGTTCCTCGGCCGTCAGCTCCTCCTGGGCCTCCAGCCGGGTACGGGTCGTCCTGAGCTGGCGAACCCCGGCCCCGACGGCGACCGCGACCGCGTCGACCGGCAGGGCGATCACTGCCGCCCCGTTGGCCTCCGGCATGAGCACCACGACGGCCGCCACGGTCAGCGTGGTGATCGCCAGCGCCTTGACGGCGACGCCGGGGCGTACCCGCAGCGCCAGCAGGAACAGCACCCCGGCCTGAAGGGCGACGCCCGAGCCCGTCCATGGGAAGGCGGTCGGGTCGGTGTGCGGGAAGGGCAGCCGCGCGTACGTCTCGGGGTGCACGGTCCAGGGGAAGCTCAGGTGCTCCGAGACGTACACCATGCCCGACCGCGCCCCGGCGACGATGAGGGCGATCGTCGCCCACCAGGCGGCCAGCGGGCGCCACATCGCCAGCACCATGGCCGCCGCCATGGCCATGGCCAGCAGCGGGACGGTCGGGTCGATGCCCTCTCCGCCCGGGTACAGGCCCATGGCCAGCGCGTACAGGGCGACGGCGACGTGCGGGAGCCGGGACAGGGCGCGCGGGCCGCCCATGCGGGGCAGGGGGTCGGGGGCCATGGTCCCCAGGTCCGCGCCCAGCGTGGCGAGGGCCTTGCGCAGCCTGCTCATCCGCCCTCGCCCACGTTCGTTCTGTCCTGGCTTGCACCCTTGGTCCAGCTTACGGGTGAGCCGGTCACGATCCGCGCGAGGTTCGCCAGCGCCGTAGATCCGGCCGCCAGGTAGTCGCTGTGGCCGCCGCCGCCCGCGTCGAACACCCGCGCCCCGAACCCGGGCGCGACCGGGTCCCCGCCCAGGCCCAGGGTGCCGGACGGCAGCTCGACGGACACGTGCGGCAGCCGGCCGACCCAGTCCCCGGCCGTGCGCCCGGCCCACACCGGCGTCCGGGTGCGCAGCGCCGCGGCGTCGGCCACGCCCGCCCCTGGGCTGCCGAACAGGACGAGGGCGGCCACGTCCAGCCCCGGCGCGGCCCGGCCGCACACCGCCGAGCCGTAGGAGTGGCACAACAGCGAGACGCGCGCGCCGGGCCGCAGGGCGCGCAGCTCGTCCAGGAAGGCGCGCAGGGCGGGGGCGGCCCGGTCGGCGCGGCCGAGGGTCAGCGCCTGGAGGCTCACGCTGCTCGGGGTGGCGTACCCGAGCCAGGCGATCACGGCCGACCGGTCGCCCAGCGCGTTCCGCAGGCGCATCGAGCCGCCGCGCAGCAGGCCGTACTTGTCGAGGGCGATGCCCGCGCCCGGGACCAGCACGGCGATCCGGGCGGCGGTGGCCAGGTCGCCGAACACCTCGACGGCCCGGCCGGCGTCGCGGCCGTCGAAGGACAGGAACCGGCGGGCGGGATCGGCCATCTCGCGCAGCGCGGCGGCCCGCCGCCGGTGGCCGTGCCGGACGGCGTCGCGCCCGGCCGCCAGGATCGCCGCGCGCCCGGCGGCGTACCGCCCGGCTAGCCCGGACGGCGGCGCGACCCCGGGGACGGGCGCCGGCACCTCCCCCGACACGCACGCCGCCGGGCCCGCCACCGAGGCGGCGACGAGCGTGGCGAGCAGGAGGCGGCTGCCGCGGTTGCCCATGGGAACCCTTCCGACGGGGGGACGGTTCCCCCGACGCTACGGACCGCCCCCGCCCGCGCGCCTCCCGCTGCGGAGCTCACTTCCCGCGTAGCTCCCAGGTACTACGGGACGTACGTCAGCCCTTCCCCGGCAGGTGCAGACGGCGGCCCCGCCAGCGGGCGCGCAGCCAGCGGTCGTGACTGGCCACCACGACCGCGCCGGGGCCGTCCGCGGCCATGGCGGCCTCCAGCTCGTCGGCCAGGCCCGGCGACAGGTGGTTGGTGGGCTCGTCGAGCAGCAGCACGTCGGGCGGGTCGGCGATCAGCAGCGCCAGCGCGAGCCGGCGGCGCTGGCCGGCGGACAGCTCCCCCACCCGCAGGTTCGCGTCGCGGGCGCGGATCAGGCCGAGCGAGCGCAGCGGCACGGCCTCGGCGCGCTCCGGCCCGAGGGCCTGCTCGTAGGTCTCCCGCACCGTGCGGCCGGGGTGCTCGAACGTCGTGTCCTGGGGCAGCAGGCCGACGGTCAGCCCCGGCCGCCGCCGTACCGGCCCGGCCGGTTCCAGGTCGCCGGACAGGACCGCGAGAAGGGTGGACTTGCCCGCGCCGTTCGGGCCGGTGACCAGCAGCCGGTCCCCCTCCCGCAGGTCGAGCCGGTCGAGCGCGAGCCGTCCCGCCACCCGGAGATCCCGCGCCGACAGCAACGGCCCGCTACCCGGGCCGGCCGCGTCGCCGTGGTGTTCCTCCGGACCTGCGGGGGCAGGGAGGGTGGCGGTGAGGCGGGGGCGCAGGCGCAGCGGGGGCGGCGGGGCGGGGACCTGGTCGCGTTCCAGCTCGGCGAGCCGGCGCGCGGCCTCGCGCACCCGCCGGGAGATCTGCTGCTGCACCCGCCCGGCCCGGTGCCCGTAGCCCATCTTCTCGTTGTCGCGGCGCAACCCGTCCTGCGCCACCCGCCGCGCGGTCACCGCGACGGCGCGGCGCAGCTCGTCCAGTTCCTCCTGCTCGGCCGCGTGCCGGCGCTCCCAGCGTGCGCGCTCGGCGCGTTTGCCGGTCAGGTACGCGCTGTAGCCGCCGCCGTACCGGACGGGGCCGTCCACGGCGGGGTCGAGGTCGAGCAGGTCCGTGCAGACCGCGTCGAGGAAGGCCCGGTCGTGGCTGGCCACGACGACCACGCCGGTCATGCCGCGCAGTTCCTCCTCCACGAAGACGGCGGCGTCGTCGTCGAGGTGGTTGGTGGGCTCGTCGAGCAGGAGCGCGGCGGGCCGCCTGATCAGCAGCGCCGCCAGGGCGAGCCGGCCGCGCTGCCCGCCGGACAACGACCCGAGCGCCCGCGTCCCCGGCACGCCGCCCAGGCCCAGCCGGTCGAGGACGATCTCCGCCCGCCGGTCGGCGTCCCAGGACTCGCGCTGCTGCGCCTGGTCGAGCCGGGCCCCGTACGCTTCGAGCAGCGCGGCGTCGTCCGGCGACCCGGCCAGCTCGCGGGTGAGCCGGTCGAGCTCGGCCAGGTCCGTGCGCGCCTCGCGCAGGGCGTCGTCGAGCACGTCGGCGAGCGTGTCCCCGGCCGCGAACGGCAGCTCCTGGTGCAGGAAGCCCAGGTCGGCGGGCCGGACGACGGTGCCGGAGTCGGGCTCGTCCACGCCGGCCAGCAGGCGCAGCAGCGTGGACTTACCCGCGCCGTTCTCGCCGATGAGCCCGATCCGGCGGCCGGGGGCGGCGGTGAGCGAGAGGCCGTCGAGCACGCGCCGCGTGCCCAGCGTCCGGACGAGATCGTGGGCCAGCAGCGCGTCGCCGGCCGGCGGGCAGGGGTTGGAGAGCATGTGAACCTCGGAGGAGGACGCGGGCGCGCCGAAGCCGCCCGGTGAAGGGGACAGGGTTTCGGGGAACGACGAGAAGGCCCACGTCGGCGGCGCTCACGCGCGCCCGCCGGGGCCGATCACCCTCCGGTCTCACCCGGAGATGTCGTCGTCACCTGCCATGTCGGTCTCCTGGCCGTAGATCACAAACGTTCCCACCGTAGCCTATGCGCCGCGCCCCGCGGACGGGCCCAGGACGGCCCGGACGCCCGGGGTCCCCGCCGCGCGGAAGGCGGCGTCGAGCTCGGCGGGCGAGGCGGCGGTGGCGCCGTCCAGCCAGGCCCGCATCAGCCCCATGAACGCCCCCACCACGCACACCACCAGCAGGTCGAGCCCGTCCTGCGCCCGCCCGGCCGCCGCCACCAGGTCGGCGACCACCTGCTCGGCACGCTGATCCCGGCCGCGGGGTTCCGGGTGGAGGCCGAGGGCGACCTGCCGCCCGCGCCGTTCCACGTCCGCGCGACCCGGCCGCGGGACGCCGCTACGGCCTGAGCACGATCTTGCCGTGGGCGTGCCGCCGTTCCAGCTCGCCGAACGCGTCCCGGACCTGCTCCAGCGGGTAGACGCGGGCGATCGGCACCTCCAGCTCCCCCCGCGCGGCGAGCCGGGCCAGCTCCCCGACGACGACCGCGCAGGCGGCCGCCCCTTCCCCGTACGTCCGCGCGCCGACCCTGGCCGCGCCCGCCCAGTCGCAGATCGTGTCGATCCGCTCGGGCCGCACGCCGAGCTCGACCGCCAGATCGACGTAGCCGTCCCCGTAGGTGTCGATGAACGCGTGCACCTGCCCGCCGGTGGCCGACCGGATCCGCTCGGCCACGCCCTCCCCGTACGCGACCGGCACGACGCCGTGCCCCCGCAGCCAGGCGTGGTTGGCCTGGCTCGCCAGCCCGATCACCGTCGCGCCCCGCCGCCGCGCGAGCTGGACGGCGACGGACCCGACGCCGCCCGCCGCCCCGGACACCACCACCGTCTCCCCCGGCCCAGGATCGACCGCGAACACGGTGGCGTACGCCGTCGTGCCGGCCACGTACAGCGACCCGGCCACCTCCCAGGGCAGCCCCGCGGGCCGCAGGGTCAGCGCCACGTCGTCGGCCACGACGTACTCGGCGTGGCTCGCCCGGCGATGGGTGAAGCCGAGCACCTCGTCGCCCACCGCGAACCCGCGCACCTCCGGACCGGCCGCCACCACCACGCCGGCCAGATCGCTGCCCTGCCCGGACGGGAACGTCGCCGGCCACCGCCCGTGCCGCGCCCCCTGGCGGATCATCGTCTCGCCGGGCTGGATCCCGGCCGCCCGCACCTCGACCAGCACCTGACCGGGGCCCGGCGCCGGACGCTCGACCTCCTCCACCCGCAGGACGTCGATCCCGCCGTACTCGTGGAACCGCACAGCCTTCATCGCGTGATCATCCTCCTCGTCCGGACCGGCCCTTCGCGCGGCCGCAGCCCACCCTGCCCTCCGCGCGCCGGCGGCGGAACGGACCGCTCTTCCCAGGACCGCCGATCCCAGGCAGCGGCTTGACTTCAAGCGCACTTGAAGCCGCAGGATCGCGCCCATGACCAAGAACCAGACGACAGGCCGTACCGGCGAGGAGACCGACGCGCTCATCGCCCTGCTCGACCTCGCGGACCACCTGCCGGGGGCGGCCGAGCTGCGGGCGCGTTCCTACGAGCTGCTCGGCCTCGCGCCGCGGGCGGCGGTGGCCGACGTCGGCTGCGGATCCGGCCGCGCGGCGGCGGAGATGGCCGGGCTGGGCGCGCGGGCGATCGGCGTCGACCCCGACGAGCGGATGATCGGCGTGGCGGCCGGGCGGTGGCCCGCCGCCGAGTTCCGGGTGGCGGAGGCGTACGCGCTGCCGTTCGCCGACGGCGAGCTGCGCGGCTACCGGGCCGAGAAGGTGTACCACGTCCTGGACGACCCGGCACGCGCCGTGGCCGAGGCGCGGCGGGTGCTCGCGCCCGGCGGGCGGATCGTGCTGCTCGGGCAGGACTGGGACACCTTCGTCATCGACTCCGGCGACGCCGCGCTCACCCGCCGGATCGTGCACGCCCGCGCCGACCTCGTCAGGTCGCCCCGCGTCGTCCGCCGCGCCCGCAACCTGCTGCTGGACGCCGGCTTCACCGACGTCACCGTCGAGGTGCACACCAGCGTCGTCACCGACGCGACGATGGTGCCCGTCCTGGCCGACCTGGCGGGGAAGGCGCGGGCGGCCGGGGTGATCGACGCGGCGGAGGCCGAGGGCTGGCTCGCCGAGCAGCGGGAGCGGGGGCGGGCCGGGCGGCTGTTCCTCGCCCTGCCGCTGTTCGTGACCGCGGCCACGCGTTAGGCGTCCGGGTGGCAGGGCCGGGTCAGCGGCGGGGCGGGGCGGGGGCGGCGAGCTCGCCGCTCTCGTGCGGTTCGAGCAGGGCCTCGGCGCCGTGCTCAAGGGCGCGGGCGACATCCGCCGAGCGCGGGAGCATCGTGCTCTCGTACGCGGCCACGGCCTCGGCCACCGTGGCGCAGCCGGCCAGCGCGAGGGCGAGCTCGCAGGCGTCGAGCATGGCCAGGTTGGCGCCGGCGCCGAGCGGCGGCATGAGGTGGGCCGCGTCGCCGAGCAGGGTCACGCTGGACGAGCGCGGCCACGCGTGCGGCACGGGCAGCGCGAACAGCGGGCGATCGACGTACGGCCCGTCGTTGCCGGTGATCATCCGGAGCAGGTCCGGCGACCAGCCGGCGAACGCGTCGAGCAGCCGGGCGCGGATCCCGGCGGTGTCGCCGGCGCTCAGGCCGCTCGCGGTGATCCAGCCGGCGGGCAGGCGCTGGATGACGTAGACGCGGATGTGGTCGCCGCCGTTGCGCTGGGCGAACAGGGCGCGGTCGCCGTCGGCCGCGGTGGCGGCGCCCTGGCCGACGAGCGCGGCCAGGCCGGGGTGGGCGTTCTCGACGTCGTGGAACCACGCCTCCAGGAAGGTGACCCCGGTGTAGCGCGGCGCCGCGGCCGAGACCGCCGGCCGTACCCGGGAGAACGCGCCGTCGGCCCCGATGACCAGGTCGGCCTCGACGGACGTGCCGTCGCGGAAGCGCACCCGGCGCGGGCCGCCGGGCGGGCCGGTGACCTGCTCGACGGCCGAGCCCCACCGCACGGTCCCGGGCTCCAGCGAGCCGAGCAGCAGGTCGCGCAGCACCCCGCGGTCGATCTCGGGCTTGAAGAGCTCGCCCTCGGCCGGGACGTGGTGGTCGAGGAGCCGTCCGGACGGGTCGAGCAGCCGCATCTCCTGCCCTTCCGGACGGGCCAGCCGGAGGAAGTCGTCGAGCAGGCCGGCCTCGCGCAGGGCGACCTGCCCGCCGTCGGCGTGCAGGTCGAGGGTGCCGCCCTGGTCGCGGGCGCGCGGGTGGGCGTCGCGGTCGTGGACGGTCACCGGGATGCCGTGCCGTTGCAGGACGCGGGCGCAGGTGAGCCCGCCGGGACCGGCTCCGACGACGTGGATGCGCGCGGTGGCGGGTGCGGGTGAGCGCATGGCTGGACCTCTCGTTCGTGATCAGGGGTGGGTACGGCGAGCGCCGCCGTTCCAGAGAAGCAGAACGAGTGCAAAAGTGCAACCGGTCAACTAATTCACTCATGCCACCTTTTTGGTAGGGTGGACGGCATGGACACGCCACCCGTCATCGGCCGCCGCGAACGCAAGAAGGCCGCCACCCGCCGAGCCATCGCCGACGCCGCCCTGCGCCTGTTCCTGGAGCACGGCTACGACCGGGTGAGCGTCAGGGACGTCGCCGAGGCGGCCGACGTGTCCACCACCACGCTGTTCAAGCACTTCCCGAGCAAGGAGGCGCTGGTCTTCGACGAGGAGGCCGACCGGGAGGCGGAGCTGGTCGCGGCGGTGCGCGGGCGCCGGGAGGGGCAGAGCGTCGTCGAGGCGCTGCGCGGGCACGTGCTGGCGTCCTGGCCGCCGGTCGCCGCCCATCCGCTGCGGGCCGGGTTCACCGAGCTGGTGGAGTCCACGCCGGCGCTGCTGGAGTACTACGAACGCATGTGGACCCGGCACGCCGCCGCCCTCGGCGCGGCCATCGCCGAGGACGCGGGCGTGGCCCCCGACGACGTCGCCTGCCAGGCGCTCGCCCGGTTCGTCCTGCAGACGCCGGCGATCACGCGCGGGCGGCAGGACCTTCGCGGGGCCGTCGAGCAGGTCTTCGACCTCCTCGCGCACGGCTGGCGCCCGCCGCGCTAGCGACCGGCGCCGGCCCGCGTCCTCAGACGGTCCGCGACGATCGCCCGCCGTCGATCCCCCACGACACGATCCTGACGGGGGTGATCACGATGACCTCCCGCGAGAAGTACGGCACCGGCGGCTCGTGGTCGGCCAGGGCCGCCGCCGTGCCCCGGATCTCGATGCCGCGCACCACCCACGGATCGACCGAGGCCAGGTCGTCCACGACGAGGGCGA
Organism: Nonomuraea sp. NPDC049646; assembly: GCF_044465525.1. Taxonomy (NCBI): domain Bacteria; kingdom Bacillati; phylum Actinomycetota; class Actinomycetes; order Streptosporangiales; family Streptosporangiaceae; genus Nonomuraea; species Nonomuraea sp. NPDC049646. Next base: position 54,541 of record NZ_JBITLU010000031.1, on the reverse strand, counting down.
CGGTGCTGCCCCGCTGGACGTTCCGGAACTTCCTGGAGGCGCCCATCGCGTGCCCGCCGATGGTGATCGTGCCCGTGGCGGCGTCCACGAAGAAGCCGACGGGGTTGTTCTGCACGTCCCCGGAGGGGGACACGGTGGCCAGCCGGCCGAGGCGCTGTCCGGCCAGGTAGTCGAGCTCTGTCTGCGTGAAGATCATGCGGGGAAGTATGCAGCCTTGACACCGGCGTCACCCCAAATCACCGGATGATCAGCCGCGGTCGCCGTGCCCGGCGGCGCGGATCACCTGTGCGGGCACGACGTGCACACCGCGATCGGCGTGGGCGTCGCGCGGGCCCTGGCCCGCGAGCGGCCCCGGGGCCGGACGGTCTTCTTCTTCCAGCCCGCCGAGGAGACCTGCGAGGGCGCCCGCGCCATGATCGCCGACGGGGCCATGGACCCGGTCCCGCCGCGCGAGGTGTACGCCCTGCACTGCGCGCCCCTGCCCACCGGCAGGTTCGCGGTGGCCCCGGGGTTCGGGCACCCCGGCCAGGACGTCTTCCGCATCGAGGGCCTGTCGCCGGAGGAGGCCAGGCGGTTCGAGGCGCTGGTGGAGGGCCTGTCCACGGTGACGCCGCCGGCCACCCCGGAGGAGATGGCCCGGCTGGAGGCCGACCTGCAACTCCCCGGCGGCCCCCTGACGTCCTTCGTGTACGCCCAGGTCCACCGCGAGCCGGACGCCGTGCAGGGGTGGGTCCGGGCCTGGCCGGACAGCCGGTACGCCGGCATCCGCTCGTCGCTGCGCGCCGAGGCCGGGTCGCGCCTGCGGTTCCTCGCCCATCACCCGTCGTCGGTCAACTCGCCGGAGCACGCGCGGGCCGGCGCGCGGCACCTGGACGCCCTGCTGCTGCACGCGTCCTATCCGTTCAACGGGGAGGATTTCGGGCTGTTCCTGGAGCGGGCGCCGGGCGCGATGTTCTTCTTCGGCGTGGGCGAGCGGGGCGTGCCGCACGACCCGGACTTCGTGCCCGACGAGCGCGCGATCGCCCTCGGCGCCGAGGCGATGGCCGGGTTCCTGCGCGCCCGCGGCGAGGCGCCCTGACGTTCCCGGCCCGTCTCCCGGCCCGTCTCCGGGTGCTCCGGATCGGTTGTGGGGACGGGCCGGGTCGGGCGGTCAGCGGCGGGAGAGCCGCAGCGGGAAGGTGCCGGGGCCGACGCCGCCGAGGGTGGTGGTGTAGGCCGCGAGGTACCGGTCCAGGTACGGCGACCGGTCGCCCTGGGTGGGCACGTCGTGCCGGGTGGACAGCAGGTCCAGGCTCAGCCGCGCGCCGGAGACCTTGATCGTGTTGCCCGACGGCACGTCCAGCCAGCCGTTGGACTCGATGGTGCCGATCTGCACGCCCAGCCGGTGGCCCGGCTCGAAGGTCCAGTCAGCCGACTTCAGGTCGAACGCGATCGGGCCGCGGCGCTCCAGCAACGCCACGTTCTCGTCGAACATGGTCGCCCTGCCGTCGGGGGCGACGTCCCACAGGCGGACCATGACGTTGCCGTTCGTGCTCGCGTCGAGCCTGATCCGCGGCGTGCCGGTGAACCTGAGCCGCTCGGCGGCGGGCGTGGACCAGGTCCAGAAGCTGCCCGGGGCGGCCGCGCTCTGCCTGGCCGAGCTCTTCTCGGCGGTGGAGAGCGGTTCGAGCGGCGGCGCGTGCTCCATGTCCCAGCGGCCGGAGGGGGCGGTGGTGGCCGTCGCCGCGGCGCCGCCGCCGTCGTCCAGGTACGCCCCGCTCGACAGCCGGGCCTCGTACGACGTGGTGACCACCGGCCAGGCCGGCTGGGCGCGCCACCCGCCGAGGCTGTCCTCGATCGCGTACGCCGGGTCGCTCACCGAGGGCCGCACGCCGCGCAGGTACTGGTCGTAGAAGCGCATCACCTCGTCGAACCAGCCGGCCCGCCCCTGCAGCAGCCGGCCCTGGGCGTCGGTGTCGTTGCCGCGCACGTGCTCCCACTGGCCGAGCCAGCCGCGTTCGCGCCCGCGGTGGTTGTCCAGGTAGACCTCCATGTCCTCGGGCTTGGTGTTGGGCTCGATGAAGCCCTGGGTGACCAGCAGCGGCGTGCCGGTGCCGGCCGCCCGGTCGGCCAGGTTGCGCGCCCGCCAGTACGCCGAGCGCAGGTCGGGATTGTTGTTGTTGGTGATGTTGTCGGACAGGCAGGCGGGGTGGGTGGCCTCGTACTGGGCGTTCGCCTTGTACCGGTCGCTGTCGCCGGCCATCGGCGCCATCGTCGCGATCGAGTTGTACGCCTCCGGCGTGCCCGTGACGTTGGGCCGCGGCACCTTGTTGCTGAACAGGTAGTTGTACATGTTCCAGACCGGTTCCTGGGCGACGACCGCCTTCAGGCTCGGCAGCCTGAGGTTGTTGCCGACCAGGCCGGTGACCGCGTCGTACGACTTGCCGTACATGCCGACCTTGCCGGTCGACCAGGGCTGGGCCGCCGACCACTCGACGGCGGCCCGCACGTCGGCCTGCTCGCCCGGCCCGACCCAGTCGAGGCAGCCGGTGCTGCCGCCGAAGCCGCGCAGGTCGACCATCACGAAGGTGTAGCCGCGGCCCATCAGCCCGGCGCCGTCGACGAAGTCGCGGAAGCGCGCCGACGGCCCGACCTGGTCCCATCCCTCCGGGCCGGTCTGCCCGGCGTGGGCGAAGTAGGGGCCGACCGAGACGATCACCGGCGTCCGCGCGCCGGCCGGCAGGTGCGCCGGGCGCAGCACGTCGGCGTGCAGCTCGACGCCGCTGCCGTCGGAGGAGGGGAAGTACGCCTCCGTCCACGCGGCGCCCGCGGGGACCCGGGGGTTCTCCTCGTGCGTCACCCCCGGGGCCGTGGTCCTGGCCGAGGCGGGCGGGCCGCCCGCGGCGAGGGTGGTGATCGTGACCAGGACGCCGGCCGCCACAGCGGCCGTCGCCTTCCCGCGGATGTTCATCGACTCTCCCCGTGCATGCCGGTGGCGTCCGAACGAGCGTGCATCACTCATATGCCAGCGGGCACGCCGAGGCAAGCCCCGCCACACCCGTCCGGCGAGGACGGCGGCTCAGCCGGGACGGCGGGTCAGCCGCATCCGGATGTCGTGCTCGGCCCACAGCACGAACCGTTCGACGGGCGTCACCGGATGGTCCTCGACCGGCTCGAAGGCGAACCTCCTGAGCAGCACGGCGAGCACCAGCTCGGCCTCCACCATGGCCAGGCTCGCGCCCTCGCAGCCGCGCGGCCCGAGGCCGAAGGGCAGGTAGGCGTAGCGGTGGCGGGCGGCCTGCTCCTCGGGGGTGAAGCGGGCGGGCCGGAAGGCGTGCGGGTCCGGCCAGTGGCGGGGGTCGAGGTGCACGGCCCAGAAGGGATAGAAGATCGTGGTGCCCGCCGGGACGTGGTGGCCGTCCAGGGTGAGGTCCTCGGTGGTCTCGCGGGCGCCGTACGGACCGGGCGGGTAGAGCCGCATCGACTCCTTGAGCGCCATCTCCAGGTACGGCAGGCGCCGCAGGTCGGCGTAGCCGGGGGCGGCGCGCCCGCCCAGCACGTCGTCCAGCTCGGCGGCCACGCGCGCGGCCGGACCGGGGTGGCGGGCGAGCAGGTGCAGGGTCCAGGAGACGGCCACGCCGGTGGTGTGGTGGGCGGCGAGCATGATCATGAGCACGGTGTCCCTGATCCGGGCGGGCGACATGTCCGCCCGTGCCAGGGCGGTGACCAGCTCGCTGCCGCCGCGGGCCAGCACGCCGTCCACGACCTCGCGCAGGTGGGCCAGCGCCCGGTCGGCGCGCGCGAGGTCGTCGTCGCGCTCGTACAGGCGGCCGAGGTGGACGGTCAGCACGGTCTCGAACGCGCTCACCACCCGCGCCGGGTCGGCCAGGCCGCCGCCCAGGGCGTACTGGGCGATCATGCGCAGGGACAGCTCGCTCAGGTCCTGCTGGAGCGCCACCGGGCCGTCGGCGGCGCGGCGCTCCCAGCGGTCGGCCAGCTCGGTGGCCAGGGTGACGAAGCCGGCGAAGTGCGCCTCGTGCGAGCGGCGGCCGGCGAGCACCGACAGCAGCACCCGGCGGAAGGGGCCGTGCTCGGCGGCGGGCAGCGTCTGCAGGTTGCCGGCCTCGCAGAGGGGGGCCAGGAACTCGAAGAGCTTGCCGGGGCGTTCGTCGATCGCGGCCGTGGCCTCCAGCAGCACGGGGTCGGCCACCGAGATCGCGGCCGGCGCGCCGGGGAGCTGGAAGCGCACCAGCGGGCCGTACCGCTCGTGCAGCCGTAGCTGGTAGGTGTGCAGGCCGCCGGCGGCCGCGATGGCGCTCAGCCCGCCGTCCGCCGCGGGAGGAGGGCCGGGGATGTCACGCATCCGGCCACCGTCTCGCGGACGCGCGCGCCCGGCAAGGGTCCGGGCCGTGATCACCTTTGTCCGGGGCCGCGGTCACCTTTGTCCGGTCCGGTGCGTCAGCAGAATGAGCATGTCACCCTTGAGAGGAAATATCGCCATGACTGCCCATGACCTGCTGGCCGACCGGTTCGAGGGGCATCGTCCCCGGCTGAAGGCGGTCGCCTACCGCATGCTCGGCTCGCTGACCGAGGCCGAGGACGCGGTCCAGGAGGCGTGGCTGCGGCTGGCGCGCTCGGACTCGGGCGACATCGCCAACCTGGGCGCCTGGCTGACCACCGTGGTGAGCCGGGTCTGCCTGGACCTCCTGCGCGCCCGCAAGGCCCTGCGGGAGGAGCCGCTGGAGGCGCGGCTGCCGGACCCGGTGGTCGGACGCGCCGAGGCCGCCGACCCGGCCGCGGGCCCCGAGCAGGAGGCGCTGATGGCCGACTCGGTGGGCCTGGCGCTGCTGGTCGTGCTGGAGTCGCTGTCGCCGGCCGAGCGGCTGGCGTTCGTGCTGCACGACCTGTTCGGCCTGCCGTTCGAGCAGATCGCGCCCATCGTGGAGCGCACGCCGGCGACGGCCAAGAAGCTGGCCAGCCGGGCGCGTCAGCGGGTGCGCGGCGCGGCCCCGGCCCCCGATCCCGACCTCGCCGGTCAGCGCCGGGTGGTGGAGGCGTTCCTGGCCGCGGCCCGCGAGGGCGACTTCGACGCGCTGCTGGCCGTCCTCGATCCGGACGTGGTGCTGCGCGCCGACGGCGGCCTGCTCACCGGCGGCATGAGGGTCGTCCGCGGCGCCGCGGAGGTGGCCGGGCAGGCCGCCGCCTTCCGCCGTTCGATCGGGGTGGTCGCCCGCCCGGCGCTCGTCAACGGCCTGGCGGGGCTGGTCAACACCGTCGAAGGCAGGCTGTACTCGGTCATGAGCTTCACCGTCAGCGACGGCCGGATCGCCGCGATCGACATCCTGGCCGACCCCGACCGGCTGGCCGCGCTCGACCTCACGTCCTTCGGGCTCTGATCGCCGGACGGTGATTGACGAAGGTCGGCGCGGTGCTGCACGATCGGTCGCGCGGGGTCGTCCACCGGCCGCCACCTACGAAGGGTTCGCTGATGACGCTCGCCTCCCGGCTCGGCCACGCCCCCGACGACCGGCTGCTCATCGTCAACGCCGACGACTACGGCATGAGCCGGTCGGCCAACCTCGGCGTCACCTCCCTCCTGCGGGCGGGGGCGATCAGCTCGGCCACGGTGATGACGCCCTGCCCGTGGGCGCCGCAGGCCGCCGCGCAGGCCGCGGGCTTCGACGTCGGGGTGCACCTGACGCTGACCAGCGAGTGGGAGGGCTACCGCTGGGGGCCGGTCACCCGCGACCGGCCCGTCCCCACGCTGGTGGACGAGGCCGGCTACTTCTTCCGCGACTGCGCCTCCTTCGAGCGGTCCGCCGACCCCGGCGAGGTCCGCGTCGAGATCGTCAACCAGATCCGCAAGGCCGTCGCGCTCGGCCTGGACCCCTCGCACGCCGACAACCACATGGGCAGCCTGTACGGCCTGGCCACCGGCCGCCACTTCCTGGACGTCGTCCTGCCGGTGTGCGCCGAGTTCGGCCTGCCCTTCCGCCTGCCCCGCTCGCTGGCCGGCACCGGCGCGCCGGAGGAGCTGGAGCCCGTGGCCCGGGCCCTGGCCGCGATGGCCGACGAGGCCGGGGTGGTCATCCTCGACCACCTGTGGTCGCTGCCCTTCCACCAGGCCGAGGGCGAGGACTACGACTCGCTCAAGAAGGACATGATCGGGCTGCTGCGCTCGCTGCGGCCGGGCGTGACGGAGATCTACATCCATCCCTTCGAGGACACCGACGAGCTGCGCGCCATCATGCCGGGTGCGGCCAAGCGCGGCTGGGAGCTCGCCCTGTTCACCGACCCCGACGTCCGCGAGGTCCTGGACGGCGAGGACGTCAAGCTGATCGGCTGGCTGGACCTGCGGGCCGTCCAGCGCGGGCAGCGCCCCTGACCCCGGCCGCCGGTCGCACGCCGTCCCGCACGCGGGTCAGGGGGCGGACAGCGCGTCCACCGGACGGACGCGCAGCGCTCCCGCGGCCGTCGGGATCGAGGCCGCCAGGACGAGCAGCAGCGCCCCGCCCGCGACGGCCGCGTACGTCCACCACGGCCCGGACGGCAGCGGCGAGCCGGTCTTGACCAGGCTGTAGGGGACGGTGGTCGCCGCGGCGGCGACCGTGCCGAGCACGACGGCCACGACCGCCGTCACCGTGCCCTCGGCCACGACCGTGGCCATGACCTGCCCGCGCGTGGCGGCCGACAGCCGCAGCAGCCCGAACTCCCGGCCGCGCCGCCGGGTGGCCGCGATCAGCGTGTTGACCACGACGATCGCGGTGAACGTGATGATCATGGCGACGACCAGGTAGTTGACCGGGGCGAGGCGGCCGCTGACGTCGGCCGCGGTCCGGTGGAGGCTGTCCTCGGTGCTCTGCATGTAGAGCGTCCCGGCGGCGATGCCGACCAGGAGGATCAGCGGCCCGGCCACGCCGCCGGCGTGCCGGGCGCGGGCGTGCAGGTTGCGGGCGGCCAGCCGCCCGGCCGCGCCGAGCCGGGCCCGGGAGAGCCATCCCACCGGCGCGACGAACAGCGGGCTGAGCAGGGCCAGGCCGACCGCGACGGCGACCCCGGCCGGGCCGGCGGTGCTGGACAGGAGCGGGCCGTCGTCCATGAACAGGGTCGTCACGGACAGGCTCAGCCCCACCGCCAGCAGCGCGCCGCCGCCGATCACGCGCCCCCGCCCGAGAGCGCCGCCGACCGTGCCGCCGGGTGCGGCGGCCAGCGCTCGCACCGGCGGGACGGACGCGGCGCGCCTGCTGGAGATCAGCGCGGCGGCCAGGGCCGCGGCCAGGGACGTGCCCGCGCCGATCGCGGCGCTCGCCCATCCGGCCACCAGCCCGGTGCCGCCCTCCACGAGCCCGCCGTCCACCAGCCTGCCGAGCACGACCGCGCCGAGCCCGGCGCCCGGCAGCAGCCCGGCGAGGATCGCGGGGACGGCCACCGCGACCGTCTCCAGCACGACGTCCTGCCGGATCTGGCGCGGGGTGGCCGCGATGGACCGCAGCAGGGCCAGCTCCCGCTCGCGATGGCCGATGGTGAGCGAGACGGTGGACACGACGCCGAAGGCCACGATCGCCACGGTCCAGCCGCCCAGGATGGCCGGCAGCATGACCAGGAACCCGGGGTCGCGGCCCGTGGCCAGGCCGGTCTCCAGCAGGCTCGCGAACGCCGTGAGCAGCGCGGTCCCGGCGGCCATGACGGCGGCCGAGGCCAGGTGGGACGCCCGGTGGGCGCGGATCGTGCCGAGGGCCAGCCGCCACCTCATCGCACGCCCCCCGCGTGGACGGGCGCTGACAGGCGGGCCATCCGGGCCGCGACCGTGGCGGCGTCGGGGCGCGGCAGGTGGTCGGCGATCCGCCCGTCGGCGAAGAACACCACGGCGTCGGCGTAGGAGGCGGCCACCGGGTCGTGGGTGACCATCACGATCGTCTGCCCGTCCTGGGCGGACGCCTGGCGCAGGAGGCTCAGCACCTCGCGGGCCGCCTGCGTGTCGAGGGCGCCGGTGGGCTCGTCGGCGAACAGGACGGCCGGGCGGCCGAAGATCGCGCGGGCGATCGCCACCCGCTGCTGCTGGCCGCCGGACAGCTCGCCGGGCCGGTGTCCCGTCCGCTCCCCCAGGCCCAGCCGGGTGAGCAGGGCGCGGACCCGGCGCCCGTCGGCGCGGCGGCCGGCGAACTCCATGGGCAGGGTCACGTTCTGCGCCACGGTCAGGGTGGGCACCAGGTTGAAGGACTGGAAGACGAACCCCATCCGCTCGCGGCGCAACCGGGTCAGCGCCGCCTCGCCCAGGCCGTCCAGGCGGTGGCCGTCCAGGACGACCGAGCCGGAGTCGGGGCGGTCCAGGCCCGCGGCGCAGTGCAGCAGGGTGCTCTTGCCCGAGCCGGAGGGGCCCATCACGGCGGTGAAGGCGCCGGCGGGGATCGCCAGGGACACGTCGTCGAGCGCCGTCACGGCCGTCGGGCCCTGGCCGTGGCGTTTCGTCACATGGTGCAGTTCAAGAGCTATTTTCGTCACAGAAGTGTCGTACGATGCACGAGTCATAAATACACCGTACTGCAATTTCCGATTAGTGCGACGTAAAAGGCATGGAGTATAATTTCGTCACACAAATTGCTTGTGACGAAAAAGGGGGCGGCGTGGCGGCGTGCGAGGTGTGCGGGCGGGAGCTGCGGGCGGCCGAGCGGGGGCGGCCCCGGCGCTACTGCTCGCGCGCCTGCCGCACCAGGGCCTACCGGGCGCGGCTCGCCGAGCCGCCGCCCGCCGACGACCCCGCGGTGCCGGCGGGATCGATGCCCGCAGGGCGGGCGGCCGAGGCGGCGCTCGACCAGGACCGGGTCGTGCGGGCCGCGATCGCGCTCGCCGACCGGGAGGGCGTCGCCGCCGTGTCGATGCGGCGGATCGCGACCGTCCTCGGCGTGGGCGTCATGTCCCTCTACCGGTACGTCCCGAGCCGCGAGGAGCTCAACGACCTCATGGTCGACGCCGTCTTCGCCGCCCGCCCGCTGCCCGAGCCGGGGCCCGACGGCTGGCGGGCCAGGCTGGAGCTCTCGGCCCGGCAGGAGTGGGAGCTCTACCGGCGGCACCCCTGGGTGTCGCACCTGGTGGCGGTGACCACCCGGCCGCCGGTCGCGCCCGCGCTGATGGCCTACACCGACTGGCGCATGCGCGCCCTCGACGGCCACGGGCTCGACTTCGCCACGCTCGTCCAGGTCGCCATCATGATCGGTACGTACGTGCAGAGCGCCGCCGTGCCGCTCGCCCACGAGGCGCAGGCCGCCCGTACCAGCCGCCACAGCCGCCGGGAGTGGGCGCGGGCGCGCAAGGAGGCGTTCGCGCGCAGCATCGGGGCGGCGCGGCTGCCGATGGTGTCGGAGTTCGGGGACGAGGCGTTCGAGGCGTCGGAGCCGGAGAACATCTTCGAATTCGGCATCCACCGCCTGCTCGACGGCATCGAGCTGCTGCTGCGCGAGGACCGCGGCTATCCGGGCCCGGTGGGCACCAGGTAGCGGCGTTTGCGTTCGGTGAGGTCGAGCAGCCGCCCGCCGTTGGCCTCGATGACCTTGCGTGAGGCCGTGTTGGCCAGGTCGCACATGACCAGCGCGCGCTCGATGCCCAATCGCCGGGCGATCGGCAGCGCCGCGGCCAGCATCGCCGTCGCGTGGCCCCGGCGGCGGGCGCCTGGGCGCACGTCGTAGCCGATGTGGCCGCCGAGCCGCGCCAGCTCCGGGGTGAGCCGGTGGCGGACGGCCAGCCGGCCGAGGAACCGGTCGCCGTCGGCCCACCACAGCGTGGTCATCGGCACGAACCCCTCGCGCACGCCCGCCTGGGCGCGCTCGCCCAGCACCCGCCGGACGTAGGCCGCGAAGGCCACCGGATCGGTCAGCGCCGCGGGATCGACGTCCTGGACGAACCACGGGACCGGGAAGTCGCGGTCGGCCCGGAACTCGGCCACCGCCTCCAGGAACGATGCCCGCAACCCGGGCGTGGGATCGACGAGGGCCGGCATGCCGACCATCATGCCCGACGGCCGGTCAGAACGGGCGGGGCGTTCTCGCGGTGGCGCGGTCGAAGAGGTCGGCGAGCTCGTCGGCGCAGTGGTCGGGGTCGAGGCCGCCGGCGAGCCGGTCGGCCACCGCGTCGATGGCGGCGCGCAGGGACGTGGCCATCAGGACGCTGTCGAACGGCCGGAACGCGCCGCTGCGCTGCCCGCCGTCGAACAGGGCCACCAGCCGGGCGATGGCGGCGTCCCGCTCGCCGCCCCCCACGGGCGCGCGGTTGAACGCGATCTGCTGGACCGCGCGCACGTGGGCCGGATGGGCGGCGATGAAGGCGACGTTCGCCCTGATGAACGCCTCCAGCTGGGCACGGGCTCCGGACGCGGCCTCGATGGCCGGCCGCATGAAGGCGGCCGCGTCGGAGACGACCTGCCGGACGACGGCCTCGAAGAGCTGCTCCTTGGTGGAGAAGTGGTAGGAGATCAGCCTCTTGCTGCTGAGCCCGGCATGGTGGCAGATGGCCTCGAACGTGGTCTCCGGGTAACCCCGCTCGGCGAGCACGGCGATCGCGGCCGAGGCGATCTGGGCCTTGCGTGCCTCGGTGGCCGCCTGTCGGGTTCCGGAGCTCTCCATGTCAGCCCAGCTTGCCACGCTTCGGGAACGCCGCACGCACGGCACGGCGGTTGACGACGACCGCGACGGCGGCGACCAGGACGCCGACCACGGCCTGCTCGGCCTTCATCCACAGCGGGTAGCCGCTGTCCGGCGCGAGGAGGATGAGCACCACGCCGATGGGCGCGGCGACGGAGACGAAGCGGATGCGCACGTAGGCGGCCCGTCTGCCGCGGGCGGCCTGCCCGGCGAGTGAGACGAGCCAGGCGGAGGCGGCGGCGACGGCGGCGGCGCGCAGCCACACCACCCAGTTGCCGCCGACGACGGCGGCCACGCCGAGCGTGGCGATCGACAGGAGCAGCACGGCGGCGAAGAGGATCCGGACGAGCCGCCAGACCTGATTGTTATCCATAAGGGTAAATTTACACGCTCGGATAACGAAGTGCGCGGCGCGGGGAAAACTCGTTGCCTCCGGCCCGGCGGGGCGGCCACGATCGATCATGACCGTGACCCGCGAGGTACTCGCCTACTACGCCCAGGACCTGGAGCACGACCGGCTGCGCGAGGGCCGCGGCCGCCTGGAGTTCTGGCGCACCCAGGACGTGCTGCGCCGCACGCTGCCGCCGGCCCCCGCCCGGGTGCTCGACGTGGGCGGCGGCACCGGCGTGCACGCCGAATGGCTGCTGGCCGACGGCTACGAGGTGGAACTGCTGGACCCGGTGCCGCTGCACGTGGAACGGGCGGCGAGGGTGCCGGGGCTGCGCGCCCGGGTCGGCGACGCGCGGCGGCTCCCCGTGCCCGACGGCGGGGCGGACGCCGTCCTGCTGCTGGGCCCGCTCTACCACCTGGCCGACCGGGCCGACCGGCTGCGGGCCCTGGGCGAGGCCCGGCGCGCCGTACGGCCCGGCGGGGTGGTGGCCGCGGCCACCATCAACCGGTACGCGGCCGTGCTCGACACCGTCAACCTCGGCACCTACCTGGAGGAACGGCAGCGGGAGGCGGCCCGCGCCGCCGCGGCGGACGGCGTCATGCTCTCCCCCAGGCGCGGCTTCTCCGCCTACTTCCACCATCCGGACGAGGTGGCCGCCGAGTTCGCCGAGGCCGGGCTGCCCGGCGCCGCCCGCCACGGCCTGGAGGGCACCTTCTGGCTGCACGGCGACGTCGACGACTGGCTCGACGACCCGGACCGCCGGGCCCTGCTGCTGGACGCCCAGCGCTCGATGGAGTCGGAGCCCTCGCTCCTGGGCGCCAGCGGCCACCTGCTGACCGTCGCCCGCCGGCCCGGCTGAGCCCCGGTCAGGTGAGGCGGTCGAGCAGGTCGTCGAGCGTGTCGGCCAGGGCCTGCGACCTGGCCGGGGTGAACCAGGTGGTGCGGACGCGTTCGTTGCTGCCGTTCGGGGTCTCGTGGTCGGCCGCCAGCCGCGCCAGCGGGCGGCTGTCGTCGCCCAGGGCCCGGCCGAGCCCCTGGAACAGGCCGCGGACGTAGCCCTCGGCCACCTCGGGCGGCACGCCGTGCCCGGCGGCCCACGTGCTGAGCGTGGCCAGGTAGGACAGGTGGGTGGTGAGCGAGGCGGTCAGCGCGGAGAAGACGTTGAAGGCCGCCTCGTCCTCGGCTGCGAGCACGCCGCCCAGCCGTTCGAACAGGGCGTCGGTCACCGGGTGCGACGGCCAGGTCACCGTGACGGAGCCGCGGTCGCGGACGGCGGGCAGGGGGATCGCGCGTACCAGGGCGGCGCGGGTGTCCAGGAGCTTGCGCAGCTCCTCGGCGGCGACGCCGGCCATCACGTTGACCACGATCGTGTCGTCGTCCACGCGCAGGCCGGCCAGCGCGTCGTGCCGGTCCGGCGGGCGCACGGCGATGACGACCAGGTCGGCGCGGTCCGCCACCTCCTGGTTGGAGGCGCACACGTGCACGCCGGCGTGGCGCTGCGCCAGCTCCGCCGCCGCGCGCGCACCCCTCGGGGAGAGGAACACCTCGGGACGCTCGCCGGGACCCTCGCACAGGCCCGTCACGAGGGCCCGGCCGATCTCGCCCACCCCGATGACCCCGATCCGCTGCACCGTGTCTTCCTCCCGATCCGTGGTCGTACGTACTACAGCAGTCTGTACCGTTACTTCGGTTGCTGGCGGGATTCAGCGCGGGGACCTGCGTCCATAGCGTTGTCCTCATGAGCGATCCGTACAGAATTGACACATATGAGCAGCCGGCGCGCAGCCCGCGTACCCGGCCGCGGCGACCGGTGCTGCGTTCCCTGCTGTGGATCATGGCGGTGTGCGGGGCCTCGGTGAACGTGGCGGCCAACATCGTCACGCGGGGCGATCTGAACCCCGTCGGGCTGGCGTCGGGCGTGGTGGGCGTGGTGGGCATCGCCGGGCTGCTGATCCTGCGCTTCGCCGGCGGCCGGTCGGGAGCGCGGCCGTGAGCGCGTTCGTGAGGCCCGTCATGGAGGCGGTCGTCACGCTGGAGCGGGTGAGCAAGACCTACGGTGACGTGGTCGCCCTCGACGACGTCTCGCTGGCCTTCCCGCGCGGCCGGTTCGTGGCCGTGATGGGGCCGTCGGGCTCGGGCAAGAGCACCCTGCTGCAGGCCGCCGCGGCCCTGGAGCCGCCGACGTCCGGCGAGATCACCATCTGCGGCGTCGAGGTCACCCGCATGTCGGAGACCCGGCGCACGGAGTGGCGCAGGAAGCACCTGGGCTACGTGTTCCAGTCCTACAACCTGCTGCCCACCGTGACCGTCGAGGACAACGTCACGTTGCCGTTGCGGATGGCCGGGGTGCGCCCGGACCGGGCCTGGCTCGGCGAGCTGGTCGACCGGATGGGCCTGCGCGACCGCATGCGGCACCTGCCCACGGAGCTGTCGGGCGGCCAGCAGCAGCGGGCGGCGATCGTCCGGGCCCTGGCCGCGCGCCCGGACGTGGTGTTCGCCGACGAGCCCACCGGCGCCCTCGACCTGCGCAGCGCCGCCCACGTGCTGGACCTGCTGCGCGAGCTGGTCGACGACCTGGGCCAGACCGTCGTCATGGTCACCCACGACCCGGCCGCCGCGGCCCGCGCGCACGACACCGTGGTCATGGCCGACGGGCGGGTGCTCGACGTCCTGCCCGCCCCGACCGCCGAGGACCTGGCCGTACGGCTGGCGCGGCTGAGCGGGGAGCGGGTCGCGTGATCAGGCTCGCGCTGGCGCTCGCCAAGGCGGGCGGGCTGGTCGTGGTGTTCGCGGCGGTGCTGGGCGGGATGGCGCTGGTGACCGGGACCGGCGTGCTGGTGGACTCGGCCTTCCGCGCGCAGCCGCCCCTGCGGCTGTCGGGCGCGGACGTGCTGGTCTCGGCCCGGCAGGCGATCCCGCTGAAGGAGGAGCCGGACATCGCGCTGCCCGAACGCGCCAGGATCCCCGGCTCGCTGGTCGCCGCGGCGTCCGGGGTGCCCGGCGTGGCGGCCGTGGCCGGCGACCTCGCCTTTCCCGCCGCCGTCGGGTCCGGGACGGCCGGGCGGACCGCCGACCCGGCCACTGCCGGGCACGGCTGGTCGTCCCTCGCGCTGAGCGGCCGGATCACCGCCGGACGGGCGCCGCGCGCCGCCGACGAGATCGCGGTCAGCGGCGCGCGGGTCGGCGACCGGCTGCGGCTGACGGCGGCCGGCACGCCGGGCACCTACCGGGTGAGCGCCGTGGTGGACGCCCCCGGCGTGTACTTCACCGACGCCGTCGCCGCCGACCTGGCCGCCAGGACGGCGGGCCGGGCGGGGACGGTGGACCTCGTCGCGGTCCGCGCGGCGCCCGGCGTCTCCCCCGAGACGCTGGCCGCCCGGCTGAAGGCCGGCCTGGGCGACGGCTACGCCTACGCCACGGGCCGGGACCGGGCCGACGTGGAGTCGCCGGCCGCGGCGGCCGGTCGCGGGCTGCTGCTGATCCTGCCCTCCTCGATCGGCGGGATCAGCCTGCTGGTGGTCGGGTTCGTGGTGGGCGGCGGCCTGGCGCTGTCGGTCAACCGGCAGCGCCGCGACCTCGCCCTGCTGCGCGCGGCCGGCGCGACGCCGCGTCAGGTGCGCAGGCTGGTGGCCGTCCAGGCCGCGGCGGCGGCGCTGCCGGCCGTGCCGTTCGGGGCCGCGCTCGGCTACTTCCTGGCCGCCCGCTTCGGCGAGCTGCTGGCCGGGATCGGGCTGGTGCGCCCGGACCAGCCGCTGGTGTACGGGCCGCTGCCGGCCGTGGCCGCGACGCTGCTGCTGCTCGGCGTCACGCGGGTGGCGGCGTGGGCGGGGTCGCTGCGGGTCTCGCGCATGCCGGTGGTCTCCGGGCTGCCCGAGCCGCGCACGCCGTCGCCCGCGCGGACCCGGGCGGGGCTGCTGCTCATGCTCGGCGCGCTGGCGCTGTCCGTGACGCCGCTGTTCATGCGGGGCGAGGCGGGCATGATCGGTCCGGGCATCGCGTCGATCGTCGCGGTGATCGGCCTGGCGCTGGCCGGTCCGCGGCTGGTGCAGGGGGTGGCCGGGGCGGTGGCCGGGTCGCGGCTCATGGCGCGGCTGCCCGGCCCGCTGTGGCTGGCGGTGCACAACTCCAACGGTTACGCGCTGCGCACCGCCGGGGCCGTGGCCGCCCTCGGCATGGTCGTCACGCTCGGCCTCAGCGTGGTGCTCTCCCAGACCACGATGGAGCGGGCGCGCGCCGACGAGGTCGCCCTGGGCCTGCGCGGTCTCGTCACGATCACCGCTCCGGAGCTCGGCGGCGTCCCCCGCGACCTGCTGGACGACGTGCGGTCGCGGACGAAGGCGGCGGGCATGGCGATGACGACCGTGGTGACCGAGCCGCTGCTGACCGGCGACAGCCCCGCCCTGATGGCCAGGCCCGCCATGGCGCTCGGCCCGGACGCCGAGGGCCTGGTCGACCTGGACGTCGCCGACGGCGGCCTGTCCGGCCTCAAGGGCGCGGCCGTCGCCGTGGAAGCGGGCCTGGGCCAGGTGGGCCAGAGCATGGACGTGATCATGGGCGACGGCGCGCGGGTGCGGGCGCGGGTGGCCGCCACCTACCGGCGCGGCCTCGGGTTCGGCCCGATCGTGGTCTCCCGCGACCTGGCCGCCGCGCACACCACGAGCGGCCTGGACAGCGCGGTGCTGGCCCGTCCTGCCGACTTCGGCGACCTCGCGCGCCGCCCCGGGCTGCGCTTCGACGGCGACGCCGAGGGACCGCAGGCCGCCATGGCCTCGGCCCAGACGCTGGTGAACGTGGCCGTGCTCGCCGTGCTGCTGGGCTACGTGCTGGTGTCGGTGGCCAACCGGCTGGTGGCGACGACGACCGCGCGCCGGGAGGAGTTCGCCGGGCTGCGCGCGATCGGGCTGACCCGGCGTCAGCTCAGGCGGGTGGTGCGGTGGGAGGCGCTGCTCGTCGGCGCGGGGGCGTCGGTGTCGGGGCTGGTGCTGTCGGCGGTGCCGCTGGTGCTGCTGAGCGTGGGCTTCCTGGCCCGTCCGCTGCCCGCCGGGCCGTTGTGGCTGGTACCGGCCTCTATCCTGGCAGTGATGACGATTGTGTCCCTCGCCATGGAGCTACCCGCCCGGAAGATCATGACGTGACGTGAAAGCTCTGTGGCGGTTCGTTCGGTATCACTTGATCGTGTTCGCGTCGGCCCTGGCGGCGATGGTCTGGCTGGCGGTGCTCGTCGCGGGCGTCCTGCTCGTCCCGGTGGGCGGGGCGGGGCTCGTGCTGGTGCCGCGCATGATGGCGGTGCTCCACCGGTGGACCGAGTGGCAGCGCGCGCAGGCCGGCGCGGTGCTGGGGGTCGCCGTGCCGGCGCGCCCGGCGCCGCCCGCCGGGACCGGGGTGCGCGACCGGTGGCGGGAGCTCCTCACCGGGACGCGGGCCAGGCGCGACCTGCGCTGGACGGCGCTGCACGTCGTCGTCGGCCTGCCCGCCGCGCTGGCCGCGCTCGGGGTGGCCGGGCTGCTGGTGAACCCCGTGCTGGAGGCCCCGCTGTGGTGGCTGTTCCCCGCCGACGAGCCGTTGCGGCTGCTGGTGGCCTTCCCGGTCACCGGGTGGCAGCAGGCGATCGGCATGGGCGTCGCGCAGGTCGTCCTGGCCGCGCCGCTGGCCTGGTGGGCGCTGCCGCGGCTGGCCCGGGTGCACGCCCGCACCTGCCTGGCCGCGCTCGCCCCCTCGCAGGCCGACCGGCTGGCCGAGCGGGTCGGCGAGCTGACCGAGAGCAGGTCGAACGTCCTCGACGCGCACGCCGCCGAGCTGCGCCGCATCGAGCGCGACCTGCACGACGGCACCCAGGCCCGGCTGGTCGCCATCGCGATGCGGCTGGCCATGGCCCGCGAGGCGCTCGACGACGACGGCGGGCCCGTCGGCCGGCTGCTGCAGGACGCGCACGAGGGCACCGAGGAGGCGATGACCGAGTTGCGGCAGGTGATCCGCACGATGTACCCGCCCGTCCTGGCCGACAGGGGGCTGGCCGGCGCGGTGGCCGCCGTGACGGCCAAGGCCGGCCTGCCCGTCGAGACGGACGTCAGCGGCCTCGGCGCCGTGCCCGCCGCGGTCGAGACGGCGGCCTACTTCATCGTGGCCGAGGCGGTCACGAACGCCACCAAGCACAGCGGCGCCGGCCACGTCACCGTACGGCTGGCGTCCGGCCGCGTGCTGCGCATCGAGGTCTGCGACGACGGCAAGGGCGGCGTGGACGAGAGCCGCGGCACCGGCGTCACCGGCATCCGCAGGAGGGCCGCCGCGCTCGACGGTACCTTGTCCATCGACAGCCCTCCCGGAGGGCCCACCCGTCTCGTCGTGGAGCTGCCGTGCGCGTCGTGATCGCCGAGGACAACGTCCTGCTGTCCACGGGGCTGGAACTGCTCCTGAACAGCAAGGACATCGAGGTGGCCGCGGTCGTGCCGGACGCCGCCGGCCTGCTGGACGCCGTCACCGAGCACCGGCCCGACCTGGTGATCGCCGACGTGCGGCTGCCGCCGTCGTTCCGCGACGAGGGCATCAAGGCCGCCGTCGCCCTCCGGCGCGCCGACCCCGCCCTGCCCATCCTGGTCCTGTCCCAGTACGTCGAGCGCATCTACGCCCGCGAGCTGCTGGCCCACGGCTCCGGCGGCGTCGGTTACCTGCTGAAGGACCGGGTCAGCCGGGTGAGCCAGTTCGTCGAGGACGTCCGCCGGGTGGCCGCGGGCGGCACGGTCATGGACCCCGAGGTCATCGCCCAGCTCATGGTCGGGCGGGGCCACGGCCTGGACAGCCTCACCGGCCGGGAGCGGGAGGTGTTGTCGTGGATGGCCCAGGGCCTGAGCAACACCGAGATCGGCGAGCGGCTGACGATCACCGACAACGCGGTGCACAAGCACATCGGCAGCATCTTCGCCAAGCTCGGCCTGGCCGTCTCGGACGGCGGCCACCGCCGGGTGCTGGCCGTCCTCACCTTCCTCGACGACCAGTGACCCGCCTCCGCTGGGCCGGGCCCAGGCGGGCGCGGACGGCCGCGTCCACGTCGGGCGGCAGCGGCCCCTTGCGGGCGGCGGCGACGTTGGCCCGCAGGTGCTCCGGCCGGGCCGAGCCGACGATCACCGAGTGCAGCTCCGGATGTCCGAGGATGAACCGGAGCAGCAGTTCGGTCACCGGCGCGCCGTCCGCCAGCTCCTCCAGGCGGGCGGCGGCGAGCCGGGCGTGGCGTTCGGCCAGCGGCCGGCGCACCGGCTCGGGCACGGCCGCGGGCGGCGGCGCGAGCGAGCGGGCCACCGCCCCGCGGGCGACCGTGCCCGCCCCGCTCGCCGCGGCGGCCCCGACGAGCCCTTCGTGGGAGCGGTCGAGCGCCGAGTAGGGCAGCAGGAACACGTCGAACGCGCCCGTCGCGACGTGATCGGGAAGGTGCGGCAGCTCCCCCGACATTCCGGTGAAGCGGATCAGGCCCTCGTCCTTCAGTGCCAGCATCCCGGCGATGGTGTCCTCGGCCTCCATCACGGCGAGGCTCGGGCTGAGGTGCACCATCAGGACGTCGAGATGGCCGGTGCGCATCCGGCGCAGGCTCCGCTCGACGCCCGCGCGGACGTTCGCCCTCGTGTAGTCGTGCGCGGGGTCGCCGTCGGCGAGGGAGCAGCCGCACTTGCCCGCCAGGACGAACTCGTCGCGGCGGTGGGCGATCCAGCGGCCGATGTGCTCCTCGGCGTCGCCGTAGTCGGGTGCGGTGTCGATGAGGTTCACCCCGGCGTCGAGGGCCTCGTTCAGCACGGCGCGGGCCGCGTCGTCGGACACCGGCGGGCCCCAGGCGCGGGGGCCGCGCAGCTCCATGGCGCCGTAGCCGAGGCGGCTCACGCGCAGGCCGGTGCGGCCGAGTGTGGTGGCGGGGAGCGTCACGTCAGTGCTTGGCGTAGTGGCCCGCGACGGCGGCGAAGGCGGCCTTGGGGTCCCAGGGCAGGCCGGGGTAGGCGGTGCCGGCGCGGTCCTCGTAGACCTTGACGACGCCGTAGCTGGCCAGGTCCAGGTCGTCGCGGGGGTCGCCGTCGGGGCGGTGCGGGTGGTCGCGCAGCGCGAAGGTGAACACGAAGGTGCTGTCCACGCCGGCGGCGTCGAAGAGCTCCAGCAGCTCGCGCACGTACGCGGCCTGGCCCTCCTCGTCGCGGGCGTGCTCGCCGGTCAGCCGGAGGGGCTCGCGGGTGCCCGGGGCGTACTCGACGATCTCCAGGCCGAGCGCGCCCCGGTCGCCGGCGCCGCGGTAGGTCGCCGAGCCGAACTCGGTGATCGCGACCGGCCTGCCCTGGGCGACGAGGTCGCGCACGCCCTGCTCGAACACGTCCACGATCTCGGCCGAGCGGTAGAGGTCCACGGAGACGAGGTCGAACGGCGTCCAGTCGACGCCTTCGAGCGGCACGGAGGCGTAGGTCACCCGGCCGCCGAACCGCTCGCGCACGACGGCCACCGCCCGCCGCAGGAAGTCGTTGACCCCCGCGCGGACGCCGCCGACCAGCTCGCGGACCTGGTCGGGACGGCTCAGCAGGGCGACCCGCTCGTCGATGTCGTCACCGGGCAGGAAGCCCTTGCTCATCAGGCACAGCTCGGCGCCGGTGACGAAGACCACCTCGGCGCCGCGCCGCCTGAGCCGTTCGGCGCGCTCGGCGCAGTCGGCGAACAGCGCCAGCATCTCCTCCTCGGTCATCTCCAGCGGGTAGGGCGAGAACCAGACCTCCAGGCCGAGGTCGGCGGCGTGCCCGGCGGCGATCTCCAGGCGTTCGGGGTCGCCGCCCATGACGCGGACGGCCGTGCAGTGCAGGTCGTCCCGGATGACGCGCATCTCGCGCGCCACCACGTCGGGGTCGAATCCCGGGTGGCCGATCGTCCCGTTGACGACGAAGCCGGTGTCGTAGCTGATGCCTTTGGCACGCATGGGTGGTCCTCTCACATTTACGGTACTGCCCGTACCTTAACCCATTTGAGGTACGGTCGGTACCCTCAGACCGAGGAGGGTGGCGATGGCCGGGGCAGGCGGGCGGACACGGCGGCGCGGGGCCGCGCTGGAGGAGGCGATCCTGAGCGCGGCGGCCGACGAGCTCACCGAGTCGGGGTTCGCCGCGCTGACCATGGACAAGGTCGCCGCCCGCGCCGGCACCAACAAGAACGCCATCTACCGCCGCTGGCCGGGCCGCCTGGCGCTCGGCGTCGCCGCCTACAAGCGGCTGGCCAGGACGGTCTCGCCGCCCGACACCGGCGAGCTGCGCGGCGACGCCCTGGAGCTGCTGCGCCGGGCCAACCGCTACTGGAGCTCGCCGCTCGGCGCGATCCTGCGCGACCTGATCGCCGCCGCGGGCGGCGCCGCCGAGCTGCTGGCCGAGCTCCAGGAGCAGTCGGACGACGCGGTGGCCGCGCCCTGGCTGGCCGTCCTGGAACGGGCGGTGGCCCGCGGGGAGGCCGCCCCCGGGTCGCTGCGCCCGCGGGTCGCCACGGTGGCCATCGTGCTGCTGCGCAACGAGTTCGTGGTGCGGGGGGCGCCCAGCGCGCCCGACGACGTCCTGGTGGAGATCGTGGACGAGGTCTTCCTGCCGCTGGTCCGGCGCGGCCGGGACGCCTGAGGCGGGCTCACCAGAGCCGGTCGATCTCCCCCGGGTGGAGCTCGACGCGCGCGTGGTGGAACGACAGCCGGTGCGCCCGGCCGTGAGGCGAGGGGAAGTCGCCCATCGTGACCTTGTCGAACCCGGGCAGGTCGCTGGGGAAGGGCGCCTGCGGGGTGCCGCCGACCAGCACCGCGCCGGGGATCATCGACCAGCCGGCGCTCTCGTAGAAGCCCTGGAGCGGCCGGTCGCAGGTGAACAGGGCGACGTCGAAGCCCGCCTCGGCGATGGCCGCGCGCGCGGCGCTCACCAGGCGGCGGCCGTGCCCACGGCCGCGGGCCGCCTTCCTGGTCACGACGGTGCTCAGGCCCGCGGCGCGGAACCGGTGGCCGGCGTGGCCGAGGGTCTTGGACAGGATGTCCAGGGCCGCCACGACCGTGCCCTCGTCGAGCAGGAGCATGGTGCGGGGGGCGAGGGCGGGGTCGTGCGCGGGGCCGCCGCCGTCGGGCGCGGGGAAGTCGTGGCCGGGCCAGGCCTCCCGTTGCAGGTCGCGCACCTGGGCCAGCAGGTCCGTGGGAACGTCCGGCTCGGGGAACGACCTGATGGGCATGGCTCCCGAGTGTGCCGTGCGACGGTTCCCCGGGCAAACCGGTTTCCGCGAGCGCGGGGCCGGGCGGGTCAGGGACGGGTGGCGGGCGAGGAGGGGCGGTTGTCGTCGTCCTGGCCGCCGGGGGTGGCCGCCGAGATGTCGGTCAGGACCGCCAGGATGCGTTCGGCGTCGGTGAGCAGGCTGCCGCTCAGCGCCCAGCCGGCCGGGTGGGCGACCTCGCCGTTCTGGATCTCCGTCGTCATCTGGTCGTGGATGCGGCTCGCCTGCGCCTCCGCCCGGCCGAGCAGGGTGCGGGCCCTTGCGAGGTCCGGGTCGCGCCGCACGGTGGCGGTCAGGGCGTCGCCCAGCAGGTCCAGGAGGTCGGCGTAGTCGCGGGCGTAGTCGGGGCTGACGTCGGTCGTGGGCCCGTCGTGGTGTTCCAGGTGGGCCAGGGCGTGCACGATCGTGTGCACGTGCGCGGCCAGCGTGGTCAGCCGGCGCAGCACCTCCTCGTGGTCGTGCGCGGTCGTGACCGGGTGGAGGCTGTGGCGCAGGTTGTAGCGGCGGCTCTCCGCGCCGTCGGCCACGGCGGCGGCCGCGTCGGCCAGGTGCTCGTCCAGCCGGACGGCCTGGCGTTCCCAGTCGGGCAGCGCCGAGAGGTTCCACTCGTCCCGTAAGCCCTCGGCGACGGAGGTCAGCAGCGCGGCCGTCTCGCGGGCCAGGCGGCGGACGGCCGCGTCGGGCCGGTCGCGGTACAGCGGCGGCCACAGCACGCTGTTGACCAGCGCCCCGCTCAGCGCGCCGATGGCCGTGGCCAGCACGTACGCCAGCAGGTAGCGCTCCTGGGAGGCGGCGGCGAAGGACAGCAGCAGCACGGCGGTGGTGGCGACGTCGGAGCCGTGGTTGCCCATGCGGTGCCAGCGGGCGGCCACCAGCGCGGGCGGCACGACCAGGACCAGGCTGAGCACGCCCAGGCCGAGCAGGTGCCCGATGCTGCCGGCCAGGATGACCCCGGCGCCGACCGCGGCGACCCGGCGCAGGCCGTTGGTGAGCGTGCGGTACACGGTGGCGTGCACCATGATCACCGCGGTGGCGGGGGCGATCCAGGTGGCGCCGAGCGCCAGCAGCCGGCTGGCCGTCAGCCAGGCCAGCACCGCCGCCAGCGTCGCCTTGGCGATCTGCAGCGCCTGCAACCGCTGGTACGACCCCCGCTTGGCCAGCCCGGCGGCCTGCCCGCGCACGTACGACAGCTCCCGCCTGACAGCCGCGGACAGCCGGCCACTCCAGTCACGCCACATGACGTGACATTTGATCACATTTAGGGCAAGCCGCAAGCATCTCCCCACCGGCGGGCCCGCCCGCGCCGGCATGAGAGGATCACCGGCCATGGAGATCATCGACAGCGGCAGGTTCGAGCCCGCCCCGGACGGTTCCGCCAACTTCGCCGAGCACCTGAGCGTGCCCGCGCTCAGCTTCGGCACGTACTCCATCCCGGCCGGCGCCGTGGACGGCCAGTCCCCGCACGCCGAGGACGAGATCTACGTCGTGACCAGCGGGCGCGCCTCCTTCACCGCGGGCGGCGTCACCGTCGAGGTCGGCCCCGGCACCACCCTCTTCGTCCCGGCCCGCGAGGAGCACCGCTTCCACGACGTCACCGAGGACCTGGTGACGCTGGTGTTCTTCGGGCCCGCCTACAGCGGCGTCCCGGCGTCCTGACGCCCGCGCGCGAACTCGTGGGCCGCGACCGCGCCACGAGCGCGCCCGGCTGAGGAGACTGGAGGGCGGGAGCGGCCGGCCGGCCGTTCCCCGCGCGTGACCGTCGCCCACCGTTGCCGCCCGGCCCTGACGAGATGAGAGCCCTCATGACTGTCACCCCCGCCCAGCTGCGCGACCTCGCGCGCCGCGCCCAGGACCTCGCCGCCGAGGTGCGCTCGCTGTGCGACACCGAGCCCGCCGGATCCCCCGAGGGCGACCAGCTCCGGGCCGCGCGGCACGCCGCCGACTGGCTGGACCGGGGCGGCGAGGACCTGCAGCGGGCGGCCGGCGACCTGGCCAGGCTGCGGGCCCAGCGCGAGCAGGTCTGCGGCATGCCGTGGGGCGTCTGCCCCGAGCACGGCAACACCCTGTCCTACCGGGCCAACATCACCGAGTGCCGGGTCTGCCACCGCACCTGGCCGCAGGACCGGGCCGGCCGGCCCTGCCAGGAGCTGGTCCGGTGGAAGGTGACCGACCAGGCCGGTACGGTGACCAGGATGTGCGACGGGCACGTGCTCGGCGCCCGCGCCGTGCTGCACGGGGCCACCTTCACCCGGCTTGATGCCGAGGGCGCCCAGGCCTGAACCTGCCCGACAGGACGGTCGCGGTGTTGATCACCGAGACGTGGCTGTAGGCCTGCGGGAAGTTGCCGACCTGCCGGCGGTGCACGGTGTCGTACTCCTCCGACAGCAGGCCGACGTCGTTGCGCAGGCCGAGCAGCCGTTCGAACAGCTCGCCGGCCCGGCGCCGGCGGCCGGTCGCGGCCAGGGCGTCGGCCAGCCAGAAGGAGCAGGCCAGGAAGGTGCCCTCGCCGCCGGGCAGGCCGTCGACGTCCTCCTCCTCGGCCCGGTAGCGCAGGACGAGACCGTCGTGGACGAGGTCGCGGGCGATGGCGTCCACGGTGCCGACGACGCGCGGGTCGTCGGGCGGCAGGAAGCCGAGGCGCGGGATGAGCAGCAGGGCCGCGTCCAGGCCGGTCGAGCCGTAGTACTGGGTGAAGGTGTTGCGTTCGGCGTCGTAGCCGTGGGCGCAGACGTCCTGGTGGATGCGTTCGCGCAGGGCGCGCCAGCGGTCGACCGGGCCGTCGCGGCCGAACGCCTCGACGGCCTGGATCATGCGGTCGGCCGCGACCCAGGCCAGCACCTTGGAGTGCACGAACGGGCGGCGCGGCCCCCGGGTCTCCCACAGCCCGTTGTCGGGCTGGTCCCAGATGCCTTCGAGGTAGTTCATCAGGGCGTTCTGGAGGTCCCAGGCCTCGTCGTCGATGGCCAGGCCGGACCGGCGGGCCAGGTGCAGGCAGTCGAGGGTCTCGCCGTAGACGTCGAGCTGGAGCTGGCCGGAGGCGGCGTTGCCGATGCGTACCGGCTGGGACGCCTCGTAGCCCGACAGCCAGTCGGCGGTCCATTCCGGGATGCGCCGGCCGCCCTCGACGGTGTACATGATCTGCAGGTCGGCGGGGTGCCCGGCGACGGCCCGCAGCAGCCATTCGCGCCAGGCGCGGGCCTCGGCGTCGTAGCCCGCGGTCATCATGGCCTGGAGGGTGAAGCTGGCGTCGCGCAGCCAGCAGTAGCGGTAGTCCCAGTTGCGCGCGCCGCCCAGCCGCTCGGGCAGCGAGGTGGTGGCGGCGGCGACGAGCCCGCCGGTGGGGGCGTAGGTGAGGGCCTTGAGGGTGAGCAGGCTCGTGCGGACGGCTTCGTCGTAGTCCCCCTGGTAGCCGCACCGGCGGGCCCACTCGCGCCACAGCCGTTCGGTGTCGGCCAGGGCCTCGGGCGGGTCGACCGGTTCGGGGCGCGGCAGCCACGACTGCTGCCAGGTCAGCGCGAACGGCACCCGCTGCCCCTCCTCCACGGTGAAGGAGGCGGTGGTGCGGTGCCGGTCGGCGTCCGGGCACAGCTCGACGGGGGTGCGCAGCCAGGTGGCGTCGCCGCCGGCGACCGCGGCCAGCACGCCGGCCTCGTAGCGCAGCCAGGGGACGTCGCGGCCGTAGTCGAAGCGCAGCACCAGTTCCATGGTCATCTCGACCCGGCCGCGCACGCCCTCGACGATCCGCACGACGTCGGGGGCCTCGCCGCGGGGCGGCATGAAGTCCACCACCCGGACGCCGCCGCCGGGGCCGTCCCAGGTGGTCTCCAGGATGAGGGTGCCTTCGCGGTAGCGGCGGGAGGTGGCCCGGCCGCCGCCGGCGGGGGCCAGCAGCCAGCGTCCGGCGGACGGGCCGTCGAGCAGCGCGGCGAAGCAGGCGGGCGAGTCGAAGCGGGGCAGGCACAGCCAGTCGATCGAGCCGTCGCGGCCGACGAGCGCGGCGGTGTGCATGTCGCCGATCAGGGCGTAGTCCTCGATCCGCATCGGCGCCCGCTCCTTCCCTCAGGTCACGCGGTGGGGTTCGGCGGCGGCGGCGCGCAGCTCCAGCCCGTGGCCGGGGGCGTCGGGCCGGGGGCGGGCCAGGCCGCCGGAGGGGTCGGCGGCGCCGTCGAACAGCTCCGCCTCGATGCGCTGGTGGTCGTGGAACCATTCGACGTGGCGCAGGTTGGCGGTGCCCGCGGCGGCCGGGAGGTGCAGGTTGGGCGCGCAGTGGGCGGACACCTGGAGGTTGTGGCCCGCGGCGATCGCGGCGGCGGCGAACCAGCCGGTGTAGCCGCCGCAGCGGGTGGCGTCGACCTGGAGGCAGTCGACGGCCTGGGCCTGGCACATGCGGGTGAAGTAGGCGGGGTCGCAGCCGTACTCGCCGGCGGTGACGTCGGGGGCGGCCCGCTCGCGGACCAGCCGCAGTCCGGGCAGGTCGTCGGAGGAGACGGGCTCCTCGAACCAGGTCACGTCGTGCTCGCGCATGCGCTCGGCCAGGCGGACGGCCTGTTTGGCGGTGTAGCCGCCGTTGGCGTCGACGTACAGCTCGGCCCGGTCGCCGATGACGCGGCGGGCCAGGGCGACGCGGTGCAGGTCGCGGTCGGGGCGGGTGCCGGACGACTCGCCGATCTTGATCTTGACGCGGCCGATGCCCTGCTCGTGGACCCAGCGGGCGAGCTGGGCGGTGGTGGCCTCGTCGTCGTAGGTGGTGAAGCCGCCCGAGCCGTACAGCGGGACCTCGGGCCGCGCGGCGCCGAACAGGCGGGTCAGCGGCAGGCCGAGCAGGCGCGCCTTGAGGTCCCACAGCGCCACGTCGGCGGCCGAGACGGCGTAGCCGGCGACGCCGGGACGGCCCGCGTTGCGCACCTGCCGGACCATCGCGGCGTGCAGGGCGGGGATGTCGGCGGCGTCCGCGCCGGTCAGGACGCCGGCCAGCAGCTCGGTGACGACCGAGGCGGCGGCGGCCGGGGCGTAGGTCCAGCCGGTGCCGGTGACGCCCGCGGCGGTCAGCGTGACGACGACCATGGTGGTGGACCGCCAGGCCAGCGTGCCGTCGCCTTCCGGCTGGTCGGTGGGGATGCGGTAGGCGGCGGCCCCGGCGTTCTCGATCGTGCTCATGACATCCCTGGCCCTACCCGGTGGCTCCCGGTATGACGCATCGGCCCCTGTCCAAGCAACCTGGATTGCCTGTTCCGGGAGCGGACGCCTAGGGTGGCTGGAATGTCAGTCAAGGAGCCCGCGGACGCGCTCGCGGCCGTGGTCGCGCTGCGCCGCCTGGCCGACCAGCTCGAGGACGCCGCCGTGGAGCAGGCGATGCGGGCCGGCTGGAGCTGGCCGCAGGTGGCCGAGGCGCTCGGCGTCACCCGCCAGGCGGTCCACAAGAAGCACGCCAAGCGGCTCATCGCGGCCGGGGTCGAGCTGAGGAGGCGGGCATGAGCGGCGCCTTCGACCGCTACCTGCACGACGTGCTGATCCGGGGGGAGGCCGAGGCGCGCGCGGAGAGCTCCCCCACGATCGAGGCCCACCACGTGCTGCTGGCCATGACGGCGCCGCAGGACACCGCGGCGCGGGCGATCCTGGCCGAGGCCGGGCTCGACCAGGCGGGGGTGCGGACGGCGCTGCGGCGGGAGTTCGAGCACAGCCTGGCCGCGGCCGGGGTGTCGGCGGACGCCTTCGACCTGCGTTCGACGCCCGACCCCGAGCGGCGGCCGCAGCTCGGGGCGTCGGTCAAGCTGGCGGTCGAGCGGCTGGCCGCCACCCACCGCAAGAAGGACCTGCGGCCGGTCCACGTGCTGCTCGGCGTCCTGCAGGCCGAGGTGGGCACGGTCCCGCGGGCGCTGGCCCTGGCCGGGGTCGACCGCGCCGCGCTGGCCGAGCGCGCCCGCGCCGCCCTGTAGATCCGGGCGAGATTCCTTCCCGGCGATGTCGATACGGCCCCCCGCCCTTCGTGTAGAGGGCAGAAGGAGGCATGACGACATGACCGAGACGAAGACATTGGTGACCGGATTGTGCGTGGGCGAGTCGCCGCGCTGGCACGAGGGCAGGCTGTGGTTCTCCCACTGGGGGGTGCAGGAGATCGTCGCCGTCACCCCCGACGGCGAGCGCGAGGTGGTCGCCAGCGGCCCCAAACCCGCCGGGTTCTGCCTCGACTGGCTGCCCGACGGCCGCCTGCTGGTGACCGGCGAGCGCGAGCTGCTGCGCGTGGAGCCGGACGGCACCACGTCCGTCCACGCCGACCTGGGCGGGCTGCCGCCCGGGCCGAACGAGGTCGTCGTCGACGGCCGCGGCCGGATCTACGTGAACTGCGTCGGCTTCGACTTCGGCCCGGCCGACTTCGCGCCCGGCGTGATCGCCCTGGTCGGCCCCGGCGGCGAGGCCCGGGTGGTCGCCGAGGACCTGCACTTCCCCAACGGGATGGTGGTGACCCCGGACGGCTCCACGCTGGTCGTCGCCGAGTCCTGGACGCGGCGGCTGACGGCCTTCGACATCGGCGCGGACGGCGGGCTGTCCGGCCGGCGGGTGTGGGCGCCCGTCGGCGGCGACGGCATCTGCATGGACGCCGAGGGCGCGATCTGGACCCAGGTGGACGACGAGCGGGGGTCCGCCTGCGTCCGGGTGCGCGAGGGCGGCGAGGTGACCGACCGGATCGAGCTCGACCGGGCCTGCTTCGCCTCCGCGCTCGGCGGCCCGGACGGCCGGACGTTGTTCATGACGGTCGCGGTGTTCCCGGGCGTCGAGCGGATGGCGGAGATGTTCGCCGGCCGGACGGGCGAGGTCAGGACGGCCGACGTGGCCGTCCCTGGGCTCGTCTGAGCCGGTGGGGGCCGCGCCCTGGGCTCGTGTGAGCCGGTGGAGGCCGCGCCGTCAGCCGAATTCGGCCTGGAACAGGTCGGCGCAGGTTCCCAGGAAGTCCCCCCAGTCGCCGTTCACGTTGCCGACCAGGGTGTGGGTGCCCTGGCGGTCGCCCATCGCGTACGTCATCGACCCCTGGATGTAACCGCCCCCGCCCCAGAGCGTGCCCCCGGACGGGAAGCGCTGGGAGTAGACGCCGAGCCCGTAGCGGGCGCCGGGCACCCAGCCGGCGCCCTCGGTGGGCACGGTGGTGAACATCTCCTCCTGCTGCGCGGGCGGGAGCAGGCGGCCGCCCAGCAGCGCGGCCAGGAAGCGGTGGAGGTCGGCGGTGGTCGAGACCATGCCGCCGGCGGCCCAGGCCCAGGACAGGTCGGCGTCGGTCACGTCGTGGCGGACGGTCTGCCGGCCGGTCTCGTCCTGGTCGGAGTAGTGGCGGGCGTGCGGGTCGCGCAGCCCTTCGCCGGCCGCGGGCAGGTACGTCCCGGTCAGCCCCAGGGGGGCCGCGACGCGGCGGTCGATCTGCTCGGCGAGCGTCGAGCCGGACACCGCCTCGACGATCATCCCGGCGAGGTTGTAGTTGACCTTGGAGTAGACGAACCGCCCGCCCGGCTCCCCGGCGGGCGGGGTCTCCTGGCCGGGGATCGCGTCCGGCAGGCCGCTGGTGTGGTTGAGCAGCAGCCGCGGGGTGATGCGGGCGGCGTCGGCGCCGGGGAAGTACTCCTCGACGACGCCGGGCAGCCAGGTGGTCACGGGGGCGTCCAGGGCCAGGTCGCCGTCGGCCGCCAGGCCCAGCACGACGGTCCCGACGAACGCCTTGGTGAAGCTGCCGACGCGGAAGTGCTCCCCGGGCCCGCGGGGGCGGCCGGTCTCCAGGTCGGCCACGCCCGCGGCGCCGAACCACGGCGGGTCGTCGCCGTCCCGGACCTCGGCCACGACGCCGGGCCCGCGGTCGCCGGCCACCAACTGGTCGAGCACCTGCCGCAACCTCGGACGATCGGCCTGAACCATGGACATGCTGCCTCCAGCGACACGAATGGGACCCGCGAACGCGAGCAACCGTAGTTGACTATCCGATTCACAGTCAACTGCGGTTGCTTATCGGCGCCGCGCGGATGGCGGCGCACCGCGGGCGCGGTCAGGTGTCGCGGCGGGTCCGGGGGCGCGACCGGTCAGGCGTCGCGGCCGGGTCAGGCGTCGCGGCGCGGTCAGGTGTCGCGGCGGGCCGAGGCGATCAGGCGCATCAGCGCGGCGTGCAGGTCCTGGAGCTCGTCGAGGTCCATGCCGAGCCGGGCGACGATGGCCGGCGGGATCTTCTCCGCCTCGGCCCTGAGCTGCCGGCCCGCGGGCGTCAGCGTGACGGCCAGGGCGCGCTCGTCCTTGCTGTTGCGCTCACGGTGGACGTAGCCCAGCGCCTCCAGCCGCTTGAGCAGCGGGGACAACGTGCCGGGGTCGAGCTGCAGGAGCTCGCCCAGCTCCTTGACCGACAGCGGCTCGTGCTGCCAGAGGGCCAGCATCACCAGGTACTGGGGGTGGGTCAGCCCGAAGGGTTGCAGCAGCGGCCGGTAGAGGCCGATCACGCTGCGCGAGGCGATGCTGAGGGCGAAGCACACCTGCCGGTCGAGCGCCAGCAGGTCTGTCGCCTCTGTCACAGGCTCCATGCGTGTACGCCTCCGATGCCGTCTGGTAACTTACTTTGTGTACAAACTAATAGCCTGCAAATCGATGCCACACAAATCGTACCCGTGGCCGGGCCGCCGAAAGAGGGACACCTCATGTTTCACCGCAAGCCGCTGGAGGAGCGCATCGCCGAGCGCCAGGCCAAACTGCCTCCGCTGAAGGAGGGCAAGCACTTCGAGCACGGCCCGGCCAAGTTCGTGTTCGTCACGCTGCTGGTCGTGGTGGTGGTCACGCACCTGGTCGGCCTGGCCATCGTCATGCACTTCGCCTGATCTGCCGGGAACATCCCGGAGGCGGCCGCCGTTACATCCCTCGTGGCCGGTGTGCCCAGTGTCCCCGGGCCTCACCTATCGCCTTCGCGGACTACCGTTCGGCTGGAGCCGCGTTGTGCCCCTCGCCGAGAGGCGACACGCACACCGGTACGCACGCGTTGAGGGCCCCCGCCCGTCCCGGCGGGGGCCCTCACGCGTGTCAGGGCTCGGACGGCCCGGCTCAGGCGCGCGGCCAGGGGCGGCCGGCCAGACGTTCTATGTCGGTGTTGAAGCGCCGCAGGTAGGCGGCGAAGGCGGCGACGTCCTCGGGCGACCAGTCGGCCATCACCTTCTCCAGGCCGCGCACGTTCCGCTCGCGCTCCTCGGCCAGGCTGCGCTCGCCCTCCGCGGTGAGGCGGAACTTGCGGGCGATGCCGCCCTCGGGGTCGGGGATGCGTTCGACCAGGCCGGCGCGCAGGAGGGCCGAGGTGTGCCGGTTGAGGGTGGACACGTCCAGGCCGAAGGCGTCGCTGAGCTGCCCGATGGACATCGGGCCCGAGCCGTGCAGCCGCCGCAGCAGCAGGTGGGCACTACGGTCGTAGTGCCGGTGCCGGCCGAGCAACATCGTCTCGAACTCGATGAGATGTGTGGGCTTTTCCATCCCAATCCCCCCTTTCGCGAGATATGTGCACCTTACATGAATTGTGTACGTAACACATGATGTGTAGCGTGCACATCCTTCGACG
Source organism: Nonomuraea sp. NPDC049646 (assembly GCF_044465525.1). Lineage (NCBI taxonomy): Bacteria > Bacillati > Actinomycetota > Actinomycetes > Streptosporangiales > Streptosporangiaceae > Nonomuraea > Nonomuraea sp. NPDC049646. The sequence goes on along the minus strand of NZ_JBITLU010000031.1, from coordinate 23,727 downwards.
ACGGGAGAACAACGTGGGGGGCTCCACATCCACCGCCCGCCCCGGCGGCATCGTCAGCGTGATGGCGGTGGCCGGCATCGTCGCCTCGCTCACGCAGACCCTGGTCGTGCCGCTGATCGGCGAGCTGCCGCGGCTCCTGCACAGCACCGCCTCCGACGCCTCCTGGGTGATCACCGCCACCCTGCTGGCCGGCGCGGTCGCCACGCCGGTCACCGGACGCCTCGGCGACCTGTACGGCAAGCGCCGCATGATGCTCGTCTGCACCGCGCCGCTGATCGCCGGGTCGGTGATCTGCTCGCTGGCCGGCTCGCTCGCCCCCATGATCGTCGGGCGCGGGTTACAGGGCATGGGCATGGGCCTGATCCCGCTCGGCATCAGCGCCCTGCGCGACCTGCTGCCGCCCGACCGGCTCGGCCCCTCGATCGCGCTGATGAGCTCGTCCATGGGCATCGGCGGGGCGCTCGGCCTGCCGGTCTCGGCCGCGGTCGCCGAGTACGCGAGCTGGCGGGCGCTGTTCTGGGGCTCGGCCGCGCTGAGCGTGCTCATCGCGGTGCTGATCCGGGTGCTGGTGCCGCCCACTCCCCCGCTGCCGCGCGCGGGCGCGGCGGGCGGGGCCGGGCGGCTGGACGTGCCGGGCGCGCTCGGCCTCGGCGCGGGGCTGGTGTGCCTGCTGCTCGGGGTCTCCAAGGGCGCCGACTGGGGCTGGACGGGCGGCGCCACGCTCGGACTGCTCGGCGCGGCCGCACTGGTCCTGCCGGCATGGGCCTGGTGGGAGCTGCGGGCCGCGGAGCCCCTGGTGGACCTGCGGGTGACCGCCCGGCGGCAGGTGCTGCTGACCAACCTCGCCTCCATCCTGGTCGGCTTCTCGATGTACGCCCAGGCGCTGATCGTCATGCAGATCCTCCAGCTTCCGGCGGCCACCGGGTACGGGCTGGGCCAGTCGATGCTGGCCGCCGGACTGTGGATGGCCCCCTCCGGCCTGGTGATGATGGCGGTCTCGCCGCTCGGCGCCCGGCTGTCGGCCGCCCGCGGCCCGAAGGTCACCCTGATCGCCGGGAGCCTGGTCATGGCGCTCGGCTACGGCTCCTCGACGGGCCTGCTGGGCTCGGCCTGGGGCATGCTGGTCGTCACCTGCGTGTGCAGCCTCGGCGTCGGCCTGGCCTACGGGGCGATGCCCGCCCTCATCATGGGCGCGGTGCCCCGGTCGGAGACGGCCGCGGCCAACAGCTTCAACACCCTGATGCGCTCGATCGGTACGACGGTCTCGGCCGCGGTCGTCGGCGTGATCCTGTCGCAGCTGACGATCAGGCTGGGCGCGCACACGCTGCCGTCGGAGGCCGGCTTCCGCACCGGGATGCTGGTCGGCTGCGGGGCGGCGCTGGCCGCGGCGGCCGTCACCATGGCGCTGCCCGGCCGTCGCGGCGGCCGGACGTCCGGGGACGAGAGCGCCGCGTCCGTCTCGCCCGCCCGCCGGTGACGTCGCGGGAGCCTCTTGGCTTCCTACACTTTTGGTAGGAAAATCAGGCAATATCGGTTCTCGTCACTGGGAGGACGACGGTGCCCTTGCCTGATTTCCTGATCGCGGGAGTGCCCAAAGCGGGGACGACGGCGCTGCACACCGCGCTGCACCCGCACCCCGACCTGTTCCTGTCGCCCATCAAGGAGCCGAAGTTCTTCCTCACCGACGGGCCACCGCCCGGACGTGGCGGACCGGGCGACGCCGAGACCTACCGGGAACACGTCTGGCGGCGCGCGGACTACGAGGCGCTGTTCGCCGCCGCTCCCCCCGGCACCCTCGCCGGCGAGTCCACCCCCTTCTACCTGTACGACCTGGACGCCCAACGCCGCATCCGGGAGACGATCCCGCACGTCCGGCTCATCGTGAGCCTGCGCGACCCGGTCGAGCGGGCCCACTCCAACTGGACCCACCTGTGGTCGGCCGGGCTGGAGCCGATCGGCGACCTCGTCCGCGCCTGCGAGGCCGAGCCGGAGCGCATCGCGGCCGGATGGGCGCACTTCTGGCACTACACCGCCCTCGGCCGGTACGGCGGGCAGCTCGCCCACCTGTTCACCCTGTTCCCCCGCGACCAGGTGCTGATCTTCCGCTACCGGGACATCGTGGACCGTCCGGCCGAGACCCTGGACCGCATCTGCGGCTTCCTCGGCGTGCGGCAGGGGCTGCTCACCGGCGTCCCGAGGGAGAACGTGACCGCGCACCCCGACCCCGGCGCGCTGCACGCGCTGCTGTCCACCCTGCGCCGCACCCTTCCCGCGTCCCTGTCCGGGCCGCTGGAGCGGCTGCTCCAGCGGCGCGGCCGGGCCCGACGGCCGCTGGAGTGGGCCCAGCGGCAGCGGCTGATCCCCTACTTCGCGGCGGACGTCGAGCTGCTCCAGCAGGTCACCGGCGAGGACTTCAGCGACTGGCTGCGGCCGCGGGAACGTTCGGGCGGGCTGGTCGGCAGCCGGCCGCCCGGCCAGCGCCAGGCCAGAAACGGCCGCGCCCCCTGACCCCGCGCCCCGACCGCGGCCCCTCTGACCGCGGCCCCTGACCGCGACGCCGCCCCGGGACCGGGCCGGGACCGATCCGGTTCCGATCCGGTTCCGGGCCGCGAGCGGGCCAGCCGGTCCTGGGCCGGTCAGCGGGGCGGGCGGAGTTCCGTGCGCAGGTCGTGGGCTCCGTCGGCGCGGGTGTACTCGTAGTAGAGCCGGAGGGCGCCGTCCGGCAGGTCGACGAAGGTGAGGTAGCGCAGGCCGCCGCCGTGGTGCGGCGACATCGCGGCGGGCCGGTCGCCCAGGGCGGCCAGCGCGTCGGGTTCGGCGCCCACGGCCACGCCCGTACGCTCCTCGTAGTTCTCCTCCGCGCTGCCGCGGCCGTCGTAGAAGGCCACGACCCGGTCGCCGTCGAAACGCACGGCGCTGATCCGGACGCCGCGGGCGTCCCACAGGCCGGTGCGGCCGGTCAGGGCGGTGCCGTGCCAGGTCCAGTCCAGGCCGTCGGCGCTGGTGGCGTAGTCGGTCACCATGCGGTCGGCCTCGTCGGGGTCGGCCAGCGGGTGGCAGGAGGCCCACAGGTGCCACACGTCGCCGCGCCGTACGATCACGGTGTCCTTGACCCCGGTCTTGGGGTCGCCGGGCAGCACCGTGGTGCGGGTGCGCGGGTCGAACGCGGCGGGGTCGGCGGCCTCGACGACCTCCACCCGCCAGTGCTTGGTGCCGGGCGTGGCGCAGCTCAGGTACAGCCGCCAGCGTCCCTGCGGGGTGCGGACCAGGGCGGGCCGCTCCAGCGACTCGGCGTCCATCTCCTCGCGGGTGATCGTGGTCAGCGGCTCGAAACGCTCGCCGTCGGACGAGCGCGCGACCACGACCGCGTACCCGCGGCCCTCGCCGACCGGACGGCGCAGGCGGTAGGCGAGGTAGATCAGCCCGTCCGCGGCGACGGCGCTCGGCGCCCCGGCCCAGTGGCCGTGCGCCGGGACCGGCGGCTCGACCGCCACGACGGCGCGGCCGGGATCGGGCAGCAGGGCGTTCTCGTCGATCGACATGGAACCGAGGCTAGGCCAGGACGTGAAGCCGGACATGGCTGCTTACCTCTCCTTGGGATTATCCTTATTACCTATAGACTTTATGGGTTATGGTCGTCCGCCGCATGCCCGGCACGCCGGAAACGTCGTTCCGCGTCCCGGGGCGGGCGGTGCGCAGCGGCCTCCGGCGGCCGGCGTCCGGTGCTTATGCTGGGCGGATGCCAACCCCTGAGTTCGTCCTCGCGCTGCGCGAGAAGATCGGCACCGAGCCGCTGTGGCTGTCCGGGGTGACCGCGGTCGTGCTGCACGAGGACCAGGTGCTGCTGGTCCGCCGGAGCGACACCGGCGCCTGGACGCCCGTGACCGGCATCATCGACCCGGGCGAGCAGCCCGCCGACGCCGCGTTGCGCGAGGTGGCCGAGGAGACCGGCGTACGGGCCGTCGCGGAACGGCTGGCCCTGGTGCACGTCACGCGCGAGGTCACCTACCCCAACGGCGACCGGGCCCGCTATCTGGACCTGGTGTTCCGCTGCCGCTGGCGGTCCGGCGACCCTTACCCGGCCGACGGCGAGAACAGCGAGGCCCGCTGGTTCCCCCTGGGAGCGCTGCCGACCCTGAGCCCCGACATGCAGGCCCGCCTCGACGCCGCCCTCGACGACGCCCCAGCCGCCCGCTTCCTCACCACGGACCGCTGACCGCGCGCCCTCACCGCGCCATCCGCTGACCGCGTGCCTTCCACCGCGGGCCGCCCGGCGTGGCGGGGCGGCGCTTCGCGATCTATGGTGGGGGCCGGATGCGGAAGGATGGGGCCCATGGCGGGAAAGACCATCGTCCTGACCGGCGCCAGCGACGGCATCGGCCGCGCCGCGGCACGCGTCCTGCGGCAGCGGGGCGACGAGGTCGTCCTCGTCGGCCGGTCGGCCGGCAAGACCGCGGCGCTGGCGAAGGAGCTGGCGGCCGACCACCACGTGGCCGACTTCGCGCGCCTGTCAGAGGTACGCGACCTGGCGGCCACCCTGCTCGACCGCCACCCGGCCATCGACGTGCTGGTCAACAACGCCGGGGCCATCATGGGCTCGCGCACCACCACGCCCGACGGCCACGAGGCGACCTTCCAGGTCAACCATCTGGCGCCGTTCCTGCTGACCACCCTGCTGCTGCCCCGGCTGCTGGCCGCCGGCGGCACGGTCGTCACGACGTCCAGCCTGCTCAACACCCGCGCCCGGCTCGACCTCGACGACCTCGACGCGGTGCGCCGCTACTCGGGCAGCCGGGCGTACGCCAACTCCAAGCTGGCCAACATCCTGTTCACCCGCGAGCTCCAGCGCCGCCACGGCCCGGACGGCCTGGCCGCGGCCTCCTTCCATCCCGGCGTGGTGGCCACCAACTTCTCCGGCGGCGGCGACAGCGCGGCCCGGCTGCTCTACCACACGCCGCTGAAGCGGTTCCTGCTCACGCCCGAGCAGGGCGCCGACACCCTGGTCTGGCTGGCCACCTCGCGGCCGGGCGCCGACTGGGCCCCGGGCGGCCACTACGAGAGGCGCCGCCCCTCGGCCGTCCACCGCCTGGCGGACGACCCCGACCTGGCCCGCCGCCTGTGGGACCGCAGCCAGGAGCTCGTCGAGCCCGCCTGACCGGTCCCGCGGCCGCGGGTGTGAGCGGGGGCCGACCCCGTCATGCCGGTGTTAGGTCGGTGGCGGCATCCTGGAGTCCCCGGAAGGAGACAGATGCCGCCACGTCCCAGGCTGCCCGCACGTACGGTGCGGCTGCGCTTCACCCTCCTGTACGGCGGGCTGTTCCTCGCCTCAGGCGCGGGCCTGCTGGTCCTGGTCAACCTCGTCGGCACGCCGCTGTCGCGGACCCAGCCGGTGCCGGGCGGGCCCGGCGGCCGGCCGGCCCCGGCCGCCGCCGCGGAGCACATCGCCCTGCTCCAGGCCCAGCTCGCCGACGTGCACGCCACGCAGTCGCGTCAGCTCCTGGCGGGGTCGGTGCTCGCGCTGGCCGTCATGGCCGTGGTGTCGATCGTGCTCGGCCGGGTGGTCGCGGGCCGGGTGCTGCGCCCGCTGCGTACGATCACCGCCGCCACCCGCCGCATCTCCGCCGACAACCTGCACGAACGCCTGGCCGTCCCGGGCCCGGCCGACGAGGTCAAGGACCTGGCCGACACCATCGACGGGCTGCTCGCCCGGCTGGAGGGCGCCTTCGCCGCGCAGCGCCGGTTCGTCGCCGACGCCTCGCACGAGCTGCGCACCCCGCTGGCCACCATGCGGGCGCGGCTGGACGTGACCGTCGCCAAGCCGGACCCCGTACCGACGCAGACGCTGGCGCTGGCCGACCGGCTGCGCACCGACCTCGACCAGGTCGACCGGCTCCTGGAGGGCCTGCTCGCGCTGGCCCGCGCCCAGCACGGCAGCCTGCCCGACGCCGCGGCGATCATCCTCGACGACCTGGTGCGGCACACCCTGGACGCCCGCGCCGCCGACCTCGCGGCCCGCCGCCTCACCCTGGACGACGAGGGCGTCGCGGAGGGCGTGCGGACGCGGGGCAGCGTCGCGCTGGTCACGCGGATGGTGCACAACCTCGTCGACAACGCGATCGTCCACAACCAGGAGGGCGGCTGGATCAGGGTCGAGGCCGCGGCCGACGGGCGGTGGGCACGCCTGGTCGTGGAGTCCGGCGGGGACCGGCTCGACCCCGGGCAGGTGGCGCGGCTCGGACGGCCGTTCCAGCGGCTCGGCGCGGACCGCACCGGGTCGGGGGACGGCTCGGGGCTCGGCCTGTCGATCGTCGCGGCCGTCGCGCAGGCGCACGGCGGCGGCCTCGACCTCGCGGCGCGCCCCGAGGGCGGGCTGCGCGCCACGGTTCGGCTGCCGGCATGAGGGTGCTGGTGGTGGAGGACGCGCGGGCGCTGGCCGCCGTGCTCGCCGAGGGCCTGCGCGACCAGGGCATGGCCGTGGACGTCGCCCACGACGGGCTGGAGGCGGCGGCCAAGCTCGACCTCGCCCCCTACGACGTGGTGCTGCTCGACCGCGACCTGCCGGGCATCCACGGCGACACCCTCTGCCAGATGCTCACCGACCAGGACGAACGCCCCATGGTCCTGATGCTGACCGCGGCCGGCTCGCCCGGCGACCGGGTGAGCGGGCTGACCCTGGGCGCCGACGACTACCTGGCCAAGCCCTTCCACTTCCCTGAGCTGGTGCTGCGGGTGAGGGCGCTGGCGCGCCGCCGTCCCGGCGCCCGGCCGCGCACGTTGCGCGGGGCCGGGATCGAGCTCGACCCGCAGCGGCACACCGTCACCCGGGACGGACGTCCGGTGGAGCTGTCGGTCAAGGAGTTCGCCGTGCTGGAGGCGCTGCTGCGCGCGTCGCCCGGCTTCCTGAGCACCGAGGCCCTGCTCGAACAGGTCTGGGACGAGCACGCCGACCCGTTCACCAACACCGTGACCGTCACCGTCGGCCGCCTGCGCCGCAAGCTGGGCGACCCGCCGGTGATCAGCACCCGGCCGGGCGTGGGGTACCGGATCGGGTAGCGGGGCCGTCCGCGCTCTGCCCGACGGGGGCGGTGGGTGGTGCGCAAGGTCAGACCACGGGCTGATGCGCGGCGGGGTTCCGTCTGCGATCGTGAGGACCGCCGGGGGCACCCCGGCGTTGATCGTCCGCGAGACGGGGCCGGTCCGCCCCTGGTGACAGACAGGAGGAGACGCCGTGATCAGATTCGGCTATGCCGACACCCCGTTCGGCCAGATCCACCACGCCACGTGCGGCACGGGCGAGCCGGTGCTCCTGCTGCACCAGACCCCCCGCTCATGGGACGAATACCGCGAGGTGCTCCCCCTGCTCGGCCGCACCCGGCGGGCCATCGCCATGGACACGCTCGGCTTCGGCAACTCCGCCCGCCCGCCCGAGCACTCGATCGAGACCTACGCCGCCGGCGTGTTGGCCCTGATGGACGCCCTCGACCTGCCGCGAGCCGCCGTGGCCGGGCACCACACGGGCGGCGTCGTCGCGGTCGAGACGGCGGCGCGCGCGCCCGACCGCGTCACCGCCCTGGTGCTGTCGTCCACGCCGATGGTCGACCCGGAGGGGCGTCGGCGTCGGGCGGGCCATCCCTCCATCGACGCCGTGCGCGAGCAGTCCGACGGCTCCCATCTGGGCGAGTTGTGGAGCCGACGGGCCCCCTACTACCCGTGGCCGCTGCTGACCCGTTTCGTCCGCGACGCGCTGACGGTCCTGCCGGAGGTGGAGCGCGGGCACGAGGCGGTGGCCGCGTACCGGATGGAGGAGCGGGTCGGGCTGGTCCGCTGCCCGGTGCTGCTCGTCGGCGCCACCGACGACCCCTTCGCCTTCCCCGAGCTGGAACGCCTGGCCGCCGCCCTTCCCCACAGCACCCAGGCCGTGGTCAAGGGCGGCGTGATCCCGCTGGAGCACCAGGCGGCGGAGTTCGCGGCGCTCGTGGCGGACTTCCTCGACGGCCAGGCCCGCGAGACCGGCTGAGGCGGCCCCGGTCAGGCGGGAGCCACCCACTCGACGAACTGGATGATGATGCCGTTGGGGTCGGTCACCTGGAACAGGCGCTCGCCCCAGGGCTCCTCGCGCAGCGGCATGGTGATCTCGACGCCCGCGTCACGCAGCAGCTTCTCCTGCCCGTCCAGGCCGCCGTCCAGGGTGAAGGCCAGGATGAGGCCGGAGGCGTGCTGGTCGCGCTGCTCCGGCGGCAGGACCTCGATGCCGCGGGCGAGCAGCACGATGTCCATCGCGTCGGCGCGGGTGAGCGAGGCGAACCCGTCCGCTGCGACCCGGACGGTGTAGTCCAGGTGCTCGGTGAGGAACGCCTGGGAGGCGGCGACGTCGGCGACGGTGAGCGAGACGGTGGACGTGGTGATCTGCAAGAAGGTCTCCATGAGGGATGAGAACGGCTGAGCGAAACACGATCCGCCGGTTCGAACGGCCCCCGCCGTGGACGTGCCGGGCGGGGAGGCGGCGGACGGGGTCAGCGGTGACCGGGGTCAGGGGTCAGCGGTGACCGTGGTCAGGGACGAGGGGCGGTCGTTGCGGGGAGGCGGGGGATCAGTGAGCGCGGCGGCGGGGGAGGTTGCGGGTCACTTGCGGGTCCTGCCATCCGCGTGCGCCATGGTCGGCGGACGGTCGGCGGAGTCCCCCGCCGGGGAGGGAAGAGCGCTGCGACTTGCGGTCGCGGCCCTCCGACGCCCCAAGGTCGATCTTGAAAGCCGCAGGCGGGAAGAGCTTGAGTTCCAACCAGGTTTCTCCTTTTTCGTTCGTCGGTCGCAAACTTACGACGGACGTAAATATAGCCCGAGTAGCTGAGGTGTGTCAACGTAAAAATACGACGAGGGTAAGATTGCTTCATGGCTCACGAGACCTCGCCCGCACCCGGCCTCCGCGAATCCAAGAAGCAGGAGACCCGGCAGCTCATCTCCGACCACGCCACCAGGCTGTTCATCACCCAGGGGTTCGAGCAGACCACCATCGCCGAGATCGCCACCGCCGCCCGCATCGCCAAGAAGACGGTCACCAACTACTTCCCGCGCAAGGAGGACCTGGCCTTCGACCATCAGGAGGCGTTCACGTCCGCCCTGGCCGACGCCGTCGCCACCCGCGGTCCCGGCGAGTCGGCCCTGTCCGCTCTACGACGTGCCTTCCTGGCCTCGGTCGCGGCCCAGGACCCGGTGGCCGGGTTCTCCGGACCGGAGTTCGCCCGCATGATCGCCGACAGCCCCACCCTGACGTCCTGCCTGCGCGGCCTGCACGACCAGCGCGAACAGCACCTCGCCCAGGCCCTCGCCGACGCCACGGGAGCCGCGGTCGGCGACATCACCGTCCAGACCGCCGCCGGGCTGCTGGGGACCGTGCACCGGGTGCTGTTCCAGCGCATCCACGAGCTCACTTTGGCGGGCCTGCCCAACGACCGCATCGCCGGCACGATCGCCACCGACGCCACCCGCGCCTTCGACCTCCTCGAACCCGCCCTCTCCACCTACGCCCCCGCCTGAGGTCCGGCCTGCGCGCCAGAAGACCGCCTCCCCAGGCCCGGGGACCGCCGATGGGCTCAGGAGCCGTCACCTATTCAGGAGCCCCCCGCTCAGGGCCGTCACCCGCCCAGAGGCCGCCGCCCGCCCGGGGGCGTTCCCGTGTCAGGGGTCCTCTGGGTCGGGGGCCAAGGGTGGGGTGGGTGGGGGTTGCCAGGTTGTGAGAAAGGCTTGGGCCAGGGTGCAGGCGCCGGTGTACGGGCCCTCGGCGTGGGACAGGGCGGCGGCGGTGATCTCCGCGACGCGGTTCTCGACCAGGTGGCCGACCTCGTCCGCGGTGGAGACCGTGCCCGCCCGTTCGGCGAGGTAGCCGATCGTGGCCCCCGCGCCGCAGACGAAGTCCGCCAGCGCCACCACGCCCCGCTCCCCCAGCGTCCGCAGCCCCCGGGCGGTGTAGGGGACGTTCGCGGCCGGTGCGACCAGGGCGGCCCCCACCGTCGCCGCCCGCCGCGCCGACAGGGCGCCGGTTCGCGCCCCGGGGACCAGCACGTCGGCGGCCACCTCGTACAACGCCTCCGGGGGCAGCACGGGCAGGCCGAGCCGGGTCACGCACGCGTCGCCGTGCTCGGCGCGCAGTTCTTCCAGGGCCGCGACGTCCAGCCCGGCGGGGTCGATGACGCACCCGTGCAGGGTGGACAGGGCGACCAGGCGCGCGCCGCGCCGCGCCGCCTCCCGGACGACGGCGCTGCCCACCTTGCCGAAGCCCTCCACGGCCAACGTCCGACCGTCCAGGCCGCCGAGGGCCGTTCCGGCGGCCACGACCACGCCCAGCCCGGTCACGACGGTGTCCACCAGCTCGCCGCCGTCCTCCCCGTGCATGATCGAGTCGGGCCGGTACCCGGGCAGCGGCGCGAAGTCCTGCGTCCGCGTGCCGAGGTCCGAGGAGGTGAGGAAGGTACCCTTCTCGACCAGCGGCGCGATCTCCCGGCAGAAGCGCGCCACCGTGCCCGCCCGGTCGGCCGGCGAGGCCCGCAGCACCGCCTTGGCGCCGCCGATCCGCTCGCCGAGCACGGCCAGCTTGTACGTCATCGCCCGCGCCAGCAGCCCCGCCTCCTCACGGGTGACGTCCGGCGCCAGCCGGGTGCCGCCCGCGCTGACCGGGCAGTCCAGGTCGAAGGCGATGCAGCCGTCCACCGAGACGAGTTCCATGATCCTCATCCGCGCTCCCGCGTCCGTGCGAACCGTGCCTCCCGCCCAATCTCGACGCCACCCGCCCGCCTGTCCATGGGTCGGCATCGCCCGGAACGCCCTCCGACGCCCGGACGCCTGCCCATCGGACAGCGCCGACCGAAACAGCCGCCCCGAACGACCTCCAGCGCCCGGACGCCAACCCGCCGGACAGCGCCGACCGAAACAGCCGCCCCGAACGCGCTCCAAGGCCCCGACATCCCGGTCATGGTCGGCCCTGACCGGGATGTCCGGGCGCCTGTTCGTGGATCAGGGAGCGTTGTAGCCCGAGGCCGGGGAGGGTCATGGCGGCGTTCCAGCCGTCTGTTCGTGGGTCAGGGAGCGTTGTAGCCCAAGGTGTACGGACCTGTGCCGGAGTAGGAGTGCACCCGGTAGCGGTAGTAGCCGGCCGCCCCGGTGTAGGTGAGCGTCTCGTCGGCTCCCGACCCGGCGCTCTGCGCGACCGTCGCCCACGTGGACCCGTTCCAGCGTTGCAGGTACAGGTCGAAGTCGGCGCCGGACGGGCCGTCTAGGCACGCCTGGTGCGGGCCGGTGACGGTGGTCTGCAGATACCCGCCGTCCGGCTGGTACTGCTCCGCCCCGGAGGCCAGCGTCCCGGACTTGGTGGTCTCGTAGCCGGAGCAGCCGCCCGCGACGGCCACGGACAGGACAAACGCGGCCGTGTGGGTGGCGGCCGGGCCGATGCCGGTGACCGTGATCGTGTAGACGCCGCCGGGCGTCTGCGCGGAGGTGGAGACCGTCATGACGGACGTGCCGCCCGACTGGACGGTGGGCGGCGCGAACGTCACGGCGGCCCCCGCCGGCAGCCCGGAGGCCGCGAACTGCATCTGCTGCGGCCCGCCGCGCGTGACGGACGTGGAGATCGTGCTCGTGGTCGACCCGCCCGGCGTGACGCCGCCGCTCGCGGGCGACAGCGACATCGCGAAGTCGTCGCCGCCGCCGTTGGGCGGGGTGTTGTCGATCAGGCCGGAGATCTCGTTGTAGACCTCGGTGATCCGGGTCCCCCAGTTGGGGCAGCCGCCGAGGTGGTGCAGCGCGATCACCTTGTGGCTGGAGGCGGCGATCACCGGGGAGCCGGAGTTCCCGCCGGAGGTGTCACAGCGGTAGCCGGTGTTGACGCCCGACGACACCACGTCGATCTTGCAGGCCGCGCCGCCCTGCGTGTCCTCGTACAGGGACAGGCGCTTGGGGAGGGTGTCGCCGTGGCCGGGGATGTATATGCGCTCGCCCGCCACCGGGGGACGCGGATCGAGGTACAGGGTGCCGAACTGCTGGATCGCGGCGAAGTCGGCGACGCTGAAGAGCGTGTAGTCGAGCGCTTCGAGCGCGCTGGTCTTCAGGAACTGGCCGCCGCCGACCTTCGTCCCGGCGCCCGGGTCGTTGCCGCCGCAGGTGGCGCAGTCGTAGTCGAACTGGAACTCGCTGGCGCTCAGGTCGGCGGCGCTCTCCATGCAGTGGTGGTTGGTCAGCATGCGGTTGGTGTTGCCGACCCGCCAGGCCGTGCAGTAGCCGAGGCCGTTGAGGAGCTGGCGGGCCACGGCGCGGCTGCGGGCGTACTCGGTGGGGTTGCTGTCCTTGTAGCAGACGACGTCCCGCCGCGCGTCGGTGCCGCAGACGCTGAACGTCCGCGGTGTCAGGGCCGCGGCCTCCGCGGTGGTGTAGCCGCGGAAGTACCGGTCGATGCGCACGCCGAAGCCCTGCCGGGCCAGCCGGACGGCGTTGCGCGGCCCGGACGCGTGCAGGGTGACCACCGCCGTGTCGCCGTCCACGGAGAGCGCGGCGAAGCCGGGGACGCCGTGCAGCGTGTACCCGGAGCCGGCCGGATAGCGTCCGCGGGTGGGGTCGCCGTAGTAGGTGTGGGTCTCGCGGCCGTCCGGCGAGGCGACGGTGACGTAGTCGCCGGGCACGAGGGTGAGCGCGGCGAAGTGCACCTTGACGTAGCGGGAGCCGGGCCGGGTGACGCGCGCGCTCCAGCTCCGTCCGGCGGCGCCGTAGGGCAGGGTCAGGTCGGCGAGGACCTCCTCGCCGGCCGGGGAGACCCGGCTGTCGATGTGCGCGCGCAGGGGTGCGGCGGCGGGGGCCTGTGCGAGGGCGGGGGTCTGGGCGAGGGCGGGGGCCGGGGTCGCCGGCGCGACGACGGCCAGCGCGGCGATCAACGCCGTGGCCGCCGCTCTCCATCGGGAAGGACTCATGCGGGGGACACCTCCACGTGAGGGGTGACCGAAGCAGGCCGCCGGTCGCCGGGAGCCGGGACCGGTCCGGGCGCGGATCCAGGGTGCGGAGGCCGCGCCGGCCTGAGGCCGGCGGAGCCGGCGAACAGGCGGCCCGCCGTGGTGGGGGGTGGGCAGAGGGTAACTCCGCCTCCCATCCGTACCGTTATCGGTAGCGATACCGATATTTCGGGTTATCGGGTGGAAGGCTCCGGCGTGTCACATCAGGCAGCCCCTCCGAGCCGAGAGATGTACAAAATCATTGACACGATGTCCGCCTTCTTTTACGTTCATCATGTCTACTTTCTTTGACATGGAGACCTGCCTTGAAGGCCATCACCCGGCACGTCTACGGCCCCCCGGCCCTCACCGACCTCGACCGTCCCGCCCCCGGCCCCGGCGAAGCGCTCCTGCGCGTGCACGCCGCCTGCCTCGACCACGGCGTCTGGCACCTCGGCGCCGGGCTGCCCTACCCCGTCCGCCTCGCCACCGGGCTGCGCCGCCCCCGCTCACCCCTCCTCGGCCGCGACGTCGCCGGGACCGTCGAGGCCGTCGGCCCGGGGGTCACCGGCCTGGCGGCCGGCGACGAGGTCTTCGGCGTCTGCGACGGCGCGCTCGCCGAGCACGCCGTCGCCCGCGCGGACCGGCTCGTCCCGAGGCCGGCCGGCCTGTCGGCCGAGGCCGCCGCCGTCCCCACCGGCGGCCTGACCGCGCTCCAGGCGCTGCGCGACCACGCCCGCCTGCGCCCGGGGCAGCGCGTGCTGGTCATCGGCGCGGGCGGCGGGGTGGGGACGTTCGCCGTCCAGCTCGCCAAGGCGCAGGGCGCGCACGTCACCGGCGTCTGCGGCCCCGGCAAGGGCGACCTCATCCGCTCACTCGGCGCGGACGAGGTCGTCGACTACACCCGCCAGGACCCGGCCGCCGGCCCCGGCCGCTACGACGTCGTCCTCGACACCGCGGGCAACCGCCGGCTGCGGGACCTGCGGCGGCTGCTCACCCGCCGGGGCACGCTCGTGATCGTCGGCGGCGAGAACGCCTCCGGCCGCTGGCTGCACGGCACCGGCCGCCAGCTCCGGGCGACGGCGCTGTCGCCGTTCGTCCGGCACACCCTGCGCGCCCCGATCACCAGGACCGACCCGGCGGACCTGCGCCACCTGGCCGGCCTCGCCGCCACAGGGGAGCTCACCCCCGTGGTCGGCAGGACGTTCCCGCTGGCCGGCTTCTCCGACGCGATGGACCACCTGCGGTCCGGCCACGTGACCGGCAAGGTCGTCATCGTCATGCCCGGCCGAAGGTAGGTCACCAGTCGCCCACGGCGACGCGGGTGTTGCGCAGCGGTTCGCCCGCGCCCTCGGCCGGTGCCGCCCACACCACCGCGTTGGCCAGGATCCGCCGCACGCCCGGCTGGTGGAAGACCGGGTAGTTCTGGTCGCCGGGGCTGAAGTAGAAGACGCGTCCCTTGCCGCGCCGGTAGCAGCAGCCGCTGCGGAACACCTCGCCGCCGGAGAAGGAGCTGACGAACACCAGCTCGTCGGGCGCCGGGACGCCGAACGGCTCGCCGTAGGTCTCCTGCTCGGGGATGACCAGCGGCTGGGGCACGCCCGCGGCGATCGGGTGGGCCGGCTCGACCGTCCAGACCAGCTCGCGGTCGGCGCTGTCGCGCCAGTTGACCGTGCAGGTGGTGCCCATGAGGGCGCGGAAGACCTTGGAGTAATGGCCCGAGTGCAGCACCAGCAGGCCCATCCCGGCCCAGACGCGCTCGCACACCCGCGCCACGACCTCGTCGTCCACCTCCTCGTGCGCCGCGTGCCCCCACCAGGTGAGCACGTCGGTGCCGGCCAGCGTCGCGGCGTCGAGGCCGTGCTCGGGGTCCTGCAAGGTCGCGGTGCGCACGCGCACCCGCTCCCCCAGGTGCTCGCGCAGGCCGGCGGCGACCGCGCCGTGCATGCCCTCGGGGTAGCGGCGGCGCACCTCCTCCTCCCGCTGCTCGTGTACGTTCTCGCCCCAGACGGTCACGTTGATGCTCACGCGCGATGCTCTCCCTCCGGACTGCCGCACCTACCGTCCGGTCCTTACCCGTCCGCCCGCCGGTTCCGCCGCCAGGGGGCGGACGGAAAATGTCTCGCGGGAGGAAGGGCGGTTTGGGTAGGTTCGCCAGTGACCATGGAAGTCATGCGGAGCCGCGCGCCGGACGGCCAGCCCGTCGAGATCGCCTGCGACGAGTCCGGCGCGGAGGGCGAGAAGCTCGTCGGCGGCAACACCGACGTGTTCGCCCACGCCGGCGTCTCCCTCGACGTGACCGCCGCGGCCGAGTGCGTACGCGAGCTGCGCCTCAGGGCGCCCTCCCCGGTCACCGAGTACAAGGCCGGGCACGTGCTGCGCGAGAAGAACCGGGCCACCCTGGTCTGGCTGCTCGGCCCGTCCGGCCCCATCCTCGGACGGGCCCGCGTCCACCTGACCGACAAGGCGTACTTCGCCGTGAGCAAGGTGACCGACCTGCTCACCGGCCACCACTCCAGCCTCGGCCTCGACCAAAACGAACGCTCGGCCGCCCTGGCCGTCACCCTCTACCAGGAGGGCCGCCGCGCCTTCGGCCCCGCCCGCTGGACGGCCTTCCTCGACGCCTTCAACCACCTGCTGCGGGCCAGGAACGGCCGCGGCCCCGAGATCTCCGCCGAGTCGGTCTTCGAGCTGGTCGCCGACCTGCGCACCACCCCCGGCCCGGCCGGCGAGATCATGGACGCTCTGTGGGCCGCCCGGCCGCTCGTGGACGCCTTCACCGCGCGCCTGCTCGACGACCCGCACGTCTTCCCCGCGCTCGACCCGCTGATCCCGGCCATCGCGCACGCGGTCGCCCACTGGGGCGCGGGCGGCCGTCCCGTCTCGGTGGTGCACGACCGGCAGACGACGCTGACCGAGGAGCGCATCGAGCGGCTGCGGCTGCTGCTGGCCCGTCCGGACGGCCCCGCCGGCCCGCTGGTGCTGACCAGCCTGACGCTGGTCGCCTCGCACCTGGACCCCCGCGTCCAGGTGGCCGACATCGTCGCCGGGGTGGCGCGCAAGATCGCATCCGAGGAGCTCAACGGCCGCGGCGACCCCGAGCTGACCGGCCTGCTGCGCCCGTACGTCGACCTCGCGTCGGTCTGGCCGGACGAGCGCAGCCGGGCCGCGCTGATCGCGGGTCAGCCGAGCCAGGCGCGCGCCTCGGCGGCGGCCTCCGGGCCGAGCACCGGCTGGGAGTAGACCTCGATCAGCGTGCGCATCAGCAGGCGCCCGCCCTCCGGCGCGGACAGGCCGAGCGAGCCCCCCGCCGACTCGGCGATGTCGCGGATCGTGGCCCGCTCGAACGGTGCTCCCGGCCCCGGCCGCGCGGGAGCGGCCGCCGGCGACTACGCTCCTGCCCTGTGCCGACGTTCGAACTGCCCCTGCGCCTGGACACCACGATCCGGCCCTACGACTGGGGTTCCGTCACCGCCATGCCCGAGCTGTTCGGCACCGAGCCGACCGGCCGCCCGCAGGCCGAGCTCTGGATGGGCGCCCATCCCGCCGACCCGTCGATCGCCGGCGGCGTGCCCCTCGACCGGCTCATCGCCGGCGACCCCGTCGCCGCACTCGGCGCGCCGGCGGTGGCGAGGTTCGGGCCCGCGCTGCCGTACCTGCTGAAGGTGCTCGCGGTGGCCCGGCCGCTGTCGCTCCAGGTCCACCCCACGATCGCGCAGGCCGAGGCCGGGTTCGCCGCCGAGGAGGCGCGCGGCGTGCCGATCGGCGACCCGGCCCGCACCTACAAGGACCGCTCGCACAAGCCCGAGATGGTCTGCGCGGTCACGCCCTTCCACGGGCTGTGCGGCTTCCGCTCCCCCGTCGTCACCGCCGGGCTGCTCGCCCGGCTCGGCGTGCCGGGCCTGCAGCCCTGGATCGACGCGCTCGCCGTCCGGCCCGCCGGTGAGGCCCTGCGCGCGGTGTTCGCGCAGATGCTCGACGACGCCTCCGCGCCGCTGCGCGCCCAGGTCGAGGACGCCCTCAGTGATAGCTCCGACCCCGATCTGGCGCCGTACGCCGACCTCGCCGCGGCCTGCCCCGGCGACCCGGGAGTCGTGGCCGCGCTGCTGCTCAACCACGTCGACCTGCGGCCCGGCCAGGCCCTCTACCTCGGCGCCGGCGTGCCGCACGCCTACCTGGGCGGCGTCGGCGTGGAGATCATGGCCAGCTCCGACAACGTCCTGCGCTGCGGGCTGACCACCAAGCACGTCGACGCGCCCGAGCTGATGCGGGTGGTCGACTTCACGCCCGCCGAGCCGCACCTGGTCGAGCCCGAGCGTCCGGCCGGCGGCGAGTGGCGCTACGTCCCGCCCGCCCCCGAGTTCGCCCTCACGCGCTACGACCTGGCCGAGGCCGCCCCCTTCGAGCTGCCCGCCGGGCTGCCCCGGATCGTGTTGTGCCTGGAGGGCGAGGCCCGCCTGATCCCGGATCGGGGCGAGCTGACGCTGCGGCCGGGCGAGTCGGCGTTCGTCCCGGCCGTCGCGGGCGCCGGCCTGTCCGGCAAGGGCGTGGCGTACGTGGCCCAGCCGGGCGCCTTTACGATGTAGATCAGAACGACGGAGACATTTCGGCCGGCGGTTGAACGTCGCGTTCCTAGGCTCCTGCCATGAACACGGCAACCCTCGGCCACGTCGCCATCGAGCCCAGCATCCT
This sequence comes from Nonomuraea sp. NPDC049646, assembly GCF_044465525.1. NCBI lineage: Bacteria > Bacillati > Actinomycetota > Actinomycetes > Streptosporangiales > Streptosporangiaceae > Nonomuraea > Nonomuraea sp. NPDC049646. The sequence goes on along the minus strand of NZ_JBITLU010000031.1, from coordinate 6,067 downwards.
CTACTTCGGCACCCCGGTCGTGCTGCTGAGCACGGAGAACCCCGACGGCTCGGCCAACCTGGCCCCGATGTCGTCGGCCTGGGCGCTCGGCCGGACCGTCGTGCTCGGGCTCGGCGCCGACGGGCAGACCGCGCGCAACCTGGCCGACCGGCCAGAACTGGTCGTCAACCTGCCGGCGCCGCACCTGTGGCCGCAGGTGGAACGGCTCGCGCCGCTCACCGGCCGCGACCCGGTGCCCGACACCAAGGCGGCCGGCTGCCGCTTCGAGCCCGACAAGTTCGGCGCGGCGGGCCTGCGCCCCGAGCCCTCGCAGACCGTGCGGCCGCCGCGCGTGGCCGAGTGCCCCCTCCAGCTCGAGGCGGCCGCGGTGCGGATCTCGCCGAACGAGTCCGCGGACTTCGTCATCGTCGAGGCCGTCGTGCGCAGGGTGCACGCCGACCCGCGGATCGTCGTCCCCGGCACCCAGCACGTGGACCCGTCCGCGTGGAGCCCGCTGCTGTACAACTTCCGCCACTACTTCGGCCTCGGCGAGGAGCTCGGCCACTCCTACCGGTCGCAGACGCCGTCGGCCTGAGCCCCGCGGCGGGTCAGCCGGCCCGCGAGCCGCACCCGGCGTACGACCCGACCGGCGAGGAGACGGCAGGCCGGCCCGGCCCCAGCGCCGAGGCCAGCGCCGACGGCTCCTCCAGCCCGCGCGGCGGCGGCGTCGGACGGTCGGCCGCCACGGTCAGCACGAGCGGCCCGAACCGGCGCCACCACCCGTGCGCCACCCCGCGCCCGCCCGCGCGCACGGTCAGCGCGCTCCACCCGTCGCGGGGCCGCCCGCAGCCCAGCGACACCTCCAGCGCCCGGGGGTCGGCGCGGCGCAGCACCTCGGCCGCGCTCTCCTTGGCCGACCACAGCAGGCTGCCCAGCAGCGGGTCGTCGCCGGCGATCCGCTGCTCCTGGCGGGTGAACCGGTCGGCGACGAGCCCCGCGCCGCGCGGCTCGACCCGTTGCAGGTCGCAGCCGACGGCCCCCGGCTCCAGGCCGAGCAGGCACACCGCCCATCCGGCGCGGCTGGTGATCGAGATGCCCACCGGCAGCGGGCGGCCGTCCCGCCACGCCTGCGCCGCGCCGTCGGGGCGGCGCCGCACGTCGGGGTCACCGGCGGGGCCGGGACAGACCAGGTGCAGCGCCTGACTGACGGTCCAGCGGGCGAGCGGGTGCTCGGCGGGCCGCCCGTCGCCCGTCCGGTCCTCCCCCGCCGGGAGTTGCCCCTCCCCGCGAGCCAGCCACCTCATCGAGCCTCCATTCCGCGCTCCCGCGCTACGGATGACCTCCGGCCGCGGCACGGCGGCCGGGATCGCGTGATCGACCGACCCGGCCGCCACGCCCGGACGGCCGTCTCGCGCAGCTTCTCCGCCCGCACCTCCTCGAACGCCTCGTGCGGCGGCCGACGCGCCGAGCGCCGCCCCGCGTGCGTGCATACCCGTACGTGCCCGCGCTCCGCCGCCGGACACCCGCGGGACCTCTCGACTAGTGTGATCTTGTGACCGGAATTTTCACAGTGTTCCCAGCCTCGCCGGGCGACGGCGAGACGCTGGGAGAGATCCACGCCGAATCCTGGAAGGCCGCCTACGCCGGCTTCTTCTCCCCCGACTTCTTCGACCAGGCCGTGCGACACCGGCGCGGCAAATGGCACGACGTGCTCGCCGAGACCCCGGCGGGCCTGGTGCTGGCCGCGCTCGACGGGCGGCGGCTGGCCTTCTCCTGGTTCGGGCCCTCGCCGTCGCGGGCGCGCGCGGCGGAGATCCTCGGCTTCTACGGCCATCCCGACGGCTGGGGCACGGGCGTGGCCGCCGCCCTGATGACCGACACCCTGCGCCGCATCCGCGACGAGGGCTTCACCGGGGTGCACCTGTGGACGCTGCGCGACACGCCTCAGGCGCGCCGGTTCTACGCCAAGAGCGGCTTCACCGAGTCCGGCGCCGCCCGCACCCACGACTACGGCGACGGCAACCCGGTCGAGCAGGTCGAGTACGAGCTGTCCTTCCCCTGACCGCCGCCGCCTTCCACGCGTGCCGACTTGACAGAGTTCCCCGGCGTATTTCGCGGTGAATACCCCGGCGCGGGCTCTCTCGTTGACCGTCTCCATGGCCCATGGCAACCATTCTTGAGTATGGCCAAGCGGGCACGAGAAACGGTCGAGTGATCGCGTGAGAGGAATGGCATGAGCGCGAATGCTTTGTACGCCGGTCGAGACTGGAAACTCGACCACGACAAGCGAGTCAAGGTCAGCAACGCGGAACTTCGTTACACCGTCGTGGGGCGCGGCGAGCCCGTCCTGTGCATCCACTGCACCTCCATTTCGGACGGTCTCATCACGCCGCTCCTGAAGTACAACCCGGAGCTGCTGGACAAGTACCAGTTCATCAGCTATTACCGCGCCGGTTACAACGGCAGCACGCTGGAGAAGGACAGCCTCAGCATCGAGGAGGGCGCCGAGCACGCCAAGCAGCTCCTCGACCACCTCGGCATCGACAAGGCGCACGTCATGTCGTACTCCTTCGGCGGGGTGATCGGCTTCCAGTTCATGCTCTCCTACCCCGAGCGCACGCACTCGGCGGTGCTGCTGGAGCCGTACCTGCCGCGTGAGGGCGCCGAGGCCGAGAAGGCCAACAACGACGCCGTGATGACGGCCATCGAGCTGGTGCAGAAGGGCGACAAGCTCACCGCCGCCTGCGACTTCATGGCCGCCGTCTGCGGCCCGAGCTACCTCGGCTCGGTGGACATGACCTGCCCCCTCGACGTGTGGGAGCGGGTCGAGGAGTGCGCGGACGTCACGTTCAAGGTCGACTTCCCGGCGCTGGGCGGCTGGGGCTTCCGCATGTCCAAGGCCGACCAGCTCGTGCCGGACAAGCCGCGGATGCCGGTGCTGGCCGTGATGGGCCTGGACAGTGAGGCGGCCATGCCCGGCTTCCGGGAGGCCCAGCACTTCCTCATGAACTGGCTGCCCCAGGCCGAGCGCTGCGGCATCGTCGGCGCCACCCACGGCCTGCAGATCATGAACCCGAGGGCGGTCGGCGAAGGCGTCTCGGCCTTCCTCGCCAAGCACCCGATGCAGTAGCACCCGAGGCAGCACCCCCGAGGCAGCACCTCCCGACGCAGTACCCCCCGAGGCAGTGAGAGGAGAGCGATGTCGGATCTGACGGCTGAGCGACTGGCGGCGGCACACCAGGCGCTGCGGTCCGGCGACCGCGAGCGCGCGCTGGAGTACTGGCACCCCGACGTGCGGTTCCAGTCCCCCGGCAACCACCCGTACGCCGGATGGCACGACGGCCTGGACGCCTTCATGGGCTTCATCAAGACCTGGCAGCGGCTGGCCGGCGGCACCCTGCGCATGGAGCAGATCGCCTGCCTGGTCAACCCGGTGGACGGCTACACCATCGACGTCAACCGGTGCACCGCCGTGCGCAGGCGCACCGGCTCGGACGGCACCTCCTTCTACGAGCACCTGCAGATGGAGGGTGTGGACCTGATGCGGTGGGAGAACGGCCGCGTCGTGGAGGGCCGCGGCGGCATCTTCGGCGACGGGACCGCCAACTTCAGCTCGTTCTTCGGCCCGATCGGCCCCGACGGGGTCAGATCCGACGACTGAGCGGGCGGATCCCGGGCGGGCCGGTCGGTACCGGCCCGCTTTCTCGTGCCCGGAGCCCGTCCCGGCCGTCCTGCGTGCCCCCTTTCCCGCAGGAACGCGCCCGCACTCGTGCCCTTGTTCGCAGGAACGCGCCCACAGGAGAAGACATGACCCGTTTCCGTGGCGTCCTCCGCGCCTCCGCCGCCGCCCTGGCCGTCACCGCCGCGCTGGCGGCGGCGACCCCGGCCCAGGCGCTGCTTGCCCCGTCCTTCCGGGCCGTGGACCCGCCCGGCGACCCCACCACCCTCTGGAACGTCGACGTGCTGGACGCCGCCCACGCCTACGCCGTCGGCTGGCGCGGCTACGACGGCTCGCCGGACACCTCCGTGCTGCGCTGGGACGGCACGTCCTGGACCAGGCTGCCGCTCACCGCCGGCTACGACGTGCCCAGCCCGTGCTGCGTCGCGGCCGTCGCGCCGGACCAGGTGTACGTCACCGGCAGCAGGACCATCGCCGACGTCTCCTGGCCGCGCTCGGCGTACTGGAACGGCTCGGCCTGGTCGGAGATCCCGCCCCCGCCCGGCTGGACGCCCCCGCTGCCCGGCGACGAGTGGACCGGCCCGATCGCCGCCACCAAGGACGGCTCGCTCTGGTCGATCAGGTACAGGAACACCGGCGGCACCGACATCCTGCGCCTGCGCCAGGGCTCCTGGACGGTCTACCCGCGCACCGAGAACCTGGGCCTGCTGCGCGCCGTCGACGGCGGCGACCAGATCGTCTTCGCCGCCGAGAACGGCGTCGTCCTGTGGGACGGCACGGCCCTGCGCTCGCTGGGCAGGCCGGGCCTCAGCCCCCGGGGCGTGTACGTCGAGGGCCCCGACAGGATCTGGGTCAGCGGCTACCAGCCCCGTACCAACCGGCCCGCCACCCCGGCGATCGCCCGCTACGACGGCGCCCGCTGGACCGTCTCGGCGCTGCCCGGCGACCCGGGCAACGGCTCGGCGAGCCTCAGCGGCGACGGCGCGGGCCACCTGATCCTCCCGACCGGCGGCGGCACCACCGCACCCGCCTACCTGTACTTCGACGGCGCCTCGTGGACCCGGGTCAGCGGCCCGGCCCGCCCGTCTGCCGGGTACGCCGGCGCGTACGCGGTGGACCGCGTGCCCGGCACGTCCACGATCCTGTCGGTGGGCGGCGCCAACGTGACCAGCCTGACCGGGTTCGCGATCAGCGAGCTGATCGGCCCCCGCTGAGCGGGCGGCGCGGACCGCGCGGGCGGGGAGTGGCGGCCGGCCCCTCCCCGCTCACGCGCGCCCGCCGGCGCCGGTGACGCGACCGGCGCGGATCGCCGCGACGAGCGTGCCGGCCAGCAGCAGCGCCGAGGTGACCGTCAGGACCAAACCCAGCCGGTGCAGCCCCTCGTCGGTGGCGCGCTCGCCGTAGGTCACGCTGATGAGCAGCGCCGAGCAGATGGCCCCGGCGTACTGCGAGGTGCGCAGCAGGCCGGCGGCCATGCCGATCTGGCCGGGCGGCGCCTGGGCGTACATGGCGGCCTGGTTGCCGACGATGTTGAGCCCGTTCTGCACCCCGAAGACCATGCTGAGCAGACACAACGACAGGATGGACGCGCCGCCGTCGAGCGCCGGCAGCCAGGCGCAGCCCGCCAGCAGGGCCGCGGCGCCGGCCGGCAACATCCAGCGCGCCCTGACCGACGTGCCGTCGGCGCGCGCGGCCAGTCCCGAGACCACCGCGCCCACGGCCGAGGTGGGCGTCAGCAGCAGCCCGGCGACCGCCGCCGTCAAGCCTCTGCCCTGCTCCAGCCACTGCGTCCAGCCGTACAGGAAGCCGTAGGTGGCCATGAAGGTCACCGCGTTGCGCAGGTAGGTGACCAGCAGCGGCCGGTTGCCGGCCAGGTCGCGCAGGCTGCCGCCGCCGCCCGCGCCGGAGCGCTCGTACGGCTCGTCGCGCGGCAGCCACAGCAGCGCCGAGACCACCCCGGCCACGGCCATCGGCAGGTTGACCAGGAAGATCCAGCGCCAGCCGCCGAGCGCGTCGAGCAGCCCGCCGAGCGGCGGCCCGAGCACCATGCTGACCTGCCCGGCCATGGCCAGCGCGCCCATCACCGAGGCGGGCGCGGCGCCGCCGGACCGCTGCGACCTGCGGCGGACCATGCTCATGGCGGCCGGGTAGGCGGCCGAGGTGCCCAGGCCGATCACCACGCGGGCGGCCACGAGCAGGCCGAGGGTCGGCGCCCAGTAGCCGAGCAGCCCGCCGGCCGCGACCGTGACCAGCCCGGCCAGGTAGACGCGGCGCGGGCCGAGCCGGGGGGGGGGGCGGCGCCCCCCCCCCCCGCGCCCCGCGCGGGGGCGCGGGCCGCCCCCCCCCCCCCCCCCCCCCCCCCCGCCCCCCGCCGCGGGGGGCCGGACAACCGGCCGGGGTCGGTATAAG
>NZ_JBITLU010000030.1:0-82827 GCF_044465525.1 Nonomuraea sp. NPDC049646 | reverse complement strand
TAGCTTCGCTTACGCGGCCGAGCAGGGAGCCTCGACGGAAACGGCCACCGCGCGATGCTCCGAGTACGACCAGTGCCAGGAGGTGTGCGGTGGCCCCCCGCAAGGTCGAGCGCGGCCGGCTCACCGGATGGATGCGGCTCACCATCCCCCTCGCCGAGGCCGTCGCCATCGCCGAACAGCCGTGCTCGATGCGCGTGTGGGAGCTGCTGCACGACGAGCTGGCCGTCGAACTCGGCGCCTATTCCCCCCCGGCCGGCCGGAGTACGGCGGAAACGGGCCGCGTGGTGGCGTCCGGCGGCTGGATGGTCGAGGACGAGGACGGGATGCCGTGGCTTCCCCGCCGGCGCGGCCGCCGTGCTCCCCGGCCTGCGAAGGCCCGCGCGGTGAGCGCGGGCCTTCATGGCAGGACGGTCAGGAGTGGGCGTGCTCGGCCGGGATCGTGCCGAGGCGGCCCGCCTGGAAGTCCTCGAACGCCTGGACCAGCTCGGCGCGGGTGTTCATGACGAACGGGCCGTGGTGGGCCACCGGCTCGCCGATCGGCTCGCCGCCCAGCACGATCACGTCGAGCGTGTCCTTGGCCTCGATCGTGACGGTCTCGCCCAGGGTGGTCAGGCCCGGCCGGTTGCCGAAGCCGTCGAAGACCGCGAGCTGGCCGCCGTGCAGCGGACGCCGCTCGGCGCCGACCGTGCCGCGGCCGGACAGGGCGTACACCAGGGCGTTGTAGTCCTTGCGCCAGGGCAGGGTCAGCCGCGCGCCCGGGGTGATGGTGGCGTGCAGCAGCGTGATCGGCGTCTGCGTGCTGCCCGGACCGGTGTTCCCGGCCAGCTCGCCGGCGATCAGCCGGACCAGCGCGCCGCCGTCGTGGCTGCTCAGCAGCGCGACGCTGGAGCGCCCGATGTCCTGGTACTTCGGCGCGATCATCTTCTTGGCGCCCGGCAGGTTGACCCAGAGCTGGATGCCGTGGAACAGCCCGCCCTTCTGCACGAGCCACTCCGGCGGCGCCTCCTTGTGCAGGATGCCGGAGGCGGCCGTCATCCATTGGGTGTCGCCGTTGCTGATCGTGCCGCCGCCGCCGTTGGAGTCGAGGTGCTCCATGACGCCGTCGATCATGTACGTGACGGTCTCGAAGCCGCGGTGCGGGTGCCAGGGCGTGCCCTTGGGCTCGCCGGCGGCGTAGTCGATCTCGCCCATCTGGTCCATCATCACGAACGGGTCGAGGTATTCGAGCTTGATCGCCGCCAGGGCGCGGCGCACGGGGAAGCCCTCGCCCTCGAACCCGCTGGGCGCGGTCTCGACGGCGAGCACCTTCCGCTCGGGGACGCCCGCCACGGGCGCGGGCACGCGGGGGAGGGTGAGCGGGTTCTCAACGGTGACGGCGGGCATGTCGCGCTCCTTCCAGCGGGATCTGCCCCATGCAACCAAGTTGAGATTTCAACTATTCCACCGCGTCACGGGATGCGGGACATCATCCGCTCCATGCCGTTGATCCAGTTGTCGCGCAGCGCCTGGACGGCCTTGGCCGGCTCGTCGGCCAGCAGGAACTCGGCGATGCGGCGGTGCTCGGCGGCCTCGCGCTCCAGGGGCGCGTCGTCGCCGGCGATCAGGTGCGCGTAGCGGCGCATGCCGGCCTTGACGCTGGTGATGAGGTCGAGCAGGCGCTCGTTGCGGCAGCCGCTCAGCAGCAGGTCGTGCCACTCGTCGTCGTGGCGCTCGATGACCTGCTGCTCGGCCACGTTGTCGGGGAAGTCCTGGGCCAGCTTGAGCAGGTCGGGGGCGATCGAGCGCAGGTGGGCCGGGTCGGAGCAGTCGAGGGCCAGCGACTCCAGGGCGGCCACGATCTCGCACAGCTCGCGGAACTCGCGCCGGCTCACCGGGGCGAACCGGAAGCCGCGCCCCTGGTTGCTCTCCAGGACGCCCTCGCCCGCCAGCGTGATCAGCGCCTCGCGCAGGGGAGTGCGGCTGACGCCCAGGTCGGCGGCGAGGGAGGCCTCGTTGATGTCGGTGCCGGCGGCGAAGTCGCCCCGGTCGAGCCGGCTCAGCAGCTCTTCCCTGATCTGCTCGCGCAACGGTCGCCGCTCGATCGGCATGGGGGACTCCCTCTCGTTCAGGACAACCGAATCTTAACCCTTGACGTGATGCAAAATACTGCACTATGAATTCGGCATACAAAATATTACATTGCATGATCGAGGAGTTCGAGTGGGGCTGACCCGGATACCGGGGCTGCTGTTCGGCGGGGACTACAACCCCGAGCAGTGGCCGGAGGAGGTGTGGGCCGAGGACGCGCGGCTCATGGCCGAGGCCGGGGTCAACATGGCGACCGTCGCGGTGTTCTCCTGGTCGCGCCTGGAGCCCGAGCGCGGGGTCTACGACTTCGGATGGCTCGACCGGGTCATCGACCTGCTGCACGAGCACGGCATCGCCGCCGACCTGGCCACCGCGACCGCGACGCCGCCGCCGTGGCTGGTGCGCGAGCACCCCGAGATGCTGCCGGTCAACGCCGACGGCGTGCGGCTGGAGTTCGGCTCCCGGCAGGGCTACTGCCCGAGCTCGCCGGTCTACCGCGAGCACGCCGTACGGATGGCCACCGCGATGGCCGAGCGCTACGGCGACCACCCGGCGCTGGCCATGTGGCACATCGGCAACGAGTACGCCGACCACACGCTGGAGTGCTTCTGCCCCGAGTCCGCCGCCCACTTCCGCCGCTGGCTGGAAGAGCGGTACGCGACCGTCGGCGGCCTCAACGCCGCCTGGGGCACCTCCTGCTGGGGCCAGCACTACACGTCCTTCGGCCAGGTCGAGCCGCCCAGGACGGCCCCGGGCCCGGTCAACCCCGCCCAGCTCCTCGACTGGCGGCGCTTCTGCAGCGACGCTCTCCTGGAGCTGTTCCTGGCCGAGAAGGCGGCGCTGCGCGCGATCACGCCGGACGTCCCGGTCACCACGAACTTCATGAGCATCCTGCACGGCCTCGACTACTGGAAGTGGGCCGCCGCCGAGGACCTGGTGAGCGACGACGCCTACCCCGACCCGGCCGACCCCACCTCGCACGTGCAGGTGGCGCTCAGCTACGACCTCATGCGCTCGCTGCGGCAGGGGCCCTGGCTGCTGCTGGAGTCCGCGCCGTCCGCGGTGTCCTGGCGCGAGGTGAACGTCCCCAAGCCGCCCGGCATGATGCGCCTGCACAGCCTCCAGGCGCTCGCCCACGGCTCCGACGGCGTGATGTTCTTCCAGTGGCGGCAGGCCAAGTACGGCCCCGAGAAGTTCCACTCGGCGATGCTGCCGCACGGCGGGACGCGTACCCGCGGCTGGCGGGACACCCTGGCGCTCGGCGCCGACCTGCGGCGGTTGTCGGAGGTCGCGGGCAGTGACACCCGCGCCCAGGTGGCGCTGGTGCTCGACTGGCCGAGCTGGTGGGCCCTGGAGGCGCCCGAGTCCATGCCGTCCAACCGGCTCAGGCTCAAGGAGCTGCTGCTCGCCTGGTACGCCCCGCTGCACGCCAGGGGCATCGCGGTCGACCTCGTGCCGCCCGGCCGGGACCTGTCGCCGTACGAGCTGGTCATCGCCCCGAACCTGTACATGTGCACCGCCGAGCAGGCCAAGGCGCTGGAGGCGTACGAGGGCAGGCTCGTCGTGGGCCCGTTCAGCGGCGTCGTGGACGACAGCGACCAGGTGCACGAGGGCGGCGCGCCCGGCCCGCTGGCCGGCCTGCTCGGCATCGCCGTGGAGGAGTTCTGGCCGCTCGCCGACGGGGACGTCCAGCGGACCGGCCTGGGCGAGGCCCGCACCTGGGCCGAGTGGATCAGGCTGGAGGGCGCCGAGCCCGTCGCGCTGTTCGAGGGCGGCGACCTGGACGGCCTGCCCGCCGTCACCCGCAAGGGCACGGTCACCTACGTCGGCTGCCTGCTCGACGACGTCACGCCGGTGCTGGAGCCGCTGCTGGACGGCATCGACCGCATCGACGTGCCGGAGGGCGTGGAGGCCGTCAGGAGGGGCGGCCACCTGTTCCTCCTCAACCACACCACCGCCCCGCAGCCGGTCACGCTCCCGCACCCGGGGACGGACCTGCTCACCGGGGCCGACCTGCGGGGCGGCATCGAGCTGGCCCCGCGCGACGCCGTCGTGCTCAGGATCGAAGGAGACAAGTGACGCACCCGTACATACCCAACGCCGAGCCGGGCGTACGAGCCGAGATGCTCGCGGCGGTCGGCGCGTCGAGCGTCGAGGAGTTCTACGCCGACATCCCCGCGGAGCTGCGGCTCGACCGGCCCCTCGACCTGCCGGCGCCCTTCACCGCCGAGCGCGACCTGGTGCGCCACATGAAGGGGCTGTTCGCCCGGAACACCGACACCGAGGAGGCGCTCAGCTTCCTCGGCCACGGCTGCTACCCGCACCACGTGCCCGCCGTCTGCGACGAGGTCAACTCCAGGAGCGAGTTCCTGACCGCGTACGCGGGCGAGCCGTACGAGGACCACGGCCGCTTCCAGGCCCTGTTCGAGTACGTCAGCATGATGGGCGAGCTGCTGGAGATGGACGTCGTCAACGTCCCCACCTACGACGGCTTCCAGGCCTCGGGCACCGCGCTGCGCATGGCCTGCCGCTACACCAAGCGGTCGAAGGTGCTGGTCACCGGGGCGATCGGCGCCGACAAGCTGAGCAAGCTGCGTGACTACCTGGCCCCCGACGTCACCATCGAGCTGGCCCCGGTGGCCGAGGACGGGCAGATCGGCGAGGTCGCGCTCGACGACACCTACGCCGCCCTGTACCTGGAGACGCCGAACGTCTACGGCGTCGTCGAGACCCGCGGCCGGGAGCTGGCCGACCTCGCGCACGCCGCCGGCGCGCTGCTGGTCGTCAGCGCCGACCCCATCTCCCTGGGCGTGCTGGCCCCGCCGGCCGCCTACGGCGCGGACATCGTCTGCGGCGACATCCAGTCGCTCGGCATCCACCAGAACTACGGCGGCGGCCACGCCGGCTACATCGCCACCCAGGACCACGAGCCGCTGGTCGCCGAGTTCCCCTCGCGCCTGTTCGGCATCGCGCCGACGAAGGTCCCCGGCGAGTACGGCTTCGGCGACGTCTTCTACGACCGCACCTCCTTCGCCCTGCGCGAAGAGGGCAAGGAATGGGTGGGCACGGCCGCCGCACTGTGGGGCATCACGGCCGGGGTCTACCTCGCGCTCATGGGCCCGCAGGGCATGAAGGAGCTCGGCGAGACCGTCCTGGCCCGCACCCGGTACGCGATGGACGCCCTGGGCCGGTCGGTGACCGTCCGGCACGCGGGCTCGGTGCACTTCCGCGAGTTCGCCATCGAGGTGGCCGACTCCGCGGCGCTGCTCGCCGCGCTGCGCGAGCGCGGCATCTACGGCGGCGTCCCGCTGGACGAGCGCACGGTGCTGGTCTGCGTGACCGAACGCCACACCATCGAGGACATCGACCGGCTCGCGGCAGCCGTACAGGAGGTTGTGCAGGCATGAGCGGGCATGGAGCCGAATCCTTCGCCGAGCTGCCGGTGGCGCCCAAGCCGCCGTTGCGCCGCTTCCACCAGGCGCGCTGGGACGAGCCGATCATCTTCGAGCTGTCGCGCCCCGGCCGCCGCGGCGTGGCCGTGCCCGAGCCGGGCGCGCCCAAGGTCGAGCTGCCCGAGGGCGTCGGACGGGCCACCCCGCCGAAGCTGCCCGAGATGTCGCAGCCGCACGTGGTGCGCCACTACCTGCGGCTGTCGCAGGAGAACCTGGGCGTCGACCTCAACATCGACGTCGGCCAGGGCACCTGCACGATGAAGTACAGCCCGAAGGTCAACGACCGGTTCGCCAACGCGATCGCCGAGCTGCACCCGCTCCAGCACGAGGACACCGTGCAGGGCGTGCTGGAGATCTACTGGCGGATGGAGCGCATGCTGGCCGAGATCTCCGGCATGTCGCGGGTGTCCCTCCAGCCCGGCTCGGGCTCGGCGGCCATCTACGCCAACATCGCCATGATCAGGGCCTACCACGCCGCCCGCGGCGAGAGCCACCGGGACCAGGTCATCACCACGATGTTCTCGCACCCCTCGAACGCGGCCTGCGCCAAGGTCGCCGGGTACGAGGTCATCACCCTCATGCCGGACGCCAACGGCCTGCCCGACATCGAGGCCCTGCGCGCCGCCGTCGGCCCGCGCACCGCCGCCCTGATGATCACCAACCCCGAGGACACCGGCATCTACAACTCCCGGATCAAGGAGTTCGTGGACCTGGTGCACGGCGTCGGCGGCCTGGCCTGCTACGACCAGGCCAACGCCAACGGCATCCTCGGCATCACCAGGGCCCGCGACGCCGGGTTCGACCTGTGCCACTTCAACCTGCACAAGACGTTCTCCACGCCGCACGCCTGCGGCGGCCCGGCGGCCGGCGCCTGCGGCGTCTCGCCGGAGCTGGAGCCGTTCCTGCCCGGCCCGGTGGTCTCCTTCGACGGCGACTCCTACGGGCTGGAGACGCCCGCGCAGAGCGTCGGCAAGATCCGGCCGTTCCTCGGCGTCACCCCGAACATCGTGCGCGCCTACGCCTGGATCATGGCCCTGGGCGCGGAGGGGCTGCGCGAGGTGGCCGAGACCGCGGCGCTGAACAACAACTACCTGATGCACAAGGTGCTGCAGATCCCCGGGGCCTCGGCGCCGTGGAACCAGCGCCGGATCGAGCAGGTGCGCTACTCCTGGCAGGAGCTGTCGGAGGAGACGGGGGTGCACTCGGAGGAGATCGGGGTGCGCGCCGCCGACTTCGGCGTCCACTACTGGACCAGCCACCACCCGTACCTGGTGCCGGAGCCGTTCACGCTGGAGCCGACGGAGTCGTACTCGCGGGAGGACCTGGACGAGTACGCGGCCATCCTGGAGCACGTCGCCTCGGAGGCGCGGCGGGATCCGGAGTTCGTCAAGGGCGCGCCGTACAACCAGACGATCCACAAGATCGACCCGACGCCGCTCGACGACCCCAAGCAGTGGGCGCCGACCTGGCGGGCGTACGTGCGCAAGCACCTGGCCGCGGGCGGCTGAGCCATGACGTCCGGAGGGAACGGCGTGATCGGGCTGGTCGTCAACCCGGTCGCCGGGCTGGGCGGGTCCGTGGGGCTCAAGGGCAGCGACGGCGCCGACGTGCAGCGCGCGGCCCTGGCCAAGGGCGCCGAGCCCAAGGCCGGGCGGCGGGCCGCGCAGGCCGTCGCCACGCTGCTCGCCCGCCGTCCCGGGGCCCGGCTGGTGACCGTGGCGGGGGCGATGGGCGAGGACAGCGCCCGCGCCGCCGGGGTCCCGTACGAGCTGGCGCCCTCCGGCGTCGAGGACGACGTGAGCACCACCGCGGCCGACACCCGGGCGGCCGTCGCCGCGCTCGCCGGCGTGGACCTGCTGCTGTTCGCCGGCGGCGACGGCACGGCGCGCGACGTGCTCGACGCCGTGCGGGAGCTGGGCGGCCAGGCGCCGCCGGTGCTCGGGATCCCGGCCGGGGTCAAGGTGTACTCGGGGTGCTTCGCGCTCAGCCCGGCCACCGCCGGGTTCGTGGCCGCCGATTTCGTGGCCCGGCCGGAGAGCGTCGAGGCCGAGGTGGTGGACCTGGACGAGGAGCGCTACCGCCGCGGGCTCGTCAGCCCCCGGCTTTACGGTAGCCTGCGCGTCCCGGCAGGTCGCGCGGCCCTGTCGGGGCGCAAGGCGGGCTCCTCGGACGCGGCTCCGGCCACGGTCGAGGGCATCGCCCGGGAGGTCGCGGCCCGGCTGCGGCCGGGGGCGCGCTACGTGCTCGGTCCCGGCGCCACCACGGCGGCCGTGGGCAGGGAGCTCGGGCTCGCCACCACGCTGCTCGGCGTGGACGTGATCGAGGCCCGCGCGGGCGGTGGCGCCGACCTGGTGGCCGCCGACGTGACCGAGGGGGAGCTGTTCGAGCTGGTACGCGGCCGGGAGACGGTCATCGTGCTGTCGGTGATCGGCGGCCAGGGCTTCGTGCTCGGCCGCGGCAACCAGCAGGTCTCGCCCCGGGTGCTCGACGAGGTGCTCGGTGACGGGTCCGGCGACCGGCTGGTCGTGCTGGCCACCCAGCAGAAGCTGGCCGGGCTCGGGGGACGGCCGCTGCTGGCCGACAGCGGAGACCAGGAACTGGACCGGAAGCTGGCCGGGCACGTACGGGTGATCACCGGATACCGCGAAAGCACGATTTATCGCATTTGTGCGGCAAGTGAGGAGTTCTACGGATGAACAGGCTCGATGGCAAGGTCGCGATCGTCACCGGCGGTGCCTCCGGCATCGGCCGGGCGACGGCGCTGCTCTTCGCCGAGGCGGGCGCCCAGGTCGTCGTCGCCGACATCGACGGCGCCGGGGCCGAGGCGACGGCCAAGGAGATCACGCGGACGGGGGCGGCCGCGGTGGCCGTCCAGGGGGACGTGTCCGCGGAGGAGGACTGCCGGCGCATCACCCGCACGGCCGTGGACACCTACGGCGGCCTGCACGTCCTGTTCAACAACGCGGGCATCATCCGCCGCACCACCGCGCTCGACCTCGACGCCGACGAGTGGGACCGCGTGATGGCGGTCAACGTGCGCTCGGTGTTCCTGATGTGCAAGCACGCCATCCCGCTCATGACCGAGGGCGGCTCGATCGTCAACACGGGCTCCGGCTGGGGCCTCAAGGGCGGCGGGAACGCGATCTCCTACTGCGCCTCCAAGGCGGCCGTCGTCAACATGACCAGGGCGCTGGCGATCGACCACGCCAAGGCCGGGATCCGGGTGAACTCCGTCAACCCCGGCGACACGAACACCCCGATGCTGCGGGACGAGGCCCGTCAGCTCAACGAGGACTGGGCCGCCTTCGAGGCCGACGCCGCCGACCGGCCGATGGGCCGCTCGGGGAGCCCCGAGGAGATCGCCCAGGCCGTCCTCTTCCTGGCGAGCGACGCCGCCAGTTATGTCACCGGTTCCGCTCTCGTCGTCGACGGCGGCGGGCTCGCGTAGCCCCAACAGCACCACCCCCCCGAAGGAGCCCATCATGAAGCGTGCGCTGGCCGTACTGGGTCTGCTCGCCACCGCCGCCACCGCCTGCAGCGGCGGTGGAGGGAACGTTCCAGGCGTGAGCGGGAACGCCGCCGCAGGGCAGGTCACCGTCCGCTGGTCCACGTGGGGATCGGCGGAGGACGTCAAGCTCTACGAGTCCTTCACCAAGGACTTCGAGCAGCGTCACCCCAACATCAAGCTCAAGCTGGAGTCCGTCGCCAAGTACGAGGACTACCACCCCAAACTGCTCGCCCAGCTCACCAGCGGCACCGCCCCCGACGTGTTCTTCGTGGGCGACGACAACATCGGGAAGTTCGTCTCCGCCGGGGTCGTCTCGCCGCTCAACGACCAGCTCGCGGGCCCGGACTCCAAGAGCAAGCCCGAGGACTTCTTCGAGGGCGTCTACGGCGGCGCCAAGAAGGACGGCCAGATCTACGGCGTCCCGAACGACACCAACCCCGAGGTCCTCTGGTACGACAAGAAGGCGCTGAAGGCCGCCGGCATCACCGAGGACCCGGCCGCCCTCAACGAGGCCAAGCAGTGGACCATGGCCAAGTACCTGGACATGAACGCCAAGCTCAAGGCCGCGGGCCTGGGCGGGTCCATCTTCTGGAACTGGTACGGCTCGACGTACTCGGTGGTCAGCGGCTTCGGCGGCAAGGTGTGGGACGGCGGCAAGTTCGTCGCCACCACCGACCCCAAGGCCCGCAAGGCGCTGGAGACCCTGGCCAAGGGCTACCAGGACAAGACGTTCCTGAGCGCGGACGTGCTGCCGGCCAGCAACACCGCGGGCACCCAGTTCATGAAGCACAAGGTCGGCTTCTACGCCGGCGGCCGCTGGGTGATCGACACCATCAAGAAGGGCGGCGAGCTGGACAACTACGACATCGTCCCGTTCCCGTCCGAGACCGGCGAGCCGATGCCCGGCGCCGTGGCGGCCTCCTACCTGTCGCTCAACAAGGGCACCAAGCAGCCCAAGGAGGCCTTCACCTTCCTGACGGAGTTCGTCAGCAAGGAGGGCCAGCTCCTGCGCCTCAAGGACGGCGGCGCGGTGCCCTCGATCAAGGGCGCCGAGCAGGTCGTGCTGGCCGGCAACTACCCCGCGCACGCCCAGACCTTCCTCGACGTGCGGGACACCGGCTTCGCGAACTACCCCGAAGAGGTCTCGGTGCCCGGCCTGACCGCCTCGATCAACGAGCACCTGATGAAGGTCTGGCAGGGCAAGCTCGGCTTCGAGCAGGGCATGACCGAGCTGCAGACCCTCGTCGACGGCAAGCTGGGCTAGCGGATGGCCGTGCTCGCCGGGCCGCGCGGCAAGACCGCCGCGCGGCCCGCCAAGAAGCTGCGCGACCGCGACGGCTGGTGGGCCGCGATCTTCCTCGCGCCGCAGGTCGGCGCGCTGGTGGTGTTCCTGGTGATCCCGCTCGGGTTCGCCGTGGTGCTGGCCTTCATGAACTGGGACGGGCTCGGCGAGAAGTCGTGGGCCGGGCTGTCCAACTTCGCCGCCCAGCTCACCGACCCGCTGTTCGGCCGCGCGGTGTGGAACACGGTCAAGCTGGCGCTGCTGACCGTGCCGTTCGGGCTCGCCCTGGCGGTGCTGATCGCGGTGGCCCTGAACAGCATCAAGGGCAGCAACGTCTATCGGGTCGTGTACTTCATGCCGGTCGTCACCAGTTCGGTGGCCGTCGCCCTGATGTGGCAGGTCATCCTGGCCGGCGACGAGAACGGCGTGCTGAACACCTCGCTCCGGCGGTGGTTCGGCGTCAGCGGCCCCGACTGGCTGCTCGACCCCGGCTGGGTCATCGTGGCGATCGCCGTGGTGACGATCTGGTCCTCGCTCGGCCTCAACGTGGTGATCTTCATGGCCGGGCTGCAGACCATCCCGCCGCAGGTCGTCGAGGCCGCCCGGATCGACGGCGCGAGCCCCTGGCGGATCTTCCGGTCGGTCACGCTGCCGCTGCTGTCGCCCACGATCTTCTTCTCCACCGTGGTCGCGGTGATCAGCTCGTTCCAGGCGTTCGACCAGATCTACGTGCTGGTGGACCCGAAGGACAACGAGGGCGCGCGCACGATCGTGTACCACATCTTCGATCTCGGCTTCAAGAAGTTCGAGTTCGGCCCGAGCAGCGCGGCCGCCCTGATCCTGCTGGTGCTGACGTTGCTCGTGACGCTGGTCCAGTTCGCCGCGCAGAAGCGCTTCGTCCACTACGACTCGTGAGGCGGTACGCATGAGATCACGGCAGATCGGACTGCACGCCGCGCTCACGGTCGGCGGGCTGCTGATGCTGTTCCCGTTCGTGTGGATGTTGCTCACCTCCGCCAAGGGCGTGCGGCAGATGATCAACGATCCGACGGCCTGGCTGCCCGACCCCTGGACCTGGCAGAACTATCCGGACGCGCTCTCGACCATGCCGTTCGGGCTGGCGTACTGGAACAGCTTCTACATCGCCGCGCTCAACGTGGTGCTCACCCTGCTCACCTCGGCCATGGCCGCCTACGCCTTCGCCCGGATCAGGTTCAGGGGCTCGGGCGTGCTGTTCGTGCTGTTCCTGGCCACGCAGATGGTGCCGTCACAGGTGACGATCGTGCCGCTCTACCTGATGCTGGCCAAGTTCGGCTGGATCGACTCGCACCTGTCGCTGATCGTCCCGACGATCGCGAACCCGTTCGCGGTGTTCCTGCTGCGCCAGTTCATCAGGGCGGTGCCGATCGAGCTGGAGGAGGCGGCCAGGATCGACGGCGCGGGCCGGTGGCGGTGCTTCTGGAGCATCGTCCTGCCCAACATCCGGCCGGGGCTCGGCGCGCTCGGCATCATCGTGTTCCTGGCGTCCTGGAACTCGTTCCTGTTCCCGTTGATCTTCCTGAACACGCCGGAGCTGTTCACCGTCCCGCTGCTGCTCAGCCAGTTCGCCCAGCAGCACGGCGCGACCGACTACGGGCAGATCCTGGCGGCCTCGGCCATCGCCGTGGTGCCGACGCTGATCGCGTTCCTGATCGGCCAGCGGAAGATCATCAACTCGATGGCCGCCTCCGGCCTGGGAGGAAAGTAAGTGCTGGACCTGCGCGAACGTCCCTTCACCGAGCGAGGCTCGCGGTTGCTCGTCATGGCGGCCGACGACGGCTCGCTGCGCGTCGCCCAGGCGCTCTACGAGACCCGGCTGGACGAGACGACCGTCCGCGCCGGGCTGCGGTTCTACGCCGGTTCCCGGGAACTGCGCGTCCGCCGGGCCCTGCCCCACCGGGTGGAGTTCGACGGTGACGTGACCCTGGCCTTCGCCGACCCCGACACCCTCGTCGCGGTCGGCGAGGGCGCCAGGGCCGTCTGGGACGGCGGCGAGACCGCCGTGGACGGCTGCGTCACCCTGGCCGGCGAGCGGACCGTCACCGACGGCGCGAAGGTGCTGGCCGAGGCCGCCGAACGCTGGGCGGCCTGGTTCGCCCGGATGCCCGCCGTCCCCGGCGAGCTGCGCGAACGCGCCGAGCAGGCCTGGTGGACGCTGGCCGTCAACCTGGTGCGCATCCAGGGCAGGGAATCGCTCATCCCCTCCAAGTACGGCTACGTCGGCCTGTGGAACTGGGACTCCTACTTCCACGCCATCGCCCTGCGGCACGCCGACCCGGCCCTGGCCAGGGAGCAGATCCGCATCCTGCTCGACAACCAGCGTCCCGACGGCCTGATCCCCGACGTGGTGCACGACCACGGCGTGCTCGCCGAGACCACCGACCTGCCCCGCTCCGACCTGGCCCGGCTCGCCCAGCACGTCGGCGGTGAGCCGATCCGGCACGTCGTGCCCGTCACCAAGCCGCCGCTGACCGCCTGGGCGGTGTGGAAGATCCACGAGGTGGACCCCGACCCGGGCTTCCTGGCCGAGGTCTACGAGCCGCTGGTCAGGTCGCAGCAGTGGTGGTTCGCCCACTCCGACCCGGACGGCGACGGCCTGGCCGAGTACCTGCACCCGTACTCGTCGGGCCTGGACGACAGCCCCATCTGGGACGGGGGCCCGCGCGCCGAGCCCCCGGACCTCAACTCCTACCTGGCCCTCCAGTACGACCGCCTGGGCGACATCGCCGCCGCGCTCGGCAAGGACGCCGGCGAGTGGCGGGCCAGGGCGCAGGCGCTCGTGGACCGCATGGTCGAACGCCGCTGGAACGGCCGCCGCTTCGTCACCAAGGTCGCCGGCGCGGCCGACGCCGACGTGCGGACGCCGCTCGACCTCATGCCGCTGCTCACCGGCCGCCTGCCGGACGAGATCGCCGACCGGCTGGTCCAGGACCTGACCTCGCCCGCCTTCTGGGGCGAGCGGCCGGTCCCCACGGTGGCCTTCGACGACCCGCGCTTCGACCCCGACGCCATGTGGCGCGGCCCGGTCTGGCTGAACGTCAACTACCTGCTGATCGACGGCCTGCGCCGCTCGGGCCACCCGGACGTCGCCGCCGAGCTCGCCGCCCGCACCCTGGCCATGGTGCGCGACGGCGGCGGCCTGTACGAGTACTGGAACCCCCTCACGGGACGGCGGGCGGGCCGCGCCACGACCGGTTTCGGCTGGTCGTCGGCCCTGTTCGTGGACCTCGCCCACGCCGCCCTATGAGGACGTGACGAGCCCGAACGCCCCCCGAGCCAGCACCAGCAGCTCCTGGCCCACCGGGCCCTGCTGGAGGGGGGCGTCCGGGTTCACGGCCGTCGTGGACACCACGTACGTCCGGCCGGCGGCCGTACGGGCGAGGAAGCTCATGGTCAGCAGGCCCGGCTCCGAGCCGCCCTTGTGCCACACGACGGGCCATTTCGCCTTGTCCAGCCGCAGCCCCGCGTCGGTGATCGACAACACCTCGCCGACGCGGGCGTCCTTCAGCCGGGCCAGCCCGGCGTAGGCGCGGCAGACCTGGGCGGGCGTGGCGAACCACTCCAGCCGGTCCAGGTCGCGCGGCTCGGCCCACGGCCGCACCTTCGACAGCGGCACCTTGTCCACGACCCCGGCCAGGTAGGCGCGGCGCGCGGGCGTGCCGAGCGACAGGTACCGCTCGGCGTGCCGGGGGTAGTCGGCGCCCTTGAGCACGAACAGCTCCCGGGTCGTCAGGAACGGCACGTTGCGCCGGTCGCCGCCCCACGAGCGCATGACCCGCTCGACCGCCTTGCGACCGGCCCGGTGGATCAGCAGGTCGGTGGCGGTGTTGTCGCTGATGGAGATCATCAGCCGGGCCGCCTCCAGCACCGTGACCTTGCTGTTGTCCGGGCGGTCCTGGAGCTCGCCGCTCGGCAGGCTCTTCAGCTCGGGGCTGATCGTCAGCTCGGTGTCCCAGCCGAACGCGCCGCTCCTGATGCGCTCGGCCACCGCGCCCAGCACGTACAGCTTGAACATCGAGCCGAGCGGGAAGCTCTTGTCGCCGGCCACCGCGTGGACCGGGCGGCAGCGGCCGTCGCCGGTCAGCTCGGCGGCCAGGAAGCCGGCCCGCGGCGCGGCCCGGCGCAGCCGCTGGTCCAGCTCCGACCAGCTCGCCGGCGCGACGCCGGTGAACTGGATGTAGTCCACCTTCCCGGTGCCGTCCACCCCGAGCGCGAGGGTGAACGCCGTGCCGGCCGCCGTGACGGTCGCCGACAACGTCCGCTCCTGGGCCTGGTCCAGCCGGTCCAGGCGCATGTCCTGGAACCCGGCCAGCGCCTGGTTGAGCTGCGCAGGGGGGATGTGTTCGAGGAAGGTCGGCGCGAAGTGCCCGGCCAGCTCGGCGTCGCCGACGGGCAGCCGGGTGACCGCCTCCATCAGCCAGCGCAGCTGCCGGCCGACGGGGGTGTCGGGGATCTCGACCACGGCGCTCGCCGTCGGCGCGGCGGTGGCGGACCCGGTGATGGTGGCCAGGGCGGGCACGGGCTGCGTCGCGCAGGCCGTGACCGCCGTGACCGCCGCGGCCACGACGGCGGTGGCCAGTACGGGGAACCTGTTGTGAGACATGTGCCCAGCCAACAGCCGCGGCCGGGCCCGCGCCCACCTGATGGGCCGCCGTCCTCGCAGGTGAGGCTGTCCGTACCGAATGTGCGGCTAACCTCATAGACGCCCATAAGGTTCCCCCTGACGATGGTGGTTCATGAGTTCCAGGCTGCTCGCAGGGTCGCTGGCGACCATCGGGGCCGGGGGCGCCCTGGCGGGTGCGCTGCTGGAGTCCGGGCTGTCCGCGCCGCCGCAGGAATGGGCCTTCGGCGTCCTCGGCCTGGTGCTGCCCGCGCTGGGCTGGCTGCTCACCGTCCGCCGTCCCGACCTGCGGTACGGCTGGCTGTTCCTGGCGGCGGGCGCCTGCCTCGGGCTCGGCGCGCTGGGCACGGGCGTGGCCCTAAGGTTCCACCACAGCGGGCCGGTCGTCGTCTGGCTGTCCGCGCTCTACGCCGTGTTCTACGGCCTGACCTGGATCTTCGTCCCGCTGCTCTTCCCCGACGGCCGCCTGCCGTCCCGGCGGTGGCGGGCCGTGGCCTGGGTCGGCGGCGTCGCGATCGTCATGCACACGGTGGGCCTCGGGCTGTTCGGCGCCGATCCGGCCCGGCCCGGCGAGCCGCGGGGCGGGCTGACGCCCGGAACGCTGTTGGCGGCCCTGGCCGGCGGTCTGGGCCAGGTGCTCGTCTTCCTGACGGCCGTCGTCGTCCTGGCCGGGCTCGTGCTGCGCTGGCGGCGCGCCGAGCCGCCCGAGCGCGGCCAGTACGCCTGGATGGTCGCCGGCACAAGCGTCCAGCTCTGCGCGGGCGTGCTGCTGCTGGTCCTGCTGGACGCGCGGTGGTGGGGCGCCGCGACCGTCGGCCTGCTCGCGGCCATGTCGGCGCTGCCGGCCGCCGTCCTGGTGGGGATCGTGCGGCACCGGCTGCTCGACATCCGGCTCGGCCTGCGCGGCTCCCGCCTGCACCTGATCTTCGACGTGCGGCCCACCGTGGACGAGGTGCTGTCCGGCCTCGGCACCGCCCTGGCGGCCACGCCCGAGCCGGTCGAGCAGCTCGGCAGGCTCGCCGCCGCCGTCCGCGACGGGCTGGAGGCCAGGTGGGCGGCCGTGACGCTGGCCGACGGCACCCGGGTGGCCGCGGGCGAGGAGGAGGGCGGGACGGCCCTGACCGTGCCGGTGCGCGGCGGCCTCGGCCGCATCGAGCTCGGCCCGCGCCGCGCCGGACGGTACGACCGGGAGGACCGGCGCTTCCTGGAGGCCCTGGCCGTGCCCGCCGGGCTGGCCGTCCAGAGCGCCGGGCTGGTCGCCCGCCTGGTCAACGCCCAGGAGGCCGAGCGGCGGCGGATCGAGCGCAACATCCACGACGGCGTGCAGCAGCAGCTCGTCGCCCTCATCGCCGGGCTGGAGCTGGCCCGCGTCACCGGCGCCGGCCCCGACGCGCTGGCCCGCCTGCGCGAGCAGGCCCGCCAGACGCTCACCGACCTGCGCGAGCTGGCCGCCGGCATCCACCCGTCGGCCCTCAGCCAGGGCGGCCTGGTGGAGGCCGTCGAGGAACGCTGCTCCGGGCTGCCGGTGCCCACGACCGTCATCGCCGACCCCGGGCTGCGGGCCCGCCGGTTCGCCGACGAGGTCGAGGGCGCGATGTACTTCACCGTCAGCGAGGCCGTCGCCAACGCGCTCAAGCACGCCGCCGCCGCCCGGATCGAGGTGCGCCTGACCCTGGCGCCGGGCCGCGTACGGGCCACCGTCGCCGACGACGGCAGGGGCTTCGACCCGGCCACCGCCGCCCGCCGCGGCCTGGCCACGCTCGCCGACCGCCTGGACGCGCTGGGCGGCGGCATGGAACTCGACAGCGCGCCCGGAGAGGGGACACGCATGCACGCCTGGGTGCCGGCCGATGCCTGAGCCCGTACGCACGGTCGTCGCCGACGACCACTACCTGGTGCGCGAGGGCACCCGGCAGCTCCTCGAACTGTCCGGGGAGGTGACCGTCGTCGGCGCGGTCGGCGACGCCGACGAACTGCTGGACGCCGTGCGCAGGCTGGAGCCGCAGGTCGTCGTCACCGACATCCGCATGCCCGGCGGCGAGTGGCGGCCGGGCTTCGAGGGCATCGACGCCGCCCACCGCATCAGGGCCGGCCACCCCGGCACCGGCGTGGTGGTGCTGTCGCAGTTCTCCGACGCCCTGTTCGCCTTCGAGCTGTTCAAGCACGGGACGGCCGGGTTCGCCTACCTGCTGAAGGACCGCGTGGGCGACCTGGACGAGCTGCTCGGCGCGATCCGGGCGGTCGCCGGGGGCGGCTCGGTCATCGACCCCAAGGTGGTCGAGGGCCTGCTGGCCAGGCGCGAGGTCCGCGGGCAGGGGGAGTCGCTGACCCCCAGGGAGCGGGACGTGCTGCGCGAGATGGCCCACGGCCGCTCCAACGCCGGCATCGCCCGCGCCCTGCACCTGTCGATCTCGTCGGTGGAGAAGAACGTGAACGCCATCTTCACCAAGCTGGGGCTGGAGAACAGCGGCGACGTGCACCGGAGGGTGGCCGCCGTCCTGGCCTACCTGGGCCCGTCCGGCGGCTGAGCGCGCTGCCCCGGGCTCAGCCGAAGACGGCCGGGGGCGGGACCGGGGCGAGCACGGCGTCGCCGTCCTTGATGGGGTGGGCGC
The DNA here is from genome assembly GCF_044465525.1 of Nonomuraea sp. NPDC049646. Taxonomy (NCBI): domain Bacteria; kingdom Bacillati; phylum Actinomycetota; class Actinomycetes; order Streptosporangiales; family Streptosporangiaceae; genus Nonomuraea; species Nonomuraea sp. NPDC049646. Next base: position 65,246 of record NZ_JBITLU010000030.1, on the reverse strand, counting down.
CGCCGATGAAGTTCTTCAGCGTCTCCCCGTGCACGCAGCGCGCCTGGGTGAGGCCGCCGGCCGCGCGCCGGGACAGCAGGTCGAGCGGCAGCTCCGTGCGCGAGGCCGCGACGATCAGGTTGCCGAACCGGCGGCCCCGCATGATCCCCGGCTCGGCCAGCAGCGCCACGTGCCGGAACGCCTCGCACACCGTGGCCAGCAGCCGCTTGGCGAACGCCAGGCCCTTGCCGTCGGCCATGTTGATCAGCAGCGTGCCGTCGGGGCGCAGCACGCGGGCCAGGTCGCCCATGTACTCCGCGGTGGCCAGCTCGACCGGCATCGTGGCGCCGGTGAACGCGTCGAGCACGACCAGGTCGGCCGAGTCGTCCCACACCTTGGCCGTGCCCTCGCGGCCGCCGGCCACGATGACCTTCAGCCGGGGGACCGAGCGCAGGTCGAGCTGCTCGCGGACCAGGTTGACCAGCAGGCCGTCGGGCTCGATCACGATGTGCCGGGAGCCGGGGCGGGTGGCCGCGACGTACCGCGGGATCGTGCACGCGCCGCCCCCGACGTGGACGCAGCTCAGCGGCCCCTCCGGCAGGAGGTCGATGACGTCGGCCATGAGCCGGACGTACTCGAAATCCAGAAATGTCGGGTCTTGTAGATCAACGTACGACTGAGGTACGCCATCCTTGGACAGCACCCAGCCGTCCTGCCTGTCCAGGTCCCGGAGAAGCTCGACCTCGCCGAACGTCACCGGATAAAGGCCAGGCATCGGTTCCCGCTGTCCACGTGCCACGCTGATCCCTCCCTGGGAGAACCGTATGCGACGCAAGAGGCTGATTGTGCTCGTTATCGCGGTTGTCGCGATATTGGGGGCGGCCGCCTTCGCCGTTCTGGCCGCCGGGCACGTCAAGGGCAGCGCCGCCCGGACCGCCGCCGCGTACTTCGACGCCTGGCGGAAGGGGGACGTCGCGGGCATGGCCCTGCTGGTGGACCGGCCGCCGGCCGACTTCTTCGACCGGCACCGCGAGCTCTCGCAGAACCTGCACGTCGAGTCGATCCGGCTCACGCCGGGGCCGGTGCGCGGCACGGGGGAGGAGTCGGCCGAGGTCCGCTTCACGGGCGTGCGGGAGCTGACGGACCTCGGGCCGTGGCCGTTCGACAGCACGCTGCGGCTGGGCGTGCGCGACCGGGCCTGGCGGGTGCTGTGGACGCCCGAGACGCTGCACCCGCTGCTCAAGGACGGCGGCACGCTGGAGGTGGAGGAGGTCGAGGCGCCGGCGGCCGAGCTGGTGACCAGGGAGGGCGCCAAGATCCCCAACGACAGCTACGCCGACGCCTACCTCGACCCGCTCAAGCCCGAGTTCGCCAAGGCCAACCACGGGCTGGAGCTGGTGTCGCGGGCGCCGGGACGGCCCGACAAGGCGCTGCTGACCCGCCTGCCGAAGGCGAACGTCGAGCGCACCACCCTGTCGCAGCCGGTCCAGGCCGCCGCCGCGCGGGCCCTGGACGGCGTGGCGAACTCCTCGATCGTGGTGCTCAGGCCGAGCACGGGCGAGATCCTGGCCCTGGCCGACCGGCTGGAGGACAACTTCAGCGCGGTGCGCGACGCCTTCCCGCCGGGGTCCACGTTCAAGACGATCGTCGCCGCCGCGCTGCTGGAGAAGGGGGTCACCACCGGCGAGCAGATGGGCTGCCCGGCCTCGTACGCGCCGGACTTCTCGGCGGCGATCAGCAACGACGGCGACGTGGACCGGGGGACGGTGACCTTCGCCGACGCCTACGCCTACTCCTGCAACACCACGTTCGTCGAGCAGGCCACCAGCCGGCTGTCCATGGAGGACCTGCGCCGGACGGCCGCCCGCTGGGGGTTCGACCGGCCGATGGCGACCGGCGTGGGCGGCCGGTGCGGCACGATGCAGCAGACCGGCGGCACGGACATGTTCTCCCTGGACGTCATCGGCCAGGGCACGGTGGTCGCCACCCCGCTGTGCATGGCCGCCGTGGCCGCCGCCGTGCAGAACGGCACGTGGCGCTCGCCCCGCCTGCTGTCGGAGGACGACGTGCGCCGCGTGGACGGCGAGCCGTTCCCCGACGTCAAGCTGGACGAGGGGGTGGTCGGGGCGCTGCGGGAGATGATGGCCGCCGTCGTTGACCACGGGACGGCGAGCCAGGCCGGCCTGCCGGAGGGCGTGGCGGGCAAGACGGGCACCGCCGAGGTGCAGGACCAGACGTCGCACGGCTGGTTCATCGGCTACCGGGACGACCTGGCCTTCTGCGTGTTCGTCAGGAACGGCGGCTCGGGCCGCTCCGCGGCGGTGCCGATCGCCGTGCGCTTCCTGAACGGCCTGTGACCATCGGCACTTCAGCTCAATCCGTAACCTACGGTACCGTAGGTTACATGACGACCATCACCGTGAAGCCGCGGCTGCGTGGCTGGTTGCACACCGGGGCGCTGCCGGTGACGCTGGTGGCCGGGTTCGTGCTCGTGGCGCTCGGCCCGACCCTGCAGGCCCGGCTGGCGGCCGGCGTCTACGCGATCACCTCGGGGCTGCTGTTCGGCATCTCGGCGACCTATCACCGGGGCACGCTGGGGCCGCGCCTGGCCGAGGTGCTGCGCAGGTTCGACCACGCCAACATCTACCTGATCATCGCGGGCACGTACACGCCGTTCGGGCTGCTCGCCCTCGACGGCGCGGCCAGGGTCGCCGTGCTGTCGGTGGTGTGGGGCGGCGCGCTGGCCGGGGTGCTGTTCCGGGTGTGCTGGATGAACGCGCCGCGCTGGCTCTACACCGTCCTGTACCTGGCGCTGGGCTGGACGGCGATCTTCGTGATGCCGCAGCTGCTCGAAGGGGCCGGGGTGGCCGCCGTCGTGCTGGTGGCCGTGGGCGGGGTCTTCTACTCGGCGGGCGCGATCGTCTACGGGCTGCGCCGCCCCGATCCGTCGCCGCGCTGGTTCGGCTTCCACGAGGTCTTCCACGCCTTCACCATCGCCGCGTACCTGGTGCAGTACATCGCGGTATCGATCGTCGTCTATTCTCACATGTAGGTCGACATTTGACCCAAAGCTGGTCTCTTTTCGCACGAATCACGGAAAGCAGACCAGTATGCAGGAACTTTCGCGTTCGTGGTGGCTGCTGCTCGTCCGCGGCATCGCCGCAATCATCTTCGGTGTGCTGGCGTTGATCTGGCCGGGGATCACTCTGCTGGTGCTGGTGATCTTCTTCGGTGCGTACGCCATCGTCTCCGGCGTCTTCGAGCTCTTCGCCGCCTTCCGGCATGGCGCCCGGTCGCGGGCCTGGCTGATCTTCTCCGGCATCGTCGGCATCGTGGCCGGCATCATGGCCTTCGCCTGGCCCGGGATCACCTCGCTCGCGCTGCTCTACCTCATCGCCTTCTGGGCCATCATCTCCGGAATCTCCGAGATCGTGGCGGGCGTGCGGCTGCGCAAGTCCATCGAGAACGAGTGGATGTTCATCATCGCCGGCATCCTGTCGGTGATCTTCGGTGTGCTGCTCATCATCTGGCCCGGCGCCGGAATGCTGAGCCTCGTCTGGCTGATCGGCATTTTCGCGATCCTGTATGGAATCGCGATGATTGTGCTGTCACTTCGTTTGAAGAAGTTCACTCGCGGGGCAGGAATACCGTAAATTTTACGGATACGACCGGGTTCCCTGTATGGAACCTCCGGCCTGTCTCACGACATTGGAGAAGGCATGGACGTACACACCCGCCTTGCCCGTCACCTGCTCGTCGATGGCTACCGTCTCGTCCTCGATCTCGAACTCAGCCGTGGCTCCTGGTTGGTGGACGCCCGCAACGGCCGCCGCTACCTGGACTTCTACACCTTCTTCGCGTCCGCCCCGCTCGGTGTGAACCCGCCCTTCGACCCCGACTTCGCCGCCCTGCTCGGCCAGGTCGCCCGGAACAAGCCCGCCAATCCCGACATCTACACCGAGCACCTGGCCGACTTCGTCGACACGTTCGTCCGCGTGCTCGGCGACCCGGAGCTGCCCCACCTGTTCTTCGTCGAGGGCGGCGCCCTGGCCGTGGAGAACGCGCTCAAGACCGCCTTCGACTGGAAGAGCCGGCGCAACGAGGCCGCCGGCCGCCCCCGCGACCTGGGCACCAAGGTCATGCACCTGACCCGCGCCTTCCACGGGCGCAGCGGCTACACGCTGAGCCTGACCAACACCGAGCCGGGCAAGACCGACCGCTTCCCCAAGTTCGACTGGCCGCGCATCGACGTCCCGGCCGTCCACCTCGGCGACGTCGAGGCGGCCGAGGAACGCGCGCTGGCCCAGGCCAGGGCGGCCTTCGAACGTCACCCGCACGACATCGCCTGCTTCATCGCCGAGCCGATCCAGGGCGAGGGCGGCGACAACCACATGCGCGGCGAGTTCCTGCGCGCCATGCAGGCCCTGTGCCACGAGCACGACGCCCTGTTCGTCCTGGACGAGGTCCAGACCGGCGGCGGCACCACCGGCACGCCCTGGGCCTACCAGCAGCTCGGCCTGGCCCCCGACGTGGTGGCCTTCGCCAAGAAGGTGCAGGTCGGCGGGATCATGGCCGGTCGCAGGGTCGACCTGGTGGCCGACAACGTCTTCCGGCTCAGCGGCCGGATCAACTCCACCTGGGGCGGCGGCCTGGTGGACATGGTCCGCAGCCGCGGCATCCTGGAGATCATCGAGCGCGACGGCCTGATCGCCCGGGCCGGCACGCTCGGCGGCGTCCTGCTCGAACGGCTCACCAAGCTGGAGGCCGAGCACCCCGACACGGTCTCGGGCGTGCGCGGCAGGGGCCTTATGTGCGCCTTCGACCTGCCCGACCAGGCCGCCAGGGACGGCTACGTCACCCGGCTCAGGGAGGAGCACGGCGTGCTGGCACTGCCCTGCGGGCCCCGGTCCGTCCGCCTGCGCCCGGCGCTGAACATCCCCGAGGCCGACCTCGAACACGGCCTGGGCGCGCTGTCGGCCGCGCTCTGAGCGCCGCTCACCCGGTCGAGGCTCGCTCGTCCAGGCTCATTCGGTCGAGGCTCATTCGGTCGAGGCGATGCTGGTGGCGCTGCGGCGCGGGCCGCCGTAGCGCCAGAAGAAGTTCAGCAGCACGCTGACCCGGTTGCGCCCGCCCAGCAGGTACGCCACGTGCACGAAGATCCAGGCCAGCCAGGCGGGCAGGCCGCGCATGGTCAGCCCGTTGCGCAGCTGGAGCACCGCCTCGGCCTTGCCGACCGTGGCCATGATCCCCGGGTCGCGGTAGGAGAAGGGGCTGAGCGGCCGCCCGTGCGCCGCGGCCAGGATCTGCCTGCCCACGTGCTTGCCCATCTGGATGGCCGGCTGGGCGAGCTGGGGCAGCGGGTCCGGCTGCCCGGCCAGGTCGCCGGCCACGAAGATCTCCGGATGGCCGGGCACGTTGAGCGCGTCGGTGAGCGTGATCCGGCCGCCCTTGCCCTGCGGCAGCCCCCAGTCGGTCACCTCCTTGGGCGCGGTGACGCCGAGGGCCCAGACGGTCACGTCGCTCGGCAGGCGCGTCCCGTCCTCCAGGATGACGGCGTCCGGCTCCACGCCCGCCACCGTGGCTCCCAGGCGCATCCGGACGCCTCTCCTGCGCAGCGCCTCGGCCGCCGCGTCCCGCAGCCGCGGCTTGTACGGCGCCAGCACGTAGTCGAACCGCTCGACCAGCGTGACGCTCGTCTGGTCGGGCCGGATCTCGGGATGCGTCAGCGGCACCGTACGGCGGCGCAGCTCGGCCAGCGTGCCCGCGGTCTCCACGCCCGTCGCGCCGCCGCCCACCACCACGACGTGGGCGCTCTCGCGCCGGCCCGCCGCGGTGTCCTCCAGGCAGTGCTGGAGGTGCCGGCGCAGGTCGGCCGCGTCGCGCAGCGAGTAGATCGGCAGCGCGTTCTCCTCGGCGCCGGTCACGTGGACCCAGTTGGTGGTGACGCCGGTGGCGATCACCAGGTAGTCGTAGTCGAGGGTGGAGCCGTCCGCGAACTCCACCCGCCGGTCGGCCGGGTGCACCTTGCTCAGCGCGGCCCGGTGGGCGCGGACGTTCGGCCACTTGGCGGCGAACGTCCGGATCGGGTAGGAGACGTCGGACGTGCCCATCCCCGCCGTGGCCACCTGGTAGAGCAGGGGCTGGAAGGTCGAGTAGGGGTTCCGGTCCACGAGCGTGACCAGGGCGCCGCCCTTGGCCAGTTCCCGCGTCGCGGCCAGGCCGGCGAAGCCCGCCCCCACGACGACGACGCGCGCTCTCCGCACCATGACCACGTCCCTTCCCGGATTGTGTTCCATGGTCCATATGGCACCCAGAGCATCGGTTAAACCATTTCTGCCATGGACACCACCGGGAAGTGGGGAGATCCGGGGTAGGGCACCGGTATGTCTGAGCAAGTGACCACGATGGAACGCCTGGGCCGCCGGATAGCCGAACGCCGCGAATCGCTGAACCTGAGCCGGCAGGAGCTGGCCGAGAGGTCCGGCGTGGCCGTCGGCTACGTCGCCTATCTGGAGGACCAGTCCGGCATCTCGGTGCGCGAGGCCCTGGCCCGCCTGGCCGAGGCGCTGGAGACCACCGTGGAGGGCCTGCTCGGGGAGGTGGCCGAGCCCGCCGGCGCGGGGCCTGCCTCGGCGCACCCCACGCTGGTGCCGCTGACGGAGGAGGAGTGCCTGCGCCTGCTGCGGCCCGGAGGAGTGGGCCGGATCGCCTTCGAGGGCCGCTACGGCCTGACCGTGCTGCCGGTGAACTTCCGGATCTCGCAGGGCGCGATCGTGTTCCGCACCGCGGCGGGCGGCAGCACCGACGAGGACCTGAGCACGGGCGTGGAGGACGTCGAGTACGAGGTCGCGTTCGAGGTCGACCGCATAGAGGAGCTGACGCGGGGCGGCTGGAGCGTGCTCGTCCACGGCTCGCTGCACCACGTCACGGGCGAGGACGAGCAGGCCGAGGCGGAGAGCACGGGCGTCGAGCCGTGGGCCGGCGGGCGGCGCCAGCACTACCTGAAGATCAGGCCCACCCGCCTGACCGGCCGCCGGATCACGACCGGCTGAACCCCCGCCGGGTCAGGAGCCGTCCTTCCTGAGCGACAGCCACAGTCCGATGGCCGTGACCCGGGAGTCGACGCCGAGCTTGGCGTAGATCCGGTTGACGTGGTTCTTCACGGTCTTCTCGCTGAGGAACAGGCACTGGGCGATCTGGCCGTTGGACCGGCCCGCGGCGATCAGATCCATGACCTCGGCCTCGCGTTTGCTCAAGGACGTGATCACGCTGTCGAACGCTGCGTCGTCGACTCTCATCCGGCCTCCGGGGGCGCGCAGACGGTCTGATCGCCGATGGCCCCCGTGCTTCCGGCGTTAGCGGTAGACAGCGAGCATAACTCGCATTGTCCTGATTTGGGGGCGTTGCCGGGAGAAAACGACAACAGCCGGTCCCGAGGGACCGGCTGTGTGCTTGGGGTGAGTGAAGGGACTTGAACCCTCGACATCCAGGACCACAACCTGGCGCTCTGCCAACTGAGCTACACCCACCATGGCCGCCCGCTCCGTGACGGCACAGGAAAAGTGTAGCGGGGTTCGGGAGTCTTTACGCCATCCAATTAGCCGCTGACCCGCTCGGCGAGTTGCCGGGCGGTCGCCGAGTCGGGGCCGGGCTGCGCCACGAAGATCGCCGCGCGGTAGTAGCGCAGCTCCCTGATGCTCTCCTTGATGTCGGCGAGCGCGCGGTGGCCGCCCTGCTTCTCGGGGGCCGCGAAGTAGACCCGCGGGTACCAGCGGCGCACCAGTTCCTTGATCGACGACACGTCGACCATGCGGTAGTGCAGCCAGGCGTCGACCCCGGGCATGTCCCTGGCGATGAACGTGCGGTCGGTGCCGATCGAGTTGCCGCACAGCGGCGCCTTCTTCGGCTCCGGCACGTGCCGCCGGATGTAGTCGAGCACGAGCGACTCCGCCTCGGCCAGCGTGACGCCGCCCGGCAGCTCGGGCAGCAGGCCCGAGGCGGTGTGCATCTCGCGCACCACCTGCGACATCTGCTCCAGCGACTCCGGCGGCGGCTTGATGACCACGTCGACGCCTTCGTCGAGCTGATTGAGCTCGCTGTCGGTGATGACACAGGCCACCTCGACCAGCGCGTCGCGCCCCAGGTCGAGCCCGGTCATCTCGCAGTCGATCCAGACCAGCACGTCACTCATTCGATCTCCTCGCCCAGCGGCTCGGAGCAATCCGCCCGCTTGTTACCCCACCAGCCTAGTGCCCCCGCTTACGCGGGCTTGAGCGAGCCGAGAACCTTCGCCACCACGTCGGTGCCCAGATTGTCGGGAACAGAGATGTACAACAACGTCGGACGCTGCCCCGCCCCGCGGTCCATGAGCACGATCGCGGCGTTCTCCTTCTTCCACTTGTAGCCGTTCTTCTCCGCGACGGCGGTGAAGTCGAGCTGGAACTGCATGACCCACGCGTCGTGGTCGCCGATCTTCGTGGCCTTGTTCTCGATCAGCTTGGTCGTGTGCTGCGGCTCGTAGAACTGGGTGCTGAACTGCATGAACAGCGCCTTGGCCGTGTCCTCCAGCGCCGAGGCGCCGGGGTAGGGGATGAGCGCGGCCAGCGGGCCGGCGTAGGCGTTGCCGATCCAGTCCTTGTCGCCCTCGTAGTTCTCCTGCGAGCTGGCCTGCACGCCGCTCGTCCACATCTGCTGGGACGGGTCGGTGCCGTTGACGTCGCCGTACGCGGGCACCTTCCAGCCGTCGGGCACCTGGTAGGACAGGCCGCTGCGCGGGTCGGTGATGCGGCCGTCCTGCGGCTGCGGCAGCTCGCCGCCCTGCGGGGGCAGCTCGGTCGGCGGCCCGGCGGAGGGCGGCTCGGCCGTCGGGAACGGCTGCGGCTCCTCGGTGGTGGGCGAGGCGACCGGGGTGCTGCTACCGCGGTTGAGGAAGAAGATCCCGGCCACCACGATCAGCGCGACCACGACCAGCGCGGCCAGGCCGCCGAACACCCACGGCAGCGGGTTGCCCTGCTTGGGCGGCGGCGCCAGGCCGGGGCCGGGCAGCGGCCCGCCGGCCCACTGGGCGTGCTGCTGGGTGGGCTGCTGTCCGAAGGCCGGCTGCTGGCGGGTGGGCTGCCCGTAGGCGGGCGGGCCCTGGGCGGGCTGCCCGCCGTAGGGGGGTTGACCCTGCGCGGGCTGCTGGTCGGCGGGCTGCCCGTAGGGCGGCTGGCCGGGGGAGGGCCGGCCGTACTGGAGCGTGGGGTTCGCCGGGGTGGCCGACCAGTCGGGGGACGACGGGGGCTGCGGCCCCGGGCCCGGCTGCGGCCCGGAGGACGGCTGCTGCGGCTGAGGCTGCCGCTCCTGCGCGTGGGTGGCGTCCGTCCATTGGTTGCCGTCCCACCAGCGGAGCTGCGGCTCTCCGTACGGGTCGGGGTACCAGCCCGCGGGGGTCTGCGTGGTCATGCCCGTCAGATTAGTAAGAACCGCTTTGTTGCGCATTCAGGGAAGGTCAGCACTTGTAGGTGAAGCTCGCCTTGTCGGTACGCGCCGGGCCCGGCGAGAGCACCTTCAGCGTGGCCGTGGCCTTGACGTTGCTCTTGCCCGACAACGTCCAGCGCAGCGGCACCGCGTAGGACGTCTTGTCGGCGCTCGTGCGCAGGCTGCCCTTGACGACCTCCTTGTCCAGGTTCTTGCGCCACTCGTAGCGGATCTCGCCCACGCCGCCGTTGGTGACCACCGTCCCGGTCAGGACGATCGCGCCGCCGCAGCCCAGCGTCTTCTTCGGCGCCACCACGTCGATCGACCGCACCGCCAGCTCGGGGGCGTCCGTCAGCCGGAACCAGGCCACGATCGCGCCCGCCATGACGACCGCGAAGAGCGCCGTGGACAGGATCGTGCGCCGCCGCCGTCGCCGCGACACCTTGGCCACCCGGCCCTGGGACCGCTTGTCCGGCCGGTGAACGGTCGCGGCGCCGTCGCGCCCCTCGCGCCAGATGCGTTCGGCCGTCGTCTCGGGCTGCCGCACGGTGCCGGCACCGGCTCCAGGGCCTGCTCCAGGGCCGCCCACCCCCGGGCCGAACTGCAGGCGCGGCGGCGACCCCGACGCCGGCACGTGCAGCAGCGTGACGATGTCGCCCTCGTCCTGGGGCGCCGGCGGCGGCTGCGCGGCGAACGACGGCGGCTGCGCGAACGCCGACCTGCCGCGCGCCGCCCGCGCCAGCGCGTCGCGGCTGATCAGGCCGCCGGGCAGCGCCGCGCGCTCCTGGCTCAGCATGGCGCGGGCCGGTTCGAGGCCGAGCGTGGTGGCCGTGCCCGCGGCCCGTTCGAACAGGCCGGCGGCCCGCGGCGCGGTCTGCGTGAAGGACGCGGCCAGCCCCCGGGCCAGCGACGCCCAGCCCGCCGCGTCCCGCTCGCGCGGCGAGACCTGGCCGCGGATCGCGTCGGACAGGCCCCGCTCCGACAGCAGCGCGGCCCCCTCAGCAGTGATCACCACCGTGCCCGGGTGCACCGAGCCGTGCGTGACCCCGGCGGCGTGCAGCGCGAGCAGCGTCTGCGCGGTCTCCGTCAGCACCGACGCCGCCCCCGCCGGATCGACGGGCGCGCCGGCGAGCAGGTCGGCCAGCGTGGGGCTGACCGCCTGCGCGGTGAGCAGCCACACCTGGTCGCCCGCCGCGACCACGTCGGCCACCGGGATCAGCCCGCCCATGCCGCCCAGCACGAGGTGCTGGTCGGTCATGACCGCGTTCACCACGCGCTCCCGGACGCCGGGCAGGCCGATGACCCGCGGGTCGAACAGCAGCGCCCCGGCCCTGCGGCCGTCCGGCGAGATGGCGTCGATCCAGTTGCCGAGCTCGGTCATCCACGTGTGCTCGGTCAGCCGGAACCCCGCGATGCCGTTCCTGTGGTTGTCCATCCCCCTTGCCCCCCGGCGCGTCTAGCGCTGCTTTCTGTGGCGTCCTGCCATGCGACGTTTCACCGCAAGTGTGACCGGAACCGCGCCGGACGTCATCAGGCCGAGCGCGAGGAGTCCGGCCTGCGCCTTGCCCACCGTGTCCAGGGTGGGCGTCTCGGTGACGCCGTCACCGCCGCCGCCGTCGTCGGTCGAGGTCCTTGTCGGCGTCTGCGACGTCTCCGAGGGGGCCGGGCTGGTCGGCGGCTGGCTGGTCGGGGGCGTCCTGGTCGGAGGAGGCGTCCTGGTGGGCGGGGCGGAGGTCTGGGTGGGCGTGGGAGCGGCCGAGGTGGGCTTGCTGCCGTCGCTGGTCGTGCTGTTCTTGCCGGTGATGTCCGGCTCGGGGGAGTCGGTCGGGGTCGGCTTCGGCGTCCTGACCGGCCGCCTGGTCGGCTTCCGCGTCGGGGTCGGCTTGGGCGTCGTGGACGGCGAGGCCGCCGCCGTCGCCGTCGGCAGGACGGGCGGCGGGGTCGAGACGGCCGGGTCCACGGAGGTCGGCGTCGGGTCCGGCTCCGGGGTGGTCTCCTCGGGCGTCGCGGTCGGCTCCTCCTCCGTGGGCTCCTCGTCGATCACCGGGTCGGTCGCGCTGGGCGTGACCTCGCTCGTCTGGGCGCGCAGCACCGGCTCGTCGGAGGAGGAGTTGACCAGGATCACGCCCACGGCCACCACCACGCCCACGGCGACCGCGCCGATCGCGACCTTGGCCGACAGCTTGCTCAGCAGGCGTCCGGGGTCGCGGAAGCGGGTCTCGGTGAGCGCGGTCTGCGTCTCGGCGGCATCGTGCAGAGGGCTCGGGAACAGCAGGATCAGCAGGCCCGCGAGCGCGGCCAGGCGGCGGCGTCCGCGCTCCTCCCAGTCGGCGCCGTACGCCTCGGCCGCGATGGCCTCCAGCTCGGTCAGGAACGCCTCGGCGGACGGCGGACGTTCCCCCGGCTGCTTGGCCAGGCCGCGTTCGACCAGGCTCTGGAGCGCCGAGGGCACTTCCTCGACGGGCGGCGGCGCGCTCTGGTGCTGGCGGGCGAGCGCGGCGATGTTGGGCGCACGGAAGGGCCGGGTGCCGGTCAGGCACTCGAAGAACACGACGGTGGCGGCGTAGACGTCGGTCGCCGGCCCGGCGGCCCCGCCCGCCCACTGCTCGGGCGCCATGTACGGCGGCGTGCCCGCGGCACTGGCCCCCTCGCCGGCCCGGACCGCGATGCCGAAGTCCACCAGCTTGCTGACCCCGTCGCCCTGGACCATCACGTTCTCGGGCTTGAAGTCGCGGTGGACGACGCCGATCGCGTGCGCGGCGGCCAGCCCCTGGAGCGAGCCCTTGAGCACGACCAGCGCCGCCTCGGCCCCGGTCGGCCCCTCGGAGCGCAGGATCTCGCGCAGCGAGACGCCGTTGACCAGCTCCATGACGATCGCCGCGCCCTGCCCCGACTCCACGTAGTCGATCAGGCGCGCATGGTGCGAGCTCTGCAGGGTGCCGAGCAGCCGGGCCTCGTGCCGGAACCTGGCCACGAAGCCCATGTCGGACCTGAGCTCGTCATTCAGATATTTGATGGCGACTTCCACGCCGTCGTGGTCGCGCGTGGCAAGGACCACCCGGCCGGCGGCACCGCTGCCCAGTTCCCGGACTTCGGTGTAGCCGGGGACCCCCCACTGCCCTTCGCCGTACATAAACGGTCTCCTCTGGAGTCATTCGGGCCCCCACCCGCATCAAACGCTGCGTAGCTTAACCAGAGGGAAGGGCTTTCCCGCCACCGATATGCCGATATGGCCGAATTTGCGAGATTAGTCCACTGTGTCGGACTTATCGGGTTGTGGGGTTTCTTGCGGTTTGGGCGTTTCCTGTGGTTTTGGGGTTTCTTCGGGCTTGGGTGTCTCTCTGGGGCATTCGGGGGTTTTTCCGCTCGCCCGGTCCGGGCCGCCGGCCGCCTCCGGCGTCGTGCTCGCCGTGACGGTCCAGGTGGTGCCGCACGGGACGGTCCGCAGCGCCCGGCTCACCGTCCTGGTGTACGTGGTGTCGCCGGACAGCGTGACCCGCTCCGAGCCGGCCGGCTCGCCGCCGATCAGGAACCCCACGTCCAGCGTCACCGGCCGGTCGTCGGCGGTGACCACCGAGACGGTCGCCACCAGGCCGCCCTCGCCCAGCCCGGCCCTGACGATCGAGACCTGCCGCACGGCGGGCGGGCAGGCGACCTCGGCGCGGGCGGTCCTGACGCGGTCGCCGGCGCGGACCCGTACCGACAGGGTGGAGCCGCAGGGGCGCGCCCGGAAGGCGTGGGTGAAGACGCGGGAGTAGGAGGTCCGGCCGGACAGGGTCGCCGTACGCGTGCCGACGGTCTCGCCGTCCACCGCGAACGCGGCCTCGACCGGGATCGCGCCGGTGCCGTCGGCGGTCACCCCGACCTGGGCGCGCGCGGTCAGGCCCGGCGCGGCGGGCATCGCCAGCGAGACGCGCAGCCCGCTCACCCGCGTCGGGCAGGCCGGCACCGACACCGAGGACGACCGGGCGCCGCCCGGCGCGGCGGGTGCGGTGACGACGGTCAGCGTGACGGTCCTGCCGCACGGCCGTTCGCCGATGTCCCAGGTGAAGGCGCGGGTGTAGGACGTCGCGCCGCTCAGCCGCAGACGCTGGACGCGGCCCTCGCCGCCCGGCGCGGTCCACGTGCCGGTGGCGGTGACGGGGGCGCCCCCGGCGGTCCGGACGGTGACGGAGGCGCGCGCGAGGCCGTCGCCGTCGACCGTGACGTCACCCACGCTCACCCCGAGGACGGCCGCGACGGGCGTCGGCGTCGGAGTGGGGGTCGGGGTGGGGCGCGGCGTCGGGGTCCGGGAGGGCGTCACCGGGGGCTTCGGCGTGGCGGTCCTGGTGGGCTTCCTCGTGGGCGCGGCCGTCGGCGTGCGCGGCGCGCGGGTGGCGACCGGCGGCCTGGAGGTCGTCGGCGGCGGCAGCAGCTCGGGCGAGGACGCCGGCGTCGGCGGCCCCTCGGCAGAGGTCCGCGGCGTCGCCTCGGGCGTGGTCGGCGGCGCGAGCACGGCCTCGGCCGTGCTCGGCGGCGCGGTCACCGCCTCGGTCGTGGCCGGCGGCACCGCGACGGCCGCGCCGACCGGCTGCTCGGGCGGCTGCCGCCGGGCGGCGAGCGCGACCACCACCGCCACCGTCACCACGGCCACCAGGGCGGTGCCCATGCCCACTCGCACCGCGTTGGACCGCAGGCCGTGGAAGACCGTCCTGGCCAGGGACGTGGTGACCTCGGGGGCGGGCTGCGGCGGGGCCGGCAGGAGCAGGGCGAGCAGGGCCACCAGCGCGGCCAGACGCCGCCTGCCCCGCTCCTCCCAGTCCTCGCCGTACGCGGCCCGCGCCGTGGCCTCCAGCTCCTCGACGAAGGCCAGGGCGCTCGGCGGCCGGTCCCGCGGCTCCTTGGCCAGCCCGCGCCGGACGAGCGCCTGGACCGGCTCGGGCGCGTCGTGGAAGGGCACCGGCGCGTGCACGTGCTGGTAGCCGAGCACGCTGGGCTCGGTGGACCGGTACGGCCGGTGCCCGGTCAGGCACTCGAAGAAGACCGCGGTGGCCGCGTACACGTCGGTCGCAGGCGAGGCGGGCCGGCCGGCCCACAACTCCGGCGCCATGTACGGCGGCGTCCCCTCCGGATGCGTGGCCGTGCCCTGCGGCACCGCGACGCCGAAGTCCACCAGCTTGCTCATCCCGTCGTCGCGGACGAGCACGTTCTCGGGCTTGTAGTCCTTGTGCACGACCCCGGACGCGTGGGCCCTGGCCAGGCCCAGCAGCGAGCCCTTCAGCACGACCAGCGCCGCCTCGGGCTCGGTCGTGCCGTTCTCACGCAGCAGGGCGCGCAGCGAGACGCCGTTGACCAGCTCCATCACGATGCAGGCGCCGTTCGGCTCCTGGATGTACTCCCACATCGTGGCGATGTTCGGGTCGCGCAGCGAGGTCAGCACCCGCGCCTCGGCCTGGAAGCGGGACAGGGCGGCGGGGTCGCGCAGCAGCGCCTCGGAGAGGTACTTGATCGCGACCTTCACGCCCGTCTCGTCGTGCACGCCCAGCACGACGCGTCCGCTCGCGCCCGCGCCGAGCTGTCTGATCTCCGTGTAACCGGGAGCACTCCACTCCATCGCCCTCTCCCATCAGGAGCCGGCCCACCTGATGAGACGCGTGATCAAGGAGTCGGGTTTGCCAGGTGGTTCCGGAATTATGGAACTACTCCCGACGGAGGATGTGAACCGGTATATCGATACCTTCTGGAAGTGCCGGATCCGGTTGCGGTTCGCCCCAGGTCGTGACCAGCGGATGCACCCCGGCCCAGACCGGCAGCGCGTAGTCCTCCTCCTCGTCCTCCGGCGCCCCGCTGCGGATCTTGACCGACGCCTCGGCCAGCGACAGGGCCAGCACGGCGGTGGCGGCCAGCTCCTTGCGCGTGGGCGGCCGGACGTAGTCCCACTGGCCGGGGGCGAGCTGCTCGGTGAGCGCCCGCAGGGCCGCCAGCCGCTCGTCGGGGTCGCTCACGAGCCGGGCGCGGCCGTAGACGATCGCCGAACGGTAGTTGATGGAGTGGTTGAAGACCGAGCGGGCCAGCACGATGCCGTCCAGGTGGGTGACGGTGACGCACACCTCGGCGCCGTCGCCGGCCCGCAGCGAGCGCGCGCCGGTGGAGCCGTGCAGGTAGAGGGTGTCGCCGATCCGCCCGTAGCCGGTGGGCACGACCATGGGATGGCCGTCGGACACCACGCCGAGATGGCAGACGAGCCCGCTGTCGAGCACGTCGTAGAGATCGTTCCGGTCGGTGCTGCCGCGGTGCTTCTCTCGGCCGAGAGCCGTGCGCGGGGTGGAGGAGAGCATGATTCGACGCTATTCGCGAAGTGGACCTATCCTGTAGGGCCACTAACCGACCCTTCCTAGAGACCACTTTCGTGCGCACCCATATTGACCTGCCGGTATCCCTGTCCCGCGACTCGGCCGTCCCGCTGACCACCCAGCTCGCCGGCTGGCTGCGGCACGCCATGATGGGCGGCGCGCTCGCGCCGGGCGAGCGGCTGCCGTCCACGCGGGCGCTGGCCGACCAGCTCAAGGTGAGCCGGACGGTCGTCACCGAGGCGTACCAGCAGCTCTACGCCGAGGGCTGGCTGGAGGGGCGCCACGGGTCCGGCACGTTCGTGGCGGCCATGGAGTCGCACGTCCCGCCGCGGGAGAGCCCGTACGAACCGGCGCCGCCCGCCCGGCGTCCCGAGGGCGAGTGGATCGACCTGCGTCCCGGAGACCCCTGGGTGCGCGACTACGACCGGGCCGCCTGGAAGCGGGCCTGGCGCCGGGCCGGCGAGCTGCCGCCCGGCGACTCGCCCGACCTGCACGGCCTGCCGCGCCTGCGCGAGCTGCTCGCCGATCACCTGCGCAGGGCCAGAGGCATGGCCGTCGGCCCCGAGAACGTCCTGGTCACCAGGGGCACCGGCAACGGGCTCGACCTGTGCGCGCTGGCCCTGCTGGCCGGCGGTGGCCGGGCGGGCGTCGAGGACCCGGGCTACCACGTGGCCCGCACGGTGTTCGCCGCCAGGGGCGCCGAGGTCGTGCCCTGCCCGGTGGACGAGGACGGCGTGATCGTCGACGACCTGCCGCGCGACCTGCGCGTCCTCTACACCACCCCCGCCCACCAGTACCCGCTGGGCGGCCGGCTGCCGATCCCGCGCCGGGAACGCCTGCTGTCCTGGGCCAGGAGCACCGGCGCCACGATCGTCGAGGACGACTACGACGCCGAGTTCCGCTACGACGTCGCCCCCCTGCCCGCCCTCTACGGCCTCGACCCCACCCGCGTCGTGCTGCTCGGCTCGCTGTCCAAGACCCTGGCCCCCGACGTCGGCGTCGGCTGGCTGGTCGGCACGCCCGACCTGGTGAGCCGGATCGCCGCCATCCGCGGCGCGGTCTCCGACCGCACCAGCGGACCGGTCCAGCAGGCCGTCGCCACCCTCCTGGAACGCGGCGACCTCGACCGCCACCTGCGCAGGATGCGCCTGGAGTACGCCCGCCGCCGGGCCGCCGTCGTGGAGATCCTCGGCCCGGTCTGCCGCCTGCGCGGCGACACCGCCGGCCTGCACGTGCTGGCCGAGCTGCCGACGGGCGACGTCCAGGAGGTGGTGGAGCGGGCCAGGGAGCGCGGCGTGCTGCTCGACCCCGCCGACCGCCACCACCACGACCGCGCCCGCCTGCACGGCCTGGTCCTCGGCTACGGCTCGGCCTCGCTCAGGGACGTCCGGCGCGGCTGCGCGGTGCTGGCCGCCCTGATCCGGGATGCTCAGACCGGATTGAGTATCTGAGCGCTTCCGGCGGCCGGGCCGCCGCCTGCAGGGTGGCGGGCATGAAACCCTGGCTCCTGCCGGCCTCGCTGATCGTCACGGCGGTCACCGCGTGGCTCGTCCTGTACGCGGACGTGCCCCTGTCCACCCTCCTGTCGCTGGGCCTGGGCGCGATCTGCCTGGTCTGGCTGGTCGTCCTGCTGACCTTGCCGTGGAACCTGTCCTTCGCCGCCCGGCAGGTGGTGCGCGACATCGCGGTCTCCCGCGAGACCGGCATCGACGTCCCGGCCCGCGGCGAGGAGGAGGCCAGGACGATCGCCCGCCGCATGCTCGTCCTCGCGGTCGCCGGGCACGTGGTCTCGGCCGTCGTGGTCGCGGTGGTCACGTTCTTCTCCGGGCGGCAGATCGGCTACTACTTCGCCGGGTTCTACCTGCTGGCCACCGCGTTCCGGCCGGCCGGGGCCTACGTCGGGCACCTGCGCGAGCGGGTCAGGACACTGGGACGCGAGGTCCGCTACCCGCGCCCCGACGTGATCGCGCTGCGCGACCAGGTCGAGGCGCTGTCCGCCGCCGCCGAACGGCTCACCCGGCAGGCCGAGGAGTTCGGCGGCGAGCTCGCGGCCGCCAAAGCCGGCCTGGAACGGGCCGACCACGACCTGGAGCGCCGGATCACGCTGATGGCCCGCCGCTTCGAGGAGACCGTGGACGGCCTCAACGACAACCAGGAGATCATCACCGGGCTGCGCGCGTTCCTCAGACTGCTTCGCGCGGACCCCGCATAGGCGGCTCCAGACCGCGCAGGACGGGCAGCGAGCGGGCCGCGTACAGCGGGTCCACGGGCAGCACGTGCCGGGCCCACCAGCGCGCGGGGCCCGGGTCCGGCGAGGCGTCGGTGAAGCCGAGCGCGTACTCGTCGTACGGCGGGTCGTACAGGTAGCCGGTGGCCACCCCGCGGCGCTCCAGCTCGGCGACGGCCGCGTCCCTGTCGCGCACCAGCAGCGGGACGCGGAACAGCGGCTGGTCCAGGTTGTCCAGCACGGCGGGCGCCACCGTGGGCAGCTCGGCCAGCCGGGCGATCCCGGCCAGCCGCCGCGCCCGCTCGCCGGGCACCTTGGCCAGGCGCCTGGACTGGTACCAGCGGACCACCCGCCCCCGCCGGGCGCGGTAGGCCGCCAGGTCGGCGCGTACCCACGGGTCGAACGGCGGCAGCGCGGGCACCTGCTTGAGCGCCAGCTCCAGCGCGTCGGGCTCCAGGGCGATGCGGTAACCCTCCCGCTCCTCCTGCATGCCGAGGGCGCGCATCAGCGCGAGCGCCGGACGGACGAGGCCGAGCCTGAGCGCCGCCTGCCGGGCCATGGAGGTGGCCACGCTGAACAGGTCGGCGCGCAGCGCCCCGGGGACGAGCAGCTCGTCGCGGGCGCGTTCGAGCGCTTCGAGGTCGGCGCGGTCGGTCACCGCCAGCACGCCGCCCGAGCCCGCGCCCGGATGCTTGGACAGGCTGAAGACCCCCGCCTGGCCGAACGTGCCCAGCGGGCGCCCGCCGGGAGCGGTCTCCAGGGCGTGCGCCACGTCCTCGATGAGGATCTTTCCCGCGAAGGCGGACACCTGGTCGGGCAGGCCGTACAGGTTCGTCGTCAGGACGGCGTCCACCGTGGACAGGTCCACGCGGGAGACGTCGATGTTGCCGTCACGCGGGGACAGCGGCGCGATCACCGGGCGCAGACCGGCCGCCAGCACGAGGAAGAGGATTTCGTCGGCCGAGACCGGAGACATGAGCAGCCGCTGACCCGGCAGGCACCAGTGGCGCAGCGCGAGGTAGAGGCCGAGGCGGTTGGATGGGAGCCACAGGCAGTGCCGCCCGGTGCGCTCCGCGATGAGTCTCACCCTTGTAGGACGGTACGCAATCGCCCAAAGGTTTTCAACGCTTTGTCGGCGGTCTTGAGCAGTAGCGGATTGGCCATCACCGTGGCGCGCGTCTTGCGCACCGGCACCCGCATCATCCAGTGGACGCCGGCCGCCACGCCGGCCCTGGCCACGCGGCCCTCGGCGACCTCCAGCTCGCCGTTCTTGAGCTTCTCCTTGTACTCCTTCTCGCCCCGGCCCATGTCGATCACCTGGACGCCCGACGCGGCGGCCGCCTCGGCCATCGCCAGGTGGTGGATCAGCCCGGGGGAGTACTTGGCGTAGGCGGTGTCGTAGGCCGGGAACCAGCCGGCCAGCGTCGTGCGGGTGCGCACCCCGAAGTGCCCGGCCACCGGCACGTCGTCGACGTAGACCATGTCGAGGACGCCGGCGAAACTGTCGGACCGGGTGGCCAGCAGCCGCTCGACCAGCTCGACGATCCACCGCTGCGAGAACCGGTCGGTGCGCCCGGTACGCCGGTACTGGTCGGTCTTCCAGCCGAGCAGCGTGTGCAGCGGCCCGGTCTCGGTGATCGCGTAGTCGTGGCGCAGCGGCCCCGACTCGCGCTGCAGCTTGCGCGACTTGGCCAGGGTGGACTTGTACGTCTTGCCGGACCGGGCGCGCAACGTCTCGGTGTAGGGGCCCCAGCCGTCGCGCAGGTCGATGATCGGCGAGGGGTGGGTGGTGTGCCGCCCGTCGAGCAGCGGCTGACCGGAGACCAGGTGGTCGAACTCGTAGACCGACAGCCCGCAGCCCTTGATCAGCCGGTGCGGGTCGAGGTCGAGACCCTTGGCGTGGACCAGGCCCTGGGCGTCGGTCAGCCCCGCGGCGACCGGCTTGCCGATGCCCAGCGGATGGCGTTCGAAGGGGAAGAAGCCGACGATGTCCGGCCCGTCGTACAGGACGGCCACCCGGACCAGGTCGCGGAGTTCGCCCACCGTGACCGTGAACTCCGGGGACAGGAAGGGGTTGTCGAAGGCGGCGTCGGACTCCTGCAGCGCGCGCCATCGGCTGAGTTCGGGCTGTCCCAGATCGCGAGGGTGGGCAACGGTGACGCGCATGGGCTCCTACTGTCGACTCACCACAACCTGACCAGCATGCGGTCAGAGGTGTATGGCCAGGTTAAAGGATGGCCGTCCATGCCTGGGATGTGCCGGGCCTACTGTTATGCAACTCTCAGCTGGCTTTCAGGACCGAGTGGCGTTCTAATGTGTGTCCATGACCGTACCAGGGATCGACTGGCCGCGGCTGGTCTCGTGGCTGGGCAGGAACGTGCCGGACGCCGGGGAGCCGCTGTCCGTCTCGCTGATCTCCGGAGGCAGGTCGAACCTGACCTACCTGGTGGAGGTGCGCGAGCGCCGGCTGGTGCTGCGCAGGCCGCCGCTGGGTCACGTGCTGCCCACCGCCCACGACATGCGTCGGGAGTGGCGGGTCATCTCAGCGCTGGCGCCGACGCCCGTCCCGGTGCCCGAGCCCGTCGCCTTCTGCGCCGACGAGGAGGTGGTCGGGGCGCCGTTCTATGTCATGGGGTACGTGCCCGGCGCCGCCGTCCAGACCAAGGACGAGCTGGGGCAGCCGACGCCGGACCAGACGCGGCGGTTGTCGGAGCGGCTGGCCGAGGTGCTGGCCGCCATCCACGCCGTCGACTACCGCGAGGTTGGGCTCGGCGACTTCGGCCGTCCCGAGGGGTACCTGGCCCGGCAGCTCGACCGGTGGTGCCAGCAGTGGGAACGGTCGAAGACCGCCGACCTTCCCGACTACGACAGCCTCGTCCGGCGGCTGCGCGAACGGCTGCCCGCCGCGTCCGACAGCACCCTGGTGCACGGCGACTACCGGCTGGACAACACGCTGGTGCGCCTGGCGCCGCCGCCGGCCGAGATCGAGATCATGGCCGTGGTCGACTGGGAGATGTCCACGCTCGGCGACCCGCTGGCCGACCTGGGGCTGACGCTGACGTACTGGCACGACCGCGGGGACGACGAACGCGCCCGCATCCCCGTGTCGGGGGACGTGACGGTGGCGCCGGGGTTCATGAACGCCGCCGAGTTCGCCGCCCACTACGGCAAGGTCTCCGGCCGCGACATCTCCGACCTCGGGTTCTACGTGGCCTTCGGCAACTTCAAGCTGGCGGTGATCGTGGAGGGTATCCACGCCCGGTTCAAGCAGGGTAAGACCGTGGGGGAGGGGTTCGACCGCATCGGCGCGGCCGTGCCGACGCTGATCTCCCGCGCCCATCGCATGCTCGACCAGCCCTGACCCCGCAAGGAGCCCCATGAGCACAGTTGCACTCATCACCGGAGCGGCCAGTGGCATCGGCGCCGCGGTGGCCCGGCGGCTGTCGTCGGGCGGCGCGAAGTGCGTCCTCGTCGACCGCGACGGCGAGGGCGTCGAGCGGGTGGCCAAGGAGGTCGAGGGCGCGTGGCTGGCCGCCGACGTCAGCACCGAGGAAGCCTCCCTGGAGGCCGTCGCGCTCGCCGAACGGCGGTACGGCCGCCTCGACCTCGTGCACCTCAACGCCGGCATCTCAGGGGGCGTGGACCTGGCGGACTTCGACCTGGAGCGCTACCGCGCGACCGTCGGCGTGAACGTGGACGGCGTCGTCTTCGGCGTGCGCGCCTGCGTGCCGCTGCTGGTCAGGTCGGGCGGCGGCGCGATCGTGGCCACGTCCTCGCTGGCCGGGCTGGTGGCCTTCGCCGGCGACCCGATCTACACCATGACCAAGCACGCCGTCGTCGGCCTGGTCCGGGCGCTGGCCGAGCCGCTGGCCCAGCAGAACATCCGGATCAACGCCGTCTGCCCCGGATTCACCGACACTCCGCTGGTGGCCGCCGCGCGGGAGATGTTCGTCGACGCCGGATTCCCGCTGCTCACGGCCGAGGACGTCGCCGCCGCCGTCGAGTCCGCCTTCTACGCCGAGACGCCGGGCACCCTGCTCATCGTGCAGCCGGGCAGGCAGCCGGTGCCGTACCGTTACTCGGGGGTTCCCGGGCCCGCGGGCGGTCAGCGTCCACCCGCTTCCGATTGATAGCAAGTCTGCTGCAAGCGGAACGATTACCGTCATAAGGGCCGGGCACTGCCTGGCCCTTGTACGTTGCGTGATGGTAAGGAGCGTTCCGTGATTCCCACCGAGGGCAGACACGCGCGCAAACGGTCGCCATGGCCGATCGCCCTGGGGGCCGGCGTCCTCGCGGTCGTGCTCGTCGTCGGCATCATGGTCTACGCGGGCATGCGGTCGAGCTCGCGCGAGGGCTTCAGGGGCGGCGAGGTGGCCGAGGTCGGGCCCACCCAGGCGCCGCCGCGGCTCGAACAGCCGCCCGTGCTCCACGACTGGCCCCGGTGGGGCATCACGCACACGCAGTACAGCACCGAGACCGAGCCGCGCCAGGTCGTCGAACAGGCCAGGGGCATGCTCGGGCGGGTGCCGATGCTGCAGAACCAGCACATCATGGGCTGGGGCGTGGGCAACCCCGAGCCGAGCCCCGGCCAGTTCAGCTTCCGCGACCTCGACCGGCGGCTGACGTTCATGGCGTCGTCGCGGGCGGTGCCGGTGATCACTCTGTGCTGCGCGCCCGACTGGATGAAGGGCGGGCAGCCCGGACGTACCGACTGGAGCAAGAACCACACCGTCGCCCCCAAGCCGGAGCACTTCGACGACTACGCCAAGCTGGCCGCGCGGGTGGCCCGGCAGTACCCGACCGTCAAGTACTACATGGTGTGGAACGAGTTCAAGGGCTTCTGGGACCCCTCCACCAACCGCTGGGACGCCGAGGGGTACACCCAGCTCTACAACAAGGTCTACGCGGCGCTGAAGAAGGTCGACCCGCAGATCAAGGTGGGCGGGCCGTACATGCCGATCGAAAGCGGCTCGGGCGGCGGGCCGTCCGAGCTGAAGGGCCCGTGGGGGACCGTCGACCAGCGGGCGCTCGACGCCATCGAGTACTGGATCGAGCACAAGAAGGGCGCCGACTTCATCGTCGTGGACGGCGCCTCGATGACGACCGACAAGGGGAACGTTCCCGACGACTTCGGCGCGCTCGGCAAGTTCGGCGCGATCACCAAGTGGCTGCGGGAGAAGAGCGGCGACCTGCCCGTCTGGTGGGCCGAATGGTACGTCGAGCCGGAGAACTCCGGCTGGAGCGAGGAGCGGCGCACGGCCGTGCAGGCGGCGGCGATGATGGAGTTCGCCAGGAGCGGCGTCACCACCGCCCTGTACTGGAACCCGCAGGTGAAGGGGACGGGCCAGTGCGACGGCTGCCTCTGGGCGCCCGGGCGTGGGGACGAGATGCCGATGGCGGGGCTGCTGAGCGGGTTCACCCGGTGGTTCCCCGTGGGGGCGCGGCTCGACAGCGCGGTGACGTCGTCCGACCCGAAGGTGCGGGTGCTGGCGCAGGAGCAGCAGGTCGTCATGGTGAACACGTCCGACCGGGAGGTGACGGCCACGGTGGACGGCAGGACGGTGACACTGGGGGCGTACGAGATCAAGTGGGCGGGAAGAGGCGGCGCCTGACGCCCCCGGCGCCTCCGGCGCCCATGGTCCACCCGGCCCGTTGCCTGGTTACCGGGTGGGCCTGCTGGAGCCCGCCCAGGGGGAGGCGCCTGCGGCGCTGGTGGGATTGCGCCCTGGCGTCTTCGGGACTCCTGGAAAGGCGCCTCCGGGGCCTCTGGAAAGCGGCTCAGGACCCCCGGGGCAGGCGCTTCGGCACCCTTGGGCGCGCCGTTGCTCAAATACCGGCGAAGTACTGCTACAGCCCTCCCCTCGGCTCCTGAGCCTGGCCACCAGCCTGCAACACCGTCGCCGCAGCACCCCGTCACTGCAACACCGCCATCGCAACACTGTCACCGCAGCACTGTCATCTCTCCGGCCGAACCCCCGCGAGCCTCCTCCGGCACCGCCCCCACCCACTTCCCCCGTCCTGCCCCCACCCCGAGGCGACCCTCGACGCCCAGCCCCCTCCCACCTGCCCCCACCTTCACAACCCTGACCGTCCCGGGCCGGCCGCCTGGCACGGTCCACCGCTTCACCACCCCCCGCACCCATGAACGTAGAGTGGTGCTCCATAAGCCGAAAGTGACTGACTTGTGATGCCGGGGACCGTGATGACCGACAGCAACGCCGAGCCGCCCATCGTGCACATCCTCGACCCGATGAGCGCGGCCTACGACGCCGCCTTCGCCACCTTCCTGGCCCACACCGACCAGAAGATCCGGGCCCGCGAAGAACTGGCCCGGGTCGTGGGACGGCTGCCCCACCGCCGTACGTTCATCGACGCCGGCGCGGGGACGGGCGAGACCACCGCGTGGCTGGCTCCCAGGTTCGACCGGACGATCGCCATCGAGCCGAACGAGCACCTGCGGGCGGAGCTGGCCCGCCGGTGTCCCGAAGCCGCGATCCTCAGCCAGGACATCGCCACCGCCGATCCGGAGGAGACCGCCGACCTGGTGCTGTGCGCGCACGTCCTGTACTACGTGCCGCAGCAGACCTGGCTGCACCAGCTCCAGCGGCTGGCGTCCTGGACGGCCGAGGGCGGCTTCGCCGTGGTCGTCATGCAGAACCCCGACAGCGACTGCATGCGCCTGCTGCGCCGCTTCACCGGCCACCGCTACGACCTGGACGCCCTCGGGCGCGCCTTCGCCGCCACCGCCGGAGCCGAGTGGGAGATCGGCATCAGCACCGACCCGGCCTCCGTCACGATGCCGGACCTGGAGACCGCGCTGGCCGTCGCGCAGTTCATGCTGAACGTCGTCCCGCTGGAGCGGCCGCCCGCCATGGACGAGGTCGCCGCCTACCTCCAGGAGCACTTCCGCACCCCGGACGGCTACCGCCTGAGCTGCGACCAGGACTTCCTGGAACTCCAGCGCAACGGCCCCAACGCCTGACAGCCGGCCGCCCGAACAGCCCGCCGCCGCCGGCGCGGACCTCCGCGATGGGGCCTCAGTCGCCCTGGGCGGGCGGCGGCGTGACGGCCATCGTGAAGGCGGTCTCGTTGAGGAGCGCCTGGTCGAGCGGGATGTGCGGCCGCGTGCCGCGTTCGAGCTGCTGGAGGCCGACCACCACCGCCAGCGCGAGCAGCGCGCGGCGTTCGGCCTCCTCCTCGTCGAAGCCCAGCCCCACCAGCAGCCCGGCGACGAAGTCGACCCGGCGGCGGGTGACCCGGGTGACGATGTCGGCGACGCCCTCGCGGTCGGCGTCGAGGTAGAGGCGGCTCTCGCCGCCGCGCCGTCCCGCGCGGGCCGCCACCGTGCCGAACAGGGCCCGCAGCCGGGCGCGCGGCTCGGCCTCGGCGGCGGCGGCCGCGATGATGTGCTCGGTCTCCTCGGCCTCCCAGCGTTCCATGACGGCCCGGACGAGCGCCCCGCGGTCGGCGTGGTGCCAGTAGAAGGAGCCCTTGGTGGTGCCGAGGTCGCGGGCGACGGCCTCGACCCGCACCGAGTCCAGCCCGATCGTGGTGAACCGCGCGTAGGCCGCGTCCACCCATTGTTCCGCCGTGATCCGGCCCCCTTGCGCCATGCGCCATACGGTACCGTATAGTCCTCACCATACGGCACCGTATGGAGGCGTCATGAGAACACCTGTCTACTGGTCGTCCGCCCTGGACGACATGCCCGCGCCCGACTACGCCGACGTGATCGTCGGCGTGCTGCCGCCGCGGGCGACCGACGACCCGCGGGCCTGGGCGAAGGCCGTCTTCTCGGTCAGGTCGATGCCGCGCTGGATCGCCGCGGCCCTGTGGCTGCGCCAGGCGGTCGTGCCGCTGGCCGGCATCCCGCGCGCGCCGCGCGACGTCTTCCGGGTCGCCCGTGTCGAGGGGGAGGAGGCGCTGATCGCGGCCGACGACCGGCACCTGGACTTCCGCTGCGGGGTGGGGGTCGATCGCGAGGCCCGGCTCGTGCGGGTCACGACCACCGTCCGGCTGAAGGGCCGGCGCGGCCGGCTCTACTTCTGGCCGGTACGCCTCGTGCACCCGATCGTCGTGCGGGCCATGCTCCGCTCCGCCCAGCGCCGCCTGGGAGCCGGCATCTAGAGGGTGACGACGACCTTGCCCGTGGCGTGGCCCTGCTCGACGTGGGCGACGGCCTCGGGCACCTGGTCCAGCCGGTACGTCCGGCTGACGACCGGGACGACCTCGCCCGCCTCGACGAGCCCGCGCACGGCGGCCAGCGTGTCCCGGTTCTCGGCCGTGACGAAGTTGACCATGCGCTGCCGGACGAACGGCTTCGTCGCCAGGACGCGCAGGATGCGCCCGGACGGCCCGAGGAACGACCCGCCGCCGGAGCCCGAGTTGGGGACATAGGCGCCGGTGGGGGTCAGGGCGCGCCGGCAGTCCGCGAGCCGCCGGTCGCCGACGTTGTCGAGGATGACGTCGTACCGGCCGGTGTGGCGGGTGAAGTCCTGCCTGGTGTAGTCGATGACCTCGTCGGCCCCCAGGGACGCGACCAGCTCCGCCTTGCCGCCGCTGCACACGCCGGTCACCTCGGCGCCCAGCGCCTTGGCGATCTGCACCGCGAACGTCCCCACCCCGCCCGCCGCACCGACGACCAGCACCTTCTGCCCGGGTTTGACCTCACCTCTGGTGGCCAGGGCCTCGTACGCGGTCAGCGCCGCCAGCGGCACGGCCGCCGCCTGCTCGTACGTCGACCCGGCCGGCTTCTCCAGCAGCACCTTGTCCTGGGGGACGGCGACGTACTCGGCGAAGGCACCCCGGAAGTGGCCGAACACCTCGTCGCCGGGTTTGAGCCGGGTGACGTTGCGGCCCGTCGCCTCGACCTGCCCGGCCAGGTCCATGCCGAGCCCGCCGAACGAGGGCCGGCGCAGCCCGGAGACGGCCCGCAGCACGTAGGGCAGGCCGCGCACGAAATGCCAGTCGCCCGGGTTGACGGCCGCGGCCCGCACCCGGACCAGCACGTCGTCGTCGCCGACCGGCGGCGGATCGACCTCGCGCAGTTCGATGACGGTCTCGGGCGGCCCGTAGGCGGCGTAACGGATGGCCTTCATGGCACGCTCCTACTCGACGGTTCTGAGGATCTGCTCGATCGACGCCGTGCGGGCGCGCAGCTCGGCCAGATCGGCGGCCGAGCGCTGCTGGGCGTCAAGGGTGTTCTCGGCGAGCTGCTCGAACCTGTGCACGAGGCGGCGCAGGTCGTCCTTCTGCAGGGCCTCCAGCTTCGCCTTGCGGAAGTCGAAGAGGCCGACGATGACCAGGCAGATCAGGAAGCCGGTCACGAGCAGCACGCCGAGAATGAAGATCACCTCGGGCCAGGCGGTGGGCATCAGGGGCGCTCCTTGGGCTCCGGGTCGGGCGCGGTGAGGGTCTTGGCCGCCTCGGCCAGCGCCGCTGCGGTGAGGTGGACGTCGAAGTCGGTGACTTCGTAGTACTTCATGGCCTTGCCGTCCTCGGAGAGCTCCAGCGTGCCGACGATCAGGCCGGCCGCTTCCAGCCGCCGCAGGTGCATGTGGAGGAGCGGACGGCTGACGCCGATCTCGCGGGCCAGGTGGCTCACATAGTCGCGCCCGGCGGCCAGGGTCGCGACGATGCGCACCCGCAGGGGGTTGCCCAGCGCCGCCAGCATCTCGACCAGCTCGTCACCGGTCGGCCCGGCATCGGTCATGGTTTCCCGTCACGTGAAAGATTTTCCTTACACGTGAGAGCGTACCTCGCCCAAGGGGTCTTTGGGCAGATGTTCTCAGACGGTCTGTGCGGATTCGGCGGTCTTGTGCCGCTGGCCCGTGGGCCTGCGCCAGTACGTCAGGAAGCGCAGCACCCACTCCACCGGCCCGTACCGGTGCCCCTTGAGCCACCAGTGGCTGTAGAGCACCTGGACGGTGAAGATGGCCAGCGCGATCAGCACCTCGACGGGAGGGCTGACCCGGTCCACCAGGGCCAGGCCGTAACCGGTGAAGATCAGCGAACAGATCAGCGACTGGCCCAGGTAGTTCGACAGGGCCATCCGTCCGGGGGCGGCCAGGGCGCGGCCCACCCGCGGCAGGTACGGCAGCACCCGCAGGAACGTGGCCGCGTACGCGGCGGCCAGCAGCGGCGCGGTCACCAGGTCGATCGCCTCGCCCAGGAACTTGTTCACCGTGCCGTTCCAGGCCGACTGCGTGTAGACGAAGGCGCCGGCCAGCCCGACCGTGAACCCGGTCCACTGCAACCGGCGCAGCGCCACCTTGTGCGCCGACAGGTCCCGCAGCACGCCCAGCTTGCCGACCGCCAGCCCGATCAGGCACGCGGCCAGCACCGCCGGCCCCTGGAACAGCACCCGCAGCAGGACGATCAGCGACAGCTTGCGCATGTGCTCGGAGATGATCTGCCAGAACACCCCGCCGAGGGCGGTGTCGGACCGGGCGGCCTCGGCGGTGCCCTCGGCGACCGTGCCGGAGGCGTCCAGGCCGACCATCGCCAGCAGGGCCAGCATCAGGAACCCGAACGCGAGCATCAGGGTCAGCAGCCCGGCCAGCACGATCGCCGTCTTGGGCCCGATCCGGCGCAGCACCAGCAGCGCGATCCCGACGAACGCGTACGTGGTCAGGATGTCGCCCGGGAACAGCAGCACCGCGTGGGCCAGGCCGATCAGCAGCAGCCCGCCCAGGCGGCGCAGGAACATCGGCACGAACGCCCGCCCCTGCCGGACGGCCGAGTCGAGCTGGAGCGTGAAGCTGTAGCCGAACAGGAAGGAGAACAGCAGGTAGAACTTGTTCTCCATGAACAGCGTCACGAGCCAGCGCACGACCCAGTCGAGCGAGGAGTCGAAGCCGGGCTCCGCCATCCCGGCCATCCGGTAACCGGAGGCCAGGAAGGCGATGTTGACGACGAGGATCCCCAGCAGCGAGAAGCCGCGCAGGGCGTCCACAGAAGTGATCCTCGCAGCCGCGAGTCGTGCATCGGGCATGGCGGGAAGTGTCTCCTGTGTCCTCATCAGGTCTACATCATCCCGCAAAACCTTAGCGTTTCCTGTGAATTCAGTTATTTAGTGCGATGTGGATAAATCTCTCCACGATCACTGCTATGGAGATCAAGAACGCCGGAATGGCCAGGAACATCAGCCCCCTGCGCGCCCGTCGCGCCCGGTTCGGCCCGTTCAGCCCGATGACCTCGTAGCCGAACAGCGCCACCCACGTCACGACCAGCGCGCCGATGCCGACGGGCGTCCACGGCGAGGTGGGGTCGCCGCGTCCCTTGTAGGGGTTGGGCTCGGGGATCTCCGTGCCCTTCACGAACTTCTTCCAGGTGTAGAGCGCGGCGTCGTCGTTGGAGAAGACCTTCTTCAGGTCGGGCGAGGCGTCCAGCGCGGCCCGGAACCGCTGCCCCCAGTCCTCCGGGAAGCCCTCGTTGAGCTGCAGGTAGCTGACCTGCCCGCGGCTCACCATCAGGTACGAGTTGCGCGGCTGCTCCTTCAGCTTGGCCACCGCGTCGGCGATCTGCGTCGGGTCCTTGTGCACCAGCGCCTGGACGCCGAAGTTGACCAGCTCGACGTCCCGCTCGCCCCACGGCAGGGTCGGCGTGACCTCCGGGCCCTCCTTGGGCACCAGGTAGAGCACCTTGGCGCTCGGCTTGTCGTGGTCGTAGACGTAGTGCAGGGCGGCGACCTCGCCGGTGGTGACCCGCTCGAACTTCTCGTTGCCGTACCGGGCCAGCAGGAAGGCGAAGGCGAACAGCACCGCGAAGCAGGCCGCGAGCACGACCGAGATCTTCCTGGTCAGCTCGGGGTTGAAGCGCACGTTCCGCCTGCGCAGCGGCACGGTCTCCTCGCGCACGTCCGCGCTGTCGGCCGGCAGGTTCGGGAAGAACGCGTAGGCGGCCAGCAGGCAGGAGCCCGGCAGCGCGAACATGTAGATGCGAAGCCCGATCTCGCCGCCGTAGCTCTGCAGCCCCAGCGCCAGCACCGGGACGCACAGCAGGATCAGCGCGGACCGGTCGAACACCCCGCGGCGCAGCCGCCGGAACAGCCCGGCCGCCGCCAGCGAGAGGATGACCCCGAGGATGCCGAGCCGCGCCTGCAGCACCAGCGCGTGCGCCGGGTCGCTGCCCTCGACGCGGTCGGACGTGGCGCTGCCGATGTTCTGCAGGATCTTGCCCAGGCCGCCGAAGATCGCGTCGATCTGGCCCGCCCAGAACCCGACCGTCATGTAGCTGATCCACGCCAGCGTCACGAGACCGAGGAAGAACGGCAGCGCCCACGTCAGCGAGGTCCGCTTGAAGATCAGGAACGCCGTCACGACGCCCATCATCATGAACGGCGTGATCTGGTGCGAGGCCACCGACGCGAAGAACAACGCCAGTAGCATCAGCAGCATCAGCAGCTTGTCGGCCCGGTAGGTGCCGGTGTTCACGATCTCGCCCGGCGTCATCGCGTCGAGCTTGCCCAGCAGCTTGCGCAGCCCCTTGGGCGGGATCGGCTTGGTACGCGGCTCCACCCGTCCGAACCAGCGCAACAGGATCGCCACGAACGCCAGATACAGGGCGAAGGTGAACCCCTGCGGCGAGAAGTAGTCCTGTCCGATCCACTGCACGAGGATGAACAGCAGCGCCGCGAACCAGCGGGCCCGCGTCGTCGCCACCACCTGGCGCAGGATCAGGACGAACGGGAGCAGGTAGAGCAGGTTCGACAGGAGCGGCGTCCACTGCAGGATCGTCGTCATGTCGGTGATGCCGGCGGCCTTGGTGACGAACGCGAACAACGCGAAGAAACCCGGCCAGCCCATGCGGGCGTCGATGCTGATCGCCGTCTCGCCCGTCCGGGAGATGAACTCCACGAAACCGGCGTGGATGTAGGCCGTGGGGAAGCGCGGCTCGGTGGCCACCAGGGCGCCCGCGCCGTGCAGGGCGAACGTGATGGCGGCGATCTGGAACAGCAGCAGGAACTTGCGGTCGGTGCTCTGGGCGACCGTGACGAAGAACGACACGATCATGATCAGAATGGCGATGAACGCCGTCGCCGGCAGCGCCGAGATCAGGCCCAGGCCGTTGATGTTGTCCGGGTCCACACCCCGCAGCGGGCCCGGGGGCACGCGCAGGGCGAGGATGTACATGAGCAGGCCCTCAAGCACGAGGACGACGGGCAGCCACTTGGGCGCGCTGGCGATCAGCGCCCCGACCCGCCCTCCGGCGGCCCGGCCCTTCTGCCCCGCGGTCACGGCTTCGCCGCTCCGCGGGCCGCCCACGATCTGCCCGTCGGCGGGAGCCGCCGGGGCCCGCTCGACGACCGGCGCCCCGGCCCCGGAGGCCGCGACGGGACCGGCCGTCCGGGCGGCAGGCGCCCTGAAGGCGACGGTCCGGCCGTCACTCTCCTCGTCACTCTCGACGGCGGCCGCTTCGGGCCGCTTGCCCTGAGAACCGGACACCCCGCCGCCCGCCTCCCCGTCCGGCGAGGCGCCACCCGAGCCGGAGGAGCCCCCGGAACGAGCGGCCTCCGTCGCGGTCGTTCCAGAGGAGGCCCCGGAACGGGCAGCCTCCGTCACAGGAGTTCCGGAGGAGGCCCCGGGGCGAGCAACCTCCGTCGCCCCCGATCCGGCCGGGCCGGAGCCCTTCGGGCCGTCTTTCCGGGGTGCCGCGGGGCTCTTCGAGGGGCTGTCGCCGCTGTCGGCAGTGGTGGAGGAGCCGCCCTTGGCGGCCCCGGAGGCGGGAGTCGGCGAAGACTCCGCCACGGGCATCGGCATGGTCCCGGCGGCGGACGCCCCCTTCGCCTCCGAAGCCGCGCCCTCCCCGGACGCACCCTCAGGGCTGGACGGCTCGGCCGCCGGCGCCGGGGCGTGGGGCGCCCTGGCGGTGAACGCGTTGGGCCCCACCGGCTTGGGCCGGGCCTCGCCTGCACGCTCCGCGAACGCCTGGGAAGGCCCGGAAGAAGGCTCGTCAGTCGTGGGAGGGTGGCCGATGTGCACGGTTCCGGGGACGCGGAAGGCCGTCGTCGTCTCGGCGTTCACCTCCGCCGGGGAGCCGGACGCCTCGGACGCCTCCTCGTCCGACTCCGGTGGGGACGCCGGAGCGCCCTCTTGACCGTCGTCGAACGTCAGCCGCGGGATCACCCCCGTGGCCTCCGGATCGAAGGGCGTCTCTGTCTCCTCCCCGGCGTCCTTGCGAACGTCGGAGGAGCCGGTCTTCCCCTTAGTCATGCCATCGCCGTCCCGTTGCCTCACGTTGACCATCATGCGGCCCCGGACGACCCCTGAGTGACAGTCGGCTGCCCAGTTTCACCAAAATTGAGTATTTTGCGTAGATTTCCGAAGATCAGAAGTGCCACCAGCAGCTCGCTGAAGAGCAGCCCGTAACCCACCGCGTTCACTCCGAACTGCGGGAAGAGGGCCACCGTGGACACCAGCACCAGCACCGCCAGCCCGATCTGCACGAGCGCCAGCGTGCGCGCGTGGCTCTGCGCCCGCAACGCGCTCAGGTACACCTCGATCAGCACCCGCGGCAGCACGGCCAGCGCCATCAGCCGCAGCAGCGTGGACCCCTCGTCGGCGAACTCGGCGCCGAAGACGGTCAGGATCAGCGGCGCCCCGATGATCGCCACCGCGATGATGGGAGTCACGATCATGAAGCCGCGCCGCAGCGCCCGCCGGCAGTTCAGGGCCAGCTTGGAACGGTCGAACGAGCCCTCGACCGTCAGCGACACCGCCATGTTCATGGCCAGCAGCTCGATCATGCTGGCCAGCGTGTGGGCCATCGAGAAGCGCCCGAACGTGGCCTCGCCCACCTTGGTCGCCACCACCACGGGCACCAGGTAGACGATCGCCAGGATCGACAGGGTGCCGGGGAAGTCGCCGGCCAGGAAGCGGCCGATCTGCCGCAGGCCGGGCGGCTCGTGGGCGGTGCCGAGGCTCTTGACGTGCCGGGGCACGACGACGCCGAAGATCAGCCAGTTGACCGGGATCAGCGCGAGCGCGGTGGGGATCATCCACGAGACGAAGATCCCGCCGTCGGGCAGCGCACTGGCCAGCGCGACCAGCAGGCCCATCTTGACCAGGCCGAACACCAGGTTGTTGACCGGCACCCAGGTGGCCTTGCGCAGGCCGGTGAGCACGACGTCCTGGAGTGTGAAGACGGCCCACACCAGCACCGAGGCCAGGAAGAACAGCCCCGGCCCGAACCCGGCCAGCACCGAGTACGTCTTCCCCCACAGCGGCAGCGTCAGCAGGAAGCCGAGCGCCGCGACCCCGCCCGTGGCGGCGGCCAGGCCGTAGCCGCGCAGGATGAGCTCGGGCGTGCGCCGCCCGGCCACCGGCAGGAAGCGGGCCAGCGCGCCCACGAAGCCGAGCGCGGTCAGCGACGCGAACAGCCGCATCGCGGTGATCACCGCCTGGCCGCGGCCGAACTCCTCGGGGGTGTAGAAGTGCGCCGCGAGCAGCCAGTAGCCCATGCCGAGGGTGCCCGTGACGACCGTGTTGGCCATCAGGGCGTAACCCTGGCGGAAGAGCGGATTGCTGAGGTCGCGGAGGAGCTTTTCCCGCAGGCTAGACATTTCCGCGCACCCGCTGCAGCCCGTACCTCGTCCGCCGGACGACCGCGTACCCCTTGGTGAGGATGCGTTCGCGCAGGTAGATGAGAGGTACGGCGTTGCCTTCGACGGCGCGCTTGAACATGCTGATGGTCGTCGGCTTGCCGACCGTCAGCCGGGGGATGGCGAGCATGTCGTGGCGGTCGGCCGCGATGGTGTTGCTCACGGCGCAGGCGGCGAAGTAGCCGGCCTTGCGCACCTCGTGGCGGACCCGGGCGCTGGAGTAGCCATAGGGGTAGGCCATGGTGGCGACCGGCGCGCCGATCTTCTCCTCCAGCAGGCCCTTGTTCCTGCGCAGCTCCTGCCGCAGGTCGTCGGTGCGGAGCTGGTCGAGCTGCGGGTGGCTGTGGCTGTGGCCGCCGATCTCGATGCCGTTCTGGGCGGCCTCGCGGGCCTGGCCCCACGACAGCATGTCGTCGAGCGGACGGCCCGCCGCGTCCTTGCCGGCGTCGGACACCCAGCCGCTGGTCAGGAAGACCGTGGCCGGGAAGTTGTAGCGGTCGAGCAGGGGCAGCGCCTGGCTGTGGAAGTCGGCGTAGCCGTCGTCGAAGGTCAGGACGATCGGCTTGGCCGGCACCGTACGGCC
The DNA here is from genome assembly GCF_044465525.1 of Nonomuraea sp. NPDC049646. Classification (NCBI taxonomy): domain Bacteria; kingdom Bacillati; phylum Actinomycetota; class Actinomycetes; order Streptosporangiales; family Streptosporangiaceae; genus Nonomuraea; species Nonomuraea sp. NPDC049646. The sequence goes on along the minus strand of NZ_JBITLU010000030.1, from coordinate 31,065 downwards.
GTCGATCTTGTTCAGCGCGGCCACCAGGTCGCCCAGCGTGAGCGGGGTGAACCCGCTCTCCGACAGGTAGGCGAGCTGCTCGGCCAGGTCGGACGGCCGCACGGCGTGCGGCCGGGTCTCGTCGTTGGGGCTGTCGCTGACCGAGTGGTACATCAGGATCGGAATGCGGATCATGAGCGTGCCACCTTCAGCCGTGCCGTGCCAACCACGTAACCCCAGGTCGTCCAGGCCAGGCCGACGACGATCGCGGCGGCCCTGCCGAGCCCGGACGGATCGCCGCGCAGGGCGTCGCCCAGGCCGCGCAGCGCGCCGAGCGGCAGCGTCTTCATGGCGTGGGCGCGCTCGCTGGCCAGGCCGTCCTGGGTGCCGACCTCCCGCGTGACCAGGGCCTTCGACAGGCCCTCCGCGTAGCACCTGGACCTGAAGTAGGCGAAGCCCTCGCGCTGCCTGGACACCTTGTGCCCGATGACCGCGCGGGGCTCGAACAGCATGACCGAGCCCGGCTTGCGCTGGCTCAGCCTGATGCAGAACTCGGTCTCCTCGCAGCCCAGCGGGCGCGACTTGCGGCCCTGCACGCTGCGGCCGATGCCGCTGTGGAAGCCGCCGACCTCGGCGACGACCTCGCGCAGGAAGGCGGCGTTGCCGCCCATGACGTTGCGGATCGGGGCGCGCACCGCGGGCATGCCGCGGTACGTGCACCCGACCGTCCAGTCGAACTCGTACGGGAACCAGCGGGGCCGGCGCTTCGACGCCCACAAGGGGTCGGTACGCCCGCCCACGCCCACCACACCGGATTCCTGGAAGCCCTCCTCCAAAGCCTCCAGCCACCCCGCGTCGGCGACCGCGTCGTCGTCGAGAAACGCGACGATCTCACCGGTGGCCGTGGCCACGCCGGTGTTCTTGCCGCCGGACAGCCCCTGCTCGTGCGTGTTCTCCACCACGATGGCCTGTGGATAGGCGCGCTTGAGCTTCAGGTGCAGGTCCGGATTGTGGTCGACCACCAGGATCAGCTCGTGTGCCGGGCGGCTCTGGTTCTCGACCGACTCGACTGCCTGCCTGATGTCCTCCCAGCGCTCTTCTGTGTAGACGCAGATGACAACAGACGTGTTCACAACGGTTCCTCTTACGCGACGCCTCGGTCAGCGGCGGGAGTGGCGGTGGGCTCAGGCTGAGGGGCGGAGGGCTGGCGGCGCCACTCCTTCAGGATCGTCTTGAGCACACGGAAGCCATCTCGTACGGCACGCAGGTTGCTCTCGCCGTGAATGCGGTTGCGCTCGTGGCTCGGCACCTCGTGCACCTTCAGCCCGGCCTTGGCCGCCCGCACGTTCATCAGGGTCTCGACCTCGAAGCCGTCGCAGTCGAGGTCGAGCACGTCGAGGTGACGCGCCCAGAACGCGTTGTAGCCGTAGCACAGGTCGGTGTAGCTGGTCTTGTACATCACGTTGACGATGCCGGTGAGGACCTTGTTGCCCAGGCGCCGGTTGAGCGTCAGGTCGTCGCTGCCGCCGCCGGCGGCGTAGCGCGAGCCCTTGACGAAGTCGGCCCCGGTCACGAGGGCGCCCACGAACGAGATGATCTCGCGGCCGTCCGTCGAGCCGTCGGCGTCGATCATGACGATGATGTCGCTGGTGCACGCGGCGAAGCCGGCGGACAGGGCGTCGCCCTTGCCCTTGCCGGTCTGCGTGACGATCTTCACGTTGGGCCGCAGGCGCTTGGCGACCTCGACGGTGTCGTCGACGGAGTTGCCGTCGACGAGCACGATCTCGTCGACCCACTGGGGGATCGTCGCGAAGACGTGCGGCAGGTTCTCGGCCTCGTTCATCGCCGGGACGACCACGCTCACCGTAGGGGAAATGGCCAGGTGAGGGGTGACCGGCGTGAAGCTCGAAGGGGGCGGCATGGAACGCAAGGGGGACTTCTGGACCTTGCCGTTGTGCTTGGTGATCTCGGGACTCATGGCGAGGGATATCCTTCCGGGACCCGGCCCTGCTCACCGCACGGAGTCATCCCCGGGTGCTGCGGGAATGGCGGAGCCGACGAGCGGTGCATTGTTGGGTCCTGTGGAGTGAGGGTGTGTGCTGGTGCCGGGGGGTGGTGCCGGGAGCGCTCAGCCGGCTCCCGTTGGTTCCTTGACTACATTGGGTGACTCCTGCTGCTGCTGCATCGAGGTGCGCACCCGACCAAAGCCCTTGAGGACGCGGTCGGCCGCCTTATAGAGAGACGGTCGATCCAACACGATTGTTCGAGCTTTGTTGAAAGGAGTTCGGCCCATCCAGTGGACGGCCGCTGTCGCGGACGGACGGGAGATGCGGCCCTCGGCAACGTACAGGACCCCGCTCTTGAGCCAGTCTTTGTACTCCTTGCCGCCCTTGCCCATGTCGACCATGTGCATCCCGTCGTTCGCGGCGGCCTCGGCCATCTGCAGATGGTGGACGATGCCGGGCGAGTAGCGGGCGTACTCGGTGTCGTAGGCGGGGAACCACCCTACAAGCGTCGTGGCGGTTCGGAGACCGAAATGCCCGGCGACGGGCACGTCCCCGGCATAAAGCATGGTGAGGATGCCCGAGAAGTCCGATGACTTCTCGGCATGCATCATGTCGATGAGTTCGACGATCCAGGGCTGGGCGAACCGGTCGACCCGGCCGGTGCGCCGGTACTGGTCGGACTTCCAGGCCAGGAGCGTGCGCAGGACCTCGGGGTCGGTGGCGTTCCACTCGAAGCGCAGCCCGCCCTGCTCCCGGCCGAACTTGCGCTCCTTGTAGCGGACGGTCTTGAGGTTCTTGGGGGAGTTGGCCTTGACCTGCTCCAGCCAGGAGTCGAAGCCGGAGGTGAAATCCATCACGGGGGCCGGGCGCACGTCGGCCTCGTACGGGGCGAACGTCGGCTGGCCGGCGACCAGGTGGTCGAAGTCGAACACGCTGAGCTTGCAGGCGCGCAGCAGCTGCTTGGCGTCGAGCTGCAGGTCGGGGACCGCGATCAGGCCGTGGCAGGTGGTGAGGAAGCCGCCGAGCGGCTTGCCGATGCCGAAGCTGTGCCGCTCGTACGGGAAGAACCCGGCGATGCGGTTGCCGTCGGAGATGACCGCCACCCTCACGTAGTCACGCAGGCGGTCCATCGCCACGGCGAACTCGACGGACAGGAACGGGTTGTCCAGACTCGGATCGGCCTTCTGGAGCTCGCGCCATCGGGCGCGTTCGGAGTCTCCGAGGTCTCTCGGGCGTACTACCTGGATGTTCACCTTGCCCTGGCCCCCTGTTCGGTCTGCATGTTCTTCCCCCGGTACAACACGCGAAGCACGTACATGAACCCGCCGAGCACGGCGACCGTCGCCACGCCGGCTCTGGGCGACCATGCGTTGAACAGCAGCATGGCTTCGGCGAGGAGCACGTTCAGGACGAGGCTGGCCGCGGCTCCTACTGATAGTGCGGCAAGGGGGTCACGATCGCGCAACAGTCCCACCACCGCCGCCCCCGGCACCACCATGAGGAACAGGGAGATCAAGAACGGGCGCAGCGGGGTGTCGAGGTCGAACAGCGCGACCACGGCCCCCGCTATGCAGGCGAGCGCCAGCAGCCATGCCAGCGCTCTGCGGTGCTTGAGCATCTCCTGTTTCTCTCCTGCTCTTTCTGGTCAAGACATGGTTGATCGAATTTCATGGGACCAATCCTGGTCCGGGCACGTCAATGCCGACGCTTGGTGAGCCCTTGAGGTTCACCGGCATGGCGAAGTTTGTCATGTGACTTCCGCCACACGACGTGGTGACTCCGGGTTTCCGGACGTGTTCCCCAAGCTAACCAGAATGCCCTATGTGGCCTATGATGTTCGAGCCAGGGTCCTGTTTATCCCGTTATGTCGCTTCTGCTGGGGAGTTGTTCGTCACCCTTGTGGTGCCGCGTCCACATTCGAGGTCTGCCCCTCGCTCGGCGCCTCGGACGGCTCGGCGGTGGGCGTGGGCGGATCGGCGGGTGGATCGGACTCCGGGGCGCGGTCGGCGTTCCAGGCCAGCGAGCAACTGGCGGCGCCGCCGTTCGAGGTGAACGAGACGCGGCCGCGGCCGCCGGAGCTCGGGTCCACGACGGTCACCCAGATCGACACCGAGCCTCCGGCCTTGACCAAACCGCTGGCGGGAAAGACGTCCAGGCCCTGTGAGGCGGTCGCCACCCAGGAGACCGCGGCGTTGCGGGCGCGCAGCCCGATCTTGGCGGCGCCCGCGATCGAGGCGGGGCACGTCGTGCCGAGCCGGGCGACCGGCGCGGGCCTGCGGCGGCTCACCGTCGGCGCGGCCGGCCCGCCGCTGGGCCGCCGGGCGGGCCGCCGGACCGTCGGCGTGGCGGACGGTGACGTCTCCGGCGGGTCGGCGCTCGGCGTGGGCTCGGGCGTCACGTCGTGGTCCTCCTCCGGCACCGGCTCCGGCGTGCGGTCGGCGGAGGGGGAGAGAGCGGGGGTGGGCGTCAGGGTGAGCGCGGTCTGCGCGGCGTCGCCGCCGTTCATCACGACCACCGCCCCGGTCGCGGCCAGCACGCACGCCCCGGCCAGCACCACCGGCCCGAGACGGCGCGGACGGCGGCGGCGCGAGCGCCGCCCGGCGGCCACCGGGAAGCCGGTCCGGTCGAAGTTGTCGCCGCGGTCGGTGATCAGCGTCCTGGTCTGGTCGCGCCCGGGATCGACGCAGGTGTCCACCACCCGGCGGCGCAGCGAGAGCGACGCGAACTCGACCGGCACCAGGTCGAGCAGGCGCGAGGCCGCGACCTGCCGGTGCTTGCCCTCGGTGCACACCTCGCACCCGGCGATGTGCCCCGACAGCCGCCGCCGCAGCAACGGCGTGAGCGGCCCCTCCCAGGAGTCCACCATCGCCGACAGGTCCGGGCAGTGCGCCCGGCCCGTCTTCGCCAGGACGACCGCCGCGGCCGCGTTCTCCAGCTGGTCACGGGCCCGGCCCAGCCGGCCGGCGGCCTGACGGGAGGTCAGCCCCAGCACCGAGCCCACCTCCACCGGCGTCAGGCCGTGCCGCAGCGACAGCAGGACGATCTCGCGCTCGTTCCCGCTCAGCTCGCCCAGCGTCTCGCGGACCAGCCCGGCCAGCTCGGAGTCGGGCTCCCCGGCCGGCGCGGCGGACGGATGCGCCTGCGGCAGGCCCCCGGCGGGCGTGCCGCGGTGCGCCATCCTGGCCCGGACCTGGAACCTGGTCAGCGCGTACACCCAGGCGCGCAGGCGGCCGGCCTCCTTGAGCCGGTCCACGCAGCCCTGGGCGGTCACCAGGGCGTCGTGCACGGCGTCGGCGGCCGAGTCCCGGTCGCCGATCAGGCAGAGGGCGTAGTCGTAGAGCCGTTCGCCGTAGGAGTCGTACAGGGCGGCGGGAGCGTCGGTGTCGGCGCGCCGCAGAGCGGCGACCAGTTCCTGATCGTCGGCGCGGCCGGCCGTCGGCCATCCAGGCACGGATTCCCCTCCCCGCGGGTGGAACGGGCGTTCAAGCCCCCACGCGGGAGAGGACGCCGCCTCGAACGGCCAGGTTGACCGGCGCGGCCGCGGTCATGCCCATTCGGCATGACGTCGTGATCGGTGTGACGGGAGTGGCTCAGCCGTCGCAGTCGGGGGCGCAGAGGCGGCGTTCCATGCCCTGGAGGAAGAAGTCGCGGACCTGGAGCACGTCCTTGGCGATGTAGGCCTCGCCGCCGGTCGTCTTGGCCAGCGTGTCCATCTGCTTCCTGCCCGCCTCGGCCTCCGGGCCGAAGGCGATGAGCAGGATGCTGATCGGCCGCTTCGGGTTGTAGGTCTTCTTGAGGTACTGCAGGATCTGGGCGTTCGAGACGCCGCCGTCGGGGTCGTCGTTGCCCGCGCCGTCCGTCAGGATCAGCAGGGTGTTGATCTTGTCTTCCTGGTACGTCTTCGTCAGCTCGCCGTAGGCGGCCTTGATGGTGTCGTTCAGGCCGGTGTCGCCGGTGGCCTTGGCCTGGATCTGCCCGAACTGCCGGACCAATGCCTGCTTGCGCAGCACGCCGTTGGTGGACTCGGCCAGCGGGCCGACGGAGACGAGTTCCTGCCAGTCCTTGCCCTGTCCGTCCATGTGGGTGGAGAACGTCCACAGGCCCAGCTCGGAGTCGGCCGGGAACAGCCCCAGGCCCTCCATGGCGATCTTGTTGATGGCCTGCATGCGGGTCATGTTCGTGCCGGGTACGGGCAGCGCCATCGTGCCGGAGACGTCGAGCAGGGTGAGCAGCCGGGTGCCGAGGTTCAGGCGCGACCAGGTCTGGACCATCGAGGCCACGCTCTTGGCGTCGGGCCTCGGCAGCGCCTCCGGCTTGTCGGGGACGAACCCCTTCTCCTTCGTCAGCGCGTCGCCGGCCTTGCCGTCGGGGCTGCGGAAGCCCGCGTCGCGCAGGATCTTCTTGGCCGCGTCCGTGCCGAGGTCCTGCCTGAAGTCCGCGGCCGCCTTCTGGACCGCCGGGTCCTTGGTGACGATCGTGATCGGGTAGTCGAGGCTGAGCGTGCCCTCCTTGGGATAGAGGGCGACCACCGGGGCCTCGGGCTTCTTGGCGTTGTGGGCGTAGACGGCCTGCTCGGAGGCGACGCCGACCGGCACCTTGCTGCCCGACTTCACCGTCAGGCTGGCCAGCAGCGCCGCCGGGTCGGAGGCGAGCTGGCCGGAGATCTCCTTCAGCGCGCCCACCAGCGCCTTGTTCTGCCCGGCCTCCTTGGCCGAGGTGGCGGCGGCCAGCAGCGCGGCCAGCCCGGCGGAGTTCTTCTGCGGGTCGAGCGCCAGCACCCGGACCTTCCTGCCGGGGCCGTCGGGGTTGGCCACGTTGGCCGCCGCGATCATGCCCGCCCAGCTCGGCGTCAGGCTGCCGGACAGCTTCGCCGCGGCGGACTTGGCCGCGGCCAGCACGACGGGCGACAGGGCGACCGAGCCGGCCGGCTCCGGCAGCGCCGAGCCCGCGGGGGAGTTGCGGAGGTTGTTCACCAGCAGGCTGGAGTCGGCCACCCACACGTCCGCGCCGGACTTGCCGGCGGCCAGCCCGTTCGCGGTCTTGGCCGCCGCCTCCCTGGTCACGGTGACCTCGACGCACTTGCTGTCGATCGAGTGCAGGGCTTTGGTGTAGTTGGCGGCGATCTTGCCGAGCGCGGGGTGGATGTCGGGGGTGGCCACGACGCGCAGCGGCAGCTTGCCGGCCGAGCAGTCGTGCTCCCGATTGAAGATCACGAACGCCGCGACACCGAGGAGCACAGCCAGCGCGACGGCCCCGGCCAGCGGTACGAGCACCCTGCCACGCCCGCTGACCGACCGCCTGCGGGAGGGTGGTTCCTGGGCTCGGTAGCCGCCGTCGAGCTCGTCTGTCCGGTGTCGCCCCACGATGTCCTCTTAGGTGTGTTGAGACCTTCCGGAGACCCTAGCGGGAGTTGCTCCGCAATACTCCGGGAACACTACTCGGTGGGCTCTGTGTGGCAAAACCACTCTTTTGGTGCACCTATTACGGAGAGTCGCGGTCAATGGCAGCAGGCGTGACCGCGCCAGGCGCGCGCTCCCTCACGCACCGCGACCGCCGCGAGGGCCACCGCCATGGCCGGATCAACCCACCACCAGCCCAGCGTGTTCAGCCACAGACCGGCCAGCACGCCGGCCGCCATGGCGGCGCAGATCAGGTTCTGGGTGCCCTCGCCGGACGTCGCCGCCGACGCCAGCCGCGCCCCCAGCCGCCGCTTGACCAGCCCCAGCGCGGGCATGCTGAGCAGGCTGACCGTCGTGACCACGATGCCGAGCGCGGTCGGCGTGGCCCGGTGGCCGGCGTCGAGGTCGTGCGCGACGTGCACGACGAGGTAGGGCGCGAGCAGCCAGAAGCTCACCGCCACCGCGCGCCTGGCGGTGGTCTCGGCGTGCGGCGAGAGCGTGCGCGCGCCGGTGAAGCGCCACACCACGATCAGGCTCGCCCCGGCCTCGGCGAAGGCCGACAGACCCCACCCGATCAGTGCGACGGAATGCGCCGACAGCCCGGCGGCCAGGCCCAGCGTGCTCTCCACCGCCAGCCAGGCGAGCGTGGCCACCGACAGCGCACGCGCGGCGCGGGCGGCCCGCAGCCAGTCGGCCGTCGCGGCCGGATGCTCATGAATCCGCTGGTCAGACACCATGAACCCCCGAACTCCCGGCTATCCGGCCGTCGACAGCGTTACGTAACGTACCCATGACCCAGAGTGACCTTAAGCCCTGTGCGGCAAAGGATGTTCAAGATTCACCGGATAATGGCGGTGATCGCGTCCGGGGGAGGGATCGTGCCGTTCACGCCCAGTCACATCGCCGCCGTGCTGCCCTTGATGGCCTCCGGACGGGCGCGGCGGTTCGCCGATCCGTGGGCGCTCGCGCTCGGGGCGATGGTCCCCGACCTGCCGATCTTCCTGCCATTCCTGCCGGTCTACGGCGACTGGCACTCCTGGCAGGGCGTGCTCACCCTCGATCTGGCCGCGGTGCTGCTGCTCCTGCCGCTGTTCCATCTCGTGCTGCGCGATCCGCTGATCTCGCTGCTGCCGCCGTCCCTGGCGGGGCCGGCCGCGGCGCTCCTGCGGCCCGGCCGGCTCAGGATCCTGCCGGTGGCGGCCGGCGGCGTGATCGGCTCGGCCACCCACCTGTTCTGGGACTCCTTCACCCACTCCTACGCCTCCGCCCACTGGGGCTCCTGGCCGGACACCCCCGTCTTCGGCACGACCAGGCTCTTCAGCGTGCTCCAGTACACCTCGTCGGCCGTCGGGCTGGCCGTGGTCGTGTGGTGGGCCTGGCGGGCGTTGTCCCGCGCCGAGTCTCGTACGGAGTCTGCCGACGTGCCGGGCCGGCTGCGGCTCGCGCCCGCCGTACGGTGGGCCGTGCTGGCCGCCTGCGCGCTCGGCACGGTCGCCGGCGCCCTGCTGTGGCCGCTGGTGGACGAGCCCAACCCCGCGTTCGGCTTCCGCAGCGTGCTCACCAAGACGGGCGCGGGCACCGTGGTCGGGCTCTCGGCCGTCCTGGCCTGCTACGCGATCGTCTGGCAGGTCAGGCGGCGCATGGCAGTATCGGAAGGTGCCTGACTACGTGTTCGACGCCGACGACCCCCGAATCGCCGACTACACCCGGCTGCGGGACGTCGAGCTGCGCAAGAGCCTGGAGGCGGAGCGCGGCCTGTTCCTCGCCGAGGGGGAGAAGGTGATCAGGCGGGCCATCGCCGCCGGCTACCCCATCCGCTCGGTCCTGACCACCCGGCGCTGGTACGAGTCGCTGTCCGACGTCATCGGCGACGCCACCGTCTACGAGGTGAGCGACGAGCTGATGACCGGCATCGCGGGCTTCCAGATCCACCGCGGCGCGCTGGCCTCCATGCGACGCCTGCCGCTGCCCGCGGCCGAGACCCTGATCAAGGGCGGGGCCCGCCGGCTGCTCGTCCTGGAGGACCTGGTCGACCACTCCAACGTCGGCGCGATCTTCCGCTGCGCCGCCGCGCTCGGCGTGGACGGCGTCCTGCTCTCGCCGCGCTGCGCCGACCCGCTCTACCGCCGGGCGGTGAAGGTCTCCATGGGCGCGGTCTTCTCGATCCCGTACGCGCGGCTCGACGACTGGTACACCGGCCTCGGCGAGCTGCGGGCGGCGGGGTTCCAGACCCTGGCGCTGACCCCCGACCAGAGCGCGGTCCCCCTCGACCGGGTCCCGATGGGCGAACGGGTGGCGCTGCTGCTCGGCGCCGAGGGCGACGGCCTGTCCTCCCACTGGCTGCACGAGGCCGACCACGCCGTGTGCATCCCCATGAGCCCGGCCGCGATGGAGGCCGGCGTCGACTCGCTCAACGTGGTGGCCGCGGCGGCGATCGCCTGCCACGGGCTGATGCGCTCGGCCGCGCGCTGACCGTCCGAGGGCGCGTGAATGGGTCTGGTGGCGCTTCGAACAGGGGTGTAACCCTGTAATCATGCAGACCCTGTTCGAGCACGCCGGCGGCGAAGAGGGCTTACGCCGCTTCATCGAGATCTTCTACCGCAGCCTGCTGGCCGACCCGCTGCTCCAGCCGCTCTTCGGCGAGGGCAAGGCGAGCCACGTCGACAACCTGACCGCCTTCACCGTCGAGACGTTCGGCGGCCCCGACACGTTCTCGGCGGAGATGGGCGGCTTCCCGCTGCTCATCGAGGCGCACCGCGGGCTGGGCATCGAGGAGGCCCAGCGGCGGCGGTTCGTCGAGCTGTACATGGAGGCCGCCGACGCGGCCGGGCTGCCCGGCGACGAGCCGTTCCGGGCCTCGCTCCGCTCGCACGTGGAGTTCGGCACGCAGGTTGCGTTGCAGAACTCCCACGCCGAGACCGACGACCAGCTCCACCCGCTGCGCGAGGTGCCGCGCTGGGAGTGGGAGCGGCCGCCGGAGTAGCCGGTCAGGGGCGGTCGGTGTCCTCGGTGAGCCAGTCGGGGTAGGCGTCGATGTCGTGCAGCACCGGCTGGGCCTCGACGGCGCCGGCGCCGCCGTTCGCGCCGATGTGCGCCGCCAGCTCGGCGGCCTGTTCGCGTGGTGTGACGAGGGTGAGCTGCCAGGAGACCCCGGCCTTCGCGGCCGGGACTTCCGCGATGTCGATCGAGGTGGCCAGCCCCGCGAGCAGGATCGTGTGCGCGAGCGCGGCGGCCTGCTCATGGCCCTCGATCGTCGTGCGGACTTCGATGAATTCCGCCATGATCTTCCTTATTGCGGAGGGGTACATTCACCACCCTATCTGCGTGAATCGACCGTGGGGTCGGCTTCCGGCGGCGGAAGTCCGCCTGGGTGGCGTCGGTTGCGACGAGCCGTTACCCGAGATCGGCAGCCTCAATCACGACGGGATGCGGCAAGATGTGATCCGCCGATCACCCAGAGCGACCGACGGAGGCCCTGTGAAGCCGACCTGGATCATCGCGGCCGCGGTCGCGGCCACCCCGCCCGCGCTCACGATCTCGCCCGTCCGGACGATCCCGCCCGCGTTCGCGGCTGCGCACCCGTGGGGCGCCTCCGCCGACCGCAGCGCCCTGACCTGTGCCGTCAGCTCGCCGGCCGGCCGGCCGCTGACCTTCAGCCCGCGCATCGGCCTGACCGCGAAGCCGGTGTCGGCCCGCGGCAACCTCCAGCTCACCGGCTGCCTGTCGGGCGACGGCTCGGCCCCCTACCTGCGCTCGGGCTGGGTCACGCTGAAGAGCGTCGGCCGGGCCTCGTGCGCGAGCGCCCGGCAGGTCCACGGCACCGCCCGCATCACCTGGTTCGGCCTCGACGGGCGGCCGGTCGGCACCTCGGAGGTGCGCACGCGGGCCGACCGGATGGCCACCCAGAGCCCGGCCGACAGCTTCCTGACCGGCACGGTCGTGTCGGGGCCGCTGGCCCGCGAGCGCGTCAGCGGCACGATCACGCCCGCCATGGGCCTGCTGGCCTGCGCGACCGGCGGCCTGGGCACGCTGTCGGCGGCGGGCCGGCTCACCTTCGGCTGATCCGCGGCCGACCCGCGGGCCGGGCGGCTCCCGGAGGGTCAGCCGCCGGCGATCTGCTCGCCCGCGAAGTCCAGCAGTTGCTCGGCGGTGCTGAAGCGGCGCTCGTCCCCGTCGTGGAGCAGGACGCCGAACACGCGCCTGCCGCCGCGGTCGCCCGCGAACAGCAGGCAGTACTGCGCCGCGTTCGTGTATCCGGTCTTGACGCCCAGGACGTCCGGGGAGCGGCCGAGCAGCTTGTTGGAGTTGCGCCAGGTGTGCGCCCCGTGCAGGCCCGACTTGGCAACCTTGTACACCTTGCTGCCCACCACCGTGCGGAAGACCGGGTCGGCCATCGCCCGCTGCGCCAGCTTGACCTGGTCCACGGCGGTCGAGTAGCCGCCGTTGGCCGGCGTGGGCAGCCCGTCGGGGTTGGTGTAGCGGGTGTCGCCGAGGCCGAGCGAGCGGGCGGCCCGGTTCATCTTGGCCACGAACGCGGTCTTGCCCGGCCCGTACTTCCTGGCCAGGGCGTTGGCGGCGTCGGCGCCCGAGGGGAGCATGAGGCCGTACAGCAGGTCCCTGGCGGTGAGGCGCTCGCCCTTCCGCAGGCCGGCCGTGGTCGCGCCGTTGCTGGTGGCGTGCTTCGTGTCGGCGGCGGTGACGGTGATCGGCTCGTTCAGGCGTCCCTCGCGCAGGACGACGTAGGCCGTCATCACCTTGACCAGGCTGGCGACCGGCACCCGCCGGGTCTCCCGCTTCGCGAAGTGGATCGTTCCGTCCGAGTCCACTACATATGCCGCCTCCGCCTTCACGGTCGGGACGTCGGCGGCCCGCGCGGCGGACGCCGGGTAAGAGATCCCCACAACCAACGCGAGTACGGCAGAGCCGATGAAACCCCCAATACGCATGCCAGACATGTTCGCAGGAGATCAAGGGTTGGTTTGCGAAACTCGGCCGTAAGTGGCCCTCAGTTGGGGGTAAATGCTTGATAGATCCGACATCTGCGGGGAGACGAGGCCGTGGCAGGCAGATTCATCATCAGTCAGGACGAGCGGGGCACGTTCCGTTTCGCGCTCGTCGCGAACAACGGGCAGACGCTGGCCGTGGGCGAGGGCTACCCGAGCAAGGCCGCCTGCGTCAACGGCATCGAGACCGTGCGCAGGAACGCTCCCGAGGCCGCCATCGACGACCAGACCCCGGCCGCGATCTAGGAGGCCAGGGCCTTGCGCCGGCGGCGGACGAAGAACCAGGCCACGCCGGCCGCGACCGCGAGCAGCAGCACCAGCGCGCTGACGGGCGAGCGGGCGGCCAGTTGCAGCCAGCCCCACACCAGCGCCGTGAGCCCGAACCACCAGATGGGCGCCCAGGTCAGGCAGCCGAGCGCGCTCGCCACCACGTACCAGGGGTAGGACACCCGCAGCGCGCCCGCCACCCACGGCAGCGTGTGCCGCAGCATGGGCACCCAGAAGCAGCCGTAGACGGCCAGCGCGCCCCACTTCTCGACGACGCCCTCGATCCGCTCGATGCGCTCGCGGCCGAGCCGCACGCCGACCTTGGACTCGTAGAGCTTCTCGCCGAGCTTGCGGCCGACCCAGTAGTAGACCTGGAACGCGCCGAACAGGGCCAGGATGAGGACGGCCCCCACCAGCCAGTACGGCAGCCCGAACCAGAACGGCCGGGCGGGATCGGGGAGGGCGGCAGCCGCATGCCACATGAGCCCGCTCACCCCCACTCCACGTCTTAGGTCAGCCTTACCTTAGTCAAGGAAGAGGCGTTCCGCCACATCAGCTTGCAAGGCCGGGCCACCGGCTGCAAGTAGCCGACAACCACCCCTCAACCATCTCGCCCTATACCTGAACTGAGCAAAAGGGGTATTGATCATGTCGTCGAGAAGTGCGGTGGTCCTGGCCGGCGGTACCGCCAACGCGGTCAAGCTCTTCGTGGCCGCGCTCGCCTTCACCAGCGCATACGTCGGCCTGTCCGCCTACAGCAGCGCCGGATCGGCCGCCGAGCCGGTGCGGACCGTCACCCTCTCGGCCCGCGAGCTGCCCATCACCGCCCCGGCCCGGCAGAGCGCCCCCGTCCGGGCGGGCGAGATCGCCCTCAGCGCCCTGACCGACGGCGCCCCCGGCTGCGGCAAGTCGTTCCTGGCCCGCGGCCTGCTGGTCAACCCGCGGCCCGGCACGACGGTCCTGTACCGCTGGAGGCTGTCGCGCTGGAGCCCGGCCACCGGGACGTGGCGCACCTACCTGGCCGACCACTCCGGGTTCGCCGGCGGCAGCCGGAGCGTGGAGTGGCAGCCGCAGATCTCCGGCAACGCCGGGTGGTACCGGGTCGAGCTGATCGCCCGGCCCGGCGGGACGGTCACGAGCGAGCGTTTCCAGGTGAGCTGCTGACCGAGCGGCGCGCCGCCTCCACCCAGCGCGGCACGCCCACCCGCTGGGCCACCTCAAGAGCCTTCTCGTAGTGCTCGCGGGCCGCGTCGGGCTGGCCCAGCCGGATGGCCAGGTCGCCCAGGGTCAGCGCCACCGGCCACAACGCCACGACGCCCGTGCCCGCCCCGGCCACCCGGTCGGCGAACGGCTTGAGCTTGTCGTAGCAGTCGACCATGCGCTCGCGGTCGTCGAGCAGCATGCCCGCCAGGGCCCGCCAGGTCATCACCAGCTCGTACAGGAAGTCGGGCCGGACGGGCGGGCGGGTGGCGGCCACGGCCCTGGCGTCGTTGAGGTGCCCGGCCGAGGCCAGGGCGAGGGCGTAGGCGTCGAGCGTCCACTTGGCGCCGCGCTGGTGGGCCGCCGCCAGCAGGTCGACGGTCTCGGCCGCCCGGCCGTCGACCAGGTGCAGGCAGAACGCGGTGATCAGCGGGAGGTCCTGACGGCCTTCGAGCATGCCGGCCCGCGCGGTCATCCTGGCGGCCTCGCGGTAGGCGCGCTCGGCGCCCGCGTAGTCGCCGGCGATCATCAGGCGCTGACCGGCGTACCAGACGACGACGGCCGCGGGCGCGGACAGGTCGTACTGCTTGGCCAGGCGGTCGGCGGCGGCGGCGTGCTCGTCGGCGACCGCGAACTCGCCCCTGGCCGCCGCGCACTCCAGCAGCACCAGGTGGGCCAGGGCCTGCGTGGCCATCTGGCCCGAGCGCTGGGCGACCTCCAGCAGCTCCCTGCCGATGCCCTCGCGGGTGTCGACCGCCGGGATGTCGTAGGACTGGCGCAGCCGGCCGCTCAGCGCCGCCGCGATCAGCGTCGGGTCGCCGCTCTGCCTGGCCAGCTCCAGCGCCTCCAGCGACGCCTGCCGCCCGCGCTCGGGCGCGGAGGAGCCCTCCAGCTCCAGCGCCAGCGTGGTGAGCAGGCTCGCCCGCAGGCGCTGCTCGCCCGCCGGCAGCTCCATGAGCGCCTTCTCGGTGACGTCGACGATCTCCCACGCGGTACGGGTGAAGTCGCGCGCCATGCCCTTGTGCGGCACCGCCAGCGACGCGGCCACCTTCGCGGTGATCTCCAGGTCGCCGAGCGGCAGCGCGGCGTCCATGGCCTGGCGGCGCAGCAGCCTGGCCGCCGTCATGTCGCCGCACAGGGCCAGCGCCTTGATCTGCCGGAGCATCAGCCGCAGCCGCTCCTTGGCACGCTCCGGCTCGGACTCGCGGCCCTTGTCGTCCTTGCGCGGACCGCCGCGGTCGAAGGCCGCGATGGCCTGCTCCCACAGGGTGGCCGCCTCGCGGTGGGCGAAGCGCCGCTCGGCCTGCTCGGCCGCCAGGCCCGCGTAGTGGACGGCCTTCTCGGCCGCGTCGGCCAGGAAGTAGTGGTGGGCCAGCGCCGCCACGTCGGAGGACGTGCGCTGCTCGATCACCGCGGCGACCGCGGCATGCAGGCGGGTGCGGCGCAGGCGGGAGGCGTCGGAGTAGATCGTGTCGCGCACCAGGTCGTGGTCGAAGCGCAGCAGCCCGGGACCCGGCTCGGTCACCAGCCCGGCCAGCAGCGCGGCCTCGACCGCCTCGATCACCGCGTCTTCGTCGCCGGCGACCGTGACCAGCACGTCGAGGTCGACGTCGCGGCCGATCACCGCGGCCTGGAGCAGGATCTGCTGGGCGCCGGCGGGCAGCCGCGAGATGCGCCGCCGCAGCACGTCGCGCACGCCCGAGGGCACGCGGGAGAGCACCTGCGTGGCGCTGGCCCGGTCGGCCGCGCCCTCGGCGTCGAGCAGCCGGACGGTCTCGCGCACGAAGAACGGGTTGCCGCCGGTGCGCTCGACGATGGACTCGACCGCGTCTTCGTCGATCTCGCGGACGCAGGTGGCCTTGACCAGCTCGGCCACGGCCTTGGGGTCGAGGCCGGACAGGCCCACGCGCAGCGGCTCAAGCCGGGCCAGGGCGGCCAGCACGTCGGACTGGCGGTCGTCGAGCTCGCTCTCCCGGCACGTCACGACCAGCAGGACGCGGCTGGTGGCCAGCAGGCTCGGCAGCGCGCGCAGCAGGGCCAGCGTCTGGTCGTCGGCCCAGTGGAGGTCCTCCAGCGTCAGCAGCACCGGCGCCCGGCGGGCCACGCCGGCCAGGTAGCCGCCGACCGCGCGGTGCAGGCGGAAGCCGCCCGAGACCTCGTCCTCGTCGGGGTCGGGGGCGGTGTCGTCGAGCAGGGGGGCCAGGAGCTGGGCGTACTCGCCGGCGCCGGTCGTGCCGATCAGCGAGCGCAGGATCTCGACCCAGGCCCAGCCCGGCGGGGTGGCGCTGGAGTCGGGGCAGGCGCCGGAGGCGGTGATCCAGCCGTCGGCGCCGAGCCTGCCGTCGAGCTGGCGCAGCAGCGTGGTCTTGCCCGCGCCCGCGACGCCGGTCACGATCGCGACCTGGAAGCGGCCGGTGCGCGAGGCGGCCGTGGTCAGCCTGGCCAGCTCGGCGTCGCGGCCGACGAACGGCTCGGGCTCCAGCGGCGGCGGCTCGACGTGGGCGGCGGCCGGCCGGGGCGGCCAGGTGTCGGTGACCGGGGCGGGCCGGGCGGGCCGCGGCGGCGCGGCCAGCTCCAGCTCGGGGGCCTGGGCCAGGATGTCGGACTCCAGCTTGCGCAGCGCCGGCCCGGGGTCGATGCCCAGCTCGTCGGCCAGCATGTTCCTGGCCCTGCGCAGCGCGGCCAGCGCGTCGCCCTGCCGGCCGCAGCGGTAGAGGCCCAGCGCCAGCAGCCGCCAGCCCTCCTCGCGCAGCGGGTGCTCGGTGGTCAGCGCCTCCAGGTCGGGGACGGTCTCGGCGTGCAGGGCCAGCCGCAGGCCGGTGTCGGCGTGCCGCTCGCGGGCCACCAGGCGCAGCTCGGCCAGCCGGTTGACCTCGGCCTCGGCCCAGGGCTGGTCGGCGAAGTCGGAGTAGGGGGTGCCGCGCCACAGCCCGAGCGCCTTCTCCAGGCGGCCGCGGGCGGACTGCGGGTCGCCCTCTTCCAGGTGCTCGCCCGCCGCCCTGACCAGCTGCTCGAAGCGCAGCGCGTCGACCTGCTCGGCGGCCACGCGCAGCGCGTAGCCGGAGGCGACGGTCACCAGCAGGCGGTTGGGGCCGCCGCGCGGCCGGCCCGGTTCGAGCACCCTGCGCAGGCGGGAGATGTAGACCTGCAGGCCCGACTGGGCGCCCTTGGCGGCGTCGTCGTCCCACAGATCGTAAAGAAGCGTGTCAACCGGCACGACCTGACCTCTGGCCACGAGAAGTCGGGCGAGGACGGCCCGCTGCCGCAACCCGCCGAGGTCGAGTTCGTCGTCGTGTTCGTACGCCTCGACTGGCCCCAGAACCCGGAACGCCACCATGTCAGCCGCCACGCTATGCGGGCTTCCGAAGGGCGCACAAGGTCTTTGATGGCTTTGGGATTGTCACTGCGGGGCCTTCGAGATCGCGGGCGGGGGTTCCGCGGCGGCGTTCCGGCCGTTGCGCCTGCGCAGGAGCGCCCACGCGCCGAGCGCGAGACCGCCGAACGGGATCTCGATAGTGTAAGTCCAGAAGCCGAAAAGTAGTGCTGTCGCGACGGCCGGAGTGCCCGGCACGCCGAACGTGATCAGCAGCGCGGCGACCCCGCTCTCCATGATCCCGGCCCCGCTGGGCGTGACCACGGCGCTGGTGAGCACGCGGGACAGCGCGAAGACCGCGATCGACTGGGCCAGGCCCGGCCAGGCGCCGGTGGCCGTCATGCAGGCCGCCATGATGGCCCACTGGAAGCCCAGGAAGAACACCATGCCGAGCGACAGGCCGAGCGCGCGCGTGCGGACGACCTCCGCGGTGTCGGCGCGCAGCCGGTGGAAGGCCTCGGAGGCGTGCACCTTCAGGCGCAGCAGCCGGGTGAGCCCGTCGAGCGCCCGGCCGAGCACGGCGGCGGCGCGGTCCCAGTAGAGGGCGACGGCCACGACCAGGCAGAGCACCAGGATGGAGATCGCGCCCGTCCAGCCGGCCTTGACGAACGTCGGGTCGAGCACCTCGCCCGCCATGAGCAGCGCGATGATGCCCACGGCCGGCAGGATGAACCTGAACAGCGTGTTCCAGATGCCGCTGACCAGCGTCATCACCACGATGGGCCGGTTGGCGAAGCCCCAGCCCCTGGTCATGGCGAACGACAGCGCCACCCCGACCGCGCCGCCGAACGGCAGCAGGTTGCTGACCGCGCTGCCCGCCGCGTTGAGCGTCAGGCCCTGGAGGTTGTTCAGCCCCGGCAGCGAGTTGGTCAGCACGAACGTGTACGCCAGCAGGCTCAGCAGCCACAGGGCCGTCATCAGGGCGATCTGGCCGAAGCTGAGCGCCCCGAAGACCGCGCCGATCTCGTGCCAGGAGACCGGCTTGCCGGTGAGCGCGCGCACGATCTGCGGCAGGTAGACCACGAGCAGCACGGCCAGCCCGAGCGACAGGACGGACAGGGCGATCTGGAGCGGCTTGTTCTTCATCGCCCACCAGTCTGACGGGTCGCCGGAGCCGGCACGTCACCCTCAGGTGCTACTTCGGCCATGGGTCGAAAGGGTGAGTCAGGCGAGCGCCCGGGGGCAGGTCGCGGCGTACGAACCACTCGGTGCCGAAGACCAGGCGGTAGAGCGGGCCGG
Source organism: Nonomuraea sp. NPDC049646 (assembly GCF_044465525.1). NCBI lineage: Bacteria > Bacillati > Actinomycetota > Actinomycetes > Streptosporangiales > Streptosporangiaceae > Nonomuraea > Nonomuraea sp. NPDC049646. Next base: position 12,599 of record NZ_JBITLU010000030.1, on the reverse strand, counting down.
GGACCTTCAGCATGACGGCGAGGGTGCGGTCGCTGTCGCCGCCGCTGGCCTGGGACGCGTGCGCGGCCATCGAGGCGCGCTTCTGCCGGGCGTAGCGGCGGACGTTGACCCGGTGGGTGATCGTGTCGCTGGCCGAGTACGCGCTCTCGAACGTGCGCACGTCGAACTCCGGCGGGAACTTGTACACCCGGCCCGCCATGCGCAGCAGCCGCACCAGCGGGTCGCGGTTGACCGTCGCCTCCAGGACGATCTCCGTGCCCGCGATCTGCGCCGCCCGCTTGCCCACCCGGTGGACCTGGACGTGGTCGGGGTGGCCGTAGCCGCCGGCCGGGTCGTAGATCGACAGCAGGTCGGCCTTCTCCTCCTCCAGGATCGCCGCGAGGGCCCTGGCCGCCGCCTCGGTGTCAGCGTCGATGAAGGCGTTGTCGGGCCGCTCCTCGGCGACGCCGCCCTTGGGGCTGAGCCCGGAGTCGCCGTAGCCCAGGCACTCGACGCGGGCGCAGCCGAGCAGCGCGGCCGACTCGTAGAGCTCCTTGAGCCTGGTCTCGCGCAGCTCCTCGCCGGGGCCGATCTCGGCCAGGCCGCGCTCGCCGGCGGTCGCGACCACGAGCACCACGCGGTGGCCCTCGGCCGCGAGCATCGCCATGGTGCCCGCCGTGAGCAGGGCCTCGTCGTCGGGATGGGCGTGGAAGAAGACCGCGGTACGTGGAGGCACACGCCCAGATTAGTCTGGGAGGGGTGCGGATCTTTCACGTGAGTGACTGTTACCTGCCGCGACTCGGGGGGATCGAGGTCCAGGTGGCCGACCTGGTGCGGGCGCAGCGCGAGGCCGGGCACGACGTCGTCGTGGCCACGGCGACCAGGGGCGAGGCGCTGCCGGGCGTGCGCAGGGTCGTCGCCAGGATGCCGTTCGACCTGCCGGTGCATCCGTTCGGAGTGGGGCATCTCACTCGGGGCGTCTCCGTCGTCCGGCCCGACGTGGTGCACGTGCACACCGGCGCGGTCTCGCCGTTCGCCTGGATGGGGGTGCGGGCGGCGCGGCGGGCGGGGGTGCCGTGCGTGGTCACCGTGCACAGCATGTGGGACCCGGTCACCCGGGCGCTCTACCGGCTGCTGCGGCTGGCGTTCGGCTGGCAGCGCTGGGGGCTGGTGGCCACCACGGTGAGCACCGCGGCGGCGGCGCCCATCAGGGCGGTGGCCGGGCCCGGCGTGCCGGTGCGGGTGGTCTCCAACGGCCTCGACCTGTCGGGCTGGGCGCCCGCCCCCGGCGTGCCGCCGGAGCGGGCGGAGGTGCACGTGGTGGCCGTCGGCCGGCTGGCCCCGCGCAAGCAGCCCGTACGGCTGCTCAGGCTGCTGCGGGCGGCGCGGGCGCGGGTCCCCGCCGGGATCCCGATGCGCGCCACGATCGTCGGCGACGGCCCCGCGCGCGCCCGCATGGAACGTTTCCTGGCCGAGCACGGCATGACCGGCTGGGTGTCGCTGCCGGGCCGCTACTCGCGCGAGCAGATCGCCAAGCTGCTGGAGTCGGCCGACGTCTTCGTGGCCCCGGCGCCCAGGGAGTCGTTCGGCATCGCGGCGCTGGAGGCGCGGGCGGCCGGCGTGCCGGTGGTGGCCAGAGCCCAGAGCGGCGTCGCCGACTTCGTCAAGGACGGCACCGAGGGGCTGCTCGGCCGCACGCTCGACGACCTGGCCGGGGCGGTGGCGCGGCTGTGCTCCGACGCCGGGCTGCGCCGGGAGATCGCCGCCCACAACCGCTCGACGCCGCCCGTCGCGGGCTCGTGGGCCGGGGTGCTGGAGGGGTTCGACCGGGCCTACGAGCAGGCGATCGGGCGTTAGGCCAGCCCGCCCCTGCGCAGCGTGTACTCCGGCGCGGCGAAGTCGCCGCCCTGCGGGACGCCGTCGGCGAAGAAGGCGGCCGGCGTGCCGGTCACGCGGGCGGCGTACGACTCGGCGTCGTCCTCGGGCTCGTAGCCGAGCTCGGGGGAGAGCAGCCAGAAGCGGCGGGTGTTGGCCGAGACGGCGTAGGCGGCCAGGAAGCGCAGGCCGGGCGTGGTGACGGCGGCGTGCACGAACCCGGCGCAGTCGCGCGGGCTCAGCCAGGTCGCCAGGTGACGGACGTCCTGGGGCTCGGGCTCCAGGCTGCCGATGCGCAGGCAGACCACTTCGAGGCCGAACTTGTCGGCGTACAGGCGGCCCAGGGCCTCGACGGCGGCCTTGCTGACGCCGTACAGGCCGTCGGGGCGCGGCGGCAGGTCGGGGGAGATCGCGGCGGTGGCCGGGTACATGCCGGTCAGGCGGTTGCTGCTGGCCAGCACCACGCGCGGCACGCCGGCCAGCCTGGCCGCCTCCAGCACGCGGTGGGTGGTCAGCACGTTGCCGTCGAGCAGGTCGGGCAGCGGCGCCTCGTCGGGCACCCCGGCCAGGTGCACGATCGCGTCGGCGCCCTTGACCAGCGCCACGGTCCCGGCCAGGTCCGACAGGTCGGTGCGGACGGCCTCCTCGCCCGGCCCGGCCTCCATGGGCGCCCGGTCGGCCAGGACGAGCCTGGTGGCGGACCGGCGGAGCCGCTCGCGTACGGCGCCGCCCACCATGCCGGCTGCGCCGGTGAGCACGATCATCTCCATGCCGACATTGTGCGGCATCGGGGCCATGCGGTCAGTTCCGCCGGAGGACGACGTACCCGTCGCGTTCGAACACCTTCGTGTAGCCCTCGGTCTGGAGCTGCTCGACCCGGGTGCGCTGGTCGTCGGCGGAGCCGAAGGGGAACTCCCAGCGGGCGGTGTCGGCCACGATCCAGGGCGCGCCGCGCGGGGCCGCGCTCCACAGCAGGACGGTGGTGCGCGAGGACAGCGCCGGGCCCACGGAGTTGACCGCCTCGACCGTCACCCCCGAGGGCACCCTGCTCACCGCCTCGGCCGCCGCGGCGGCCTTGTCCTCCTTGTAGAAGGCGGGGTGGTAGAGCTGGTCGAGCGCGTACCTGGGCACCAGCGTGAGGGCGACGGCGCAGACCGCGGCCGCCCAGGCGAGCCTGAGCCCCTGCCGGTCGGCGCGGCCGGTCCAGCGCAGCAGCCTGGCCAGGCCGTCCACGCCCGCGCAGAACAGGATGATCACGGTGAACGCGCTGTACTGGAAGTCGGCCTGCCACCATTGGGGGCGGTCGGACAGCAGGCGTTCGAGCACGTGCGGCAGCGCCGCCAGCGACAGCGGCGACAGCAGGCACAGCAGCAACGTCGGCCAGGCCAGCAGGAACAGGGTGTCGACCTTGGCCTCGTCGCTGAAGGGCAGCAGCAGGGCGGCGAGCGGGTCGCGCAGCATCGCCAGCAGCGCGGCGGGCGCGTCGGGGCCGAGGTGGCCGTAGGCCCAGAAGTCCTTGCTGTCGCCGCCGAACGAGGTGATCAGCAGGCCCCGGACGAGCACGACGGCCCCCGCGCCGACCAGCGCGCACACGACGCCGCGCAGCCGGTCGCCGACGACGAACAGGTACAGCCCGGCCCCGATCACCAGCAGCCCCATGTCCTCCTTGACGAGCAGCAGCCCGAGCATCGCCAGGAAGGCCGGCAGCACGCGTCCGGCGTGGTAGCGCTCGATCATGATCGCGGTGAGCAGCGGGACGAACATCACCTCGTGCGCGTCGAAGGCGACGGCCTGGGCGATCGGCCACGACAGCGCGTACGCCACGGCGACCAGATAGGCGGGCCCGGCGCCCAGCACCCGCCGGGTGAACAGCCACAGGAACGGGATCGCCCCCGCGAACAGCAGCGCCTGGGCCACGACGAGCGTCTCGGGCCCGTCGTGCACCCAGTAGAACGGCGCGAGCAGCGCGTAGATCGGCGAGAAGTGGTCGGCGAGCTGGAGGTAGTCCGTGCCGCGCCCGTGGAAGACGCCGAGCACCGGCACGTACGGCGGCCGGAGGCGGGCGTAGTTGCGCACCGCCTGGTCCACGATCACCAGGTCGAACGTGGTCGCCCGGAAGGTGGCCAGCTTGACCAGCCCGAGAACGGCGTACGCCACCGCGGCGAGCAGCGCGATGGCGCCGACCCGCACGCGGTGGCGGAAGAGCACTCTGGCGGGGAGTGCGGTGCCTGCCGGAGGCCGTGCGATCACCGTTTCGTCGGTCACGGCAGCAAGCGTAAGGGGATCATCCGGTCCTGTCCGTACCCCGTTGCGGCGGACCGGATGAGGCGGTCACCGCGCCGACCTGCCCCCCGCAGGCGGTGCGGCGACCGCGGACCGGTCAGGAGCAGGCGGCGGTGATCTTCGAGGTGAAGCCGCTCATCTTGCCGCTGAACTCGGTCGCCTTGCTGATGTCGCCGCTCTGCAGGCTCTCGAAGCCGGCGGCGAAGTCGTTCAGCGCGGCCGCGACGTCGCCGTCGTACTTGCCGGCGAGCTCCTTGGTCTTGGCGGCGGCGGCCTTGGAGGCGTCCCCGAGCGCCGCGGTGTCCGTGGCGTTCTTCGTGATGGCGCCGCTCCACTCGGTGGTGATCTTCGAGAGCTCGTTGACGGCGCTGTTGCAGTCAACGGCCTGGCCGACACCGCAGGCGGTGGACAGAGCGGCAAGGGAGATCGTCGCGACTGCGAGGGCGAGTCGGCGAGGGGGAGTCATTTTTGGTGCCCTTCGTTGGTTTTCCGTACGAGGAGGACATTAGCGATCTCTGGTTGATCCCCGCTTGCACGCCGCTAACATTCCGGCCGTCAGTTGGGCGTAAAGCCGCGCAGCAGCACGTGGACGACTTCCTCGGCGTCGGGCATGGGCAGGTCGAGCAGCCCGCGGTAGGCCACCAGGCCGGCGAACAGGTCCGTCAGGAGCTCCAGGTCGGCGTCCGGGGACAGCTCGCCGCGGTCGATCGCGCGCTCGTAGACGACCTGCGAGCGCCGCATCCGGGTGCGCATGCCGGTGCGGACGATCTCGGCCACGGCGGGGTCGCGGCCGGCCTCGCCGTACAGCTGCCTGGTCAGGCGGGCGACGCCGGGGTGCCGCCACAGGGCGAGGGTGTCGGAGACCACCACGCGCAGGTCGCCTTCGAGCGAGCCGGTGTCGGGGACGGCGACGTGCGTGTCCATGAGGCCGCCGATTGATTCGAGCAGCATGTCGCGTTTGGTGGCGTAGCGCCGGAACACGCTCGCCCTGCCCACGCCTGCCGTCTTGGCGACGTCGTCCATGGTGAAGTCGAGGCCGTGGGAGAGCAGCAGCTCGGTGACGGCCCGCCTGATGCGGTGGTCGACCGTGGGATCGGGCTTGCGGCCGCGCGCGGGCATTGTGATACTCCCAGTATCTGATACTTGCAGTCTCTTGAAGTGAGGCTTCTATGAGGGTAATCGTGGCGGGGGCCGGGGTGGCGGGGCTCGCGGCGGCGCGCGGGCTGCTGGCCGCGGGTCACGACGTCGAGGTCTACGAGCAGGCGCCCGAGCTGCGCACGGCGGGCGGGTCGGTGACCCTCTGGCCCGGCAGCACGGCCATCCTCGACGAGCTCGGCGTCGGGTACGCGGGCCTGGGATGGCGGCTGGAGACCATGGAGTCGTGGGCCGACGACGGCCGTCTGCTGGTCACCGTCGATCTCACCGAGGCCGAGCGGCGCTACGGGCATCCGTGCGTGCACGTGGCTCGGCGCGAGCTGGTCGAGGCCCTGTCGGCGGGCATGCCCGTCGTCTACGGCGCGGGCGTCGAGCACGCCGAGCCGGAACGGGCGCAGGCGCGGCTGACCGGCGGCCGCACCGTGCGCGGCGACCTGCTGGTGGGAGCCGACGGCCGCCGGTCGGCGGTGCGCCGCGCCCTGTGGGGCGAGGATCGGGCCGCGTTGAGCGGCTGGGTCACCTGGCAGGGCTTCACCGCCGCGCCGACCTCGCTGACGCGCTCCCGCCGGGCTGTGATGATCGCCGGACGGCGGGAGCTGTGCGGGCTGATCCCGGCGGGCGCGGGCCGGTTGCTGTGGTGGTTCGACGTCCAGGCGTCGCCCGGCGGGCCGTTCTGGCAGGACGACCCCGACATCGTGCCGCGGCTGCGCGAACGGTTCGGCGGCTGGGCCGACCCGGTGCCCGCGGTGCTGGAGGCGATGGAGGACGTCGGCTTCTTCCCGCACCACCGGCAGGCGATCCCCCGGGTCTGGGGCAGGGGCCCGACCACGCTGGCCGGGGACGCCGCCCACACCATGCCGCCCACCATGGCCCAGGGCGCCAACCAGGCCCTGGAGGACGCCTGGCTGCTGACCCGGGCGGCCGGCGGCGACCTGCGCGCGTACGAGCGGGCCAGGGCGCGGATCGCGCGGCGTCCCGCCGTGATCGCCGGTGCGGAGGTGACCAACCGGCAGCGCTCGTTCGCGGGCCTGATCCCCGACTGGATGGCGACCAGGATGCACACGGCGTCGCTGCGCAGGTTCAGCACCTACCTCTTGACAGCCTCCTGAAGGCCGCCGGACGATGTCGCATATAGAGCAACTCGGTGCGTAATACGCAACAAGGGGTGTCGGTTGACCACCACGTCGAGCTTGATCTCCACGCTTCCCGGCCGCTCCTACACCGACCCCGCCCTGTTCGCCGAGGAACAGGCCAAGATCTTCGAGAGCATGTGGTTCTGCGCCGTGCGCGCCGGCGACCTGCCGAGACCCGGCGCGTTCCGGACCGTCCAGGTGGGCGCGGAGAGCGTGCTCGTGGTCCGCGGGCGTGACGGGCTGCTGCGCGCCTTCCTCAACGTCTGCCGCCACCGCGGCGCGCGGCTGTGCGTGGAGGAGCGGGGCGAGGTCAGAAGGACGATCAGGTGCGCCTACCACGCCTGGTCCTACGACCTGGACGGCAGGCTGGCCGCCGCCCCCAACCTGGCCAGGATGCCCGACATCGACCGCGTCGAGTACGGCCTGGTCCCGGTGAGCCTGCGCGAATGGCTCGGCTACGCCTGGGTGTGCCTGGCCGACGAGCCGCCGTCCTTCGAGGACACCGTCGCCTACGCGGCCACCGAACGCCTGGGCGACCCGGCCGCCATCGAGAACTACCACGTCGACCGGCTGGCCCTGGGCCGCCGCGTGGTCTACGACGTCAAGGCCAACTGGAAGCTGATCGTCGAGAACTTCATGGAGTGCTACCACTGCGCCACGATCCACCCCGAGCTGGTGGCCGTGCTGCCCGAGTTCGCCGGCGGGTACGCCGCCCAGTACTACGTCGGCCACGGCGCCGAGTTCGCCGAGCGGGCCGAGGGCTTCACCGTGGACGGCGGCGCGGGCTTCGGCCGGCTCCCCGACCTGGCCCCGGAGCAGGACCGCCGCTACTACGCGATCACCGTCAAGCCGCAGGTGTTCGTCAACCTGGTGCCCGACCACGTGATCCTGCACCGGATGTTCCCCATGGCCGCCGACCGCACGGTGGTCGAGTGCGACTGGCTCTACCACCCCGACGTGGTGGCCTCGGGGGCCGACCTGACGCCGTCGGTCGAGCTGTTCCACCGGGTCAACGAGCAGGACTTCGACGCCTGCGAGCGGACCCAGCTCGGCATGGGGTCACGCGCCTACCGGGCGGGCGGCGTGCTGGTGCCGAGCGAGCACCACATCTCGGCCTTCCATCAGTGGGTGAACCAGCGCTTGCGCGGATAGCGCACCCGCAGGCCGCCGTAGTTGGCCCGCCCGCCGACCACCAGGTAGAGGCCGCCGGGCCGCCGCCTGCCCGGCACGTCGCCGACGACGGTCTGGCCCCAGTCGGTCCGGAAGGCGTCGACGTTCACCGCGGCGCCCTCGGGCACGGTGATCCTGGCGGAGCCGTACGTGAGGTCGAGTTCGAGGTCGACGACGGGGTGGGGGATGACGGCCTGGGACAGGTCGAGGTCGACGCCGCCGTACTGGGAGGAGATCCGCAGCCGCCGCGGGACGGCCCAGTCACCCGAACGGCGCACGTGCCCGCTCTTGGACTCCAGCTCGACCACGTCCTCGACCGGGGCCGCCGGGGCGGGCAGGTCGGTGATCAGGCCGCGCAGGTCGCCGTAGGTCCTGGCGGTGAGCGCCAGCCCGAGCCGCTCCTCCAGCTCGGGACGCGTCAGGCGGCCCTCGACGAAGGCGTGCCGGAGCCGCTCCGCCGTGCGCTCCCGGTCCTCGTCGGAGACCCGCATGTGCATTTCCGACATGAACCGAGCATAGGTTCGCGGCGGTCAGAACGGGAGGCGTCGCCCGGAAGGGGTCCGCAGATCGAGATGGGAGTACCGGCGCCCCCGCAGGGGCCTGCGCACGAGCTGAAGTCGCTTCACGCCCTGTAAATACCCATTTGATTGTCTAAGAGTCCTCATGCGGAGGTACCGTGTGCCTGATGTCGGCGGACCCTTTCGTGCATCCGGCCCTCTTCTACCGAGGTGACCCGGAATATGTGGCTGCCACCACGGATTTCGTCCGCGAGGGGCTGGCCGCCGGGGAGCCCGTGGCGGTGGCCGTGCCCGCCGCGAACCTGGCCAAGATCGAGGCGGGCCTGGGGGCCGACGCGGCCCGGGTGACCCTGCTCGACATGGGCGTGGCGGGCCGCAACCCGGGGCGGATCATCCCGGCCGTGCTGCGGGCCGTGGCCGACCGGCATCCCGGCGAGCACGTGCGGATCATCGGCGAGCCGATCTGGCCCGGCCGCTCGGCGACCGAGTACCCGGCCTGCGCCCAGCACGAGGCGCTGATCAACCTGTCGTTCGCCGGGCGGCGCGTCACGATCCTGTGCCCGTACGACCTGGCGGGGCTGACGCCCGAGGTGCTGCGCGAGGCCGAGCGCACCCACCCGGTGCTGCGCGACGCCTCCGGCGAGCGGCCCAGCCCCGGCTACGCGCCCGACGAGGTCGTCGCGCGGCACAACCAGCCGCTCGCCGAGCCGGCCGCGTGCGTCTCGCTGCGCTTCGACCACACCAACCTGGCCTCGGCCCGCACCCTGGCGGCCGCCCAGGCCGAGGCGGCGGGCTTCGGGGACGACCGGCTCGACGACATCCGGCTCGTGGTGGCCGAACTCGGCGCCAACAGCCTCGACTACGGCGGCGGCGCCGGCCTGATCAGGGTCTGGATCGAGGACGCGCGGCTGGTCTGCGAGGTCGCCGACGGTGGTCACATCACCGATCCGCTGGCCGGGCGCCTGCCCGTCGAGGCCCGCCGCTCCGGCTCGCGCGGCCTGCTCATCGTCAACCTGCTGGCCGACCTCGTACGCGTCCACAGCCGTCCCGGCGCGACCGCGGTCCGCGCCTACTTCGACCTGCCGGTCTCCCTGGTGTAGACATCGGAGGATGATCCGGCTGCGGCCCATGCGGGCGCGCGACGCGGGCGAGTCCCACCGCGTCGCCACCAACCTGGAACTCTTCTTCGACCTGTGCTTCGTCGTCGCGGTCTCGTTCGCCGGCTCCCAGCTCCACCACGCGCTCAGCGAAGGGCACCTGGCCGAGGGCGTCCTCGGCTACCTGACGACGTTCTTCGCCGTCTGGTGGGCCTGGATGAACTACACCTGGTTCGCCTCCGCCTACGACAACGACGACTGGCTGTTCCGGCTGACCACGCTCGTCCAGATGGCGGGCGTGCTGGTGCTGGCCGCCGGGGTGCCCAGGGCGTTCCAGGAGCACGACTTCCGCGTCGTCTACGCCGGATACGTGATCATGCGCCTGGCCATGGCCGCCCACTGGCTGCGGGCGGCCTGCGGCGACCGTCCGGGCCGGCGGACGGCCGTGCGGTACGCCGCCGGCATCTGCGTCGCGCAGGTCGGCTGGATCCCGCTGCTGGTCGTGCCGGGGGAGTGGTACCTGGCGGCGTTCGCGCTGGGCGTCGTGCTGGAGCTCGCGGTGCCCGTGTGGGCCGAGCGGGGCAGCCCGACCGCCTGGCACCCGCACCACATCGCCGAGCGGTACGGCCTGTTCACGATCATCATGATGGGCGAGAACGTGCTGGCCGCCACGGTCGCCTTCCAGGCCGAGGCGCGCACCGCCGGACTGCGGCCCGAGCTGATCGTGCTGGCCCTGGGCGCGCTGGTGATCGCCTTCGCCATGTGGTGGCTCTACTTCGACCCGCCGACCGCCGAGATCCTCGACTCCACCAGGCGCGCCCTGCTCTGGGGGTACGGCCACTACGCGATCTTCGCGGCGGTCGGGGCGTTCAGCGCCGGGGTCGAGGTGAGCATCGACCACGCCTCGGGCACGTCCCACCTGTCCGCCACGGGCGCGGCGCTGGCCGTGGCGGTGCCCGTCGCGGTGTTCCTGTCGATGGTCTGGCTGCTGCACGTGCGGCCCCACCGCTACGGCCCGGCCGACAGCGCGGCCTTCCTGGGCGCGGCCGTGCTCGTGCTGCTGTCGGCGCTGACGCCGGCGCCGATCCCGCTGACGGCGATCGTCCTGGTCGCGCTGGTGGTCGTGACCGGCGTGACCAGGCGCGCGGCCTAGCGCTCGACCTCCGACATGTTCGGGTAGCGGGCGCCCCGGACGGCGTCCGCGGGCACCGCCCTGGCCAGGGCGTCGAGCTGCTCGGCGGTCAGCGTGACGTCGGCCGCGGCGGCGTTCTCCTCCAGGTACGCCAGGCGTTTCGTGCCGGGGATCGGCACCACGTCCTCGCCCTGGGCCAGCAGCCAGGCCAGCGAGAGCTGGGCGGGGGTGAGCCCGGCCGCCCCGGCGATCTCGCGCACCCGCTCGACCAGGCGGGCGTTGTGCTCGGCGTGCTCGCCGGACATGCGGGGCAGGTGCTTGCGGAAGTCGTCGTCGGGGAGCCGGTCGGCGCTCGGTAGCGCGCCGCCGAGCAGGCCGCGGCTGATCGGCGAGTACGCCACCACCGCGGTGCCCACTTCCCTGGCCGCGGGCCGGATCTCGGCCTCCAGACCCCGCGTGAACAGCGAGTACTCGCTCTGCAGCGCGGCGATCGGGTGCACGGCGGCGGCACTGCGCAGCGTGTCCGCGCTCACCTCCGACAGCCCGAGATGGCCCACCTTGCCCTGCTGGACCAGCTCGGCCATGGCGCCGACCGACTCCTCGATCGGCACGTCGGGGTTGCGGCGGTGCATGTAGTAGACGTCGATGTGGTCGACGCCGAGCCGCCGGAGCGAGGCGTCGCAGGCCGCCCTGATGTACTCGGGGCTGTTCTCGACCGTGCGGGTGCCGTCGTGGCGGTTGATGCCGAACTTGGTCGCCAGGACGACCTCGTCGCGGCGGTCCTTGACGGCGCGGCCGACCAGCTCTTCGTTGTGGCCGCGTCCGTACATGTCGGCTGTGTCAAGAAAATTCATGCCAAGGTCGAGGGCGCGGTGGATGACGGCGATCGACTCCTTCTCGTCGCCTCGGCCGTAGAACTCCGACATGCCCATGCAACCCAGGCCGAGGGCCGACACCCGCGGGCCGCCGGTCCCCAGAACGCGCGTCCTCACATCCGCTCCCGATAGTTGTCGATCTTGTGGTCGAGGACGTCCATGTCCGCGCTGAGCTCGGCGATCCTGGCCCGGACGCGCTCGCGGTGCAGCTCCAGCATCGCCAGCCGCTCGGCGGAGGTGTGCTCGCCCATGCGGCGCAGCTCCGCGTAGCGGCACATGTCGGCGATGGGCATGCCGGTGGTCCGCAGCTTGGTGAGGAAGTCCAGCCACCGCAGATCCGCCTCCGCGTAGTCGCGATGCCCGCTGACGTTGCGGCCGACCGAGTGGATGAGCCCGATGCGCTCGTAGTAGCGCAAGGTGTGGGCGCTGAGACCCGAACGCTGGGCGGCCTCTTGGATCGTCATGTATCCAGAGTCACCCTTCGAGTGCACTCCAAGTCAAATCGGGGTGCCGCCGACTGCACCCACCCTGAGGAGGCAGACCCTACCCAGGGTCGTCTTCCCGCAGGTCACGGGCCCGTCCCCGGACCCTGCCGACCAAGGTATTAGGGGATGGATCAGGGCCCGCTGGGGGCTCATCTCCGATGCCGGTCAAGGCCGCCTTACGCGAGCTTTAAGGCATGAGGGGATTGCTTGTCAGCGGATTCACGGCCATCGGCACCGGAGCCGGCGCGATGCTCACCTTGCACGCCGAAGCGGGCCTCGACCCGTTGCACAGCGTGATCAGCGAGTACGCCTTCCAGGCGTCCGGCTGGCTGCTGCCGGCCTCGCTGACGCTGTTCGCCGTGGGATCCGCGCTGATCGCCGAGGCGCTGCGCCGCTCCGGCGCCAACCGCTGGGTCGTCGCGCTGCTGGTGGCCTGGGGGGCGAGCATGTTCCTGATCGGGGCCTTCCCGACCGACCGTCCCGGGGTGCCGCTCTCGTTGTCCGGAGGCATCCACCGCTACGCCGCCTTCGCCGCCTTTCTGGTGATGCCCGCCGCGGGGTTCCTGCTGGCCAAGGCCCAGATCCGGTACGCCAGAGCGATGCGCGTGCTGAGCGGCGTGGCACTCGGGGCGCTGTTGCTGGTCGTGGTCCCGTACGTCGTGCGCATGTTCGGCATCCCCCTGAGCAACGACGACATCCCGGCGGGCCTGACCCAGCGCGTGGTGGTCGTGACCGAGATCGGGGTGCTGGCGCTGGCGGGCCTGTCGATGCTCAGGCCGGCGGCGCGGCGGGTGTCGGCCGTGCTGGCCTGACAGTGATGATGTAGATGAGTGCTTCCCGCCAGGGTTTGACCCATGGCCTGACTGACCTCTGGGTCCTCAACGGGATCTGTCGGCC
>NZ_JBITLU010000029.1:80321-90558 GCF_044465525.1 Nonomuraea sp. NPDC049646 | reverse complement strand
TGGGGGGGGGGTTTTTTGGGGGGTATGGGTTTGGTTACGGCTTTTTTTTTGGGGGGGGGGGGGGGGGGGGGTGGGGGGGGGGTGTGGGGGGGTGGGGGGGGGGGGGGGGGGGGGGCCCCCCCGCCGGCGCCCCCCCCCCGGCAGCGGGGAACGGCGGGTCTACTCGGTGCCGGGGGTCTTGCGCGTGGTCACGTTCATGCGGTTCCAGGCGTTGACCGTGAAGATCAGCGCGATGAGCTGGGCCAGTTCCTTGTCGTCGAACTGCCGCGCGGCCTCGTCGTACACCTCGTCCTCGACTCCGTCCGGCAGCAGGGTCACCGCCTCCGTCAGCGCCAGGGCGGCGCGTTCCTTCGCGGTGTAGAGACCGGCCTCCTGCCAGGCGCTGAGCTGGTAGATCCGCGCCTCGCTCTCACCGGCGCGGCGGGCGTCGCCGGTGTGGTAGTCGATGCAGTACGCGCACCGGTTGATCTGCGAGGCGCGGATCTGCACCAGCTCGACCAGCACCGGGTCCAGCCCTTCGCGGGCCACGGCGTCCAGGGCCAGCACGGCCTTGAAGACCTTGGGGGCGACACGCGAGAGGTTCATCCGTTCGGCAATGGCAACGTTCGTCATGGGCACCACGCTAGGAGCGTGATCGGCCCACGATATGGTGCATTTCGATGACTTCTTCCTGGGCCAATTCGTGAGCGGCAGCGACCTGCACCTGGAGCTCACCGGCACCGGCGGCGCCCGCGTACGGCTGATGCGGGCCCTGCGCGAGGCCATCCGCTCCGGACGGCTGGCGCCCGGCACCCGCCTGCCGCCCTACCGCGCCCTCGCCGTGGACCTGGGCATCGCCCGCAACACGGTGGCCGCCGCCTACGCCGAGCTGGTCGAGGAGGGCTGGCTCACCGCACGTCAGGGCTCGGGCACCCAGGTCGCGCACCGCGCCGCGCCTCTGGAGCCGGACCCGCGGCGAGCTCCCGCGCGTCCGTCCCGGGCGCGGATCGTCCACGACCTGATGCCCAGTTCCCCCGACGCCGCCGCCTTCCCCCGCTCGGCCTGGGCCACCTCCGCCCGGCGGGCGCTGACCGCCGCCCCCAGCGACGCCTTCGGCGTCGGCGACCCCCGCGGCCGGCCCGAGGTGCGTCAGGCGCTGGTGGACTACCTGGCGCGCACCAGGGGCGTACGCACCACGGCGGAGCACATCGTGATCTGCTCGGGATACGCGCACGGGTTGCGGCTGCTCTGCCAGGTGCTGCGCGGGCCGGTCGCCGTCGAGGCCTACGGGCTCGCCTTCCACCGCTCCGTGCTGACCGAGGCAGGGCTGAGGACCGTCCCGCTCACCGTGGACGCCCACGGCGCCCGGATCGAGGACCTTCCCGCCACGGACGCGCGGGCGGTCCTGCTGACGCCGGCGCACCAGTACCCGACCGGCGGCGCCCTGCACCCCCGGCGGCGGGCCGCGGTCATCGACTGGGCGCGCGCCACGGGCAGCCTGGTGCTGGAGGACGACTACGACGGCGAGTTCCGCTACGACCGCGAACCGGTCGGCGCCGTGCAGGGCCTCGACCCCGACCGCGTCGTCTACTTCGGCTCGACCAGCAAGAGCCTGTCCCCCTCGCTGCGGCTCGGCTGGATGGCGCTGCCCACCCGGCTGGTGGACGACGTGCTCGCCGCCAAAGGCACGCGCGAGTTCTGGTCAAGCGTCACCGACCAGCTCACCCTGGCCGACTTCATCGCCTGCGGCGCCTACGACCGTCAGCTGCGCCGGATGCGAGCGATCTACCGGCGCCGCCGCAGCCTGCTCACGGCCACGCTCGCCGAGCGCGCCCCGCACATCACCGTCAGCGGCATCGCCGCGGGCCTGCACGCGGTGCTCGACCTGCCCCCCGGCACCGAGGAGGCCACCCTGCGCGCCGCCCGCCGCCTCGGCCTCGCCCTGGACGGCCTTGCTCCCTACCGGCATCCCGACAGCGCCATGCCGGCACGCGACGGCCTGGTCATCGGGTACGGCACACCGGCCGAGCACGCGTTCGCCGCCGCGCTGGACGGCCTGTGCCTGGCTCTGCCCGGCCCCGATGACATCAGGATCACTGAGGGCCGCTGCACCGCTCTCGCCTTACGAGATCACGAGATACTCAGATGGGGTCCGGACGAGAGGGCCGGTCCACGGCCTGCAGATCCATGCCCCGCGAGGCACTCAGAACTCTCCCTGGAGGTAGTCGGGATGGACAATTCCACCGAGGAACTACGCGCAGCCGAACGCCGCCTTCAAGCGGCGCAACTGGCGGGTGACGCCGACGCCCTCGACACGCTTCTCGACGATCGGCTGATCTTCACCAACGGCATCGACGGAGCCCTGTACACCAAGCAGGACGATCTCGACATCCAGCGTTCCGGCGCCCAGTCGTTGACCCAGGTGGAGGAGGAGGATCTACGCGTCCTCGTTGACGGCACGACCGGCATCACCTGGTTCCTCGGCACCATCGCGGGCACGGCCGGCGGGCAGACCTTCCGCGCCCAGATGCGCTACACCAGGAGCTGGACCAGGGATGCCGCAGGTGACTGGCGGGTCGTCGCGGCCCACGCCAGCATCGTGCCCCCACAGCAGTAGCCAGCGTACGGCTCCGCACAACGCCTCGCAGCCTCCGGTCCCCTGTCCGTTGTGATCCATCGAGGGCAGGGCGAGGCGAACGGGCCGGTCGAACCCGAGCTGACCGGTCCGCCCGTCGGCCTCCGTCAAGCGCACCGCCAACCTCAACCGTCGCCGACGCGGGGAATCCAGCCAAACCATCGCCGCAGGGGGTGCTGATCGCAGGCGCGCACGTGTGCGGAGCCGGAGGCGACGGTGGTCGTCTCCGGCTCCACGGCTGGGGAGGCTATCCGACCGCGTAGGCCCGGTGGATGGTCTGGCTGACGCTGTTGTCCGCGCTGTCGGTCACCGTGGCGCGCAGGGACACGAAGCCCGCTGTGCGCGGATTGTCGATCTGCGCCGTCCACGCCGAACCCTCGGCCCTGACTCGGATGTCGCGCCAGGTCACTCCGTCATCGACGGACATCTGCAGGTGGATGGACGTCACGGCCGCCGCGGGAGCACCGGGGTTGCGTTCGATCCAGATGGGCAGCCGGGTGGACGATCCGGGCTTGGCCCGGTTGTACTCGTCCAGCCCCTTGGGGGCGTAGCGGACCGCCGACAGCGGGAGTGCTTCCCGCTCGGCGGTGTGCGCCGAGCGGAACGTCCACGTCGATGCCACCTTCGTGGACAGCGTGGAGTACGGCACCTGCCGGTCGGCCGTCGCACTGAGCGTGTACGTCGCGGGCTTCGCCGGGATGCCGGCGGTCAACCGGCAGGAATCGAGCTCCCACGGGCCGCACCCGGTGTAGTCGATCGTGGAGATGACCTGACCGTCCTGGGCGAGGCTGACGGTGCCGGTGGCCGCGCCATCCGTGCCGACCCGGCCGGGCACGCCCTCGGAGAACAGCCGGGCGCCGTCGAACACCACGGTGTCACCCTCTCGCCAGCCGCCCAAGGTGGCGAAGGACGGACCGCTCACGGCGGCGCCCCACGTCCGACGATCGCGGCCGTGGCCGGTGGGTTCCGTGGCCCCCGTGACCGCGGAATCGCCGACGCGCAGCGCGCTGGACCACTTGTACCCTCGCGTCCGATATTCCGTCAGCTTGCCCGGCAGCGGCACATCGTTCGTGGGGGTCAGGAATCCGGCAGAAACGCCTTCGACGGCGTTCGCCACGAAGTAGGTGCCCTTCGCGGCCGTTCCGGCGCCGCGGAAGGTCGTGGTCACCTGGTCGAGGTCCTTCACCCTGGCCGTGCAGGTGGGGTCCTCGGGCATGCCGTCCTGGCGTTCGTCCACCAGGTCGTAGCGGACGGGGGTGGGAGAGGCGTCCTTCTTGTGGAAATGCATCCTGCTGACGTACTTCAGTCCGGGCTGCTTGGAGCCGAGCACGAAGTACACGGAGCTGGGGTCGGGCCTGCCTCCGGCCCAGCCGAGCCACCATGAACCGTTGATCACCCACATCTCGGTCCATCCGCTGGTGACAGCCGTGGGCTCGTCCAGGGTGAACCTGATCGGTTTGGCCCTGCGCGTGTCCAGGACCACCTCCGTGCCCTGTTCGCCGACCTTCACCGGCAGGTGCGTGGTCGTGATGCGCGATCCTTCGTAGATGTCCACGTACAGGCTCCACTCGCCGGCGGGGAGCCGGTAGGTGTCCGGCGCGCCGATGAGGAGCATGCGAACGCTCTCGCCCTTGCCGTTGTAGAACTCCCCGACCGCGTCGACGGGCCGGCCGTCCGCGCCGAGCGCGCTGATCTTCACGTCGTGGGCTTCCGGCTCCACGTACGCGGTGGCGACGGTGCGGATGAGCAGGTCACCCGATCGGGCGGTGACGGCGCCCGGGTGATCACCGGGCTGTCTGCCGGTCCCGTCGATCGTCACGGTGACGGACGCCGTGCCTCTGGCGGGCACCTCGACCCGCTGTGCCGAGGTGCGCAGCACGCCGCCGTCCGCGGTGAGGTCGAGCGTGACCGGGGAGTCGCCGGCGTTGGTGTAGGTGATCTCCTTGGCCGCCTGCCGCTCGCCGGGTTCGCCCCAGCGGAAGACCGTGCCGATGTTCGCGGGGCTGGCGTACACCTCCTGGCCTATCGCGCGGACCACGTCGACGCGCCCGGCGCCCTGGTCGAAGTGCGTGGCGCCGGCCTGCGGCGCGGCGCTGCCGATGAGCGCGGCCTTGAGCTGCTCTCCGTTCCAGTCCGGGTGCCGCTGGGCGAGGATCGCCGCCGCGCCCGCGACGTGTGGCGCCGCCATGGAGGTGCCGCTGTGGGTGGCGTACGGGCCCTCTGCCGTGCCCTGCGCGGCCGCCGCCGTGATGTCGACGCCGGGGGCGGTCACGTCCGGCTTGATCGCGTGATCGCCCAGTCTTGGGCCGCGGCTGGAGAATTCGGCCATCTGGTCGGACTTGTCGACCGCGCCGACCGTCAGTGCCGCGTCGGCGCTGCCCGGGCTGCTGACCGAGCCAGGTGTTCCGTCGTTGCCCGCCGCGATGACGAACAGCGCTCCCGTACGCGCCGACAAGGCGTTGACGGCGTGCTCCACCGGATCGACGCCGGGCGTGTCCGGGCTGCCGACGCTCACGTTGATGATCTTCGCCTTGACTTCGGCGGCGGCCCATTCCATGCCTGCCAGCAGTGCCGATTCGCCGGCGTACTCGCCGCCGACCTTGCCGAGCGCGATCTTCGCCCCCGGCGCGACGCCCCGGTACTTGGCTCCGGCTCCTGCCACGATGGACGAAACGTGGGTGCCATGTCCAACGTTGTCGGTGATGTCGGGTTCGTCGGAGAAGTTGCGCGACTGCGTGACGACGTCCTTGAGATCGGGGTGAGTGGCGTCGTAACCGGAGTCGAGCACGGCGACCGTGACACCGGCTCCGGTCAGCCCCTGTTGCCACGCCTGCGGGGCCCCGATCTGTTTGACGCTCTGGTCAAGGGTGAGGGGCCGCTTGCCGTCCAGCCAGATCTTCGACTTGCCCCCGGCCAGTGACCGGGCGCCGGCCACCAGGCTCTGCCAGGTCTGGCCCGCGGTCACCTTGGGGACGCTCGTGGCGGCCAGCCCCAGCCCGGCGAACTCCTTCGCCTTCCGTGTTCCGCTGAGCCTCTGCGCCGGCTTCCCTTGGGGTGACTGCACGATCAGCGGTATCTCCGCCTTGTGGGCGTCGCCGTATCGCCAGGTGAGCAACTGCGTGACGTCGAACAGACGCTCGTCCAGCAACCCCTGCGCCAGCAGCCGCTTCGCGTCCTCTGGAATGACGTGGAGGTGGCCCTGACGGCGCTGAACGTCGAAGCGCTCCTTTCTGCCCGGTCCCGGCTCGATCCGGTGACCGTTCGCGGTGACGGTCACCCGGTCACCGGTCAGCAGCGTCACCGAGCCCGGCACTTCGGTCACCGGAGAGACCGGCTCTGCCGCCTGCGCGGCGCTCGTGGATCCGCTGGCGACGAGACATCCCGCCACGAGCATGGCGAGGGTTGCGTGTGTTGATGTCATCTGCTCTCTCGTGGTCGATGTGCGGGGAGTTGCTCGTCCGATGGGGCAGAGACGCTGATGGCCTGGGAAGCGACTCTGCCGCGCCACCGGCAGGAACCTTGGAGGCGGAGGAATCGGGGTGCCGCCCGCGCGCCACGAGCGGCCCCCTGGCGTGCTGTGGTCAGACGAGCTTGCGGTAGATCCGGGACGGGATCGCCTGTGCCGCGCCCTCCCGGCCGAACTCCCGGTAGACCCCCGACGTGATCTCCATGGCCTTGGGCGAGTAGGCGGGGTAGAAGTCCTTGCCGCACTCCAGGTCCTTCAGCGCCGCCTTGATCTCCTTGTCCAGGTACGGCCTGGCCTGCGCGGGCTTCAGGTTCGGCCGGAAGATGACGGTCTTGCCCTTGGGCAGTTCGCCCTGCCACGCCTTCTTCGCGACGTCGGACGCCTGCCGCACGATCTTCGCGTGGCTCAGACCGTCCAGCTCGGTCGGCTTGGTCTGGTTGACGCCCAGGCACGCGGCGAACTGCTTGCCCAGCTGGACGAGCTCCTTGTCCTGGTCGAGGACGCTCAACGACTTCCGTACCGCCTCTTCGAGCTGGTCGCCGTAGTCGTCCTGGGAGGTGACGGTCTTGCCCAGCACCTCCTTGACCGCCCGGGAGAAGCAGGATTCGTCGGCGGCGCGCCACTTCTTCAGCTCACCCGCCGACAGCGACATCAGCAGCTTGTTGTTCGGGTTGTCCTGCTGGACGGGGTTGACCACCTCGTCCTTCGGATAGACGTTCACCGACCAGACGCCGAAGCCGTACTTGGCCCGGTAGGCCCGCAGCGCCTTCAGGTCACCCGCGAGCCGCTCCTGCTCCCCGGGCTGCCACTTGTAGCGCGTCTCCGGGGAGGCCACGTACTCCAGGCCCCGCTCGGTCATGCAGGTGACGCGCTCGGCCTCCAGTTGCGTCTGCTTCTCGTACGCGGCGGCGTCCCCGGACGACGGCGACGCGGGCCCGCCGAACGAGCCGGCGAGCAGGGTGACCGCAATCGCCTTGACGATGAACATCGATGTTCTCCTTTTTGACGGCATGCCGGATCTGTCGGAAGGCATGCGAAACAGAACTCACGGCCGGAACGGCCGGATCAGAGGGAAAGTCTCAGCAGGGGATCTTCATGCGGGACGCCTTCGGCGACACCTCGGGCAGGCCGGTGGCGAGGTCGACGGCGAGCACCGCGCTGCCGGTCACCGTGCCCTTCTTCTCGATGTACTCGACGCCCGAGGACACCTTCACCTTGCGGTCCCTGGTGCTCACCGTGCGCTCGCCCAGATAGCGATAGGTCGTCCGATCGAAGATCAGCTCGGACCGGGTGCCGTCGCCCTCGTCCATGGCGGCGGCCAGGCCGGGGCGGCCGGCGGCGTCCACGGCGTCGCCGACGAGCACGATGCCGTCCAGCCCGGCCGCGACCTGGTACAGCGCGGCTCCCAGGCCGGGACGCACCACGGACTCGCGGACCAGGCTCTGGAGGGCGTGCCAGATGCGCAGCGGGTCCTCGCCCGTGTCGGTCACGATCTTCGCGCGCACCTGACCGGGGTCCGTCGGCCAGGCGCCGAGCCGCGCGTAGGCCGGCCGGCCGGGACAGGTTCCCGGCTCGTACACGATGTCCTCGACGCCGTGGTCCCAGTACCTCCGGGGCGCCGGTCCCGTGCCCGACAGGCTCTGGCTGCGGCTCAGCCAGGGCTTGCCCACGTCGGCGGCCTCCCACCGCTCCTCGCTGACGAGCACCCTGGTGTACTGCGTCTCGCCCGACTCGCCCTTGGTGTGCAGACTGCGCTGGACCAGCGTCTTGGTGTGCACGTACTGCCCGCGCACGGGCACCGTGTCGGGACGGTCGGCGGCGGCCCGCGCGGCCAGGGTGAGCAGCGCCTTGGCGTCGGCCGGAGGAGCGGCGAGCAGATGCCCGGGGGTACGCGGATCGGAGCCGCCCAGACTCGTCTGGGTGACGATGATGCCGCCGGTGAGCAGCACCGCCATGGCGCCGACCAGGGCGACGCGCCGGATCGGCGGCGCGCTGCGCCACGAACGGCCCGGACGTGGCGCGGGCGCCTGGCGGAGCAGGCGGTCACGTCCCCTCGCCGCCGCCTCCGGCGTCGGCTCGGGCTCGGCGAACACGGCCTCGACCAGCTTCAACTCGTCCATCACCACTCCCCGATCGGGTTGACGTCGCCGAGGGCCTTGCGCAGCTTCCTGCGCGCCCTGTTGATCCGGGACCCGACGGTCCCCACCGGGATGTCCAGGGCCGTGGCGATCTCCTCGTAACCCAGCCGGCCGAACACGAGCAGGAACACCACGTCACGATCACCCTTCGCCAGGCCCTTCAGCCCCCGTACCAGCTGCGGGCGGCTGGCCAGCGCCGCCAGTTGCGAGGTCACCTGGTCCTCGGGCCCGTCGGCGGTGTCCTCGGCCGCCACCTTGCTGAGCGCGTTCAGGCGGCGGCCCTCCCTGCGGCGGTGCCGGGCCACGACGTTCGTGGCGATGCCGAACAACCACGACCGCACGGTGCCCCGCTGCGGGTCGAAGCCGTGCCTGCCGTGGAAGGCGAGCAGGAAGGCGTCCGCGACCAGGTCCTCGGCCTGCTCGCCGCCGAGCCGGGCGGCCAGGTAGCGGTAGAGCTCGGTGAAGTACCGGTCGTACAGCAGGGCGAAAAGCTCGGGACTGTGCAGCGACCGCTCGACCACGGTGACGTCTTCCATCACGTCATTGGCGTCAGGTGGTGCAGTCATGGCGTCCTTCCGAAGGCGACTGTCATCCAGTGTTCGCCGCTCGGCAGGTTTTCTTCACGGCAATTCCCGTCCAGGCAGGGCCGGATTGCCGTCCGGTGAGCGCGGCGGCCTGAGACGCGGTTTATCGGTTTCAGGGACCGGGAGCGTGTCGGCGATCCGCCAACGGGCATGGATCAATGTTCATGCCCTCAGCCTCAGCGCGAGTTCCGGGCCGCCACCGGCCCTCCTCCACGCCGTTCGTCATGGGGCCACGAACCGCGGCGACTACTACTACGGCGGCGGCATGCTCTGTCCGACCTGCACCGCGCGCAACCTGCCGTGGCTGTCCGCCTTTGTCCACCGCGAGCAGGATGTCAGCCTGACCCTCCTCGTCACCCAGCAGCCTGCCCAAGACCACCTCAGCGTCGGCCGCGCGCACCACGGCGCAGCCCTCACCCTGGCCCCCTCCGCCACCACAGCGGGCGTGACCACCATACCCACGTCCGCGCCGGCCCCCATGACCACGCCGGCGCCCGCGGAGACCCCCACGCCGCCGACGCCTACCGTTACCAGCTCCCCCGAACAGCTGCCTCATCGAGCCGGCAAGCGCCCATCAACCGAGAACGCAACGGCATTGCTCCCGGCGCTGCCACTTTCACGTACCCACATCAACAATCACCTGTCCACTGGCTGACGGCGGCTAAGCGGCGGCGATACATGGACATAGTCTTTTAGACACCCATCCATGGACGATGGCTCCGCGTAGTTCGGCGTCGATTCCGGACCCGTCGTGGCGATCTCACCTGACACCGCTGGCGCGATTAAGTTGCAGACGCTTGAACCCTGTCCGCATGTGGCCACGACTGGAGGGTGATTTCCCGCTCGCAATCAAGTTTCATAGAGACGAACGGCGCGCCGCTGCCTCGATCACCGATTGGAGGGAATCATATGGCCACTCCCGCTGTCGCCAGCCTGATCAATAGGCAGTTACAGCTGGTGATCGGCATCGAGGACGCATCCCAGGTCATGCAGCGGACCGGGAAAAGACGGCCGGTCAACCAGTAATTGAAATCAAGCCCGCCCGCGATCCTGCCGGCGCCCACAAACTCTTCGCCGAACATTCGGGACAGGCGGGCATGTCACTGGTGCTCGCGTCGGGATTCGACAGTTCATCCCGGACTTTCTTGACGGGCGCATCTGTCGGGATTCGTTGCTGAAGAATATCTGTCATTTTGAATGTCGACCGGCTCAATTTGTTCACCACTGGCAGGGCACACCATCCGGTGTGTGTCAGGCCCCTATCCCCGTTTTCCCCTACCAAGGAGGTAACCATGGCTCCCTTCCCTCCGCGAGCTCGGCTGATCGTCAAGCATTCGGGCAAGGTGCTGGCCATCGAGAACGCCAGCCTCAAGGACGGTGCCAGCCTGAACCAGTACGACTCCGGCCACCAAGACAACGAGAAGTTCGAACTGCG
>NZ_JBITLU010000029.1:0-80226 GCF_044465525.1 Nonomuraea sp. NPDC049646 | reverse complement strand
CTGCGCGACGCCGGCGACGGCTACGTCCGCATCGTGGTCAAGCACTCAGGCAAGGTACTGGCCATCGAGAACGCCAGCCTCGACTACGGCGCCAGCCTGAACCAGTACGACTCCGGCCACCAAGACAACGAGAAGTTCGAACTGCGCGACGCCGGCGACGGCTACGTCCGCATCGTGGTCAAGCACTCAGGCAAGGTACTGGCCATCGAGAACGCCAGCCTCGACTACGGCGCCAGCGTGAACCAGTACGACTCCGGTAACCAGGACAACGAGAAGTTCCGGCTGGAGCCCATCAGCGACGCCAACTGGTAAGTCACAAGGTTCGGTACGTCCGTGCCGTCCGCGCGCCGGATGGCACGGACGTACCTGACATCGCGGTTCAGCTTCGCCGCCGGGGCCCAGCGCAAGGACCTGCCGGCGACCACCCCGCCCGGCGGCTGGAGCGCCGCAAGGCCGCGCGCTGCGGCGATCGCGCCGTCACAGCAGCCCGCCTGGACAAGCTGTTCCCCGCCCCCGACCACGTCGAGCAGGCCGACCTGTCCGAGATCCGGACGGCGACGTCTCACAGGATCTCGATGGAGGCCACCTTCGGAGGGCGATTCGGGAAGCTGATCTCGGTCCAGCGAGTGATCCTCACCGAGTCGCCGTTGGCGTCGTAGTAGATCAGATCGTTGTTGCCGGTGGAGATCCGGTCGACCCACCATCCGCCGAAGTCCGTCCTGCCCCTGTTGGCGTAGCAGTCAACGCTCTGGCGTCCGCCGGAGTGTGACCAGATCTTCAGGAAGTTCTCGCCGCCCCGGCATTCGACGTGGTCGATGGCGAAGGCGGGGCCCCCGGGGACGGTGATGGTGAGTGCGGCGGCTGCGGCGAATGCAGCCAAGGTGGTCAGTGTGCGTCGCACGATTGCGGTTCCTTCCGGGGGTCCAAGGGCAGCAGGTGCTGCCCACCCATCATGAACGTTGAGCACTTGGCTCATCACTATCAGTAACGAAATGATGTTGTAGCTTACGAGAGCGCGAAGGCTCCCCCAGTCTCTGGGGTAGTGATGGCCCGCTGGGCCAGCCTGGCGCCGGCGGCTGCCAGGTCCCGCCGTTGGCTGCTCCCGAGCTGGGCGAGCACACCGACGAGGTGCCGGCCGACCTGCTGTCCCCTTCGCCGCCGGAGCAGGCGTCCCTGCGCACGGACGGCGTCGTCGTCATCCGACCTCGGCTCTTCGAGGTCGTCGTGAACGCGGCGATCAGCAGGGCGAGGCGGCGCAGGGTCGTCCAGGAGATCATGTTCGCCCGGCCGCCCGAGACCGCCGCCGACTCCCCCGACCTCGACCTGCGCGACGCGCTCATCGGCGAGTTGCGCAGGCTGCCGCCCAGGATGCGCGCCGTGCTCGTCCTGCGCTACTGGGAGGACCAGTCCGAGCAGGCCACCGCGACCCTGCTCGGCTGCTCGGTCGGGACGGTCAAGAGCCAGGCCGCGCGCGGGCTCGCCAGGATCCGCCAGAACATGGATGTCGCAAGGGAAGTGACGAGATGACGATCGAGGACGACCTCGCCGACGCCATGGCTGCGCACGTCGCCGAGGTTCAGGCCGGACCCGGAGTGGGCAGTGCCGTACGCCGGAGACACCGCGCCCGCGTGACCAGGCTCCGCGTGGCGGGGGCGGCGATCGTCACGGCGGCCGTGGCCGTGACGGTGCCGGTGATGCTGAATCCCGGCGAACCCGCCGACACCGGCCAGAACCAGGTCGTGATGCGCAACGACGTGACCGTGCCCGACGTGACGGGCCGGCGCGCCACCGAGGCGGCGAAGGCGCTCCACGACGCCGGGCTGAAGGTCGCGCTCGCCGGGATGCGGAGCGACAACGGCCTGGTGGGCACGCAGGAACCGGCCGCCGGCAAGGTCGTCGCGTGGGGCAGTACGGTCACGCTCCACGTCCAGTTGCCGCCCGCGCCGACGCCGCGGGCCCTGGGGGACCTCGGCGACGGGCGCAAGTTCGGCGGCATCCAGCTCACTTACCTCCCGGACGGGCTCGAATGGGGCAAATGGTCGAAGGACGATGTGATCGGCCCCGGCAAGAGCTACACCACCAGCTTCCGGAAGCCGGGCCTCCAGCAAGCCGGCTACGCCGTCCAGGTGATCGTGGCCCATGGCGCGTCCGCGGACGCCCTGTACGACTTCCTGCCGGAATCGCGGGCCGAGACGGTGGACCTCGGCGGCCACCCCGCACGACTGTCCAAGGACGGCGACTCGGGGGCCGCCGGCGGCCCGATCACGCCCACGGTCACCTGGAAGCTCCGCAAGGACCTGGCCGTCAAGGTGCTCATCGGCCCCGAGTACGCCAAGGAGATCGACGCCGTGGGTGAGTTGCGGAAGATCGCGAAGGGCGTCCGCCCGGTCCGGTGACGCGCGCCGGCCGTCGCCACCCGGCGTCCTTCGCCCGAAGCCGTCCCCAGCCGTCAGGTAAGCGCTGACCGGACAGAACAGCGGTTCTGTCCGGTCCCTGGAACGGCACAGCCGCAGGTCGACGTCCGCGCCGCTCGACGCGGGCCATGTGACCGACTGCCAAGGCGCCGAAGGTCCCTCCGGCTTGTGGCGCGCGGCATCAAGATGAGCAGTTGGTGCAGTTCGCGATGGCCGGCGGAGGTGAATTGCCGAAAGGGAGTACCTGGCCGCTCACCCCTAGTTAGAGTTCCTGCATGGGTGCAACTCCTCGGATGACGGTGCCGACCCAATTGGTTCTTCGCGCTCTCCTTCAGGTGCCGACACGCGAGATGTACGGGCTGGAGATCTGCGCCGCCGCTGGACTGCAACCGGGCACCATCCATCCCATTCTCGCCCGCTTCGAGCACGTCGGATGGCTTGAGAGCCACTTCGAGGATGTGGATCCCCGTGAGGTCGGCCGGCCGCGCCGTCGCTATTACAAGCTCACCACTGACGGCGCCGAACAAGCACGCATCGCCCTGGCGCAGGCCCAGGCCAAGATCGCAAAATCGAGCTCGATGAGTCAGCCCCGGCATCTCGGTGACCTGGCATGACCGATGGCGACGTCACCCCTTCTCACAACATCGCCGCTCTGGGGGCGCATGTTGAACAGGCAGAGGATTCGTCTGCCTATACGTATGCGCGCGAACTCCAACGAGACCTGACGTACTACTCGGACGTTGGCGCCTACATCGAGATCAACCTCATCAAGCAGGTGGATGAAAGCCCTGGCACGCTCAAGGAGCTTCTTGGTCAGGCCATCCTGCTCGCACGCGCACTGCGTTGCACGATGCAGCGGTCGCTGCCTCTGGAAATCGACAGTCAGCTCACCGTCTACCTGGAAAGAGCGGCCTCGCACGCGGTCTTGCTGGCTCAGTCGTTGAGCCTGACCATGCACGGCAACTCCTCCTACCACCTCGGCAGCGGGCGAGACGACACCCGCAAGCTCAACCTGAACCTCGACGCCTCCCTCGCCCTGGTGCGCAAGCTCTCGGCTCAACCAACCGAACGGCGGGAACTGAATCACCTCGCTTCACCAGCTCTACGTTTGCTCCAGCTACAGGCGCGCCTCCTACCTTCCGCGGCCCGGGACCGCTACCTGGAGGAATGGCGCGCGGAACTGCATTTCCTGGCCAAGACCCGCACGGGCCAGTTCGTGCAGCTGAAATACGCGCTGCGCCAGCTCGGAAAGGTGACCCAACTCCGATTTGCTCTCCGACCCCACGCCTTCCTGATGCGTCGCATTCAGATCTTCCTGTATTGGACGCTCAGGAGCCACCTCCGCACATGGGTCGTTCTTGGGCCTCTGCTCGTTCTGGCGATCAGCAACGTGTGCATCCAGCAAGGGTGGGGGTCCGCAGTTCTGGCGTTACCGGTCATCCCGGCCTTTTGCGGGGGCGTGAAGTGGCTCAGGAAGCGCTTGGGCATCAAGACCAAGCGCAAACCACCACCGCCGAAATAGCACGCCGCTCGGGTCCGGCTCGGTTGCGTGTGCGGCGCCGAAACCCGTCTATTGCATCTGGCCTGGCCTTCTATCCCCCGGCACTCGCGTTTCTCCGCCTGCGGCGTCTGCTGATGGTCCGATTGTTCGGCTGGTTGACGCTTCACGCCAGCGCGATCCGGGGACGCCCGAGGACGAGCGCCGTTTCAACCCATCATCGCCCGCATCAAGGCCGTTACCTCCGCCCGTCATGGGCACGACCTTGGCCAAGGGCCGTCACGGGACTGGTCAACGAGTACCACAGAGCAGCCTGATCGCCCGGCAAACGCCCAGCTCAGCAGCGATGTCAGCGTTCTGGCATCGCACAGGCCGCAAGCCGGCTCCAAGACGATCTTTAGTGCCGTCTGCGACCTTGCCGCGGAAGCGACGAGGTGATCCGCCGGCACACGTGCTCTAGGCGCACGTCGCGCGAAGCAGGACACAAACCTGAAGGACATGAACATGTACAAGAAGGCCCTGACCGTCGCGACAGCGGCGGCCGCCCTGGCCGCCCTGACCTCAGCGCCCGCGTCAGCGGTGGTAGCCAAAAATGCGGCGGTATTCGAGGCCGCGACACCGAACATCGAGGTCTTCTACGGAAGTTTCATTCGCCTCAAGGAGCCGGACAGCATATTCGAGTGCCCGCAGGACGAGGTGCTGATCGGCCGGGCCCACTATGGGGACGAGACCGACTGGACCATGAACCAGTGCGGCCGGATCTACATCGACGGTGAACGAGTCTCCGTACTGCATGAGAACTGGAATTGGAATACCAGGCAGAAGGAGAGCAACTCGTACTTCCTAGGCTCCGGTGACCAGGTCATCGTCGGCAGGCAGCACTTGGGGGACGAGAATGGTGACACCCGCCACAAGTACGGCACGCTGCGCTGGCGCGGAAGCGAGCTGCGGCTCACCTCTCGCTACTGGACCGAGTTGATGAAGGAGAGCAACCACTCCACGGAGGCGGGTCCGGGGCAGGTCATGACCGGCCGTCGGCACAATGGGGACGAGAACGGCTTCACTGCCTACGCGTACGGCACGATCACGGTCGGCTGAGGCCCCGCCCTCCTCTCCGACACGGCGACGCCCCTCCCCGAAGGGCAGGGGCGTCAGCTTGCCCATACACCGGCTGGGAGGCGGGGGGCAGAGAGCAGCGGTTCGGCGGTGCGCCGCGGTGCGGTGCTGTGAGGCGATTTCGGAGCCGCGAGCTCCTGGACCTCGTCCTGATCCGCAAAAAACGCCAGCTGACTCCCGTGCTCCAGGAGCATCTGATCCACTACAACGGGCACCGGCCGCACCAGCCCCCGCATCAACGCAGCCAGCCCGCGACCTGACCGACCTGGATGGGCGTGCTGAAGGAGAGCGCGCTGCCCGACGTGGCGGTCACCGCGTTGCTGTGCGTGGTGCGGGTGCCGATCGGCGTGCGGACGCTGCGAGCTGGTGCAGGGTGTAACCGCCCGAGGCCCGCTTGAACAGGTACTCGGCGCGTTCGTACGACAGGCGGCCTCTGCCGGTCTCGGGGCACAGGTCGGCCGGGTCCGGCGTCCGGGCGGGGGCGGGCCTGCGGTCGGCCAGGAAGAGCGGGCCGCAGGTCCGGCCCGCGACCAGCTCCTCCAGCAGGGCCGCGGCGCCGTCGCCCCACGTGATCGTGGCGGCGCGGCGGGCGGGCAGGTCGAGGTCCTCGACGTCGAGCGCGAGGACGGCGGCGGCCGGGGCGCCCGATTCGTGCACCAGCCGCCACAGCGCCCTCTCCCGCGGCGACGGGTGCCGCCAGAGCGCGGCCAGGGTCTGATCGGCGACGGCGGGGCGTCTCCTGCGGTCGTCGTGCTTCCTGGGCAGCTCGGCCGACAGGTCGGCGAGGCCCGCCCAGGCGCTGAACGACCGTACGGCCGCGCGGTGCCGGTTCCAGGTCCTGGGCGCGGCCGTGCTCCACGCGGCGGCGAAGACTCTGGCCACGAGGGCGGGGGTGATCTCGGCCAGCGGCGTGGCGACCCCCAGGTCCAGGCGCAGCCGCCGCAACGTCTGCCCGTACGACCGGATCGTCCCGGCGTCCAGGTCCGTACGCGCCAGGAACCGGTCCGCGGCCTCGCCGAGCGGGGACGCGTCCAGGACGCCCGCCGTACGGGCGAGGAAGGAGGTGGTGCGGTGGCGGGCGGCACGGGCGAGGGAGGAGGCGGTGCGGTGGCGGGCGGCACGGGTGAGGAGGAAGGCGCGTTCGGCGGTGTTGCGGGTGAGGGCGGCGGCCCGCTCGAACGCCGTCGCGGCCTCGGCGTCGCGCCCCGCCCGCGCCAGCAGGTCGCCGTGGACGGCCGACAGCGGCGGGTAGTCCCGCAGCGCCGGGTCCGACAGCAGCGAGTCCACCAGCGCCAGCCCCGCCTCCGGCCCGTCCGCCATGCCGACGGCGACCGCCTGGTTGAGCCGGACCACCGGCGAGGGCAGCAGCCGTGCCAGCGCGCCGTAGAGGGCCGCGATCTGGTCCCAGTCCGTGTCGGCCGCGCCGGCCGCCTGCGCGTGACACACCGCGATCGCCGCCTGCAGGACGTACGGGCCGAGCCCTCCGCCGGCCGCCCGCGCCCTCAGCATGGAGGCGAACCCGGACGCGATCAGCTCCCGGTTCCACCGTCCCCGGTCCTGCTCGTGCAGTTGCACCGGCTCCCCCGACGGCCCGGTACGGGCGTCCGCGCGCGACTGCTGGATCTCCATCAACGCCACCAGCCCGTGCACCTCGGACTCGCCCGGCGCCAGCCCGGCCAGCAGCCGCCCGAGCCGCAACGCCTCCAGCGCCAGGGCGGGCCGCATCAGGTCCTCACCCGCCGTGGCCGAGTAGCCCTCGTTGAAGATCAGGTAGATGACCTCCAGCACGGACGCCAGCCGTACCGCCAGCTCGGGCCCCCTCGGCAGCTCGAACGGCACCCCCTCCTCGGCGAGCGTGCGCTTGGCGCGCGCGACGCGTCCGGCCACGACGGCCTCCCGCACCAGGAACGCGCGGGCGATCTCCGCGGTGGTCAGGCCGCCGAGCAGCCGCAGGGTCAGCGCGGTCCGCTCCTCGGCGGGCAGCACCGGATGGCTGGAGACGAACATCAGCCGCAACACGTCGTCGCCGACCTCGGCCTGCTCCGGTCGTTCGCGCTCTCCGGGCCGCTCGGGCTCAAGGTCGCGGAGCGCCTGATCGTGCCGCCGGGTCCGGCGCAGGTGGTCGAGGGCGCGGCGCTTGGCGGCGGTCGTCAGCCACGCGCCCGGCCTGTCCGGTACGCCGTCACGCGGCCAGGTCTCCAGCGCGGCGACCAGCGCGTCCTGGGCGAACTCCTCGGCCAGGCCCACGTCGCCGAGCATCCGGGCCAGCCCGGCGACGATCCGCGCGGACTCCTCCCGCCAGACCGCCGTGACGGCGTCCATCAGTAGATCTGGCGCATGTGGCACTCGCCGTCGCCGACGACCGCGAAGAAGCGCCGCGAGATCTCCAGCGCCTCCTCCCGCGAACCGACCTCGATCAGCGCGAACCCGCCCGCCATCTCCTTGGCCTCGGCGAAGGGCCCGTCGGTCACGGTCAGCTCGCCGCCCGCGGATTTGAGCACGGCGCCGCCCAGCTCCATGCCACCGGTCGCGAGCAGCACGCCCGCCTCGGTGAGCTCCTGGATGAACCTGCCCATCTCGGCGTGCAGCGTCTCGTCGTCGCGGCGCTCGCTCACGTTCGTCAGCAGAAATCTCATATGCGTTCCCTGTCACATCGCCCGTTCGTCGCGTATGCAGTAGAACACGAAAGGACACCGGACATGACCGCCATCACCACCACTACCGCCCCCGCCGCCTCGACCCGGAGCCTGCTGACCGCTGGCGCCGTCGCCGCCCCCCTGTGGACGGTGGTCAACCTGGCCCAGGTGCTCACCCGCGAGGGCTTCGACATCGTCCGCCACCCGCTCAGCCAGCTGTCGACCGGTTCGCTCGGCTGGATCCAGGTGGCCGACTTCCTGGTCGTCGGCGCGCTGGTGATCGCCGGCTCGTACGGGCTGCGCCGGGCCGTTCCCGGCCGGTGGCTCCCCCGCCTCCTGCTGGTCAACGGCATCGGGATGATCTCCGCGGGGATCTTCCGGATGGACGCCGGCGACGGCTTCCCCGTCGGCACCCCCGCGGGCCCGCCCGCGACGATGAGCTGGCACGCCGGGCTGCACATGGCTTCGGGCTCGATCGCCTTCATCGCCCTGGCCGCGGCCTGCTTCGTGCTCGGCCGCCACTTCTCCCGGGCCGGAGCCCCTGGCTCGGCCGTCGCGTCCTTCGTGGCGGGCGCGGCTGTCATCGCCGGGAACGGCTGGACGATGAGCGGCGGCCCGGGCGGTTCGGTGACCCTGGCCGTCGGAGTGACCGGCGCGATGCTGTGGGTGTCCGCGGTCGCCTTCCGGCTGCGCCGCCGCGGCTCCCTCACCTGGTCGGACGCTCGCTGATCCGCAGAGGTAGGGCGTCGAGCCACTCGGACGATGTCGACGCGCCGGACGACCCTCGGCAACGATCACAATCAAGATCAACGAGAGTGCGCGGGCATCGTCACTCCGCGACGTTACAAGACAGGCAACCCCGGCAGCCCGCCGGGGTTTCTCTGTCTCGTCCGGGCAAGAGCCTGATCCTGGTCAGGGCCTACTGCAAGATGTCAGGTGGCTTCGACACAATGGTCTCCGCGTTCGTCCAGAGTCACTCTGCGTTTTCGGCGCTCTGGGGAGAGCGGAGGTAGAAGACCTCGGGATCAGCCTCATCGAGGCCGTGCACCATCCCCACCGCGCGCCAGCCGGCCCGCAGGAGCAGCCGCTGCATGGGATGGTTGGACAAGTTCGTCGACGTGAACAGCTTCGCGGTTCGGCATGAGGCTGCTGCAGCCTTCAGAAGCTCCGCGCCGATGCCGTGCCCCCGGGCGGACTCGGCCACCATGAGCATCGTCACGAAGCCCTGCTCGAAGAAGGTGTACTCGACGACGCAGTAGCCGACCAGCCCAGCGGGACTGTCGGCCACCAGGACAGACCCGTCGCGACACCAACGCTCGATGCTGCCGCGCCGCTGGCCGCCATCGGATCTCGCAACCGAGTCAAGATTCACCAGGGACTCTGCATCAGCCGCTCTGCCAGGTCGAACAGACAGTGGGCGGAAGTCGTCGGCGTCCATGGGGCGATCTTCCTCCTGTCGCAAGGTTGGTCCGGACGTTGCGTGACCGGCGGCAAGGTGGATCCGGACATCGCAAGGTTCATGCGGACGGGGCATTTTTCATGCCCGCGACCAGGATCGCGCTGGCCAGTGCGGTTGGCGGGGCGATCTACAGCACCGTCCCTCCGGGCTTCGGCGTGCCATCCGAGCGTGCGCAGGATTGGCCGGACCGCCGGACCGCCGGACGGTCACGGCAAAGCCCATGCGATGTCCGGCCTCACGCAGGAGCGCCAGCGCCACCATCAGCGGTAGCGCTCAGGCAGGCGGCAAGGACGGCCGTGGCCGGGTGTCAGGCCTGGTCGTGGAGTTGGGTGCGGGTGGTTTCGGCTTGTTCGGCGATGGTGGCCAGGACCGGGCGGGACGTGCTTGTCGCGGAAGGTGTCCACAAGCTGGTCCAGGACGGCGTCGGCCTCCTTGAGGTCGTGGGCGCGAGCGTGCGCGCGGGCCAGGCGGCGCAGGGTGGCGTTGAAGGTGATGTCGTCGACCCCGGCGTCGGTGCCATGGAGCCGTTCACGACCCGGCGTCCCTGCGAGTGATCCAGAGGTTCCCCTGGCTCAGCGCCCAGACCTCGCGGGTGCCAGGACGTTGGGACAGCCGCATGCCCAGCCCGAAATCCTCCTCCGTATCGGGTAGCTTGATCCGCTCGTGGCGCCGGCCGGTGACGTGTTCGAGGGCGGTGTCGTCGAGGGAGGTGAGCCAGACGCCACCCTGCCCATCCGGGGCCAGGTCGGCCTCTCTGTTCGGCAGTGCCACCTTCCCCGTGTGCCACGACCAGGCCGAGCCGTTCCAATGAGCCAGGACCTGCCGCCCGGGCTCCGAACCGTCGCTCGCGTACCAGGTCCAGTAGGCGGCCACCCAGACGTCATCAGGCCCGGTCGCGACCATGCTGTCGC
Organism: Nonomuraea sp. NPDC049646; assembly: GCF_044465525.1. NCBI lineage: Bacteria > Bacillati > Actinomycetota > Actinomycetes > Streptosporangiales > Streptosporangiaceae > Nonomuraea > Nonomuraea sp. NPDC049646. The sequence continues at coordinate 70,192 of NZ_JBITLU010000029.1, read as the reverse complement.
ACGTGAGCCAGGCCCTCGGCTCTCCCTTCGGATGGGGCAGCGCCAGGTCGGGAACGCGCTGCCACCGCCCGCGATCCCATCGTGCGAGCTGCAGGCGACGTGCACCCTGGACCCCCGCCGCCCAGAGCGCGCCCCCATGCCCTCGCGCGAGCACGTCAGCCTCCGCCACCGGTGTGTGGGCGGAGAGCTTCCCCTTGGTCAGCCGGACGGTTCTCCCCCGGGCGTCGATGAACCACGGATCGGCGCCGCTGACGGTCAGCGCCTTGGCCTCCTCGGCCGGGTCCTCCGTTCGGACGGTCCGCGCCTCCCATCCGCTGCCGTTCCATCGAGCCACGCAGGACACCTGGTCATTCTTCTCCAGCCGTTTGCCGTACACCCAGAGGCTGCCGTCCTCGGTCACGTCGACCTTGGACAGGTGGTCCGAGCACCTCCGCGGCGGAGCGACCACATGCCACGTATCCGCGTCGTACCGCCACACCTTCCCCCGGCGCTCGGTGTCGGTCGTGACCAGGCACCCCTGTTCCTTGTCCAGATAGGGCTTCACCGGCGCCTCGGCCGTGCCGACCACCCAGACTGTCCCGTCCCGATTGACCGCCACGTCGTCGGGAAACCCGTCCTTGACGGCCATGGCGAGCTGCCAGTCATCGATGCGATCGGTGTAGGCGGTCTTCTCCGGCCCCGTGGGCGGCAGCCGGCCGTCGCAGATGGGGGTGGATGTCGGCTTGGCCGGGGCGGTCGGGGACGGTGGGGCCGCCGCCGGCGTGGCCGAGCAGCCGCAGAGGAGGATCGACACTGCCAGCACGGCCGCACGTAAGGATCCGGGCATCGGGCCACTTTCAAAGATCATTTTCCTGCCCCTTCGTGCGTTGGATTCTCCATGCTGCCAAGGTGCGGTGCGGGCCGACGATCATGCGCGAGGTAGCGCAGGGGATCACGCCTGCCGCACGGACCCTGTCGCTGTCCGACGAATCGGAGCTGGAGGAACGCGTCGGCGGCGCCGCAGTCCATCAGGGTCGGGAGCGCGACGCCTCGCCGTCCGGCATCTTCAGCACCCTACGGCGGGTCCCGAGGACGAGCGTTCCGTTCGGAGATGCACGAGGTCGAGCCTCCCGGAGGTGGTCAGGGCGGCCTCGACGGCTGCCTGGTCGTCCTGCTCCTTGGTGACGTCCGTCGGCGCGAAGAGGACGCCGGACTCGGCGGCGAGGGCCCTGGCCCGACGTCTCGTCCAGGTCCGCGATCATCACCTGCCCGCCATTCCGGGCGAAGCGCCGTCCTTGCCGGAAGCCAGGCAGGAATTTGCATCGCCCCGGGGCGAGACGCCGATGCTCCAGAGATCCGCGACCACGTCCTCGCGCACGGCTCCACCGTCGCCGGCCCGGATGAGGCCGCGAGTGAGGACCGCTCAGGCGATGCCGTTCAGCGCCCGCCGACTGGGCCGAGAGCCGCCGGCGGTGGCTCAACCTGCACCTCGTCCGGACCGTGCTCGCGCTCGCGGCGTTCGCCTGCCTCATCGTCGTCCAGACCTTCGACCGCGGCTGACCCGCCTGTCCGGGTGTCAGCGGCGACTCGCAGCACGGCTACGCGACCGCCGGCGGCCTGACCTCCAAACGGGGATGAAGGTCTCGTCCAGCATGACTGGACGTGGTGGGTGCGAGTAGGCGACGAGGGAGGGGGCTGCGGCGGGCCGCGGCACCAGCGCGGTCAGCACGCTCTCGCCAGTGGAGGCGGGATCGGCGACGGCTCGCCGGTCACCGTTCTGGGAGCACTGAGCAGATCGGGCTGTCCCGTCGTTGATCAGGTCCTCTCATCGATCTTCCACTGGTGTGCCACAGCCTGGCTTCCAGGAGCGCGGTCAGTTCGCCGGCCGGACGTTCTGCCTCGGTCCCGGAGATGGCATGCTCGATTCGCCGTGCCAGCTGTAGATCCCGTACTGCCGATCGCCCTACGTACAAACACGAGGCCGGAAACGAATCAGGGTTCGCACCCGTGAAGGTGCGAACCCTGATTCGTGGCGCTATTCGTCAGGCGGCAACGATGTTCTCGGCCTGCGGGCCCTTCTGGCCCTGGGTGACATCGAAGGCCACCTTCTGGCCATCCCGCAGCTCGCGGTAGCCGCCCTGAGAGACGATGTTGGAGTAGTGCGCGAAAACGTCGGCGCCGCCGCCGTCCTGCTCGATGAAGCCGAAGCCCTTTTCAGCGTTGAACCACTTCACGGTGCCAGAAGCCATGTCGATCTCCTTTTCGCAGGTGCAAGCCGAAATCCGCGATGCACGAATTCCGCGTCGCCGAGATAGGCCCACACCCGGAGAAGACCGGAAAACAAAAATGCACCCGAGGCCACATACCGTCAGGTGCACACAAGTTCATTATGGGTACCACAACTGCAACTGCTTTCACCCTAGCACACACGACAGCCCGTGATACGCAGCCCCCCGCCGCGCATCCGCCTGGTCACGAATCACCTCCTCCAGGTTTCTGTCACCTCATGCAGCTAATTGTCCTGAACTGCCTGGCGCCCGTGCCCGACCAGCCAACGCCCTGACCGTCCACACATCGTCGCTCCACGGGCATGCGTCCCGGGGCGAGGATCCAGCCCCCGTTTTCTTGCGATATCAGCCACTTACGCTGCGGGAATTACGGAATCCTGGAAGTCGTGAGGTAGGGTGAAACTACCGAAGACTTTTCGAGCGTCGGCACTCAGGTCTGCGTCGCCTTCGGCGAACCACCACCGGCCCCCTGAACGGGCCCGGACAGGCCCGGCGATCACGATGTCGACACTTCTCTTTCATCCCGCACGGCTCAGCATCGACCCGGCGCCGAATCAGCGAAACGTGGCGGACAGGGCTCGGTGGCCCTCCTCCCCTGACGCGTCCGCCGAGTTGCCCGGTCTCGTCGCCGCGGTCGGCGAGCTGCTCGATCAAGTCACGCTCCGCATCGGCATCCATGGCGATATGTGGCAGAACATCCCGCGCCGGATCCCGGCGCGCGGGCGGCCCGCGGGCGCCGCCGAGGCCACGCCCAAGCTCACCGCACAGGCGGCGCAGGCTTGAGCATCGACGCCCATCCTCGCCCCCGCGCACTCGCCGGCCCGACTCCGGTACGACCTGCATGACCTGATCGAGCAGACCGGGTGTCCCCGAACTGACACCGGGCCGGTCCTCGGCAGGCAGGCCTCTCATGACCCTTCAGCTTCTTCCGTGAGGAGAACTTCATGCCCGTCATCGACATCGCCCCGCAGGCTGTGAGCGCCTCGGCGCCGACTCTCGTACAGCTGTCGGGAGACATTGACATCTTCACCACAGCTCGGCTGCGCCAGCGGCTGATCAGCGCCCTGGATCACAGCACCGACCTGCTCGTCCTGGACGTGTCCAGGGTCACCTTCTGCGGTGCCGGCGGGATCGGCGTGCTGATCGGCGTGAAAGGCCGGGCGCGGGCACGGGGTGTCACGCTCGCCCTGCGCGGCGTCTCACCGCGAATGGCCCGGCTGCTGCGTGTCACCGGACTGGACCGCCAGTTCCCGACCACGGCGTAGCGGCGCACCGGCCATGACGCCCCGACAGGCGGACGCCATCGCCCTCGTGTCCATCGGCGCACCCTCTCAAGCATGCGCTTGGTCGACTTCTGAGTCATCGGCCGCGCCCGCGCCCCCGTCAGGCCTGTGCCGCTTCACGGCTCGTCGCATCGTGCTTGATCTGCGGCCTTGACCTTGAGTCGGGTGTTCGGCTGGCTGGGGCGTGGCCAGGCGTCCAAGGATGTCGAGATCACGGTGCGCCGGCCGAAGCCGGACTGGGCCGATCGGGCACTCTTGGCGGCCTGACCGACATGGCTTCACCACATCCCAGCCCGCAGACGGGCTGCGGCCCCTGCGCGAGCCGAGAGCGACGACACCGGCTAATAAGACCCCCAGGGCCCCGAACAGGCCCATGACATGGCTTCGAGTCCCCCGTCGTTGTCCGACAGCGGCTTAGCGACCGCACCACCCCGTCCGTCCCGGTCGGGCGCCGCTGCTTCTTACATAGAAGCTGCTGGTTCGTCGCCGTTTCGGGTGCGTCGGGTGATGGTGTGTTCGAGGCCGTCGAGGAGGGCGTGCAGGCCGAACTCCTGGGTCGTGGCGGCCGAGGGGGTGGCCATGGTGGTGGCCAGCAGCGGGAAACGGTCGGCGTTGCGAAGTAGCAGGTCGCGCATGATGGGGGCGGCGCCGCCGTTCGTCCAGATCTGGGTGCCTTGGGTGGCGGCCGGGTGGGTGGCGCGGATGTGGTGGGAGACCAGCATGACCGCGTCCAGCCGTTCGCGTTCGGTCAGAGGCGTGTCGGTCAGGGCGCTGAGGGCTCTTTCGGCCCATCCGGTTTCGCGTGGACCCATGACGCGGTCGCCCACGGTGATCGACGGCAGCCAGGGGTGGCGTCGCCAGGCGGCGGACAGTTGGCGGGCGTACTCTTCCAGCTTGGCCCGCCAGTTGGTCAGGCCGCTCAGGTCGGGGGGTGTGCCGACCGCCGCCTCGACCATGATCGCGCTGAGCTCGGATTTGCCGTTGACATAGCGGTACAGGGCCATTTTGGTGAGGCCGAGCTCGGCGGCCACCCGATGCATCGAGACCGCTTCCAAGCCCTCGGCATCGGCGACGTTGACAGCGGCGTCGGCCACCTGCGCGAGGTCGAAGGCAGGCCTGGGGCCCCTGGTGCGCGGCTTCCGCAGGCCCCACAACAGTTCGGCCAATGCCGTCGGATCCTCGTTAGCCGACATCGCAGCCTCCCCTTGTAAAAACTGTCTCCAGGATACACAGTGTCTTCGAGACACAGTTAGTGCGCCGAAGCCGGAGCAGGCGGCGTGACTGAGGAGTCACACCGTCGCAGACGAGGAGCGGACCATGTCCAAATCAGTGCTCGACATGTCGATGTCGCTCGACGGGTACGTCGCCGATCCCAACGACTATCTCGGTGGCGAGGACGGCGAACGGCTGCACAAGTGGGCTGACGCGGGCTCGCAGCCCGGTCCGTCGTCCGAGGCGATCCAGCGGTTCCAAGCCGAATGGAAGGCGGCCGGCGCGGTCCTGGCAGGGCGGCGGACCGCCGAACTCATGGATCACTGGGGAGGCGATCACGACGGTCTCCCGATCTTCGTCCCCAGTCACCGGCCGCCCAGCCCGGCCGCCCGTTAGGGTCATCCGCTGGTGACGTATGTGAACGACGGGATCGCAAGCGCGATGGCGCAGGCGAAGGCCGCCGCCGGGGGCCGGGACGTCCAGGTGCGTGGCGGCGCCTACACGGTGCGACAGGCACTTGAGGCCGGGGTGCTGGACGAGGTGCAGATCCATCACATCCCGGTGCTGCTGGGCGCCGGCCACCGGCTGTTCGACGTCCTGCCGTCGGAGATCGAACTGGAGATCGTTCAGGTGATCGACACACCGGAGGCCACCCACATCCGGTACCGCGTCCGCCGCTGAGCCGAACCGGTGCGGTTACCTGTGAATCGACTACGGATGCCTACTGGCGAAGGCCGGCCGTCACGGGATCGGCCGAGACCGCAGCGGTCCGAGGCCATGTCGAGGCGGAGCGCAGGACGAAGGCCAGGAGCAGCACCTCGATTCCGATGGACAGGCCGTAGAAGGAGGCCCAGTCCCAGGACTCCCCCGCCGCGTTGACCACCGAGTAGGGGATGTAGAGCGATGCGGCGACGAGGTTCGTGACGCGGTTCATGCGGGCGGGCAGCGTCATGGAGAGCATCACCATCAGGGCCGGGATCGCCACGGACGCGAGCATCATGGTCAACAGCGTCGGGCTGATGTCGAGCCCGAAGACGACGCCGGCCAGGATGTCGCCGACGGCGCCGGGCTTGTAGAGGTGGAAATAGTCGACGTAGATGTAGAGGAACATGAAGCTGGTCCAGGCGGCGGCGAGCTTGGCCTGCACGGGGATCGGCGGGTTGTCGAGCACGTTCGGGGTTTTCGTTCCGACGGTCATCGGTTCTTCTTTCGAGAGGAGCGGTCCGTCCGCCGGTGTGGCGGCAGGGTCGGGCGTGCATGCGCACGGGTCGGGTCGTTCTCGCCGGCCCGGCCGTCAGACGGTGACGACGACCTTCCCTCGGGTGTGGCCGGCCGCGACGTGGCGGAGGGCGTCGGCTGCCTCGTCGAGGGGGTAGGCGCGGTCGATGACGGGCGTGATCTGCCCGGTCGTGAGCAGTTCGGCCAGGACGAGCAGGTCCTGGCGCTTCTCGATCGATATGAAGGGCTTCAGCCGCTGACGGGTGAACCCGGACAGCACGCGCGCTTTGACGATCCGGCCGAGGGGGCCGGGCTTCCACGTTGTCGAGGATGACGTCGTAGCGCTTCCCGGCGAGGGTGAAGTCGGTTCTCGTGTAGTCAACGACCTGGTCGGCGCCGAGCGACCGGACCAGGTCGACGTTGCGGGTGCTGCACACACCCGTCACCTCTGCGCCCAACGCCTTGGCGATCTGTACGGCGAAGGAGCCCACGCCGCCCGACGCCCCCGTGACCAGCACCGTCTGGCCCGGACGAACGTTCGCGACGTCGCGTAAGGCCTGTATCGCCGTCATGGCCGACGTGGGCACCGCCGCCGCCTGCACGACCGACAGATTGGCGGGCGCGGACACGAGGTTGTCCGCCGGGACGCGGGCGTACTCCGCGAGCGTTCCGGCGGTGCTCCAGCCGAACACCTCGTCGCCGGGACGGAGAGCGGTGACATCCTTCCCGACCGCTGCCACCACGCCGGCGAGGTCCCTGCCCGGGATGCCGTGGCGCGGCCGGCGGAGCCCGTACACCAGGCGCACCACGTACGGCACGCCGGTCATCACGAAGTGGTCGCCAGGATGGACCGAGGCCGCGCCCACCCGGACGAGCACATCCCCTCGCCCCGGCAGCGGCAGCTCGACCTCGGACGACCTGAGCACCGAGGGCGGGCCGTAGCGGAAATGGACGGCGGCCCGCATCGTCGCCGCCCCGGCCGGACTCGCCCCCGGCGCCAGGCGTTCGATCCCCACCGAAGCCTCCTCACGTCCGAGCTGCGGCTCTCGCAGGTTCGTACAGCGTACTTCGTACGCCGTACTATGGTAGTACGCTGTACGATTGTCAAGCCGTTCGAGAGCGAGGAGAACCGTGTCTGCGAGGGAACGACGCCAGGTCGCGTCAGACGCGGGGCTGAGCAAGCGGCGGGTGGTGGCCGAGGCGGTCCGGCTCGCCGACCAGGAGGGGGTCGACGGGCTGAGCATGCGCCGGCTGGCCGGCGCGCTCGGCGCGGGCGCGATGTCGCTCTACTACTACGTGGCGAACAAGGAAGAGCTGCTGGACGCCATGATCGACGTCGTGTTCGAGGAGATCGAGCTCCCGCCCGAAGAGGCCGACTGGCAGTCGGCGATGCGACGGCGATCGGTATCCGCCCGGCAGGTTCTCGCGCGCCACCCGTGGGCGATCGGCCTGATGGAGTCGCGGACATCCCCGGGGCCCGCGAACCTCCGCCACCGCGAGGCGGTCACCGCCTGCCTGCGGAGGGCCGGTTTCTCGGTCCTGATGGCGACGCACGCCAACTGGCTGCTCGACAGCTATGTCTACGGTTTCGCCCTGCAGGAGGCCAGCCTGCAGTTCGACACGGCCGACGAGTTCGCGGACATGACCGAGGACGTCTTCCTGCCCCAGCTTCCCTCTGACGAGTTCCCCTTCCTCAACGAGTCCGCCGCGGCGCTCCTCGCCGCCGGCTACGACCCGGCGGAGGAGTTCGTCTTCGGCCTCGACCTCGTCCTGGGCGCCCTCGAACCCCTGAGAGCCTCCGCGTAACGACGCTCACGGACCGCGCTCGTGGGCGTGGCCAGACCGGAACGGCTCCCCCGGCACTGCACGTCGTGCGGAGGGCAGCTCGTGTGGCCACGTTCGAACCTCATGCCCCCTTGAAGAGGACGCCTACCAGCGCACCGTGACCGGTCAGCACAAGGTGATACAGAAGGGGCCCGCTGTTGGCGCAGCGGGCCCCCAAGGTCGAGGTGTTCCGTGGTCGAGACGGATGAGTCCCCTTCGAGAAGTTCACCAACACTCAGGCGAACTTTCCTCCATTGAAGCGGTACAAAATGGACATCGGTAGCATGTGTGGCATATTCGCACGCTCGCGAATAGTGGCGTCCAACTTCGAACGCTGCCGAACAGCGGCGAACGCCTCCGAACATCGGCGCCCACCAGCATTTATCGGCTCCGCCCATGGAAGCCGAGCAGGCGTGCGGCATAGGCCATCATTGGTTCAACGCCCCTGATTCCGGACGGTTGGCGCCGACGGGATCACAAGCTTTTCGGGGCCTTTTCCGTGGTCGAGCCCGTCAACAAGTAGGTGATCCCCTCGATGTTCTCCGTTCGTTTCCGATTCCCAGGTGCAGGCGTCGTCATTCTGATCATCGTCATCGTGTTCACAGTGACACTGCTGCGCCTGGGTTATGAGCCGGAGGCAGTACTCGCGCTGATCGCGGGCGCTGCGGCGGTGGCGGTCAAGGCCACGCAGCAGCTCCTTCCCCGGTCGAAGACGATCTAAGCGAATGGTGGTTCGCAAGGGTGGTGAAGACCCTCAGCGCCAGGCAGGGAAAGTAGCGGCGGACAACTCGTTGTTCCGAATGCGAGAAGCGTTGCAGACCCTGGCGTCGGCGGAAGAGGATCGTGCGCGTGCGCTAGGCGTCCTGGTCGCCGCCGAGAAGCAGCACAAGCGCTCCGGACGGGCTCTGGCAAGGGCCGAGGAAGGGCGTGAGCAGGCGGCACTTGCTCTGGCCACGGCCAAGAAGGACCGCATGCGTGCCGTACGGATCCTGGCCGAAGAAACCGACCAGGTGTATGCGAGAGTCGGATCGCTGGACGCCAGGGAGAACAGTGCGGTTGCGCGTGCGGAGGGAGAGCTGGCAGATGCCGATGCTCGTAGCGCGAGTGCCGAAGACGGTTTGGTGCACGCCGACGCCCGATACAGGGACGCGATGGCGGAACTGGGCCGGACCGACGCTCTACGGGCGCGTGCCGAAGAAGAGCTGACGCACGCCGATGTCCGGCGTGCACAGGCGGAGAAAAGGCTGAGGCTTACTGAGCAGCAATACAATCTCACTGAGCAGCAGTACAAGCGCGTGATGGCTGAGGCAGGGGTCGCTCGGGCCGCTGCCACAACCACGGCGATAGAGTCCCACATCGGAAGCTTCAGCAGTCAACGGCCGAATCCAGCGGAGGCGAGCGGGCCGCCGGAAATGCCGTTCGGACCGCCGGCAGACCTTCCCGGCTATGTTCTGAAGCCGGATCCGCTGTCCGCGCGAACTCCCGCCGAGTTCGTGGAACTGCTCAAGCAGTACCGAATCTGGGCGGGCGAGCCTAGCTATCGGGAAATCGTCCGGCGTGCTCGCAACGCGTTCGGCGCAAGCACACTGTGTGAGGCCCTGAAGTCCTCCCACCTGCCGCCCGAGAAGCTGGTCCGGGCCTTCGTCTGGGCATGCTCCGGCTCTGAGGAGGATCTGCAGGCGTGGACCACCGCCTGGCGGCGGCTACGCATGAAGCACCAGCGGCCTCAGAACGAGACGCTGGCCGGCGTCACGGCATTACCCCTCAACCAGGAGGCACCTGGCCTCGCCGGCTGAGGATGCAAGACGGGGCTTCTGGCGGGCCTGCAAGAAAGCCCGCCAGAAGCCCTGAAGGGGTTGAGCAAGAACTTCTCAGAAAACCAGCGGTAGCCGCTCTAACCCAGAAAGGTCAGCATCGAAAAGACGCCAAGATCGACCTGAGGACCAAGGCGATATTGGCAGCAGCCTGACCCCGCTCCGGCACGCCCAGCTCGGCCACCAATGCCAGTTTCCCTCCACCAGAAGTTCGCCTCGACAAGCGGAGCCGAACGAAACCGTGCCCATTCGAACATCGAACCCGGCCCGGCAGCCGGCCCGCGCTCCCCGAACCGGCCGGCGATCGCGCTGCCCTTGCTCAGGAGCTCTCGCGCTGCTCACAGCAGATCTGCCCCAGGCAGATCGTGTCGACGCCGGCCCGGATCGCCTCCCAAGATGGACGCATGAGCGAAGAATCGACACCTCCGCTGTTCAACACGCGAATGAGACGCGAACTCTATGAGCAGCGTGTCCTCATTCTCGACGGCCCTCTCGACGACGACAACGGGACCCTGCTGGCCACCCAGCTGATGGCGCTCGCCACGCAGGATCCGTCGTCCGACATCGCCTTGTGGATCCATTCCCCAGGCGGCTCCGTCCCGTCGATGCTCGCGATCCGCGACATCATGCGCCTCATTCCCTGTGACGTGTCGACCCTCGTCCTGGGCATCGCTTACAGTGCCGGGCAGTTCCTGCTGTCGTCGGGGGCCCGTGGGAAGCGCCGCGCTCTGCCGCACTCACGCGTGTTGATGCACCAGGGCTCGGCGGGAATCGGCGGCACTGCGGTCGACATCGAATTGCAGGCCGGCGACCTCCGGCATACGCGCGACACGGTGCTCGGTCTGATCGCCGAGGACACGGGTCAGCCTGCCGAGCGCATTTTCGAGGATTCTCTGCACGATCGTTGGTACACGGCACAGGAAGCACTGGACTACGGCTTCATCGACGCCATCGTGCAGAACTTCGACGAAATCGCGCCACAAAACCGCCCGCGGCTCGGATTCGGCGTCACCCAAGGAGTCGGCCAGTGACCTCATACACGATCCCGAACGTCATCGCCTCGAACCCTCGCGGCGAGCGGATCATGGATGTCTACTCTCACCTGCTCACCGAGCGGATCGTCTACCTGGGCACCGCGATCGACGCGGGCGTCGCGAATGCTCTCATCGCGCAGCTGATTTTCCTGGAATCAGACAACCCCGACGCGGAGATCCAGTTCTATATCAACTGCGAAGGCGGAGACCCGAGCGCGATGCTCGCGATCTACGACACCATGCGCCATATCCGCCCACGGGTTTCGACGACCTGTGTGGGACAGGCCGTCGCGGTGGGTGCCGTACTCCTCGCCGCGGGCGCCGAAGGCAAACGCGCCGCTCTCCCCCACGCACGGATCATCCTGCACCAGCCGGCAGCCCAGGGGCGCGGCGCGATCCCCGACCTCATCTTGCAGGCCGACGAGGTCGTACGTGTCCGGGCGGACATCGAGCGCATACTTTCACGGCACACCGGCCAGACGGTGGAGACCCTGCGCGCCGACACCGATCACGATCGCGTGTTCACCGCTACCGCAGCCATGGAGTACGGGCTCATCGATCAGATCATCGAGGAGCGTTCATAGCCCCGTGGACAACCCCGGCAAGCCGCGCTACGCGGCCAGAGCATACACCGCCGAGCAGGTGGCGCCTCTGGACGCGCCCTGCGGAGCAGGCCGCAGACTCTCGGCAACGGCAAGGGTCAGATCGACCAGGGTCACATCCAGCGCCCCGGCGACCGCGGCGATCATCTCGCTCGACGGCTCCTTGACGCCTCGCTCGATCTCGGAGAGATATTGCGGCGAGACTCCGGCGCGGCTTGCCGTCTCGCTCAACTTCTCGCCCCGCTCATGGCGAAGCCCTCTCAAGCGCTCACCGAGCACCTGCCGCCACAGCGGCTCGCGAGCCGGAGACGGCTCGGGGGCGGTCCGATCGATCGCTGGACGCGACGGCAGGGATGAGGCCATACCTCACCATAGATCGATGGCGCGTTCGAGCTCTGTCGGCTTCGCGCAGAGCAGAACCAGCTCCGCTCCCCCTTGCCCAGCCTCAGCCCGTTCGCGCGCGCACCGAGCGCCTGGTCAGACGGCATTCCGGCAGGCGACACATGGCCAGTGCAGGCATCAGGGATCACGGGTCGACGTCGGCCCCGCCGCCGTGAAGTCCAGCAGCAGTTCGCCGATCGCCTCGGGGGCTTCCAGCATGGGTAGGTGCCCGACGCCGGGCAGCGATTCGACCCGCGCGCCCGGCACCGCCTCGTATCGGTGCGCCGACGACGGCTCCCAACGGGGGTCGGCGGCACCGAAGATCACCTGCACGGGGACGCCGAGGGCGGCGAGCCGCTCGGGCACGCTCCGTTCGGCGATGTAGGCGGTGTTCTGGCGCAGCACCGTCCTCATCACGCGGTAGGTGATGCCGCGTACATCGGCGACCACGGCGTCCGGGAGGTCCACGGGGCGAACGGCCATCGCGCTGATCCCCCTGCGGATCATCGCGTCCGAACGCCTCGGCCATATGAGCGGGCCCAGCGGCGGGGCCAGCAGCGCCCGGAGGATGAACGGCTGCCGGAGGAGCGCATCCGGACTCGGGCCGCTACTGATCAACGCGAGCGAACCCACGAGGTCGGGACGTTGCTCGGCCAGCGCCGTGGCGACGTAGCCGCCGCTGGAGTGCCCGGCCACGGCGACGTGGCGAAGCCCGAGGTCGTCCAGCAGCGCCGCCACCTGACCCGCCTGCGCGGGCACGTCATACGACGGCGCGGGCGGGGACTGGCCGCAACCCGGGAGATCGACCCGGATGACGTGATGGTGACCGGTCAGCGTCGGGACCACCGGGCCCCAGAAACCGCCCGAGGCCCCCGACCCGTGGATGAGCAACAACGGCGGCGCCTGCCGGGGGCCGTCATGGACCACGTGCATCCCGTGCGAACGTGCAATGTCGTATCGACTCATGCGGCGACCATGCACGCGCGGCCCGCCGCCAGTCTTGGACGAATGTTCCCGCGCAGTCGAAGACCGGCGGCCTGCACAAGACGGGGCATGACGAGCACCCGAACGAAGAGTCCCGCCGGCAGCGGCATCGAGGCAGACACCCCGCCCGGCCGCGGGGCGTTCACAGGTACACCGGGTGCGTTCGGCCGCTGCGGGCGACGTTGACGCGTTCCTCGCGGCTCGCCCGCGACCCCGCCACGATCAGGCGGCCGTTGATGGCGCCGAGTTCGAGGTCGTGCCGCAGCGGCTCCTGCCCGTCGTCGGCCTCCAGTACGGGGGCGGCGCAGTACTCCTGAACCAGCCACCCCTCGGCCAGCGCGACATCGACGCTGGCGTTCCAGTCGGGCGCCTCCCGCCCCACCACCACGCCCCTGCCCCGTGTGTCCAGCGGTCGTTTCAACACATAGCCATCAGGACAGCCGCGAATCAGGCCGACCGTGGCGAGATCGCAAGTGGCGATGTTGCGCGACCAGGGAATGCTGCCCTGCACCAGCGCATAGTCCGCCGGGTCGAACAGGTCCGCGAAGCGCGGGTCGGACAAGACGGCCAGGCACAGTTTGTTGTCGCCGATCAGCCTGGCCCGCAACCCGTTGGGCACGAACAGCGCCCCCGAACACACCGCCCGCACGTAGGACTGGAGCCGGGACCGCAGCCGTGCCATGTCCTGCATGCCGATCTTGGCGTAGGCGCACTCGACCACCTGCCCGCCGACGACGGCACGACCGCCGACCAGGCGCATCTCACACGGGTCGGCCTCCACGACGCCGATGCCCAGGGCGTTCAGCGCGTGCGCGTACCCGTCCAACTCGGTGCGATGGCCTCCCTCCGGCCGCAGCAGCGCCACCGTCTCCGGACGCCGCCCCATTTCCTGCTCGGCCACCTGCAGTAACCAGCGTCCCAGCCAATGCGGCACTTCGCCGGGCAGCGGCGGCGGCACCTGGACACCGGCCGCAGTCAGCAGCGGCCGCCAGCGCGCGCACTGGCTGCCCTTGCCCAAGCCCGCGGGGCAGTTGGCGTTGGTCTCCAGCACCTTGAGGGCGCCGTCAGGCTGCGGCATGACGTCCAGCCGCATCACGTGTACCCGCCCGGCCGCGAGCACCTCCCCTGCGAACTGCTCGGGCCTCAGCCCCGGAGGCCAGACCAGCACAGTGCGCAGCCGCGGATCGTGCGGATAGGCAGTCACGATCGTCTCGATGAGCCGGTGGTAAGCGGCTACCAGCCGCTCCAGCGGTTCTCGCCAACCCGCTCTGATACACAGCGGCGGACCGGGCTTGGCCGCCGCCCGCTCCGGCCCGTCACGGACGACCAAGTCGCCATCCGCCGGTGCGGGCATCTCGAGCCGCGCCGTGGCCGCACGTACCCGAGCCGGAAACTGCTCGTCCCAGCCCGGCCAGCGCGCGCCGGTGCTCGGCGCCGAGTCTTCCTGTCTTGGGGGCGACACGGACATGCACCTCTACATGAAGTGTGGTCTTGCCTACGATGGTTATCGCGGTATGTCCGCTCGCTGGTCAAGGTTCGGGGGCGGACCTGCAGTGGAACCGGTTCGCACGGTAAGAGCTTTCCCTCAGGCTGGGACGGGGCCTGTAGGGGCGGTTAGCTGTACCGACCACAGAGGTCAGGCACGCGCACGACACGATGTCGATGACCTTGTGAATGGGTGTACGACCGCGCCTCCGACGACGTCGAAGGGGTGACCGGCGTGCCGGCCGGGACGATCGAGGCGTTCGTGGACGCTACCCCGGTCGGCCAGCCCAGACCGACAGCGCGTTGTTTCTCCGCCGCCCCGAGCCGCCGACCCGCGAGAAGTCGGCTGCGCGGTTCGTGACCTCGGCCGGCGCCGCCGCGCCCGCAAGGTCTCCACTCTCACCATCGGGCGACTGCGACAGATCGCCCTCGGCACCAGGTGGCGGCACGCCGTCCGATGAGGCCACTCTCCTGTCGGCGAAGGCTCGCAAGTTCGTCAGGCGCAGTTGGCTCCCCAGATCCACGTCCGCGTCACGCTCAAGGGATGCTCGACCACGAGGGCGAAGCGATGCGCCTGACCGCGCTCGGCTGCCGGGCGGGCATGCCGTCGCCCGGAGTGGCCAGTTCCGGCCGTCTGGTCACCCCCGCCGGAACCAGGCTGCTGCTCGACTGCGGGCCCGGAACCGCCCTTGAACAGGGTGTCTCCGGTGAAGAGGACTCCTTGGTCCGCCGCGTGCAGGCGTCGGCAACGCTACGGGGCAATGCAGCTAGCCGGCGGCCGCCTGGGCGACCGACCGGAGTCCGGCGGCCAGTTCCTGGGCCGTCGGGGCGTTGTCCGGGTCGATCTGCCAGCGGACCAGCAGGCCGATGAACAAGGTCAGCAGCACCTGCCCGCCCGCCGCGTCCTGGCCGGGCAGGCGATGGCTCAGCTCGCGCTGGGCGAGCGCCTGCCCCTCGGCCAGCCGGGTGCGCACGTCGGGCAGGTGCGGCGCCTGGGCCAGTGTCTCGACGTTGGCCCGCCAGACCATCGGGTTGGCCTGGAACGACTCGATCAGCCGGGCCCAGAACTCCTCGAACCACTTGGCCGACTCGTCAGGGAAGGCCTTGAGCACTTCTGCGACCGCCTGACCGGTGACTTCGATCATCGCCTGGGCGAGCAGGGCGTCCTTCGAGCGGTAGTGGTAGTTGATCGCGGCCAGGTTGCTGCCGGAGACTGCCACGATGTCCCGGACCGTCGTGCGGGCGTAGCCGCGCTCGGACAGGCACTGTTTGGCCGCTGCCAGCAAATCCTCGGGGACTCCCATCAGGTGATCTTACCAGCGCCACGAACAACTGTTTCAAACAGCCGCTTGGCGCTCGGTCACAGGGCGGAGCAGGGCGTCGAGGCCGCGCGACCAGTACGCATCGACCTCACGCTCGGTCCGGCCGAACCCGCCCGCCGTCTCCAGGGTGACGTAGCCGTGAAAGGTGCTGTGCAGCGCGCCCTGGGCAGCCAACAGCCGGGCGGTCGCCGCTCCGATGCCGCTGGAGGCCCCGGTGACGACGGCGACGCGGGTGGAGAGAGTCATGGTGGGGTCCTGCATGTCATTGGCGGTTCTCGCACGTCCGACTCTCGCGGCTGGTCAATTCGGGAGAAAAGACAGACGTCCGAACAGAGGTGCGGGCGGTGGCCCTGGAGCGCAGCGAGATCGAGACCTTCTGGCCCTCGCCCAGGAACTGCACTTCGGCCGAACGGCCGACTGGTGTCGCGCGCCCACGTCAGCCAGACCGTCCAGAAGCTGGAACGGCGCGTCGGCGTTCCGTTGTTCGAGCGCTCCGCCCGCCGGATCCGGCTGACTCCGATCGGCATCCAACTGCGGGACGGCCTGGCCCCCGCCACCGGACAACTCGCTTTCAGAACGGCCGAGGTGTTCCGCGAACGGCACCCGGACTGGCCGACCGTGCTGGCGGTGTCGTCGGGCCGTCGTCGTCCATTCCCGAATACCTGCGCGCCGCCCGTCGGGGCGGTGGCCGGCACCTTTCAGGAGGTGCTCACCCTGGTGGGGGCGGGCACGGGCGTCTTTCCCTGCGGGGCGAAGGGTGTCCGGTACGGAGGTGACGTCTAGCGCATCTCGTGCCTCGCGGGGTGGTTCAGGCGAGGATGTGGCCGGTTCGCCTGCCGTACGGCACGCAGCATGACCGGCGCGGCGAGCGCCATCAGGACCAGTGCCACCGCCGCGGCGATCATGGCGTAGTGCTGGCCCTGGGTGAACGCCTCACGCGCGGCGGCCGCCACAGCGGTCCCCGCCGGCTCCGGCAGGTGGCGCGCCGACTCCAGAGCGCCGCCGAGGGTGTCCAGGGCCGGGGCCGGAACGCCGGTGAGGTGCGCCCGGTAGACGGCGGTGCCGATGCTGCCCAGCAGCGAGATGCCGAGCGCGCCGCCGAACTCGGTGGCCACCTGCGACAACCCGGCGACCGAGCCTGCCCGCTCCGGCGGAGCGGTGGCGATGATCAGGTCGGAGGAGACCGTCAGGACGAGGGTGACGCCCCCGGCCATCAGCATGATCCCGGCGATCAGCAGACCGCTCTGCCCGGTCACGTCCAGCCTGGACAGTAGCGCGAATCCGCTCGCGCCGACGAGCAGCCCGGCGCAGACCACCAGCCCCGGCCTGACCTTGCGGACCAGCACCGGCGCGAGCCCGGCGGCGAGCATCGCCATGCCCGCCGAGGGCAGGGCGTACAGACCGGCGACGAGCGGCCTGGCGCCCATGACCATCTGCAGGTACTGCGTGGTGAAGAGGCTGGAGCCGACCATGGCGAAGACGCCGAGGGTGTTGGCGCCGATCGCGGCGGTGAAGGCGCGGCTGCCGAACAGGCGCACGTCCAGCATCGGATCGGCCATCGAGCGCTGCCGCCGCACGAAGGCGGCGCCCATCGCCGGCCCGGCGACGATGGCCAGCACCGGCGCCCAGCCGAGGCCGTCCTGCGCGATGTGCTGGATCCCGTAGATCGTGGGCAGGATGGCGCCCAGCGACAGGGCCACGCCGAGCAGGTCGAACCTGCCCGGACGCGGGTCGCGCGACTCGGGCAGCAGCAGCGGCGCCAGGATCAGCAGCAGCGCCATGACCGGCAGGTTGACCAGGAAGACCGAGCCCCACCAGAAGTGCTCCAGCAACGCGCCACCCATGAGCGGGCCCAGCATGGCGCCGCCGGCGAAGGCGCCGGTCCAGATGGCGATCGCGACCCGGCGCCGGCCGTCGTCGTGGAACATGTTGCGGATCAGCGACAGCGTCGAGGGCATCAAGGTGGCGCCGCCCACCCCGAGCAGGGCCCGGGTGACGATCAGCAGGTCGGCGCTGGGAGAGAACGCGGCCACCGCGGAGGCGGCGCCGAACGCCGCGGCCCCCGCCATCAGCAGGCGACGCCGCCCGACCCGGTCACCGAGCGTGCCCATCGGCAGCAGCAGCCCGGCCAGCACGAACGGGTAGATGTCGATGATCCACAGCAGCTGGGAGCCGCTCGGCGCCAGGGAGGCGCTGATGAACGGCAGCGCGTACGACAAGACGTGCAGGTCAACGGAGATCAGGAGCACGGGCAGGACCAGGACGGCCAGCCCGATCCACTGCTTGCGTCCGGCTTTCATGAACGGCCTTTCTCGCGGAGGGGTGCACCGGCGTGGTGCAGGTGACGCAGGGCCTCGGCGTGCGAGGCCGCGAAGCCGACCTCGTGGTACGGCAGGCCGAGCTGCCCGCAGTAGGCCCGCACGATGGGCTGGGCCAGGTGGAGATTGGGGGCGGGCATGCTGGGGAACAGGTGGTGCTCGATCTGGTAGTTGAGGCCGCCCATGGCCAGGTCGATGAGGCGGCCGCCGCGCACGTTGCGGGTGGTGAGCACCTGCTTGCGCAGGAAGTCCAGCTCCGCCGTACCCGTCAGGGTGGGCATGCCCTTGTGGCCGGGGGCGAAGACGCAGCCCATGTAGAGGCCGAACAGACCCTGGTGGACGGCGAAGAAGATCAGTGCCTTGCCGGGCGGCAGGACCCAGACCAGCGCTCCCAGGTAGAGGACGAAGTGGGCGAACAGCAGCGCGCCCTCCAGGACGCGGTGTCTCATCCAGGGCCGGCGCAGGGCGCGGACGCCGCCCAGGTGCAGGTTGAGCCCTTCCAGCAGGAGCAGAGGGTAGAACAGCAGCGCCTGCCTGCCGCCGATGAGCCGGGCCAGCCCGCGGCTGTCGCGGGCCTGCTCCTGCGACCACACCAGGACGTCGGGAACGACGTCGGGATCGAGGTCCTCGTGGTTGGGGTTGGCGTGGTGGCGGGTGTGCTTGTTCATCCACCAGCCGTATCCGAGGCCGATCCCGAGGTTGCCGCCGAGCCGGCCGAGGATCTCGCTCGGTCTCCTGCCGAGGAAGATCTGCCGGTGCGCCAGGTCGTGCATGACGAGGGCGACCTGGGCGAAGACGATCGCGAAGCCGGCCGCCAGCGGCACCTGGAACCAGGAGTCGCCGAGCAGGAAGAAGGCAGCCACACCGGACAGGTAGAGGGCTGCCACCACGCTGATGCGCCGCAGGTAGTGGCGGGGGCGGCGGTCGAGGAGCCCGGCCTGTCTGACGCGTCTGGACAGGCGGCTGAAGTCGCTCACGGCTGTGGCCGTTGCGGTTGCTTGTGCCATGCCTGGGACCATACACACGTTTGGAACGCTTGTGCAAAACATTTGTTTGTGACGATTGTTTGACTAGAATGAGCGCATGATCGAGAACGCCGCATACGCGCTGACAGCGTTCGAGACACACGCCGGCTGGGCGCACGAACCGGACAAGGGATACGAGACTTCCTGGCGGCGGGCGATCGAACTGCTCGCCCACGTGGCCGGCATCGAAGTCGTCGCCCCCAGTGCCGAGACGCCGCCAGGGCCGCTGCACGCCGTCCGGAAGCGGGCCGCGGGATGACGGCCCTGCCTCCGCTCAGCCTGCGGCAAGCCCTGCTGATCGTGGACGCGGTGAACGGGCTGCCCTCCGTCGACCGCCTGACCAGAGAGCGGCTGCTGGCGCAGGAAGTGGCGGCAGTGATCGCCTTGGGTGCGCCCGAGGTGTGGGCGGCGGACGGGGCTGCCTTGCTGGACATGATCGAGGCCTGGACGACCGGCCAGAGCCTGGCGGTCATCGATGCGGCCGAGCGATTCTGGGCCTGCACCGAAGGTGGTTATGAGCAAGGGCTGCGGGCCGTGGGACTGTTGCGGTGAGTTCTCACAGCCGGTCATGGAACTGACCGATCCCCAGCAGCTTCACGGATGCCTATGCCAACAACAATCCCGTCATGTGACCCATCTGGCCTGCTGACAGAACCACACCTCGTGCGGCAGATACGTCACGCCTGCAGCCGATCAGCGATCAGGCTGCGGTTTCCCTTCCGCCCCTTGCGTTTCCGGCACTGCGGGACCTCGACCATCCGCCCCAGGGCGTACGAGCACGCACGGAGCAGGGCGGCATCCCGCGACCACATCTCGCAGGTGATCATTCCGGTTCCAGGCGCACCGTGCCCGCTGTTCCGTCAATGGAGATCAGCTGCCCGGTCTTGATCTCGTTGGTGGCGTCACGGACGCAGATGACGGCGGGGATGCCGTACTCGCGCGCGACAGTGGGGCCGTGCGCCACCGGAGAGCCGGTCTCGGTCACGAGGCCCGCCGCGGTCATGAACAACGGCGTCCATCCAGGGTCCGTGGTGGGCGCCACCAGGATCTCGCCCGGCTCGATGCGCGCGCCGATCGGGTCGCGGATCACCCGCGCCCTGCCGGTCGCCTGCCCGGCCGCTCCGGACATCCCGGCCAGCACGCCGTCCTGCATCGGCGGGGCGGGGGCGAGTGCCTCGACGTCCGTCCCGTCGGACAGCAGGGCGCCGGGCACGGCACGCCGACGTAGCTCCCGCTCGTACTCCGCGCGCCGCGTCGCGGCCAGTTCCCGCTGGTCCGCCCCATCGTGGGCAGCGGCCCAAGCCTCGTCCAGCGTCAGGAACATGATGTCGTCGGCGCGCTCCAGCCGATTCCGGCCGGCCAGGTCGGCGCCGGCCCGCAGGAGTTGTCGCCGGCACGCCTGGATCGCGGGCAGCCAGGCGTACTTCGCGATCTCCCGAAGCCCGGTGAGCTGACGCGAGCGGCGCATGAAGAACACCGCCAGCCGGCCCCGCACCGGCCGCCTGCGCCGCGCCCGCCGCGCCAGCGTCTCGACCATCTGCTCCGCCTTGACCGCCGCCGCGTTGAAGCGCACGTCGGGCGCCTGCTCAGGATCGCCGCTGCGCAGGTAGTTGGCGATGACGGCGTACAGCGGCGCCGGGTCCTCGTCCCAGTGAGGCACGCCGACGTCGATCTCGGCCGCGGCGCGCATGCCGTACCTGTCCAGGAAGTCGCTCATGCCGATGTCCGGCAGTTCGCCCGCGAAGTAGCTGGCGGCGAGGTCCTCCGGCGGGGTGTCCAGGAACAGGTCGCGGTGCTCGCGCGCCCGCACTGCCAGGTCCCAGAGCTTGAGATCCATCTCGGTGGTCACGTTGTACGGCATGCCGCCGAGGACGGTGTCGAGTTCAGCGTCCGTCGCGACGCCCTTGAGCAGGACGGCCGGCATCGTCCCGGCCACCATGCCGGTGACCAGCGGCCACAGGATCCCGTTCATGTCGAGGCTCATGACCGCCTTGTGGGAATCCTCGATGACCCAGCGCAGCCGCTCCGCAGCAGTGGCGGACTCGCCCGGTGGGACGATCATCCGCTTGATCTCCGCGACCCCGCGAAAGGCGCGGGCCCGCGCACGAGCCGGGTTCGCCAGGCTCGACGCCACTCCGGCGACCCCGGCGGGCAGCATGCGCAAGGCGCCCTTGAGCACGGTGCCGACGTCGAAGGGGAGGCCGGGCCGCGGCGCGAACCGTGGGTCATCGAGCATCCGCAGCACGGCGCTCTGGACTCTCGGCCCGTAGACCTCCAGGGAGGTCCCGATGCGCTTGCGCGTGGTCTTGTTGCGCATGAAGTCGGTCGCGTCGAAGTAGATCCGGCCGCCGATGGGGACCAGCCGGGGCAGCGGGTCACGCCGGTCGATCCTGGCTCCCGCTGCCTTGAACCACAGGCTCCCGCCCGCCTTGAGCAGCGACACGCCCATCGGAGTGCATGGGCGGAGCATGCCCTGCATGTGACCGAACTCCAGATAGAGCCGTGTGTCGCCGGTGTCGGGCGGCAGCGGGAAGAGTGTGGTGACCGGCCGCGACTGCAGCAGCCACAGCACACCGCCGGCGTCGATCGCCCACTCGATGTCCTGCGGCGAGCCGAAGTGCTCCTGCAGGCGCAGCCCGGCCGCGCGCAGGTGTTCGAGTTGCTGCGCGCTCAGGCAGCCGTCGGAGTTCGGTACGGCCGACGCCCCCCGCCCGAGCACGTAGTGGTCCGGCACCACGGTGCCCTCGACAATGGCGGTCCCCAGACCGGGGGCGGCGTCGATGACCGTCTCCGTACGGCAGCCGGTGATCGGGTTGGCGGTGAACAGCACGCCCGCCACGACGGGGTCCACCATGCGCTGCACCACCACCGCCATGGCCGCCTCGCCGACGCCCGCAGCCGCCCGGTAGGCGACGGCGCGTTCGGTGAACAACGAGTCCCAGCACCGCCGGACTGCGGCGATCAGCTCACCCATTCCCTCGACGTCGAGAAAGGTGTCCTGCTGACCGGCGAAGCTGGCCTCCGGCAGGTCCTCGGCGGTGGCGCTGGAGCGTACGGCCACCCGCCCGCCGCCGAGCCGCTCGTAGGCTTCGGCCAGCTCCTTCTCCGGCAGATTCCCGGACCGGTAGGACTCGACGGTCAGGCAGAAGCCGTCGGGGACGCGTTCCCCCGCTCTGATCATCTCCCCGAGGCCGGCGCCCTTGCCTCCCACGAGGTCGATCATGGAGCGGTCGATGTCAGAGAGCGGGATCAATTCCATGACGCCTTCTCCTCCGGGCCGGCGACATCACCACATGTCCGACCAGACTTCCCGACGCTAACACCGCCAGAAAACGCGCACCAGGCCACGTCTTCACTGTCGCTCGGCAGCCCCCCACCGCACTCCGTGCAGCGGCCCAGGAGTGCCTCGCCTGCCACTGCATCGGGACCGTTCACCCCATGCGGCACCATCGGGCCATAGGCCGCGCCATGAAGGTCGTTGACTTGTACCCGCTTCGACGATCGACGGGAAAGCACGCAGCAGCGCACGCTTCGCGGCATGAGAGTGGCTTCCGACATCAGCACGGCCAAACGGCTGAGGAATGACTCGGCAGGCGGCCGAGGAGCGGGTGAGTTGGTCCAGTCAGCCCAGCGATGCGCTCGCGGCGCGCAGCTCGTCGAGGGCCTTCAAGAGGTAGGCGGCGAACCCGACCTCGGGGGCACGGTCGCCTTCGGACCATTCGGCGTACCCCCGCTTGAAGGCGAGGACGCCGAGCTCGCTGGCGAGGGCGGCGGTCGGATCGGGCACGCCGCGGGCGACCAGGGCGGCGGTCATGGCGGCCGCGAGGCTGACGCTCTTGAGAGCGTCGCGCTCCTGAAGTTCGGCGCTGGCGGCGACGGCCGCCTTCAGCCGCGGGGCGATCTCCCGGCTCATCGGGCCCATCGCGGTCGAGGCGCGCTCCAGGCCGGCGGCGACCGCCTCGAGCGGGCTGGCGTCGGCGGGCGCCTCGGCGATGCCTTCGGTCAGCAGCCAGCTCAGCGTCTCCTGCCCGGCGACCAGCAGCTCGCGTTTGTCGGGGAAGTGCCGGAAGAAGGTGCTCTTGGTGACCCCGGCGCGCTCGGCGATCTGCGCGACCGTCGTGGCGTCGTACCCGTGCTCGGTGAACAGGTCGACGGCCGCCATGACGAGACGTTCGCGCGCGCCCGGCTCCCATCGTCCCATGGCGCCCATCATACGTGATGGGACACTTGTCCCGTCACTCTGCTACGGTGATGGGACAAGAGTCCCATCACTCGCGGGAGAATTCCATGCGCGTCTTCATCACCGGCGGCACCGGTCTGATCGGGTCCGCCGTCGTCGCCGAGCTTCTCAGCAACGGCCACACCGTCCTCGCACTCGCCCGCTCCGACGCCTCCGCGCAGGCCGTCTCGGCGGCCGGCGCCGAGCCGATCCGGGGCGGTCTGGCCGATCTCGACGTCCTGCGCGCCGGCGCCGCTCAGGCCGACGGCGTGATCCACCTGGCCTTCGCCCACGACTTCAGCAGCCCCGAAGCCCTGGCGAACGCGGTCGCCGAGGAAAGCGCCGCCCTCGCCACCCTCGGCGAGGCACTCGTCGGCAGCGACCGTCCCTTCGTCGCCTGCTCGGGCACGCCCGCCGTGCCAGGCCGCGCCTCCACCGAGGCCGACCCGATTCCGACCACGGGGCCGGTCGGTGGTCGCGGTCGCGCGGTCACGGCAGTCCTGGGCCTGGCCTCGCGCGGGGTCCGGAGCTCGGCCGTCCGCCTGCCGCGGACCGTGCACAATGAGGGCACGGGCGGGTTCGCCGGCATGTTGACCGGGATCGCGCGTCAGAGCGGAGTGTCCGGCTACCCGGGCGACGGCACGCAGCGCTGGCCGGCCGTGCACGCCCTCGACGCCGCAGTCCTCTTCCGGCTCGCCCTGGAGCAGGCCGGAGCGGGCACCGCCTGGCATGCAGTGGCCGACGAGGGCGACCAGGTGCGTGACATCGCCGCGGTCATCGGCCGGCGACTGGGCCTGCCCGTCGAGTCCGTGCCGGTGCAGACCTACGGTCCTCTCGGCGCCATCTTCGCGGCCGACCAGCCCTCGACCAGCACCCACACCCGGCAGGCGCTCGGCTGGGAGCCGAAGCACCCGAGTCTGCTGGAGGACCTGGAGAACATCCAGCCCTGATCGGCAGCCCGGAACAGGGGCGGGCCCGCCGCCGCCGCACCGCCGGCCATGGCGACGGCTCCCGGCCGGGAAACGATCTTCCGGTCTCACCTCCGTCCGAGGCCGAGCCCGTTCGTGAACACTGCAGCGAGAAGGCTCATCTGCCAGCGGCCATACCAATTCGAATATCGGTCTTCCGTTGATATCGATATTGGACACGATCTATGTCCCGTGATGTCCTCTGCGCATGAAGAAGACAATCCCCCATGCCTTCCATTCCGGGCTGGGCGTCATCGCGCTCACCTCGCTCACCCTTCTTGGTGCTCCCTCGTACGCGGCCACCGCATCACCGGGCACCCCCGCCGCGGCCACAGAGGCACGGCCGGGAACCACGGTGCGCGACGACCTGCGTGCGGTGTTCGACACGGCCGGCGTGCGAGGCACGTTCGCGCTGCTGGACGTGTCGTCCAAGGAGACGACCGTGGTGGACCGGCGACGGGCCGGGACGCCGATGGTGCCCGCCTCCAGTTTCAAGGTCCCGCACGCGCTGGTCGCGCTGGAGACGGGCGTGGTCAAGAGCCCCGACGAGGTGATCCCCTGGGACGGCACTCCGCAGCCGTTTCCCGAGTGGGAGAAGGACATGACCATGCGGGAGGCCGTCCGCGTCTCCAACGCGGCGGCGTTCCAGGTGATCGCCCGGCGCATCGGCCTCGCGCGCGAACGCCAGTGGTTGCACCGGCTGGGCTACGGCAACCGGCAGACCGGGTCAGTGGTCGACCGGTTCTGGCTGGACGGGCCGCTGAAAATCTCGGCGGTGGAGCAGACCCGGTTCATGGCACGGCTGGCCGCGCTGCACCTGCCCGCCAAGCGCGAGAACCAGCGCACCGTCCACGACTTGATCCTGCAGGAGAAGAAGGACGGGTACGCGCTGTACGCCAAGTCCGGCTGGCAGAACGCCCCCGGCCCCGGCACGGGCTGGTGGACCGGCTGGGTCGAGCGCGGCGGACGCGTGTACACCTTCGCCCTGAACATGGACATCGCCAAGGACGGCGACGCCGCCAAGCGCGCCACGCTCGCCCGCGAACTGCTGCACCGGCTGAACGTCCTGCCCGCCGCGTGAGCGTCTCATCCGCAGAGCACGGTGACCGTCGCACGGTCACCGTGGTGGTCGCCGTCCAGGCGGCCATCTCGCTGGGCTACTTCGCGGCCATGACGCACGTCGTCCTGCACCTGCGAGCCGACCTCGGGCTGGCCGCCGGGCTGATCGGCCTGGTGCTGGCGCTGCGCAATCTCGTGCAGCACACGCTCTCCCTTCCGGTCGGCGTGCTGGTGGACGTGCTCGGCCCGGTACGGATGGGGATTCTGGCGTGCCTGCTGCGCGCGGCCGGGTTCGTCCTGCTGGGCACCGTGTCCACCCTGCCCTGGCTGATCATCGCCGTGGTCCTGCTGGGCACGGGCGGAGCGCTCTTCCACCCGGCGGCACAGTCGCTGCTGGCCGGGCTCGCCGAACGGCGAAGGGCGCGCGGATACGCGGCGTACGCGATCACGTTGCAGGCCGCGGCCGTGCTCGGCCCGCTGCTCGGGCTGGCGCTGCTGAACGTGGGCTTCTGGCTGGTCGCGCTGACGGCGGCGGCGCTGTGGGGCGCGGCGGCATTCCTGTTCTCGCTCGTGCGGCACGTCCCGCGCGTGCCGGTCGTGCGCGGGGTCGCCTCCGGGGTGCGAACGGTGCTGCGGGACCGGGTCTTCGTCTGGTTCGCGGCCGTGTCGGCGCCCGCCATGCTGCTCACGGAGCAGTCGTCGGTGGTGGTGCCGCTCGGCGGCGTGGACGCGACAGCGGTGGCCGTGTTCTCCTGCGTGCTCGCCGTTGTGTCGGCCGCGGTCCAGCCGTGGTGCGCGGTGCCCGGCCGCGCCGACCGCCCGCACGTGCTGCGCGCGGGATTGCTGTTCACCGCGGGAGGCCATCTGCTGCTGGCGGCCGGCGCGGGCGACGGATTGACGGGCCTGGTGCTGGTGGCCGTGCTGCACGGGCTCGCCGACGGGCTGCTGCAGCCGGCAGTGTTCCAGACGATCGTCCGGCTCGCCCCGCCGACGCGTTTCGGGGCGTACCTGGGCGTGCAGACGTTCCTGTCGGGCCTGTTGGCGTTCGTCGGCGGCAGCGCGGTGGGCTGGTTGTTCGACCGGGGACCGGCCGGTGCCACCGCGGCGCTGGCCATCCTGACGTTGACCGGCTGCGTCGCGGCGACCTGCGTCCGTCCACTGTCTGTCCAGGCGCTTGACGCCCGAGAGGTGATGCGGCCGGTCACGACCGATGCCGGCACCTTCCCGAGCCCTGCCGCAGAGCACAGGGACGGCGTCCGCGGCCCAGCGAGGTCATGACCCGGCGTTTCCGACCTGCTGCGTACCGAGGTCGCCGTACTCGCCGGCGTCAGCGTCGAGTACCACGCCGAGCTGGAACGCGGCCAGGTCGCCGGCGCGTCCGCCTCAGTGGCGGAGGCATCGCGCCGGCGCCGCACCAGAGCTGGACCCCATCGCCGACGCCGCCGCCCTCGTCCGCGACACCCGCCGGAACCTCCCGGCGGCCGGCGCAACTCCGCAGGACGGACGCCTTCTCCGCGAAAGCGCTCAGGAGCGGTCGAGGGCTACTCGTCGTAGGGCTACTTGTCGTAGGGCTTCGGCAGGCGCATGCCGCGGTCGGCCATGATCCGCCGGACCCGGTCCGGGTAATCCGTGATGAGACCGTCGATCCCCATGTCCATGAGGGCCTCGATCGTGGCCGGGTCGTCACAGGTCCACGGGATCACTTTCAGGCCGCGCGCGTGCGCGTCCGACACCATCTTCTCGGTGACGTAGAAGCGGAAGGTCGGGTCGCTGATCGTGCCGTTCTGCGGAAAGCCGTACACCGGGGACAGTGCCGTGACGCCCGGGACGGCGGCGGCGGCGCTGACGAAGTCGCCGCCGAAGTCGTCGGCGTCGAGCCCGCCGAGCCACGGGGAGGCGCCCGGCTTGCCCACCTGAAGGAAGTCGTAGTTGGTCAGAGCCACCAGCGGCCATTCCGGTGCGAGCCGGTGCATCTCCATCAGGGCACCCCAGTCGAAGGACTGGATGGTGACCTGGCGCTCGATGCCCGAGGCGCGGATCTCCTCGAACACGCGGCCCACGAACAGCTCGCGCGGCGCGGTCTGCTCCGGTGCGCCCGCCTCGACCTTGGTCTCGATGTTCAGCTTGACCTGCTTGGCCCGGTGACTCCTGACAAGGTCCAGCACGTCCTTGAGCTCGACCATCCGGAAGCCGTCGACCACCTCCTGCTCGGGGAAGCCGGGCAGTTGCTTGTAGCCGCAGTTCATGGTCTTGATCTGGGCCAGGGTCAGGTCCTTGATGAACTTGCCGACGTACGGGAACATCGGGTCCCCGGGGGTGACGGGCGCGGTGTCCTGGCACTTCTGGGCGCTGATCTGCCGGTCGTGGTTGACCACCACCTTCAGGTCCTTGGTCACATGGGTGTCCAGCTCAAGTGTGGTCACCCCGAGGCGCAACGCCTTGGCGAACCCCTCCAGCGACTCCTCGGTCGTCATACCGAGGCCGCCGCGGTGGGCCTGCAGGTCGAAGTGGGTCTTCTGGGGCAGCACGCCGGGGCCGTCGGCCGTCGACGCGTGGGCGACCGCCGGCGCGGCGAGCACGCAAACGAAGGCCAGACTTGCCAGGGCATGGTGATGACGCACGGGACACTCCGCTTGTTCAGGGTCTGAATGACCTTGGCGAGGCTAAGGGCCCGTCCGCACCCTCGTCCCGGCGCTGGCGTGATGAGATCATGAACGTTCGCAGAACGCTTCGGACGAGCAGATCTCCTCCCCGAATGTGCCCCCCAGTCCCGAAGTACCTTTGGAGGGCGTGGCGCCGAACCCGGGCGGGTGGACTGCAACGGGGACAGCACGGCCGACCACTGCCGCAGGACCGGCTCGGTCACCGCCCAGGGGATGGGGTGCACGCCGTCGGCCGGAGCCGGTTTCGGCACGTCGTTCTACTCTGCCGGGATCCACTGGGGTCAGGAGAACTGACCGGCTCGGTGAGCGGCCCCGGCCGTCCGGACGCCTGCCGCGCCCGGACGGCCTCGGCCCGCTCCCTGAAGGCCCGCCGGTAACGGCGGGGCGAGATGCCGTGCCGCCTGACGAAGTGGTCGCGCAGCACGGCGTCCGAGCTGAACCCCACGAGCCTGGCGATCTCCTGGACGGGCAGGGCGGTGGTCTCCAGCAGTTCCTCGGCCCGGTCGAGCCGGCGGCCGGTCAGCCAGGCGTGGGGCGTGGTGCCGGTGGCCTCGCGGAAGCGGCGGGCGAACGTGCGCGAGCTCATCAACGCGTGCCTGGCCAGGTCGTCGACGGTCAGGACGTCCCGCAGCCGGTCCGGTGTCATGGCGAGCACCTCGGCCATGCGGCCGTCGCCGTCGGCGTCCGCGCGCCCGGCGTGGCCGGAGGGCGCCGGGACGTACCGCACCTGGCCCCGCTCGCCGCGCGGCGCCACCATCGACTCCCACGCCACCGCGTTGGAGACGGCGGCGCCGTACTCCCGGCGCAGCAGGTGCAGGCACATGTCGACACCGGCGGCCCCGCCCGCCCCGGTCACGACGCGTCCCTCGTCGGCGTACAGGACGTCCGGGTCCACCGTGACCTTGGGGAAGCCGTCGGCCAGCAGGCCGGTCAGGCGCCGGTCGGTGGTGGCGCGCCGTCCGTCCAGCAGGCCGGTGCCGGCCAGCAGGATCGTCCCGCTGCAGTAGGCGGCGACGACGGCGCCGCGGCGGTAGGCGGCGACGAGGGCCCGCGAGACCGGTTCGCCCAGCGTCATGGCGCCGGAGCCGGCCGGCAGCACGATGATCAGGTCTGCCCGGTCCATGGCCTCGGGGCCGTGCTCCACCTGCATGCACAGGCCGAGGTCCGTCCGCAGCCGGCCGCCGGCCTCCGCGCAGACGGTGAAGGAGAAGGCGGGCAGCCCCAGGTGGGAGCGGTCGGCGAAGACGCCGCTCAGCGCGCTCACCCCGTACGAGCTGACCCCGTTCGCGGCGAACGCCACCACGGACCGGAACATCGTCACCCCCTGCGATCGACACGCCGAGCGTAGGAGAGCCGGTTTTCCGGGCACTGGACGCCGCCTGGAGCCCCCATCGTCCGGACGACCTGCGGGAACGGCGGGCACCGGCACCGTACCGGAAGGAGGTCAGGAGATCCTGTCGGCGCGGAGCAGTAGCGTGTCGGCATGAAGTTGGCGGAGAGCCTGCTCGCCTACCGGAAGCGGGAAGGCGTCACCCAGCAGGATCTGGCCGGCCGCGCCGGCGTCAGCGTGCGCACGCTGCGCGACATCGAGCGGGGCCTGCTGCGCGATCCGCGCGCCAGGTCGGTCCGCCTGGTGGCGGAGGCGGCCGGCCTGTCCGTCGCCGAGCCCGACCCGGCGCTGCGGATCGGGCTGCTCGGGCCGCTGACGCTGCGCGTGCGCGGGTGCGCCGCCGAGCTGCGGCCGCCCATGCAGCGCCGGCTGCTCGGCCTGCTGGCGCTGCGGGCCGGCCACGTCGTCACGACGGCCGACATCGTGGAGTTCCTGTGGGGCGAGGAGATCCCCGCCAGCTACCACAATCTGGTGCACACCCACGTGTCGCGGCTGCGCGGCTTCCTCTCCGGGGTGCGGGCCGGCTCGGGCACCGAGCTGATCGGCCGGGTCGGCGAGGGCTACCGGCTCGGGCTGGCGGGCGACGAGAGCGACCTGCTCGTGTTCACCGCCACGCTGGCGGTCGCCGCCGCCCACCGGGCGGCAGGCGCGCCGGAGGAGGCGGAGCGGGCCTACGAGCAGGCGCTGCTGCTGTGGCGTGGGCAGGTGCTCGCCGGTCTGGCCCCGCGTGCCGCCCATCATCCTGTCGTGGTCGGGGTGTCCCAGCAGCGCCTGACCGCCGTCCTGGCCTATGCCGACCTGGCCATGGCCCACGGGCGGCACGAGCCGGCGCTGGCGCGGCTGCGGGAGGTGGTCGCGGCCGAACCCCTGCACGAGGGCCTCAACGCGCGCGTCCTGCTGGCCCTGGCCGGGGCCGGTCAGCGGGCCGCGGCGCTGCGGCTGTTCGGCGAGCTGCGCGGCCGGCTCCGCGACGAGCTGGGCGTCGAGCCAGGCCCCGAGCTCTCCGGCGCCCACGCCCAGGTGCTGCGCCGCGGGGCCGTCGCGCCCCACGGCCCGGGAGCTGCCATGGCCTCCGATCAGGCCGTGACGTCCAGCGGCAGCCGGTCGGCGGAGCCGCCGCCGTCCTCCAGGCCGCCCGTTCCGGCCCAGCTGCCGCCCGACATCGCCACGTTCACCGGCCGCGAGCGGGAGTTACGGGAGCTGACCGCCCATCTCGGCATCGGCGACCCGGCCCCGACGGCGGCCAGGGTCGCGGTCGTCAGCGGCACGGCGGGGGTCGGCAAGACGGCGCTCGCCGTCCACTGGTCCCACCGGGTGCGCCGGCGCTTCACCGACGGCCAGCTCTTCTACAACCTGCACGGCTACTCCCCCGAGGCCGCCAGGACCGCCGCCGACGCCCTCACCGGCTTCCTGCTCGCGCTCGGCGTGCGGCCGGGGGCCGTCCCGGCCGACGTGGAGTCCCGCGTCTCCCTGTTCCGGTCCCTGACCGCCGACCGGCGGCTGCTGCTGGTGCTCGACAACGTCACCGGCCCCGAGCAGGTCTTCCCCCTCATCCCGGCCAGCGGCCACAGCGCCGTCCTGGTCACCAGCCGCAACGACCTGTCGGGGCTCAACGTCCACGGCGACGCCTTGATCACGCGGCTCGACGTGCTCGGCCCCGGCGAGGCCGCCGGCCTGCTGGCGCACGTCCTCGGTGCGGGCGCCGCCGCCACGCCGCCCGAGGTCCTCGCCGAGCTGGCCCGGCTATGCGCGAACCTGCCGCTCGCGCTGCGGATCGCGGCTGCGAACATCCAGCGGGGCGGCTACGGCACGGCGGCCGCCTACGTCACGGCCCTGCGCGGCGGCGACCGGCTGGCGGAGCTGGCGATCGGCAGCACCGGCGGCGCCGGCGGCACGGCGGTCGAGGCGGCGTTCGCGCTCTCCTACGCGGCGCTGGCCCCTTCGACGGCCCGGGTGTTCCGGCTGCTCAGCCTGGTGCCTGGGATGGACTTCCCGCTCGACGCGGTCGCCGCGCTCACCGGTTCCGGCACGGCCGAGGCCCGGAGGGAGCTGTCCGCGCTGACCGGCGCCTACCTGGTCGACCAGCACGTGCCCGGCCGTTACCGCTTCCACGACCTGCTGCGGCTGTACTCCTCGGAGCGGGCCGCCGCGGAGGAGAGCTCCGGCGACATCGCCGAGGCCCGGCAGCGGCTGCACTCCTGGTATCTGCTCAACACGCGCGCCGCCGTCGGCCGCTGCCACCCCTACTACGCCAGGCTGCCGCTCGGCCCGGCGCCCGCGGGCGTGGCTGTGCGCTCCTTCGGCGATCTGGCCTCCGCCGCCGCCTGGCTGACGGCCGAGCAGGGCAACCTCGTGGCCGCGGTCCACCAGGCGGCCCGGTCGGGCCCGCGGGCCTCGGCGTGGCTCCTCACCGACGCGCTGCGCAGCCATTTCTGGCACACCGGCACCATGCAGCACTGGCTGTCGTGCGCGCGGTCGGCGATGGCGGCGGCGTTCGAGGAGGGCGACGCGGCCGGGCGGGCGGCCGCCACGCTCGCCCTGGCCAACGCGCGCGCCTTCCAGGAGGACCCGGAGGCGCTGCCGCTCTACAACCGTGCCCTCGCCCTGGCCGAGCAGGGCGGCTGGAAGGAGGGGGTCTCCTCCGTCCAGAACAACCTGGCCGTCCTCCACCTGCGGACGGGCCGGCTGCACGAGGCCGCCCGCTGCCTGCTGGAGGGCATCGCCCGCGACCAGGCCGACGGCCTGCCGCTCTGGCAGGCCGCCAAGCTCGTCAACCTGGGGGCGGTCCACGCCCGGCTGGGCCGTCTGGAGTCCGCCCACCGCCATCTCACCCAGGCGCTGGGGCTGCGTCCCGCCGACACCGACGGCATGATCTCCCGCAACCTGGGCGAGGTCTGCCACCTGCTCGGCCGCTTCGACGAGGCGTTGCAACACCTGAGCATCGCTCGGGCCCGGTCCGAGGCGGCAGGGTCGTCCGCCGTGCTCCTGCCCTGCCTGGTCAACCTCGCCGAGGTGCACTGCGAGCTCGGTGACCACGACGCCGCCCGGTCCCTGGCCGAACGCGCCCTGGCGGTCAGCCGCGACCTGGGCGACCGCCTGTCGGAGGCGTTGGCGCACAACAGTCTGGGGACGGTCTGCGGGCGCTCGGGCCGCCGGGCCGAGGCCGCCGAGCACCACCGCAGGGCGCTGCACCTGGCCGGCGACATGCACCTGGCCGTCCGGGCCGCCGCGCTCATCGGCCTGGCGGGCGCGGTGGATTCCGGCACGGGTTCGGGCGGGGATTCCGGTGCGGAGGCCGCTGCTTTCGCCGGGGAGGCCCTGCTGATCACGCGCGAACGCTCGTTCCGTCTGCTGGAGGGGCTGGCGTACACGGCGCTCGCGGAGGTCGCGCTGGCCGCCGGTGATCGCGCGGAGGCGGTCCGCCAGGGCCACCTCGCCCTGGCCGTGCACCGTGAGACCGGCCACCGTCCGGGAGAGGCCCGTGCGCTCCGGGCGCTCGCGCAACCGTGACCGCCGGCAGGCGGTGCGCCGCGGCCCCGACAGCGGGACATGGACCCGCTCCGCCCGGTGAAGGCTGCACCGGCTCCGCGGGTCGCCACCGCGGCGTGCGCGGCGCAAACACCCTGCCCTGCGACGAGATTCCGCATCGCTTGGACACAGCGCCGGCCTTCGGCCCGCCACACGCGCTGAACGGCAGCTACAGCGGCTTCTCCATCAGTGTCATGCTGTCTCGCCTGTTCCAGGCCGCGCGGTTCCTGTGATCACGACGAACGCGCGGACCGCTCCGGCCGATGGCGCGGTCGGGAGAAGGCGGCAGCGGCGCGGAGCCGACCGCCGTTGCCTTCCCTGAAGCTTGTCGGCAGCCGGATGGACGCCGTCACCGCTGAGAAGCGCCCCCGGCCTGCTGCTGTTCGCCGGTCTGGTCGTCGATGCGACTGTCGGCGTTGCGTCGCACCGCGTCGATGCCGTTGAGGGCGCTGGCCTTGGTCGTGTAGCTCTCGCTGGTGGCGATGATCTCGCCATTGCCTGCCACCAGGTTGAACCGGTAACCCGAAGGGGTCTTCTTCAGAAGATAATGGCCTGCCATGCGACTCTCCTTGTCTCGAGATCTTGGGGATTCAGACATCGGACTGGATACTCCGGTTACCCGGAGAACATGACCAAAACATTGCGTCGCCGGTTCCGGGCCCTGTTCGGCTGAACCGTGCCAGAGCTCACGCCGACCAGTTCCTCCATGCGCGCGAAGCCTCCGGCGGCCATGACCTGAGCGGACCTGCGGCACCGCACCCCGTTGATGACCCGTCCTCGTGGCTCGTCGGCGCGTCTTGCACCTGGGGCTCTCTCTTGCATCATCTCATCGGCAGCCCACGCCCGACGGCGCGGTGTCGTTCACAACCACCCGCTCCTGCGCAGCAGCCGGTACACGATGATCACGGCGATGACCATGACCACCAGACTCAGCGGATAACCGAGCAGCCAGTGCAGTTCGGGCATGTGGTCGAAGTTCATGCCATACACCCCCGCGATCATGGTGGGAACGGCGATGAGCGCCGCCCACGACGAGATCTTGCGCATGTCCGCGTTCTGCTGCATGGCCGCCGCGCTCTGCTCGCGACCCACCAGCGCCAGGTGGGCGTTCAGGGCGTTGGTGAGCAGTTCGTTGTGCTCGTCGACGGCGGCGTCCACCCGCAGCAGATGATCGAGTACGTCGCGGAACTGGTCGCGGGCCGCGACGCACAACTCCACCCGCCCCTTGACCATCTCCTCCAGGACAGGGATCAGTGGATCTTGCGCGGCCCGGAACTCCAGCACCTCGCGCTTGAGCGAGTAGATGTCCTCGGTCACGTCGGCCTGCTCGCCGCTGAAGATGCGCCGCTCCAGCACGATGAGGTCGTGCTCGATCTCGTGGGAGATCTCCGAGTAGGTGTCGACGACCTGGTCGCAGATCGCATACAGCACTCCGGCAGGCCCGATGGCCATGAGGTCGGCGTCGGCCTCGATCCGCCTGCGCACCCGTGTCAGCGGGTTGGCCTGCCCGTGCCGAACGCTGATCACGAAGTCCGCGCCCACGAACAGGTTGATCTCGCCGACCTCGATGTCGGAACCGTCCTCCACGTACAGCAGCGTCTTGAGCACCACGAACAGAGTGTCGCCGTAACGTTCGAGCTTGGGACGCTGATGGGCGTGGATGGCGTCTTCCACCGCCAGAGGGTGGAGCTTCACCTCGCTCGTGATCAGGTCGAACTCCTCCTGGCTGGGCTCGTGCAGGCCGATCCACAGGAAGCAGCCGCCCCGAGCCCTGGCGTCGCCGAAGGCGTCGCTGATGTCGCCGCGGATGGTGTGGCGTACGCCGTCGCGGTAAATCGCCTTGTCCACAATCACATCCGGCATTGTCGCCCAGCGGGGCGACTCACCGGCCGAAGCCGCTTGACTTCACGTCAGTGCTGTAGACGGGTCAGCATGGACTGGGTTCCTCCCTTGTCGCAGGCCTCGGCCGCCGGCCTCGCGGCCCCACTTCGATCTGCCTCGGGCCCAGGAACCGCTGGAACGCACCGACCTTGACGTCTCAGTCCATCCGGCGCGAACCGTGCTCGATGACAACCGATGTTCTCGGCATGCTGCTGGATAGTCGCGCGCCAGTGGCGCCGGGTCAGTCTGACGTGCTCACTCCGTCGAGATCAGACTTGCAGCTCAGAGGCCAGTTCGTCAGCCAGGCCCTTCTGGAGTTGGGCTGCCGGCAGCAAGTGCACCCGACGTGCAGGGCTCCGCATCGGCTTGATGACCAGACCGCGGCCGCGTTCTACCGCTTGACGCCGAAGGACGAACGCGAGGCCGCTTTCGAGGTCTTCCTCGACGTGCCGGTTTGACGTGTTGCCGTACTGGCGCCCACACGAGGGGTCAGCCGCGGCGATGATCGCCTGGACGTCGTGACCACAGGCCGGCTCGCCCTGACATGCCGGTCCCGAGTTGGAGCTGCGCATGGCAACCGCCGTGAGTTCAGCCCGTCGTCAAGGCAGCCAGCGCGGTGCTGGTGTTGGGGTGCAGCCGGAAATGGTCGGTCAGTCGCGTGATCTCGATGAGGCGGGCGGGGGCACCGTGCAGGCCGGCCAGATGGACCATGCCGCCGTGCTGTCGGGCCGCGGTGTAGGCCGTCAGCAGCACGCTCAAGCCGGTGCTGTCCATGAACGCGACGTCGGTCATGTCCAGGATCAGATGTTCGGCGGGCAACCAGGCCACCTCGGCGAGGTACTGACGCAGGCGGCCGGCGCTGGCCAGATCGATCTCTCCGGCGATCGTGATCACAGTCGCGCCGGTGTAGTACTGATGGTGCATACGAAGCGATGACAAGCCAGTCCTTTCATGAGGCGTCCCCATGTGGGCGAGTATGTCTGCTGGCAGGTCAGCCTAGAGGTCACCTGCGCTTCAGGCACGAGAAACCGCGCTGCCGACCACCAGGACCTGTACGGATCGTCCAGGAACAGGATGCAGTGGCCCCGGCGCGGTCGCCACAACACAGGCAGGCTCGGTGACGGTCAGTTCGGTGCGGAACATGCCGGGCGGACCGCTGAGTGCTCGGCCGCGATGCGCCTCTCCAGCCACTTCACCTCCACGCCGATCGAGGTGACTCCACAGCCCGCGTTCTCCGCGCACCGCGGTGGACGTTCAGGAGCGAGGTGAGCGGGGAATGGGCCGGTGATGAACGCTCCAGACCCGCGGACGCATCCTCGCCCGCCGGCCGTGCCCGCCGCGGCCACAGATCGCCAGGCCACTGCGGAGATCGTCTCGCTGATGACCGACAGGGTCCCCGCCATTGGCGGAGCAAGGGCGCGCAGGGCGGGACGAGAACTGAAGGCATGGCTGAACGCGCCCGAGACGAGGTTCGCGGCCATGGCGGGTCTGCTGATCGTCACTGTCGCAGCCGTGCTGATCGCGGTGATGCGCACTGCCCGCGCAAGGCGGGGAACGCGAGCGTAGAGACCCGGTCTGATGACGCCCGCAGGCGTTCGGATCCCCCGCCGCGGTGATCGCGCGCATCGCCGGCGGACTCAGCGTCGCCGCCGCTTACGGCCGAGCCGGCCACTTCGTGAGGATGGCAGGATCCCCCGCCACCGGCGAGGGCGGCGAGCGAGCCTGCCGCCACTGCCCGGGCCTCGTCGCCTGACGTGTCAAAAGCCCAGATGGGGTTGGTCCAGGGCTCGCTGAGCTCGGGAGTGCCGTATCGGCCTTGCGCGTGACAGTCATGGTGCCGCTCGTCAAGCGGGCCTCGCCTACCGTTGGGGCGGCGCGTGCATGCCCTTACCTGAGTTCGGCGCCACGGTAGCTGATGCGGGGGGGCCGCCTCAGATCGCAGCCGATCGCAGCCGTCCAGCAGCCGTATCAGCCATGGCCAGCGTGGCGGCTCCTCACCGGGCGGGACAAAGCCATAGAAGCCCGCCATCAGGAGCAGGGGGCGGGACAGGCATGGGAGTCCTCGGAGGGTGAGGCGACTCGTAAGGGCAGCCGAGGGGCGGCGGGACCCGCCTCCCCTCAGCTGGGCCGTCCCGATGCCGGGCCGCGCATCGGGGCGGGAAACTGCGAGCCATGCCAAAGGTGGGGCGCGCAGCTGCGTGGATCAGTAGCACCGGCAGGTTCATGTCACTCCCACCGGGACAACGTCAGAGGGAGAGCACGCCCAGAGCGCACGGGCTGGACCGAAGCCGCGGTCGGCCTGGGAGCTTCGGTGCGAGGCGTGGGCGCCTGCGGGAGGGGGTGACCGGCCCGCGCCATGGAGGCCAGGACGAGGTCCTCCACTCCGTTGCGGTGATCTTCGGCACGCCGAAGGCGGCAGTCTCCGCAGAGCGTGGAGCAGTAGGGCCAGTAGCCGTCAGGCAGGATGCTGGAGTCGCAGGCAAGCTTCGAGTCCTCCCCTCCCCCCGGGGGCGTTCATGGCGGTGTTCGCCGAGCTGGCGGGACGGTCGTGGGACGGCGTGGCTGGACAGCAGGACCGGACGCCGTCCCACGGCCTCATCCTGGGCCGCGCACAGGCCCCAGGATGGGCGGCTGCCGGCCGGGGGCACAGGGGCGGCACGGGCGGGCAGCGAAAGCGGGGTGTGAGGGAGGCGGGCAGCGAGCAGGCGCCAGGTGCCTGTCCTCCCTCACACTTCAGCTGTTGCGGAGCGGGACTGGCTGGGCTCGTCCCGGCACCGGCTGGAGTGGCCCACGACAAGCCCGATGCTGCCGTGGGCCACGAGAACAAGTGGCGCGAGCCCCCGAGTGAGCACATGAAAGGCTCTTGCTCGCGCCGCAGTGCGTGATCTGGCAGAAGGTGCCCATCAATCCGCCGGGCCGCGGACGGCGCGGACCCACGTGAGGGGAATCGTCATGGCGGCGACTTTGTCAGCGCGCACCGACAATCGGTCCGGTCCCGAAGGCCGGAGGGTGCTTGATCACGGTTTGGTGTCGCACGGCCGGATGATCTTGACGCGGGAGCACCCATGAGACGTTATTAGAACACACGTTCCCATCTTGGCAGGAGGCTCTCATGCCCCCATCCCTGGTTCGCCGATTAGCCGCTTACTGCGGCGCCGCCGGCCTGATCACCGGCCTGCTTACTGTCACGGCCCCCGCCGCCTCGGCGGCTGGCACCACCACCGACCTCGGGGTCGCCGACTCCTACGCCGCGGACCTGGCCGTCGGCGGCGGCCGGGTGTTCGTGCCCGCCGGCGACCGCATCATCGTGGCCGACACTGACGGAAACCTGACCGGCGGCGTCGTCACCGGCCTGCCCGGCGTCCAGCAGCTGGCCCTGAACGCGGACGGCACCCGCCTGTACGCCGCTGTCACCGCCTCGAACGAGGTCGCCGAGATCGACACCGCGAGCCTCGCCGTCACCCGCCGGATCGACCTGTCGGCCCACCCCTGCCCGTCCACCCTGGCGCTGCTGGGCGAGCGGTTGTGGGTGGGGCACGGATGCGACAACGGCCCCGGCGGCGTCGTCGGCCTGGATCTCAGCGCGAGCGTCCCGGCGCCCGTGGCTGTCGGGGGCGAGCACCTGCGGCCTCCCGTGCTTGCGGCCGCCGGCGACACGCTCGTGGTCGGCCAGACCGCCCTGCACCACGCCGACATGCTGGTCTATGACCTCGGCGAGGGCGCTCCCGCGCTGCGCGGCACGATCGACGGCGAGGAGTCGCACATCGACTCCCTGCGCGATCTCACCCTGAGCTCCGACGGCGGCACCCTGTTCAGCGCGGCCGACGCCCCCGGTCACCTCTCCAGGTACGACACCAGGACCCTGGCGGCGACCGGCACCTACGGCGACGGCTGGAACGGGTACCTGTCCTCCGTGGCACTCGGCTCGGACGGCGCGTACGTCGCGGCCGGAGGCCCGTGGGGCAGCACCGACCTCACCCTCTACGACGCCGCGACGGGCGCGGAGCTGTTCGCCGTCGACCAGCCCGACGCCGAACTGCTCCCGGACGGCGTCGCGTTCTCCGGCACGGACGTCTTCGCGCTGCTGCGCAGCTCCACGGACCGGCTGCTGCTGTGGCGGGTGACGGGCGTCGCGCTACCGGCCACCAAGCTCACGGTGACGGCCCCCGCAGTCGCGTACGTAGGCTCGCCGATCACCGTCGAGGGGCGGCTCACCAGCGCCGATGGCGAGGCGCTCGGGCTCAAGCCGCTCACGGTGATCCAGTACCAGCCCGGCTGGACGAAACTGCCGATCACCGGCGTGACGACGCGGCAGGACGGCACGTTCACCTTCCAGGACACGCCCGTCTTCGAGCTGCCGCCGTACGTCGGCGAGGTGATCTACTGGGTGTTCTGGGACGGCGACGACGGCCACCGCCGCAGCAGCGCCTCCGGCCTCGTGACGGTCAAGCGCGAAGCCACGCTCACCCTGACAGGGCCACAGTCCGGCGTCGCCGGCACGGCCGTGGAGCTGAGCGGCGTCCTGGCGGGGGGCGGCAGGCCGCCTTCTCCGGGGTCCACGCTCACCGTGCAGCGCACCCTGTACGTCAAGGGCACCAGCGGCAAGGCCGTCAAGCTCCCGCCGGTGAGGGTGAACGCCGACGGCAGTTACACGTTCACCGACATTCCCGCCAACGCCGGCAGGTACAGCTACCTCGCGAGCTATGCGGGGGACGGCGGGACCGGGCCGGCCCAGGCCACCCATGAGATCATCGTCAAGTGACCCGACGACCGGTGCCCGGCCGCCGGGCCGGGCACCTCGGCCGGGATCCGGTGGTGACTCACCAGGCCCTGACGGTTCCGGGAGTCCATGACTACTGCTTCGGTGACAGTTCGCGATCTTGTGGGATCGGGTCACGCGGCAACGGCCACCGCATGATCGTTCGGAGTTCGTGAAGACAAACCAAGATCGGGCGGGGGCCGCGCGCCACAGCGTAGACCCTGACGGCTGCCGATGTGTCGATGGTGGGCGATGGCTGCGGCAGGCCCCGCAACTGGCCAAGGCCATCATGGGCGCCCAGAACGTGGCCCGGCTGCTCGCCTCGGTCTTCCCCCGGATGGTCTTGATCGGTGTGACGGGCGAGCCGGCAGGGGCGTGCGTCCATTTCGGTGAAGGCAGTCCGCCATGCCCAGGATGTCGGTGATTTCGCAGCAGACAGGTTCAGGAGAGATGGCGAAGCCTGGATCTTGGCGTTCGGGGACCAGGTGGCTCACATGCCCGACGCAAGGGGCCTGCGTGACCTCCGCCGTCCTCGGCCATCTCCACACCGACCTCCTGGCCGTACGCTTCCTCGCCCCCGAGGGCGGCGACGTTGTGGTCGCCCTCGGTACAGCCTTGCTCGGCCGGCAGATGGGCCAACCGCACAGGGGCGTGAACGTCGCCCGGCGGCGGAG
This sequence comes from Nonomuraea sp. NPDC049646, assembly GCF_044465525.1. Classification (NCBI taxonomy): domain Bacteria; kingdom Bacillati; phylum Actinomycetota; class Actinomycetes; order Streptosporangiales; family Streptosporangiaceae; genus Nonomuraea; species Nonomuraea sp. NPDC049646. Next base: position 30,282 of record NZ_JBITLU010000029.1, on the reverse strand, counting down.
GAAGCGGTGGCGCGGTGCGTGTCCTTCATTAGCCGTGATCGCGCTCCGGGCCGCTGACGTCGCGTCGCGGGCGCTGACCTCATCGCCTTAATCAACCTCGCTGAGGGAGGGGCTGTGCCCAGCACGGTCTGGTAGGTGGCGTGGGTGACCCGGTCGCCCCCGGCCGGGCCGGTACGTCGACCGGCTGAACAGCGGCGGAACCGCCTGCGGGAGTGTTTCTGCATGTGGTTCCGCCTGTTCCGCAGCGCCCGCGCACGGTGTGATTGACCCAGCAAGCCTCCCGGTGGCCGGTCAAGCCCGGCTCGTCGACGGCCTGTCGGCGTACCGGCCCGAGGTGTTCAGCGCGGCGGTGCTGCCGCTGATCAGCCCTTGCCGACGTCGACCCGCTTCGCGGGATCGCCGCACGAGGCAACGTCAACCACACAGGAAATGAGCCTCCACCATGCACAAACCAGTTCTCGAACCCGCGGCGCAAGCGTTCGTCGAGGCGACCGCGAACCCGCCGTACCTGTTCGATCTGGGCCCGGTCGAGGGCCGCAAGGCCGTCGACGAGGTCCAGAGCCCCGAGATCGTCGTGTCCGGCACCACCCGGCAGACCCTCGGCGAACCCGCCTTGACGATCTACCGGCCGGAAGGCGTCAGCGGGCCGCTCCCGGTGATCCTCTACGTGCACGGCGCGGGCTGGGTGTTCGGCAACGACCACACCCATGACCGGCTCGCTCGCGAACTGGCCGCCGGCACCGGCGCCGCCGTCGTCTTCTCCAACTACAGCCTCTCCCCGGAGGCGAGGTATCCGGTCGCGATCGGCGAGAACTACGCGGCCGCGCAGTGGATCGTGCGGCACGGCGCCGAGCACGACCTGGACGCCTCGCGGATCGCCGTTGCCGGCGACTCGGTCGGCGGGAACATGGCCATCTCGCTGACCCTGACCGCCAAGCAGCGCGGCGACGTGCCGCTGCTCGGGCAGGTGCTGTTCTACCCGGTCACCGACGCCTCCTTCGACACCGGCTCCTACCACCAGTTCGCCGAAGGCTACTTCCTGCGCCGCGACGCCATGCAGTGGTTCTGGGACCAGTACACCACCGACGAGGCCCAGCGCGCCGAGATCACCGCCTCCCCGCTGCGCGCCACCGTCGAGGACCTGACCGGCCTGCCCCCGGCGCTGGTCATCACCGCCGAGGCCGACGTACTGCGCGACGAGGGCGAAGCCTACGCGGACAAGCTGCGGCAGGCCGGGGTGCCGGTCACCGCCGTGCGCTATCAGGGTGCCATCCACGACTTCGTGATGCTCAACGCCCTGCGCGGCACCCACGCGGCCGAAGGTGCGATCCGTCAGGCCGTCGACTTCCTGTCCACGATCCTGTCCACCCGCTGAGCCCGGCCGGAAAGAAGCGATCATGTCATCCGGTACGGCCCAGCCGACCATCGTTCTCGTCCACGGCGCGTTCGCCGAGTCCGCCAGCTGGAACGGCGTCATCCGGCGCCTGCACGCGCACGGCTACCCGGTCATCGCCGCGGGCAACCCGCTGCGCAGCCTGTCCGGTGACGCAGCGGGTGTCTCCGCCGTCCTGGCCACCGTCAAGGGGCCGGTCGTGCTCGTCGGGCACTCCTACGGCGGCGCCGTCATCTCCAACGCCGCAGTCGGCCACGACCACGTCAGGGCCCTCGTCTACGTCGCCGCGTTCGCGCCCGAGGCCGGTGAGAGCATCGGGGAGCTGTCCGGCAAGTACCCCGGCGGGACGCTCGGGCAGACCCTGGCCGAGGTGCCGCTGCCCGACGGAAGCGTCGACCTGTACATCCGGCAGGACCTGTTCCACCAGCAGTTCGCCGCCGACGTGCCGGCCGAGCGCGCCGCGCTCGACGCCGCGACCCAGCGGCCGCTGAACACCGTCGCGCTCAACGAGGGCGCCGGCGAGCCGGCGTGGAAGACGATTCCGTCCTGGTTCGTCTATCCGGAACTGGACCGCAACATCCCGCTCGCCGCGCACCGCTTCATGGCCGAACGCGCCGGCTCACGCCAGAGCGTCGAACTGCCCGGCGCCTCGCACGCCATCCCGGCCTCGGAGCCAGAGGCGGTGGCAGCCGTGATCATCGCCGCCGCGAAGACGATCCGCTGACCTCGGCCGGGGTACGGCGGCGCTACCCGCGCCTTCTCACACCCCCGCCGTGTCGAACACCCCGGCTGCGAGACCAGCCTTGCCGCGGCCCTGGCGTCGCGGCCCGCACGCGGAGATCCCGCACACCCTGAAGGAGAAGACATCATGACCAAGGTCGCAGTCAACCGGGTTCGCCGCCAGGCGGCGCTCGCCCTCGGGCTCGCCACCGCCGTGGGCGCACTACTGGCCGCGCCCTCGCCCGCGCACGCCGAGGCGGCCGCCCCGCCCAAGCCGACGATCGTGCTGGTGCACGGCGCCTTCGCCGACGCCTCCAGCTGGAAAGGCGTGATCACCAAGCTGAAGCGGGACGGCTATCCGGTGCTCGCCACCGCGAACCCGCTACGCGGCCTGACCGGGGACGCCGCCTATCTCACCAGTGTGCTCAAGAACGTCAAGGGCCCCGTGGTCCTCGTCGGCCACTCCTACGGCGGCGCGGTGATCAGCAAGGCCGCCGTAGGCAACTCCTCGGTCAAGGCCCTGGTCTACGTCGCGGCGTTCCTGCCGGACAGGGGTGAAAGCGCGCTGGCCCTGTCGAACAAATACCCGGGCAGCACCCTCGGGCCCAACACCCAGCAGTGGACCTACCAGCTGCCGGGCGGTGGCACGGCGGTCGAGCTGACGATCAAGCAGGACAAGTTCCGCGAGCAGTTCGCCGCCGACGTACCGGCTCGCAAGGCTGCGGCGATGGCGGCCTCCCAGCGGCCCGTCGCGGTCGCCGCGCTGGAGGAGAAGGCGACGGACGCAGCCTGGAAGACCATCCCGGCCTGGTCGTTGATCGCCACCGGCGACAGGAACATCCCGCCGGCCGCCCAACGGTGGATGTCGCGGCGCGCGCACGCATCGACGGTCGAGGTCGCGGCCTCCCACGCCGTGTCGGTCTCCCAGCCGGGCAAGACCGCCGAGATCATCGACAAGGCCGCACGCGCCACACGCTGATCCCACCCGCTTCGACGACTGCCTGGAAACGACCGTCCCGGAGATGCTCCCTCCGGCAACGCGATCGTCGCCAGGCGTCGTCGAGCGGCGGCAGCCGACTCCCCGCCGACAGGACGGACTCATGCCCTCCACTTCCGACCTCGCCCAGGTCCGCCGCGCCAACGCCACCGGCCGGACCCCCGTCGTGTTCGTCCACGATCCGTGGCTGCTCCCCTCAAGCTGGAAGCGCTGGGCCGACGTGTTCGAGGAGGCGGGATTCGCGTCCGTCCTCCCCGCCTGGCCTGGCGGCGAAGCGGCCGACCACTTCGCGGACCTGATCGGCGGGCTGGAGCACAGGCCCGCCGTCGTCGGCCATGGCGCCGGCGGCCTGCTGACGCAGATCGTCGCGGGACGCGGCCTGGCCCGCGCCGCTGTGGCGATCAGCCCGTCGCCCTTGCCCGCGGTGCTGCCGTCACCGATGTCCCCGGCCCGTGTCAGCGGCACCGCACCGCTCACCCACGAGCAGTTCCGCCGCGCCTTGGCCAACGCGGTCGGCGAGGAGGAGGCCGGGCGGCTGTATGAGGCGTTCGTCGTGCCCGCGCCGGGCGCACCGCCGCTCCAGGCGCCCGCCACGGACTTGCGACCGTGGGGCGAGTGCGATGCCACCGCCAAGGACCGGGGACCGCTGCTGCTCATCTCCGGGGAGCTGGATCGCATCGTCCCGTGGGCCGCCGCGCACGCCTCCTACAAGAGGCAGGCTCGCAACGAGCAGCACCTGACCGAGATCATCGAGCTGCCCGGCCGGGGCCACTCGCTGACCGTCGACCACGGCTGGCGCGAGGTCTGCGGCACCGCCCTGACGTTCATCCAGCGTTTTGTGGAGCCGTGAGGGGCCTCACCGCGTCAAGCTCCGCGAGCACCTGGGCCGCCCGGTCGGTGTCGCCGGCGGCCTCGTACAGCTCCAGCGCCTCCTTGAACGCCTCGCGAGCCGCCTCCACCTGCTCCAGCTCGACCAGCGCGCGGCCCAGTTTGGTCAGCGACGTCGCCATGGCCCGGCCGATCGGCACGCGCATCTCCCGCAACGCCTCACGGTAATGGTCGGCGGCCTCCTGCCAGCGTCCGAGTGCTCGGTAGCCGTCACCCACCTGGTCCAGCACCATCGCCAGAGCCTGACCGACGAGGTCCGGGGAACCGCCGAAGGCGGGATCGCGCAGCCGATCCACCAGAGCCAGGTTGTGCCGGACGGCGTCCTCCACCCTCCCCAACCGGTTCAAGCAGTGGCCCGCACCGATCAAGGCCTGGGCGTAACCTTCCCTGTCCCCGGCCTCCGGGAAGAGCTCCGCCGCCTGCCGGAGGTGGTCCAGCGCGGTTTCGTCGCTCACCCGATCGTTGCGGCCCCACAGCGCCCAGGCCGCGTAGATCAGCGCCCAGCCCTGCTGGCGCAGGTCGCCGACACCTCGGGCCAGCTCCAGCGCGCGCAGCGCGGTCGCTTCCGCCTCGTCGTAGCGGGCCTGGCAGTGGGTACGCGCCCAGGACAGGTAGTTGAGGTGGACCGCCTCCTGCTTGCGGTCGTCCATCGCGTGGGCGGCGGCTGCGGACAGGCCGAAGATCTCGGGCCAGTGCTCCCAGTGAATCCACTGGTCGGAGAACCAGTGCATCGCCTCGGCGACCTCGACCACCCGGGCGTGCTCGCCGAGGCCGGCCGCCGTACGCAGAGCCGCGAACCAGGCCTCGCCCTCCGCCATGAGCCATTCCCGGGCCTGCCGCTGGTCGTCCAGCTCGACCAGCGCGCTCCAGTCCGGCGGCGGCGCCCCGTAGTCGGGCTCGAACCAGCGCCCCGCGACCGTCGCGACCTCCAGCAGCCACTCGTCCATCCGCCGCCGCGCCCGCCGCTGGGCCTCGATCGGCTCCTCCTGCGACAGCCGGGCGCGAGCGAACAACCGCACCAGGTCATGGAAGCGGTAACGCCCGGGGAAGGGCGACAGCAGCAGGCCGAGGTCGACCAGTTCCTCCAGGGCGTCCTCGGCGTCGGCCAGGCCGAGTTCGGTGAGGACCGCGGTCATCGGGACCCCGAAATCCGGTGCCGCCGCCAGCGCCAGGCGACGGAAGCTCTGCCGCGCGGGCGGCGAGAGCTGCCGGTAGGACAATGCGAAGGCGGCGGCCACGGAAAGGTCACCCGCCGACAGCGACTCCACCCGCCGTCCCTCATCGCCGAGCCGCTCGGCCAGGTGCCCGGCCGTCCAGCCGGGCCTGCTCTGCAGCCGGTTGCCGGCGATACGCAACGCCAGCGGCAGGTTCCCGCACAAGCTCGCCACCCGCGCCACGCCGTCAGGATCAGCTTCGGCACGTTCGGCGCCGACGATCGAGCGCAGGAGCGCGGCGGCCTCGTCGGCGGCCAGATGCGCCAACGGGAGCTGGTGCACGCCCTCCAGCCCGGCCAGCGGCCGGCGGCTGGTGATCAGCGTCATCACGGGACCGGCCGAGGGCAGCAGCGGACGCACCTGGCTCTCGTGCGCGGCGTTGTCCAGGATGATCAGGCACCGCCGTTCGCGCAGCAGGGCCCGATAGTGGCCCGCGCGGTCCTCCTCGGAGACGGGGATCCGCCGCTCGGCCACGCCCAACGCGGTGAGCAGCCGTGACAACGCGGTCCCCGAGTCCAGCGGGATCGGGTCCATGCCGCGCAGGTCCAGGTAGAAGCAGCCGTCGGGGAACAGGTCCGCCAGCTGCCCGCCGGCACGCACGGCCAGCGCCGTCTTGCCGATCCCCGCGGCGCCGGAGACCGCCGCCACGACGGCCGCTCCCGTGGCCGGCTCGCCGGCGGCCTCCGCGTCCGCGGCACGGGCCGCCAGGTCGCGCAACGTGCGCAGTTCCCGGCTCCGCCCGGTGAAGTCGCCCACCCCGCGGGGCAGCTCACACGCGCCCTGAGCAGGGGCGTCCTGGCGCAGCCGTCCCGCCCGCGCCGCCTGCGCCAGCGCCGCCCGCTGCGCGTCGTCGAGCGGCAGCGCCTCGGCCAGCGCCTCGACAGTACGCCGCTGCGGGCTCCGGCTGATTCCGCGCTCCATGTCGCTGATGGCCCGCACGCTGACGCCCGAGGCGTCGGAGAGCTCCTCGATGGTGAGCCCGGCGGCCTGCCGACGGCTCCGCAGCAGACTGCCGAACGACTCCACCATCTGTCCCCCTCAAACGTGCCCCAACGCCTTATCGACTCTACCTACCTGGGCTTATGGGTCGTCCTGGGCGGAACGAGCCCTTCTGGGGGTTTCCGACCGTCGACCTCCGAGCGCGTGCAGCTTCTTGACAGTGTTCTGCCGGGTCCGCCATCCACCGTTCGGTGGATCAGGCGATCAGCCGCATCCGCGGCCAACGGTAGCTGCCGGGACGATCCGCCGGCCGGGGCCGCGAGGCGATGCTTGTGCCATGGCAGTCATCGAAGTCGCAGACCTGGTCAAGAAGTACGGAAGCCAGTCGGTCCTGGAGGGCGTCACCTTCTCGGTGGAGGCCGGGGAGATCTTCGGCATCCTCGGCCCGAACGGCGCCGGCAAGACCACGACGGTGGAGTGCGTGGAGGGCCTGCGCCGGGCCGACGGCGGCCGGATCAGCGTCCTCGGGCTCGACCCGCTCACCGCGGGCGGTGAACTCCGGCGGCAGATCGGGGTGCAGCTCCAGCACACCCAGTTGCCGGAGAACATCAAGGTGTGGGAGGCGCTGGACCTGTACGCCTCCTTCTACGGCAACCCGCGCGACTGGCGCGAGCTGCTCGATCAGTGGGGATTGAAGGACAAGCGCAACGCCCGCTTCGGCAAGCTGTCCGGCGGCCAGAAGCAGCGGCTGTTCATCGCGCTGGCCCTGGTGGGCAATCCCCGGGTGGCCTTCCTCGACGAGCTGACCACCGGGCTCGACCCGCAGGCGCGGCGGGCCACCTGGGAGCTGATCAAGCAGGTGCGGGACGGCGGGGTGACCGTCGTGCTGGTCAGCCACTTCATGGACGAGGTCGAAGAGCTGTGCGACCGGGTGGCGGTCGTCGACCGGGGACGGGTGGTCGCGCTCGACACGCCCGCCGGCCTGGTGGGGGCCGAGCACGAGATGCGCTTCACGCTGCTGGACGGGACCGCGGCGGAGCTGCCGGCGCTGCTGGGCGGCCTGCCCGGGGTCACCTCGGTCGAGGTGGTCGGGGCAACGGCGGTCGTCACCGGCCGCGGGGACTTCGCCAGCGCGGTCACCTCGCAGCTCGCCCGGCACGACCTGCTCGTCTCGGGCCTGCGTATCGACAAGCGCACGCTGGATGACGCCTTCCTCGCCCTCACCGGCCGCACCTTCTCCTGACTCCTCCCCTCCTTCCTGAAAGGCCCGAAGATGAGCGCGCTCGCCAAGCTCACCACCGTCGAGATCAAGTTGCTCGTCCGCGAACCCGGATCGGTGTTCGCCCTGCTCATCCCGCTGTTCATCCTGGTGGTCTTCGGAAGCTCGGTCTCTGCCGGCGACACGGTGGTGGTGCCCATGGCCCTGTCCATCGCGGTCGGCCTCGTCGGGTTGTACCTGGTGCCGACCACCCTGGCGACCTACCGTGAGCGCGGCATCCTGCGCCGGTTGTCCACCACGCCGGTGCCGCCCGCGCGGCTGCTGGCGGTGCAGCTCATCCTGCAACTCGTCCTGGCGGTCGCCGCCTGCGGGTTGCTGCTCGTGGTGGCCGGCACGTTGCTCGGCGCGCGGCTGCCCGGCGCGCCCGCCGCCGTCACGCTGGCCTTCCTGCTCGGCACCGGCGCGATGTTCGCGATCGGCCTGCTGATCGCCGCGCTGGCGCCGAACGGCCGGGCGGCCAACGGGATCGGCGTGCTGCTCTACTTCCCGATGGCCTACCTGGCCGGGCTGATCCAGCCGCCCACCCAGATGCCCGCTATTCTTGCCCAAATCGGCACATATACCCCGCTCGGCGCCTTCCGTCAGGCTCTGCAGGAGGTCTGGGCGGGCGGTTTCCCGAACTCGTTGTCGCTGGTCATCATGGCGGGATACGCGGTGGTCATCAGCGTCGCCGCCGCCAAGCTCTTCCGCTGGGAGTAACGTGACCTCGCTCGACCTGCAGGAGGCCCGCCTCGAACGGCTCCAGGCCGTCGTCCCGTACCTCCTGCTCGTGGTCTCGGTCGCCCTCGCCTGGCTGACCGACGGACGGTCGCTCGCCGAGCATCTGCTGATGCTCGGCGTCGCCGCCGTCACGGCGGCCTGGATCGCCCTGCTGGGCCGCAGCCGGCACCACGCGCTGTACGTCACCGGGCTGATCGTCCTGATCGGAGTGTTGTGCGGCCAGGGGATCTGGTTCGCCGGATTCTTCGCCTTCACCGGCTACCTGGCCTCCTGGCACCTGCTGAGCGGCAAGTGGCGCTTCGCCGGGGTCGCCGCGACCGCCACGATCAGCGTGACCGGCTTCACCGGCGGCCTGCCCGCCCCGACGCTCCCCGCGATCCTCACCCACCTGTTCTTCGTCGCCGCGATCACCTCGCTGGTCGCCCTGTTCAGCCTCGTCGGCGAGGTCACCACGGCCCGCAGCACCGAACGCAAGCGCATGGTCGCCCAGCTCGAAGAGGCGATGCGGGAGAACGCCGTCCTGCACACCCAGCTCCTCCTCCAGGCCCGCGAGGCCGGCGTGCTGGACGAGCGCCAGCGCATGGCGCAGGAGATCCACGACACCCTCGCCCAGGGGCTCACCGGGATCATCGCCCAGATCCAGGCGGCGACGCAGGCCGGGGAGACCGGCGCGCGGTGGCGCGGGCACCTCGACACCGCCGCCCGGCTGGCTCGCGACAGCCTGGCCGAGGCCCGGCGCTCGGTGCACGCCATCGGGCCGGGCCAGCTGGAGACGGCTCCGCTGCCCGAGGCTCTCGCCGACGTGGTCGCCGGCTGGTCGGGGCTGCATGCCGTGCCGGGGGAGATGATCACGACAGGCACGGCACGACCGCTGCACCCGGAAGTCGAGCAGACCTTGCTGCGGATCGCCCAGGAAGCGCTCGCGAACGTGGCCAAGCATGCCGGGGCCCGCCGGGTCGGCCTTACCTTGTCCTACATGGAAGATGTGGTCACCTTGGACGTCCGGGACGACGGTGTCGGCTTCGCCCTCGACCGGGCCGGCGACGGCGGCGGTTTCGGCCTGACGTCGATGCGCAAGCGGGTGGCGCGGCTGGCCGGCAGCCTGGAGATCGAGTCGGAGCCCGGCGGCGGCACCGCGATCTCGGCCACCGTCCCGGCGGTCGCCAGGGAGGACGCGTGAGCACGCCGATCCGGCTGCTGATCGTGGACGACCACCCGATCCTGCGCGACGGCATCCGGGGCATGTTCACCGGCGACGACCGCTTCGAGGTGCTCGGCGAGGCGGGCGACGGCGGCCAGGCGGTCAAGCTCGCCCTCGCCCTGCGGCCGGACGTGATCCTGATGGACCTGCGGATGCCCCGCATGGACGGCGTCAGCGCCATCAGGGAACTGGCACGGACCGGCAGCACGGCCCGCGTCCTCGTCCTGACCACCTACGACACCGACCGCGACGTCGTGCCGGCCATCGAGGCCGGAGCGACCGGCTACCTGCTCAAGGACGCGCACCGCGACGAGCTGATCCGCGCGGTCGAGGCGGCCGCCCGCGGCGAGTCGGTGCTCTCGCCGTCGGTCGCCACGCGGCTGATCGGACAGATCCGCGCGCCGGTCGCCGATCCGCTCAGCGCCAGGGAGCTGGAGATCCTGCGGCTGATCGCGCAGGGCACGACCAACCGGGAGGCCGCCGCCCAGCTGTTCATCAGCGAGGCGACGGTCAAGACGCACGTGCTGCACATCTACGCCAAACTCGGAGTCAACGACCGGGCCGCCGCGGTGGCCGTCGCCTTCCAGCGCGGCCTGCTGACCTGACCGCCCGCCACGGTCCGCCGCGCCGGCGGCGGCCAGCTGATCGACCTGGACATTCCCCAGGAAGGCTCGCACTCGCGAAGGGCGTGTGACGCCTGCCGTACGCGACAGCACCGCCGCCGACCCCGTCGAGATCCCGGCCCGCGACCTGTTCTCCCTGCCTGTCCTCGGCACCTGGCTCGCCGGCCGCCCCACCCACCCGCGTCGCTGACCAGGCCCGTTCCACCTACCGTCGTCGCTGACCAGGCCCGCCCCTCCCTCACCGTCCCGGCGAGCGCTCTTCTCTCCGTCCGCCCTCAGGGCGCCCCACTGCCACCGTCCCAGCGAGGACCTCCCACCCCCCTCGGACCCCCCATGACCGAGCCTGTCGTCCCCGCCACTCCCCCGGGATCCGCCTCAGGATCGTCCAGCGCCCCTCACCTGCAGCGCGGCACTCTCGGCGTCGCCGACATCGTCTTCTTCGTCGTGGCGGCGGCCGCGCCGCTGACGGTGATGGCCGGAGTCGCCCCGCTGGCCCTCGTGCTCGGCGGCATCGGAGCCCCCGTCGCCTACCTGGCCGTCGGCGTGGTCCTCTGCCTGTTCGCGATCGGCTTCACCGCGATGACGCCGTACATCCGCAACGCCGGCGCCTTCTACTCCTACATCGCCCAGGGAATGGGGCGGCCGGCGGGTCTCGGCGCGGCGCTGCTCGCCGTGTTCTCCTACAACGCCCTGCAGATCGGCATGTACGGCGCCTTCGGCTTCTTCGCCGCCACCACCTTCGGCACCCTGCTCGGCGTCGAGCTGCCCTGGAGCGTGTACGCCTTCGCCGGGATCGTCCTGGTCCGGTTCCTCGGCTACCGGTCGATCGACCTCGGCGCCACAGTGCTGGCCGCCCTGCTCATCGCCGAGACCGCCATCCTGCTCCTGCCGGCCGTCGCCGTCCTGCCCCAAGGCGGCGCGAACGGCCTGACGCTCGACTCCTTCACTCCCGCGAACGTCTTCACCTCCAGCATGAGCGGCCCCCTCGGCCTCGCCGTCGCCGCGTTCATCGGCTTCGAGGCCACCGCCATCCACCGCGACGAGGCCCGCCGCCCCGACCACACCGTGCCCCGGGCCACGTACGCCGCCGTCGGCTTCCTCGGCCTGCGCCTGCGCCGCACCCGCCCCGACGTCTACGCCGCCCTCGCCACCACGGACGTGGACGCCACCTGACCCGGCCAAGCCTCGGGCGCGCAGGTGTGAGCAGCGGCCCCGGGAGTGCGGGGAGACGGTGGTGAAGCAGCGGGAGGTCAGCGGGCAGCGGCGCGTTCGGGCACCGGGCGGCGACGGAGGTCGGCTCCTGCTTCTCCCGCTCGTCCACGGTCAGGCCCCACCGGCGTTTGACCGCGGTCCACTCGGCGATGCAGCGGCAGCGGACGGCCTCTATCGGCAGCCGGTCGGCGGGGCCGCAGGCCACAGCGGGTGACGGCTGCGGTGCCCGACCGCGAGTATCGGTCCGGGCGTTCGGGGATGAGTCCGGCGCTCGCCTTCGCGCGATGACAGCTGATGCCCGCGTCTCTATCCGGGGTCGAGTACGCGCGTCATCCAGATCGAGTCACCGTGTTCGACGTCCTCGTCAATGCGGTCGCTTCGGTGGAAGCCGAGCTTCTCAAGGATGCGGAACGAGGGTATGTTCCACTCCCGCACAGTGGCCCAGAGGCGGCGACGCCCTGTTCGAATCGCGGCTTCCAAGACCGCACGGGCGGCTTCTGTCGCATAACCATGGCCCTGGGCTCGTCGGGCCAGCTCGTACGCGATCTCAGGTTCGTCGAACGATCCCTGGCCGACGGTCAATCCGCAATACCCGATGAACTCGCCGGTGTCGCGCAGCTCTATGGCCAGCAACCCGAGCCCAGGATCGGCCGCCAGCGGATTGTCAAGGAGCCAGCGGCGGACGTCCTCGACCGTCGGCCGTCCCTCGGCGTCGATCCGCCGGGCCGCCGGCACTCGCGGGTCCCGCTCAAGCCACAACCCGCGGAACTTCTCTGCATCCGACGGCACCCACCGCCGCAACCGCAGCCGCTCGGTCACCAGCTCTGCCGCCAGATCCTCATATGTCCTCATCCCGGCCAAACTAGCCCAATGCCGGTCACCTCGGATGATGACCCTTACTTGGAGCGCCTAACAGCATGATCTTTGTTGTGCTGTGGTCTCTCGCTGTAGCCGGGCGAGGGGCGTGCGCGGGGCCAGCACGTACCGGCGTCGTCCCTCGGAAGAGCGCCGTTCGGCGCCGACCTGACGGGTCCCGGCGCCTCGCCTCCAAGGCCATGCCTGCGACGCCAGCCAACGTGCCTGACAAGATCATAACGCTCTGACGACGCCGATCCGGTCGGTGACGAGGCCGGCGAGGATGGCAAGGGCGGCGGGCACGTGCGCGGCCATGGGGAGTCCGTCGAGGGACATCAGGAGGTTCCTGTCTCACAACGGGGGGGCGGCCCGGTGAGGACCGCGCCGAAGACCCGGCTACTGGTCGGTGTCGGGGATCCAGGAGCCGTGGATGCCGCCGGTGACGCGGCGGGGCAGGTGGACGGTGGCGATCCGGTCGAGGCCGGCGGCATCCAGGACCAGAAGCTGGGAGGCGTCCTGCTTGAGGTCGGAGACGACGGTGAGGAGGTAGCCGTCGTCCTCGCCGGTGGCGCCTTCGGCGGGGACGAAGACGGCCTCGCTGGGCAGGCGGGCGTCGCCGGCCTGGTGGACGCGGCGGGCGCCGGTGGCGCGGTCGTACTTGACGACGCCGTAGCCGCCGAAGCCGTCCTGGTCGGGGAAGGAGATGGCGTAGGTGTAGCGGTTCTCGGTCCCGAGGTAGTCCTCGTTGAGGGTGGGGAACTCGACGGCGAGGTCGTCGATCGTCTGTTCGCCGACGCTGCCCTGGGCGAGGTCGACGACCCAGCGGCGGGTGTAGGAGCGGGTGTTGGGCTCGGCGCCGCGGCCGGGCGCGCCGACCCACCAGTTCCAGGAGAGCTGGAAGCCCTCGCGGTCGACGGTGGGGCCTTCCAGGACGATGCGGCCCTGGGCGTCCTCGTAGGCGTTGGCGGCGTGCAGCATGTTGCCGGGCTCGATGTCGAACCAGCGGATCCTGGCGGCGCCGTCGGCGGTGCGGGGCATGACGCCGATGCGGGAGGGCTGGGCGTCGCTCCAGCCGTAGGGGATGCCGGAGTGCTCGGTCGGGTCGAAGGTGACCGACCCCTCGACGAAGACCACGTGGTGGCGGGTGATCGCGAAGTCGTGCTTGAGGGAGGCGGTGGCGCCGGGGATCTCGGCGCTGTGCACGATCCGGCCCTCGGCGTCGGCGACGTAGTACAGGAGGTAGGGCGGGAACGGCGAGGAGCCGAAGAAGTGCAGCTCGCCGGTGACAGGGTCGGTCTTGGGGTGGGCGGTCATCGCGCTGCGCAGCTTGCCGTCGAAGTCGTGGACGCCGACGGTCTCCAACTCGGCGTCCAGCTCGAACGGGAAGTTCGCCTCGCACAGGGCCAGCAGGCGTCCGGCGTGTTCGATGACGTGGGTGCCGGCGGGGCTGGCGGCCATGTCCGGGCCGTGCTCGGTCATGTAGGGGGCGCCGTCGAGTGCGGGGGTGCGGACCCACCGGTTGCGGTACCACTCGGCCCGGCCGTCCCGCAGCCGGATGCCGTGGACCATGCCGCTGCCCTTGAACCAGTGCGTGGGGGTGACTCCCGGCTTGGGGTTGTGGCTGTTGCGGACCAGCCGGCCGTTCAGCTCGGGCGGCAGGTGGCCCTCGACGGTCAGCCCGGTCGCGGTGATCTCGTCGACGGCGGGGGTGTAGTGGCCGGTCAGGTAGGGCTTGATGGTCATGGGGATTTCCTCGTCCTTGATGTGGTCGGAGTGTTCTGCGGTGAAGGGGGTGGTCATCAGGCGGGCTGCTCGGCGCGGGTCTTCAGGGCCGCGAGCCAGGATTGGAGCGAGGCGTGCAGGGCCTGGCCGAGCTGCTCGGCGGCGGCCTCGACGGGCGCTCCGGCCCACGACTCCTCGGTACGCACGGTGACGCGGTCGCCGTCGGCGGTGAACGTCCACACGTGCACGCCGTCGATGCCGCCGGCCGGGCCGCCCCACACGATCCGCTCGCGGGGCACGACCTCGAAGACGGTGGAGGTGATGTCCAGGCCGTGAGTGGTCCATCGGAAGGAGCCGCCGGGCTCCACCGGGCCGCTGAGCGTGGCGGTGTCGATGTCGCCGTTCCAGCTCGGCCAGGCGTCGATGCCGGTGTGCAGTGCCCATACCCGCTCGATCGGGGCGTCGATGGTGGTGGACAGGCGGACGATCACCGGGGCGGTCTCGTCGATGGTGCGCATTTCGGGATTCCTTTCGGTTGAACGGGTCAGACAGGCGGCCAGGACGGCCGTGGCGAGCAGGACGGCGGCCGAGGCGGCGAACGCCGCGCGGTAGCCGTCGGTGAGGGCCTGGAGCTGTGGTGAGGAGGAGCCTGCGGTGACCGAGCCGGCCAGCGTGGCCAGGACGGCCAGGCCGATCGCGCCGCCGACCTGGCGGGCGGTGTTCACCAACCCGCCGGCCGTTCCGGAGTCCTCCTTGGCGACTCCGTCCATGGACAGGTCGGTGAGCTGGATGAAGGCGACGCTGAGACCGAGCCCGATGAGGACGCTCGGACCGAGCACGTCGGCGAGGTAGGAGCTTCCGGCGCTGATCCGCGCCAGCCACAGCGTCCCGGTGGCCTGCACAAGCAGGGCGGACAGCAGCGTCCGGCGGGATCCGAGCCGGGCGGTGAGCCGGGGGGACAGAGCTGAGCCGATCATGATGGCGCCGGCGAGCGGAAGCTGGCCCAGACCGGTGAGCAGCGGGCTCTCGCCTAGGACTTCCTGCTGGTAGAGCGGCAGGAAGAAGAACAGCGCGAGCCACACCGACCCGAAGAGGGCCATCAGCAGGTTGCCGGCGGCCACCCGGCCGCCCCGCACCAGCCGCGGCGGCACCAGCGGATCGGGGTGACGGCGTTCCACCAGGACGAACACCGCGCCGAGAACGGCGGCGAGGGCGAGGGCGCCCAGGACGCGCCCGTCGGTCCAGCCTTGTGCGCGGGCTGTGCTCAGCCCCCAGACCAGGCCGGTCAGGGACAGAGTGATCGTGAGAGTGCCGAGCGGGTCGAACCGGCCGCCGGGGCGCGGCTGAGCGCGCGGGGTGGCGAGCGCGACGGCGACCAGCACCGCGAAAGTGCCGGCGGTGACGGCGAAGAACAGCGCCCGCCAGCCCCACGCCTGGGCCAGGAGACCGCCCAGGAGCACCCCGGCGGCGCCGCCGGCGCCCGAGACCGCGCCCCACACCCCCAGCGCCCGGCCCCGGCCGGGGCCGGGCGGGAACAACGTCATCACCACCGCCAGCGCAGCCGGGGCGACCGCCGCCGCTCCCATCCCCTGCACGGCACGGGCCGTGATCAGCACACCCGCCGAGGACGCCACCCCCGACACGGCCGAGGCCGTCCCGAAGACCGCCAGCCCGCCCACCAGGAGCCTGCGATGGCCCAGCAGGTCCGCGGCCCGGCCGCCGGCCAGCAGCAGAGCGCCGAACGCCAGTCCGTAGGCGTTGACGACCCAGGTCGTGCCGCCGCCGGAAAGACCGGCGCCGTCCCGGATCTGCGGGAGTGCCACGTTGACGATCGAGTTGCCGAGTACGACGAGGAACTGCGCCGCGGCCAAGGCAGCGAGCGCCGGACCCGTGACTGTCTTGCGCATCTCCGACTCCAAAAGTGTGTGGTTAACCACTCAGTCTTTGCGGGGAAAGAAGGCGGGGCGCGAGCCCCGCCGCGTCGCCCCCGGGCGGATCGCCCGGGAGGGCTCAGTAGTGCGTGATGCCCGCCGAGAGGGTCCGCGTCCAGGGCGCCTGGACCTCGTCGGCTCCGGTGGACACCAGCAGGTGGCACAGCATGCCCCGGGCGAAGAAGTCCTGGACCTGGACCTCGCTGCCGCCGGAGGCGCCGCGCACGTACTCCACCAGCCGGGCGTAGCCCTGCCGGACCGCCTCGCGCACGGCCGGCTCGGACACCGCCGCCGCCTGGGCGTGCAGCTGGATCAGCATCAGGTCGTTGTCGCTGATCAGCTGCGCGTAGGCGTCGCCCATCGCGTGCAGGACGGTCTCGGCCGAGCCGCCACCGTGGGTGGCCACCGCCTGCTCCAGCGCGCCGCGCACCTTCACGAAGCAGTGCTCGACGACCGCCACGAACAGGGACTCCTTGCTCGGGAACAGCCGGTAGACATATGCCTGGGAGATGCCCGCCGCCTTGGCCACCTCCGTCGTGGTCGTGCCCCAGTAGCCGCGGGCCGCGAAGGCGCCGATGGCGGTGGCGAGCACCGTCTCCCGGCGCTCCTCGGCGGTGGACAGCTGTCGCGCTCGGCTCGTCATCATGTGAGTAATAAACCACTCACACCTTCTCGTGTCAAGATGGGGCACTCGACCGCCGGTCCCGCCCGTGCGGCCTTCCCGGCACGTACGTGCGCGCCGCCGTGCCGCTCGCCCACGAGGCGCAGGCGGCCCGTACCAGCAGGCACACGCGGCGGGAGTGGGCGCCGGCCCCCGAGGAGGCGTTCGCGCGCGGCATCGGGGCGGCGTGCCGGCAGGTCACACTCCACGATGACCGAGCGGCCAGTCCTACTATGCCCGCTGAAAGCCCATATGATCGGATTGGGCGCAGGGGAAGGTCGTGCACCTCTGGGCGATCGAGTGGATGCGCCGTGACTGCTGAGGATCTTCATGTTGCACGGCCGTCAGGCGGAACAGGCCCGGATCGACCAGATGCTCGACGGACCGGGCGGCGCTCTGGTGGTGCGCGGCGAGGCGGGCATCGGCAAGACGGCCCTTCTGGAGTACGCCTCCCGGCGGACGCCCGGGCGCGTGCTGCGCGTCGCCGGGATCGAGTCGGAGGCCGAGTTACCCTTCGCCGCCCTGCATCTGCTGTTACGCCCCGTACTCGACGGCGTCGCCGCGCTGCCCACGCAGCAGGCGGAGGCGTTGCTGGGCGCGCTCGGCCTCGGTGAGGCGACCCGAGGAGACCGCTTCCTCGTCGGCCTGGCGACACTCAGCCTCCTCGTGGAGTTGTCCGCGGAGGAACCCCTGGTCTGCCTGGTCGACGACGCGCAGTGGCTGGACAGCGAATCCGCCGACGCCCTGGTGTTCGCCGCGCGCCGCCTGCACATCGAGCCCGTTGTCGTCCTGTTCGCGGCCCGGGAGGACGGCGGCGCCTTCCCCGGCGGGGGGCTGCCCGAGCTCCGGCTGGACAAGCTCGACGCCGACACGGCGGGGCACCTGCTGGCCGAGCAGGCGGCGGACCTGCCGCTCGCCGTCCGCGACCAACTCGTCGCCGAGGCGCAGGGCAACCCGCTGGCCCTGATCGAGCTGCCCCGCATGCTCAGTCCCGAGCAACGGGCGGGCGCCTTCACCCCCCTGGCCTTCTCCCTCGGGCCGGTGGAGCCGGTGACGGACCGGGTGCTCGCCGGCTTCCGCACCCGGATCGCCGCTCTCCCCGCCGCCACTCGCTCCTGCCTGCTCACCGCGGCCCTGGACGACCGCGGCGAGCTGAAGGTTCTCGCCGCCGCACTCGAACGGCTCGACGCCTCGCTGGCGGACTTCGCGCCGGCGGAGCGAGCCGGACTGGTCCAGGTCAGCGCGGCCGGTGTCGTCTTCCGTCACCCACTGGTACGCACAGCGGTCCTGCTCGCCTGCGACATCGCCGCCCGGATGACCGCACACCGGGCCCTGGCACATGCGGTCGACGACGACCGGCGCGCCTGGCACCTGGCGGCCGTCACCCTGCGACCGGACGAGGACGTGGCCGGAGAACTGGAGAGCCTGGCGCTGCGCGCCCGGCAGCGCGGCGGGCAGGCGACGGTCTCGGCAGCCTACGCGCGGGCGGCCGAGCTGTCCGCCGACCCGGCCCACGCCGTACGCAGGTGGACGACCGCCGCCGGGGCGGCCGCCGAGGCGGGGCTGAGCCGGCGGGCGGCCGAGCTGGTCGCCGCGGCGCTGCGGCAGGCGGGCTCATCCACGCTGGACCGATCGGTCCTGGCCGAACTCGCCCGAGTGCGGGCACAGCTCGCATTCGAGGCCGACAGGCCGCTCGAGGCCGCCCGGCTGCTGCAGGAAGGCGCCGAGACGGCGGATCCCTCCACGATGCTCTCGCTGCTCGGCCTCGCCGGCTTCTACGTCTGGACCAGCGCGCCCCACCCCGATCAGATCGCCCTGACCCGTCGCACCGAGGAGCTGACCCCCGACGGTGGCGGGCTCGCCGCCGCGGTGGGCGCGATCAACCGTGGCTACCGCATGATCCTGGAAGGGGACACCACCCCCGTACCGGCCTTCCCCGACGGCATGGGCGAGCTGACGGCCGTGCCGTTCGAGGTTCGCATGGTCATCACCTACCACGCGATCGTCCGCGCAGAACGCGAAGAGATGCTGACCGGCGCGACCGCCCTGGTCGAGGAGTGCCGGGCACAGGGGCGCCTGGGCCGCCTCCCCCAGGCCATGACGGTCCTCACCATCGCCCAGCTGATCGACGGGCGTCACCGGCCGGCGCGTGCCACGGTGGCCGAGGGGCTGAACCTGGCCGCCGACGTCGGCCAGCCGTTCTGGCGCGGCTACCTGGGAGGCGTCCAGGCCTGGCTGTACGGGGTGGCCGGCATGGAGGAGGAGTGGGCCGCGTGCACCGCCGAGGCCCTGCGGCACGCCGACGACAGGTCCTGGCTGCCGGCGAGCACGTGGGCCCAGTACGGGCGCGTGATCCTCGACCTCGGGCTGGGTCGCAACAAGGCGGTGCTCGACCGGCTGGACAGGGTGACGGAGGGCAGCTCGCGGTACGCGTTCATCTGGAGGTATGCCTGGCCGGACTACGTCGAGGCGGCCGTCAGGGCGGGCACGCCGCGACGCGCCGAACCGGTCCTGCGCCGCTACGCGGCCTGGGCCGAGGGCGTCGGGCAACCCGGTCCGCTCGCCGTACTGCATCGGGCACGAGCCCTGCTGGCCTCCGACGAGCGGGCCGCGGGCCTCTACGAGCGTGCGCTGGCCGTGCACGGCCGGCACGAGCAGCCGTTCGACCAGGCCAGGACCCGCCTGGTGTACGGCGAGTGGTTGCGCCGCCAGCGGCGGCGCGCCGAGGCCCGCATCCAGCTCGAGGCAGCGATGGAGGCCTTCGACCGGCTGGACGCCTCCCCGTGGTCCGCCCGCGCGGCCGCGGAACTGCGCGCCACCGGCGCCTCGCCGGCCCGCCGCGTCAGGGCCGACGACCCGCTGGCCACGCTCACCCCGCAAGAGCTCCAAGTGGTACGGCTGGCCGTCACCGGCGCGTCGAACCGGGAGATCGGCGCTCAGTTGTTCCTCAGCCCGCGCACGGTCGCCTACCACCTGTACAAAGCCTTCCCCAAGCTGGGCGTCTCCTCGCGCGGTGAACTGGCCGCGTTGGGCCCGATGACCTAAGCGAGCCGCGGCGGCTCCAGCAGGATGACGGAAGCGGCGTCAGGGCGGCCGTTCCTAGCGTCTTCTCCATGAACGTTCCCACCTACTCCCTCGCCGAGCGCGACCGCCGCTGGGCACTCGCACGGGAGATCATGGAAGCCGAGGGCGTGCAGGCGCTCATCGCCTACGGCGAGCACGAGTGCGCGGACCTCGCGCCCTTCGCGCCGGATGTCTACTTCACCAACGACCGCCCCGGCGCGATCGTCGTCTTCTGCCGTGACGCCGACCCGATCGAACTGACCTGGTCGACCCTGCCGGTCGCCGACCACATCCAGGCGCTGCGCCGCGGCGAGGAGCTGTGGATCCCGCCCGAGCGCATCCGCGTCGCCAAGCACGCGGCCGGGGTGGTGGAGGTCCTGCGCGAGCACCGCCTGGAGAGCGGGAAGGTCGGCGTGCTCGGTCTGGACCCCTACCCGCCCTTCCACATCAACCCGATCATGCCGCACGGCCTGTGGAACCAGGTGCTGGCCGAGTTGCCCGGCGTGGAGTTCCAGCCGGTCGGGCTCAGCTACCTGTTCGCCACCATCTGCCAGTCGGAAGAGGAGCTGGCCGTCGTCCGCCACTCCGCCGCCACCGGCGACGCCATGGCCGAGGCGATGGTCGAGGCGGCCCGGCCAGGCGCGAGCGAGGCCGACGTGTACGCCGCGGGCATGACGGCCGCTTTCCGCCGCGGGCTGGCGGCTCCCGACATGCTGATCTCCTCCGGGCCCGGGTTCGTCTCCTGGGGTCCGCCGGCCTGGTCCTACCGGCCGCAGGCGCCGCGCGTCATCGAGGACGGTGACGTGATCATGGCGGAGGTGTTCTGCCGGTTCGGCATGAAGGAGACCCAGCATCAGGTCGCCATCGCCGTCGGCGAGGTCCATCCCGATATCGAGGTGGGCGCCAAGGTGGCCCGCGCCGCCTACGACGCCGGGCTGGCCGCCGCCCGTCCCGGCAACACCTTCGGCGACCTGGTCGAGGCCATGCGCGCGCCGCTGGAGGAGGCCGGGGCCTGGAACGTGCACCCGCTGGTGCACACGCTCAACCCCATGGGGCCGGTGTGCGGGTTCGGCGCCGGGCTTCGCCGCCTGCCCGAGGCCGCCCGCTACGGACGGCTGTTCGAGGTGCCCACGATGGGCGGCGAACTGCCCCTCGCCCCCGGCATGACCTTCGCCTTCGAACCCAACGCCGTCATCGGCGACCGCCTGACCAACCTGGGCGGCACCGTCGTCATCGGCGAGGACGACCCCATCGAACTGAACCCGCTGACCGCCCAGCTGCTGAGGAGCCGGCCGTGATCACCATCGACCACACCGCGACGTACGCGCGTCCCGCCGCCGCCGTCTTCGCCGTCCTGTCCGACCCCGCGCGTTTCCCCGAATGGCAGGCCGACGTCCTGGAGTCGCGGGCGGACGGGCCGCTGCGTGACGGCGTCCACGTCGAGCAGGTACGCAAGGTGATGGGCCGCCGCACCGAGATCGGCCTGACGGTGACCGGCTACGTGCCGGGTGCATCGCTCACGCTGCACACCCCGCCGCAGGCCAAGCCGGGGGTGAGCCAGGCGTACCGAGTCAGCGACGTCGACGGCGGCTGCCGGGTGGAGTTCCGGCTGGAGCTGGAGGGGGTGCCGAAGATGGCCGAGCACCTGGTGCGCACCCAGCTCGGCAAGCAGGTTCCCGAGCTCTTCAAGCGGTTGGGGACGCTGCTGTGACCATGCACATCCCCGAGCGGGAGATCGCCGAGCGGCCCGCGGCCTACAACGGGCCCAACCTGTCGCCGGTCGGTCTGGAGCTCGTCCCGAGGCGGCTCGCCGACGGCGTCCACGCGCTGATGGCCGTCCCGGCGCCCAAGGACAACAACGGGCTCATCGCCGGACGGGACGCCGCGCTGGTGGTCGACGCCGGCATCACCCCTGGCGTCTCGCGCACGATCCAGTCGCTGGCCGCCGAGCTGACCGACCGGCCGCTGCGCTACCTGGTCAACACGACCTACCACGGTGATCACACGTTCGGGAACATGGCCTTCCCCGCCGACACCGTGATCATCTCCTCCCGCGCCAACCGGGACAACATGACCGACCTCGGCTTCGAGAAGCAGGTCAGATCGGGCAACATGTACGGCGACGAGGCCCTCTTCGACGCGGTGACCACCTGGCGACTTCCCGATGTCGTCTTCGACTCCTTCGCCGAGGTCGACCTGGGCGGCCGGACGGTTGAGCTGTGGCACTTCGGGCCCGGCAACGGCCCGGGCGACACCGTGGTCTACGTGCCCGACGTCAGGACTGCGTGGACCGGCAACCTGCTGTGCCACGCCGGCATCGCCCACATGCTGCTGCAGGGCGGACCCGCGCCGTACCTCGCCACCCTGCGTGCCATGAAGGCGGCGCTGGCCGAGATGCGGACCATCGTGCCCGGCCACGGCCCCGCCGGCGACGGCCACCGGGCCATCGATGCCCTGATCTCCTACCTCGAACGGCTCCACGAGGAGGTCCACACGGCGACGCGGCAGGGCCGAACCTTGGAGGAGACCACGCGGACCTGCACCGATCCGTGGGCCGAACGCCTCGACCCGGCGCTCGCCTCCGCCCTCGGGCCGCCCCAGGCCCAGGACGCGATGCTGCACCTGTGCCGCAACCTGCACAGGCTCAACATCCTGACCACCTACCGCCTCTACACGATGGAGGCATCCGCTGGATAGAGCGCTTCACCGATTCGGGGCGGGCCCGCGACGAGCGCGGTCTGAAGCGTAGGGACGTGCAGCAGCCCCGGACCGTCCCCGTCCCGCCCGAGCTGGTGTCCGTCCTCCGGCGGCACATCGCGACGTTCGGGCGCGGAGAGGACGGCCGGCTGTTTCGCACTCGCACTGGCGGCGTGATCTCCGGGTCGGCGTGCGCGAAGGTCTGACACCTGGAGAATGATCGTTTTCGTCGCGGTAGCCCAGGTCTCGACCCTGAAGGAGCTTTCGTGCATCCCGCCCTTGAACCGCAGCATGGCCGCGCCCCAGGGGATGTCGGTCGGGCCGGTTCCGCGTCCCAGCGCGGTCGTCCTCATCGACGACGCCGATCGGCTTCTGTTGGTCTCCAGTCGTGACCAGCGCACCGGGGGTGGTGCGCGCGGCGCTTCGTGACTGCGTGAGGAGACGGGGGTGACGGGAGCGACGCTGGGCCCGCTGCCGCACTTGCTCGCCGCCCTGCTCGTCGATGCCCCGCCCGCCCATCCGGTCCCGGTCGCGTTGCCGATGCTGCGTGCCGCGATGCTCCTGTGGTCGCTCGGCGTGATCGTCGTTGCGCCCGCCAGCGCGGCGCCGACGGCGGTGAGGGCCGATGGGCTGGTGGTCAGGCCTGACCGCCGTAGAGCCGGGCCACTTGGTGGAAGGCTGCTTTCGGCTCCCAGCGATACGATCCCGCCGCATCGTCCTGGATGACTTTGACGATGCCGTAGCCCGCCATGTCGAGATCATGCCGGGGATCGGCGGAGTGCGGGTGGTGCGGCTCGATGAACTCGAACACGTACGCGCCCTGCACGTTTTCCTTCTCGTAGATCCCGATCAGTTCGGCGATCTGATCGGCCTGGACACGCTCGTTCCTGGCCCATGAGCCGTTGATGACCGGCGCTGGTCCGCCGCGGTCGATGATCGCGTGGCTGGAGGGGCCCTTCTCCGCGGCGCCGTCGTAGGCGCCGCAGCCGAACTCGACGATGACCACAGGCTTACCGAACCGGTGGAAGCCGCGCAGGTTCTTGACGTACCTGGAACCGTTGTACGGCATGCGGTAGTAGTCCAGGCCCACGACGTCGAACGGTGTCCAGTCCACTCTCTCCCACAATCCGGAGCCGTAGGTGATACGGCCCCCGAAAGCGGACCTGGCGACCGCGGCGGCCTTCCCCAGGAGGCGGTTCAGCTTCCTGTTGAACCACGGGAACAGCGGCCAGTACAGCGGGGAGGCCAGCTTGGCGCTTCTGTCCTCGTGGGAGGCGCCGGGGATGATGCCCGCGGAGAAGACGGTGAGCTCACAACCTACGTTGAGGTCGATCGCCTCATACTCCTTCCTGAGGAGGTCGGCGGCTTCGGCCGTTCGCGCCAGATGGTCCAGCATCTCGCGCGGACCGGCGTCGATCAGCCGGGGTTGCAGCCATACGTGCAGCCCGTGCTCCAGCGCGACTGTCGCGGTCTGGACGAGCCGGTCGAGGTCGGTGCCGTAGATGCCGACAGAGTTGGCGTGTAGCTGGTCACGGATGGCCCGGATCTCCTGCCGCATCAGATCGGGCCGCCACACGTCCCGGGAGAGGGCGCCACCGGGAAGATAGTTCGTGCCGACGTCGTAGTTGACGCCTTTGTGGGTCAGGCCCATGTGTAAGTTTTCCTACTTCCGGGTGGCACGGTCGAAAAGGGTGGTCAGCTCGACGGCATAGGCGGTGAGATCGACGGTGGGGTCCAGCGCCCACTGGCTGAGCGCTCCGATGAGGGCCTGGCCGACGGTCACGGCGACCACCTGGGGATCGAAGTCCCGGAACTCGCCGTCATCCAGGCCCTGGCGCAGGATGCCGGTCAGTAGCGTGATGACCGATTCGTCGGTGGTCGTCGCGAAGCGCGGCGTGCCGTCGGCTGCGCGGTGGCTGGCGACGATGTCTCCCACCGCCAGCACACGAGAGCGATGCGATCGCAGGTAGTCGAGGTTGGCCTGAATGTAGGCCCGGAGCTTGCCGGCTGCGGTCGTCTCGGTTTCGAGTCGCGCCTGGATGAAGGCCCACGTGTCGTCGTAGATCTGCTGGACTACCTGGTCCAGCAGCTCGTCCTTGCCGGCGAAGTGGTAGGAGATCACGCTCTTGCTGATGTGTGCGTGCTGCGCGATCCGCGACAGCGATGCTTGCGCATAGCCAACGCTCGCCACCGTTTCGATGGCGGCGTCGATGATCTGTCTCCGGCGGGCTTCTTCGATGATGGGGTTTCGCTTTCGGCCGATCGGCCTACTCTCAGGCTGCATGTACTGAGGGTAGGCCGATCGGCCTGATACTTCAATCAGCGCGAGCCGCGAGCGCTCGAGGAGAGGACGCGACCTACCCACCCGACCGAAGGCACCGACTTGCCAAGCGGCATCGGCCGGTTTCCGGGACAGTCTGGGCGCGTACCGGCACAACCGCGATTCGGCTGCTCCTACCAGGCGATTGCCGACGTCCTGTGACGGCCGCCCGCCACCTGCCCGCCGACCGGCTGGGCACCTGTGACGACTGCGGGTTCGCGCCGTTCGCCGACGACATCTCCACCTCACGGGAGACGGCGTTCGCCAGGACGGTCTTGTCGGTCGCGCTGCCCCCAATGGTCAGCTGACCGCGGTCACCGCCACCGGCCTCAGCGCCTGCTCGTCCGAGAAACGACCCGCCGCCGGCGGACCCACGTCCCGGACGGAGCCGGCCTCGGCCGAGCTCGGCATCCGATCGTTGCGCCTGCCCGTCCGTGAGAACGGTGCCCGAGGACGAGCAGGTCACCACGACACCCGCATCCGGCTCGGCGACCCGCAGCACGCTTCGACTGGCTGCTTCGATCGGTTCCGGACATCGGGCGCAAGAGGTGATCGGGTGGCTCCTATCCCTGGTAATCGGGAATGGAGAGCTCCGGGACGGTGCTCCCGGCGCAGCGGGCGCGCTGGTCGGCGGTGGGGGCGGCGTTGCGCATGCCCACGACCGGCACGGCGCGGCCGTCGGCGTAGGTGTTGTCGGACGCGGTGAAGGCCGCCGCGTCCCCGGCGACCTGGGAGACGTCGGGGCGGCCCGGGGTCCCGGCGAGCGGGTCGAGGAAGCGGTTGCCGAACACGGCGATCGCCTGCTCGGCCCCGGTACCGGGGAAGTTGCGCCAGTACATGATCCCGCTGTGGTCGGCGGCCGGCGTGACCATGCGGACGTCGTAGACGTTGCCGCAGACGACGACGTCCTGGAAGACCTTGGGGGCGTTGGTCACGTCGTAGGTGTAGAGCAGCAGCGCGGTGCCGTCCAAGAGGTTGCCGGCGATGGTCGCGCCGGTGCCGTTGCGCACCTTGAGCCCGCCCCTGGCGTCCTGAGGCCAGCCGCGCAGCCAGTTGCCGGTGATCTTGAGGCCGTCGAAGCCCCAGGCGTACACGCCGTGGTCGCTCTTGGCGCGGCTGCGCGGGTCGCGGTTGACGATGTTGCCGGAGACGGTCGCGTTGATGTCGCCCTTGATGCTGATGCCGCGCTGGATGTGGCCGAGGGCGGCGGGCAGGCCGGTACGGCGGCGTACCTCGGCCAGGCGCGCGGCCGGAGCCTGGGACCAGGAGCGTCCGCCGGCCCAGGTGCTCACCCATGCCGTCGAGGACAGGTCGGCGCCCAGGACGTTGCCGCTGATCGTCAGGTCGCGGGTGCGGTAGGTGAACAGCGGGGCGCCGCCGTCCACCTGCCGGTCCGACAGGAAGACCGAGTCCTGAACCTTGGCGCCGACCACGTTGGTGAGAGCCACGGCGACCTGGGCCGAGCTCGTCTGCTGCTCGTCGCCCCCGGTGGGCGTCTCCCCGTCGCCCATGCGGTTGACGAACACGCTGCGCCGGATGATCGGCCCGGTCTTGTAGGGGCTGTTGACGTCCAGGCGCAGCCCGTCGAACACCACGTTGTCCAGTACGGGTGTACGGTCCCACCGGTTGGCGTAGGTGGTGTCGGCGAGGGCCGCGTTGGTCGTGCTGCGCAAGATGGCGGGTGTGTCGGGGTCGCCGAGGAGGGAGGCGGGCTTGCTCCAGTCGAGACCGCCGGTGATGCGGTAGAGGCCGCCCGGCAGGTAGAGGCAGCGTCCCGAGGCGTACGCGGTGGTGATCGCCTGCTGCAGGCTCGCGGTGTCGTCGGCCTGCCCGTCGCCCTTCGCACCGGCGTCGGCGACGGCGTTCAGCACGCCACCCGAGCAGGCCGGGTCCGCGGCCACCGAATCCGGCACCGCGGGAGCGGCACCGGCCATGGCCGGCTCGGCACCGAGCCCCGACACGACGACCACGCCCGCGACCAGCGCCTTACGCATCCGCCCTGTGTTGCTTGCCCGCATCGCCCGACTTCCTCCGGTTTCCCCCGACGCCGGCCGCGACGTGGTTGCCGCGTCCGCCCGTTCAGCTAGGTGATCTTGCCATACGCGGCCGCCGCTGGGATGCCGTGTCAAGACGCCAAGGGCCGCACGAGCGACGAGGCCGGCTCCCGGTCGCGCTGCGTGCCGCTGGGTCCAGCGAAGTGTTCAGGTGTGGTGTTCGCCGACAGCGACGGCACCTACACCGCCGTGGAACACCTGCGCCCGGCCCGTACGCGTCAGGCCGGCCGTTGAGTCAGGACCGACGCCCGCCTGGAGAAGGCCGACGGCTCCATCGGCTCAGCAGCCTCCACCGTCGAGCTGCGCTTCTCCACCGGCGGCGACGCGCCACGGGCGACGTCGGCCTTGCCCAAGCCTCGGCGGACGTGGAAGTCGTCCAGCGAGGTGAGGGCGGAGTCGACGTGGACGCCGCTGCGCCTGGCGGGGCCGTCGCGCAGCAGCCACATCCGGTAGTCGCACCGCCCAGTCCCGCGCCTGCCGATCGGCGAGAGGACCGGCGAAACAGGTGGCGGTGTGATCGGCCGGCCAGGACAGGAACATGCGCACCCGGGAGCGGTAGGTGCGCCGGGTCTCGTCCGACAGCGCGCGCGCTCCAGCGCCGCGGCGTACGCGCCGAGGACGCCATCGTAGGCGGGCGGCAGCCGGGTGGGGCGGGCGCCCGGATGGCGCCTCGTGATCTCGGAAGCAAATCCGGACGGCTGCGAGGTTCAGAGCGCGTCATCTCGGAACCCGCGCCGGGGAGTCTACTTCCGAAATTTTTGGGCCGTGGTGACGTGCAGCCGGGCGATCACTGTCGCTCGCCGTAGCTGAGGCGAAACGCATGACCAGGCGCTTGACCGTCCCTGCGGTGCGGGTGGTGGCGGGGACCTTGAGCCTCGCCTCCACCTCGGCGGTGGGACTGCCGACCCGGGTTGCGATCCTCTTGATGACGCCCAACGCCACGCCACCGCAGATCTCGATGATGCGGACATCGCCTCGGTCGTTCGTCCAGGGCAGCGGGGCGCCGAACTCCTGAACGCCGTCGAAGAAGGTGAAGGTCTCGCGATAGATGTGTTCGTCGCCGATGCCGGCGAAGGGGTCGCGCTCAAGGATCGCCGCGAGCTGGTCGACAGGACGCACGAACACGGCGTCGTCGTAGCCGCTGACCGCCAGCAGCCGCGGCGCCGCCCGGTTCACCACCTCACGTGGCGAGGTGTCGCCGATCTCGATCAGGACCGTCCCGTTCGTCTGGAACGACCGTGCCGACGACGCCCCCGCGGTGCGCAGCGCGTCTTCGAGCACCGCACGGGTGGGGCTGTTCGGGTGGCCCAGGTTCATGTTCCGGTAGAAGGCGACGAACGAGGTCGGCATGCGCTGTGCGTTCCCGATCGGGTGAAGGCCACCGGTGCCGCGGCCGGTACGCCTGCGGGCGACGTCATCGGCGGAGGGTGAAGAACGTGCGGAGGTCGTCGGCGAGGAGTTGGGGTTCCTCTTGCGCGGCATGGTGCCCGCCTTTTTCGTAGGTGTTCCAGTGCACGATGGCGCTGTGGTCGCGTTCGGCGAGCGGGCGGATGGAGGGGAAGAAGTCGTCGGCGAAGCAGGCAAGGCCCAGCGGGATCGATGACGGCCCCGCAGGCGGCCTGGTGGAAGGCGTCGCTCAGCCGGTCGATCAGCGGGAGGAACTCCACGACCGACATGGGCCAGCCGTGGGTGAGGATGAGCGGCAAGGCGTCCGGCCGGGCCGAACGGATGTGCAGGAAGTGCACGTCAAGCCCGTCGATCTCGGTCAGGAACTGCGGATGGGCGTTGATCCGCCGCTCCCACGCGCGCCAGTCGTAGCCGTCGCGCCAGTACTCGACCAGATGCCGGACGCGGTCGGCGGGCACGCCGAGCCCCTGGCCGGGCAGCCGGCGGGTGAAGCGGGTCGCGGCCGGCCGGGCGGCCAGGTCGTCCAGCGCCTCTTGCGGAATGTTCACCCGGTACGGCCGCATCATGACCGGGCCACCTTGTCCAGCACCCGGGCCAGCGACTCCGGTTCGCTGATCATCGGCCAGTGCCCGGCGTCCAGCGTGATCACCTCCATACCCGGCATGCGCGGGGGGCCGCCCGGGTCGCCCGCGCAGGCGATGTAGGTACGGGGCAGGCCCTGCGCCGCGCGCAGGTCGGCCGGCGCCAGGTCCTGGTAGGTGCCGACGGGCTGGCCGACGCCGCGTGCCCGCAGCCAGGCCCGGTCCTCGGGGGTGAGCCCATGATCGCCGAAGTTGGCGTCGATGACCTCGTCGCTCATCACCGGGATCCGCCCGTCCCGGACGGTTTCCATGATCGCCTCCACGACCGGCGCGGGCGTGCTGTCGAACAGGCTCTTGCCCGGCTCGGGCAGCATCGCAGCAAGGTAGACCATCCGGGCGATCCGTCCGGAGATCGTGGTGGCGGCGACCGTGGCCGGGGCTCCGCCGTAGGAGTGCGCCACGAGCACCACCTCGCGCAGCCCTGCGTACTCGATCGCGGCCGTGATGTCGCGCGCATGCGTGGTGAGCGTCGTGTCCGACGAGCCCAGATGCGCGCGGTCGCCGAAACCGGTGAGCGTCAACGGATGCACCTGGTGGCCGTACGCAGCTAGCAGCGGCGTGACGCGCTCCCAGGCCCATGCGCCGAGGAACGAACCGCCGACAAGAACCATGGTCGACACCGGGTCGACTCCTTTCGATCGACTTCTTGCCGGCGCAAGGCTAGGGAGGATTGTGGACGCTTTCTGCCCTCATTAAGATCGCGGCCGTGTCCCGTCCCGCCATCCGCGTCCTGGCACTGCTGGAGATCCTGCAAGAGCGCGGCCTGGTGCCCGCCGACGAACTGGCCCGGCGCCTCGACGTCGACGCCCGCGCCGTCCGCCGCTACATCACCGCCCTGCGCGACATGGACATCCCCGTCGAGTCCGTCCGCGGACGCTACGGCGGCTACCGGCTGGCCCGCGGCGTGCGCCTGCCGCCCCTGATGCTCGCCGACGACGAAGCGGTCGCCGTCGCGGTCGCGCTGGCCACCGGCAAGCAGCACGGACAGGCGGGAGAGCCCGGCCCCACCGACCGGGCGCTGGTGAAACTCAACCGCGTCCTGCCCGCGCCGCTGCGCCGGCGCGTCACCGCGTTGATCGCCGCCACCTCGGCGACGGCGGGCCCGCTGACTCCCGAACCGCACCTGGCCCTGATGCTGGCCGCGGCCGTTCACGCGCGGCACACCGTCCGGATCGAGCACACCCGCGGCGCACGCGAGGTGGACCCGTACGGGCTCGTCGTGCACGCGCGCCGCTGGTACCTGGTGGGACACGACCATCAGCGCGCCGCCATCCGCATGTACCGCCTGGACAGAATCAGCGGCGCCGCCGAACTGCCCGGCCGGTTCATCCCGCCCGAGGGGTTCGATCCCGTCACCCACGTGCTGCGCACGTTGACGCTCGGCGCCTGGACTCACCGCACCGAGGTATGGCTCGACACCGACCTGGACACCGCCCGCGACCATCTGCCGGCCACCTTCGGCGACCTGCACGCCCATCCCGGCGGCGGCGTGCTCCTGGTCAGCGGCGCGGAGAACCTGCCAGCCATGGCGCGCATCCTCACCGGCCTGCCCTGGCCCTTCACCGTCTGCAATCCGCCCGCGCTGGTCGCGGCGCTCGCCGAGCACGTCACCGCGCTCACCCTGGCCGTCGCCCGTTCCCGTCCCGGGCCCTAGGGCCTGTTTCGAAGTGTTGATCAACGGCGTGTCGAAGCCGGACATGCAGAGAGGTCTCCGGTAAAGGGTTCAACGACCAAGAAGAACCAAC